>NZ_JBALBY010000062.1:0-23992 GCF_036919575.1 Nostoc sp. | reverse complement strand
GCAGTTTAATACTCAAGATTATTGATAATTTTACTAAGTCTCTGATTAACTCAGCCCTGCTGGGTCATTTTGCATGGCTTAGTCTAAACTCCAGTTACAAGCTGCTTCTAAAATACTTTTTACTCTGATTGCTGCGGTTTCTGTGAGAGTGTAAATAAGAACAGATTTACTCTTGAGTTTTTGGAAAATATTCACCTCAACTTCCAGATTTTGCTCGACTAAACTCGCTGGTTCGTCAAGCAAATCTGGAAACGATTCTCCTAAGTGTAAATCTTTTACCAAAGCGCGAAAGATTCCCCTTTGCACTTCATCAATACGTTCTGTAAAACGGCGTAGAGTTTCAGCCGTAGCAAATAGAAGTTGTTCGCGCTTTTCTAGGACTGGGCAGGGATATGATATTAGTACATCAATTAAATCAAGCATCCAATCAACTTTTTTGGGTGAGGCGAACCTGTCCCAAAGCTCCAAAGCATAGTCTACAATCTCTGTATATTTTGCTGTATTAACTCCCAAAGTTAAAATAGCGATCGCTAAATCATTAAACAAAACCAAATCAATATCCCCACCCTCTGTACTCAGGACTAGCAGTTCTAGCAATGAATAATAAAGGCTCTCGAACTCGCCACGGGGAAATTGCTCATCTTTCTGAAAAAATCCCAGCAAGTAAGGAAGCGCATCGTGCAGGACAGACTCAGCTGTTGAGCCTACTTTACTTAACAATTCGTCAAATTCTGCCACCGCCTGTGGTTGCATCAGCAAGGTGGTGACATCCCACTCGGCAGAACCCTGGCGTGCAGTGTATAACGCTCGTTCCCAGCTTGGCTTTTTGTCAAGTTGCGATAACCACTCCAGCCAATTCGTTGGGACAGATAAAGCTGTTGGGGTGTCTTTTGTTGTACCTTCCTGGCTTCCCCGCAGTTGAGTAAGAAAATCTTGGTTCCAACGTACCTTCAGCAAGGCTGTTTGCTCGTCAGCAGTCAACTCGTCAAAGGCTTGCAATGCAGCTTTTTCCACTGCCAAAGTTTGCAACTCGTAGGCGCATTGAAGGAGCAAGCGAACTTTCTCTTTCGACGACGGAGCATTACAAAGCAATGAAAATGCTTGATCAAAGTCTCCGTTTTTGGATAGCTGTTCGGCTTGTTGCAGGGGGTCGCCTTCGCTATCCGGGGTAGCATCTTTTAGCAGTGCAGCTAAGAGATGCAAATAGCTACGGTGAGTTTCTTCAACTTCCCCAATTGCCAGCAGTTCGTCCCGAAGTGCAGGTTTCGTTGGTTCTCCACCCACCGCCAGCAGCATAAATAATTTCAATACTTCTGGGATTTTACTACCTGCACGGACAGCAAAAAGATTGTTGTAACGGGGAAAAACTACTTCTTGGAAATAAGCTACAGCACTGCCTGGGGCGTTATTGTCCTCAAAATGTTGTAGTTCAGTGAGGTACACTGCCCTAAGTAAGGCTTGGGTAACGGCGAAGGGTCGGCGAACCTGCAAAAGATTGCCCAGTTCCGGGAGGGTAAGCAACTCATTCCATTGCTCTAGTTCCGCCAAGAGTTGCACGCGCAGAAACAGCAGATTCAGCGCATCCAGGCGATGCTGGTCTACAAGGTATTGTAGTGAGTTTTCCGCAGCAATGCGATCGCCTGCTTGCAATGCCATATAAAAGTCCCGCAGTACCCGACCTGTGGGACGGGGAATATCTGCGACCCGTTTCACCCGTCTCTCACTCACCCGGCGCATCCGTTCTAGTGCTTCCCAAACATCCGTCGCCTCTCCGCACAGTTTGACCGCAGCACCTCCAGTAAATTTGTAAACTGCTAATTCTATAGGGTCTTGCGGGTTTAGTTGCGCTCTTTGTCCGCGAAATGTCGAATATGTGGGGCCAACAAACGCCATTAATTCTTCACTCAAACGGCGTAATTGGCGTTCCGAAAGGGCGATGGCGTACCAATCTACACTCTCGGAACGCCAGCAGGGAAGAATTGTTGGCTGAGGTTCGCCTTTGGTCAACAACTCGACCCAAGGACGGATTTTGGCTTGTTTTCCTTCGCCACGTTCAATCTGCCCCAAGTCAAATTTGTTGTCAGTGCCAAAAAACTGCTCTAGGAAGTGGCGGATATCTGCATTGCTAGCATTAGTCATCTCTTTTGAATATCACATATTGGCGTTGCATAAATGCGGAAGAATTATCGGGCTACGCCCCGCTTCGCTAACACGCAGAGGCGCAGAGAGAATAGGGAGTTTTAGATTTCAATACATAAAATTTAATTCCATGATTCAGCAACGACGACTTTTTAAATTACGAATTAGTATTACGCCCCTCCCCATCGGTTAGTAAAAATCAACTGTTGTTCAGCGATCGCTTCTGAGGATGTTTCATAAGTTACAACTTCCTCATTGACTGTAATGCCGTTGTAGGTGAAGTTCATCGAACCTGCAAGATAATACCCATCTCCCAGGATACCTTTTGCGTGGAGTTCTTCGGTAATGTGGAATCGCACGGGAACGTCCTGATAATCAGTTTTGCCTTTGATTTGTTCAATAAATCTGTGGTTGTGAGAGTCGGGACGGGTAGCAATGTGTACAGTCGTTCCCCGTTCGGCTAGGGTGGCGAGGACTTGGGAGAGGCGAATGCGGGAACGACTCCATGAGGGTTCTAAGCATAGGAAGGTGTTGGCGGTGTTATCGATAACAGGAATGTCAGATATCCACGGGGAAACAAGCCACACGCATTGGCTGGGGGTGATAAGTTCGGCGACGAAGATTGTTTGGAGTAAGTCAGGGATTTGGCGGGAACTTAGGCGGGAGTGAATATAGCGGGAAGGCATTTAATTTTATTCTTGACGTGGATCTGACTGGGGTGGATGCCAACCCGCTTCTACCCAAAAACGACGAGCAACTTGAATGGAAGGCTCATCACGACGTTGATCGTTGAAGTCAAAGCGATCGCTAGTAGCTCTCCCTGTAGGAGTTGTACCGACAATTTTTGTCCCGTCTTGTGTCCAAATAAAATGCTCAGACCATTTTTGCTGACGGGGATGAAATAGAGGGACTTGTTTTTGAGTTTTGGGATCAGTACCTACTGTAAAATTATAGTGACGCTCATTACAGCGATGACAAGCTAATGCCAAATTATCGAGTTCATCAGAGCCACCCAAAGACTGCGGCATGATATGATCAATGGTAAAACGGTCTGGACTCAAGTATTCTGGAGAGTGACAGTATTCGCAGAGATATTCAGCTCGTTTTCTTACAAGTCTTCGAGTTTGTTCGGACACCATTTACTTTTGGCTGCTAGTTGAGCGTTAATCAAGGTAAATATTCGCTCAAGTTCGGAAATGCCTACATATTCAGCTTCTTCTTCAGGAGTGAGCGCATCAGCTTTTTTCTTCTGCAACAGTTCTTCAAAGCGAGACTGTAGCTCATCGGTAAATTTAAAAAGATAAATATCACCGAATTCGCTCATCCTTATACCAGATGATATTAAGGATGAGGGTTGAACCATCAATTGAGTAGTCATTGTGTGTTCACAGTGTCTTTGGTTCTATTGTGCCTCAATTAATCGATGATTATAACGGTGTGGATTATAGTGTTGTGGAGGAGTGTGATGATACCACGCTTAAATTATTCTATGCAAAGGATAAAAATCTAATTAACTACGAGAAATAAATGGAGAATCGTCATTAAATCATTTTGACCGTCTTGAATATGACGAGTACGATATATATTTTGTGTTGTTCCAAAACCTGGCTCGTCAACCCAATCTTCTTTCAAAGATATCTCATTTTTATATTTATTAAGGCGATCGCAAATCAAATCAATACACTCAATAACCTTACCATCAATCACAAAACCTAGCATGGCTGCATAGTCATGACCTATACTGTAAGTTTCTACAACAAATCTTTTTACACCCTCTAAAACATATTTTGTTGCTAAATTTCTATCTGGTTTTGTACTGCTGACTCGCTTACACTCAATACCAAAATAATCTTCACGTTCCCATGAATAAATCATTTTAAAATCAATAAAACCATCTGGCTTAAAGCTCTTGTCAGAACGTCTTGTTGCTGCTTCATTATCAATTATTGGCGGCCCATTTATACCCCGGCGTTCCTTTTCAGCCCACATCTCATTATGTAAGGCTCCAGCAATAGTATCTTCGTCACTTTGGGTATTAATCTCTGGTTTTTGACATACTTTAATCCAAGCTGCTTGAATGAGATCAAGGACTGTTGCAATAATGTCATATCGCTGAATAAATGATGGTTGTCCAACAGCACCTGAATCATCCAATGGCAACATAATTTAACGATTCCTTAAATGTTCAGCTAAAACAGTATCAGCATCATTCAACCCAGCAGAACGACTCCAGTAGCGCAGTTGAGCAGGTTTAATAATATACAAGTATTCGCCGTTATAAATTCTGGTATTACGGCGGGTGAAAACGCGGTCAGCCAGTTTTGGCGGTAGTTGTTCCGCAATGCTTTTCAGCACAGTTACCAAATCTTCAGCTTGAACAGTTTGTATAACTGACTCACGACCTGGATATGGTACTATGCTAAATTTAACCACCTGTAATGGTGTTTTAGGAATACTAAATATATCAGCAACTATACTTCTTTCGTTAAGTGTCTGAAAAAAGGGTTTAATAACACTCATCAATTGTATAGAATACGCTTCTAAATCAGCAGTTTTAGGTCTTCTTAATGCTGTAGATTTCTCACGATTCATATACAAATCAATCGTGATTTGCGTAGTATCTTCAACTAAAATACGTTCTTTATCATCTAAACCGTAGAGATTAAATACAGCTTCATCAAGTTGTTTCTTCAAATCTTTCTCAACAGATTGGCTGGGAGATTCACGCAATCTACCTTCTATTTCAATAATTTGAGTAATAAATCTTTCGTTTTCTTCATTTGGCTTAGGAACAGGAAGTATTCCTAAGTCTTGTGTTTTTATTTCATTACGCTCAATACCCCATGATGAAGCTGTGAAGAATAAAAAGTAACTTATAATTGATGAATTGATAACACCATTCAAGTAATGAGCTAAACTGACTTGATCTTTTGCAAAAGAAATACCTGAATATCTTTGTGTGTAAACAACATCTTCTTGACTAAAAGCAGAAAAGGCATCATTTCCATCAACACTTAGTGAGATTATAACCAATGGAGCTTTATAAATTTGCGAATCCCTTGGAGACTCCATTGTTGCAGGTGGGAAATCTAGTTTATCTACATCAATTTGATATCTGGGCATTTTGCTAGAAGGCAGACATTTTTTATTCATCAATTCTTGTGGGATTTCTTGCTTATTTCCATAGTTAAATCCATTCTTAGGTGGATTTCCTGCAATTTGTTTAATGTTTGTAAAATCTGCTAATTTTTGGATCAGGCACATATCTCTAGCACTACCCCAAGTAGCAATTTTTAGCATATTTGATTCTAATGCTGTACTAAAAACCGGAAGTTTTTTAATATGCTCTGCTCCAATTTCAACAATGCCATGTCGTCGAAAATCTATAGAACGTTCTGGACATACAAAGTAAAAAGAATCTCTCTGTTCTGAATATTTACCTTCTGCTATTAAAATCATGGCTGGAGCTTCAGAATTAGGAAATATATGCTCTCTACGCAGTTTGGATAAATTAACAATAACTTTTGGTTTAAACCTCATCAACAAAGATTCTTTTGCTTTTGTAGCTGCTGTGTCATTACTGAAAAAAGGCTTGCCATGCAAAATTAAACCAATGCAAGTTTTATTATTAGCAAAGTCGCCAATACGCCATAAAAATGCTTGGTCTGGAGGTGTACCATAAGCTGTAGGATATCCGTCTGGATAACCTGAATCAGGACGCTTACGCTCACAATATTGTTCTGCTGATTTATTTGATTTAGGTTTTGTCCAAGGTGGATTACCAACGATTGCACTAAATTGTTTATGTGTAAATTGTTCTATTTGATTAAATTCTGCTGTTTCATCAAATGCGTCACTGGCAAATAAATTATTACCTATTAGCTTTTGAAATTTTAAATCATCTGCTAATTGACGATGTTGCTCTAATTCATAATCTAATTCCAAAGCAGTAAGGTAAAGACTAAAAGCCGCAATCTGAACTGCTTCTGGATTAATATCTACACCATAAATTTGATTGTAAAGAGTTTCACGAATTAGATGGCGAGTTTGTGATTCTCCATTAGTCCAGCGTTTAACAACTAATCTCCGCAGAGATTCAACTAAAAATACACCTGAACCACAAGCTAAATCTAGAACTTTAGCATCGCCATCAAGTTCTTTAAATACTTCAGAAAGTACCAAATCAACTAAATTTATAGGTGTATAATGTGTACTATTTTCTTTTGCTGATTTTGAATCAGTAGCATAAATAAAACTTTCATAAATTGAACTAATCAATTCTATGGGTATAACTTTGAAATCATAAGCTCGCCATAGACGTTGTTGACCTGTTCCTATTTCTTCTACACCACCTATTAAACTTTGTGCAACTTCAAGATGTTTTTTGGCTACAGCATCTCTTTCTTTTATTGAAACAGGAAATAAATCCCCATTAAAAATCGTTTGCAACCACTCAAATAACTCATAAGTAGCTAGTTTATCATTTAGGAGTTCATTAAATGAATCTACTCCAAAGCGGCTAGAGAAAAATTCTTGATTTAAGATATCTCTATCTTGCAGATAAGCAACAAAAACAGAACGTATTAAAAGAGCGTGAGCAAATTGACGCTCTAATTTTTTTTCTTTTGTTAATTTCTCTTCAGCCTGATTCAAATCTTTTACAAGAACTGAATCTACTCTTTGCTGACGATCAATTTGCTTTGCTTCTACCTTTTGCCAAAACTCACCTGATTCAATTTGCAGACGACTAGCGAATTGATTCATGCGGTTCAAGTCACTTTCAGTAGTTTCAAAGCTCTCGATTAAATGTCGGTTTGGATCATTTTCATCTTGTTTTGTGGGTTGAGAATAACAGTTATAAAGTAATACCTGCTCAGGTGTAATTACCCACAGCATTGGGGCTGAACCATGATTCCAAGACAGTTTATGTAGTTTAGCTAACTCTCTAGGGTTAGGTTCATTTAATTGAGTGAAATAAATACAAGGTGAACCAGATAATTCATAGATTGCTGTAGCGTTAATTTGCTCAGGATTAATTACAGCACTATATTTAATGCACTTATATAAATATTCATTGTTATTGCGAATATCTTCCGCTTCTGTAACTCCTGTAGTTGGCACACCATCATGATAGAAGCCAGTATGCTCCATTACTCGCTGGTATATTTCATTTACAGCTATATTAGAACTCATTACTGGTTTCTCCTTGTGATTCTTGTCTGTATTTCTCTTACCCCTTCAAAACTATTCCTGTCCGTTTATCAAAATCTAAAACATGATGTTTCTCTGCTTCTATTGCTAATTCTGTAATCACATCTCCTATTTCTCCAATTTCATGAATTACAACTTGCCCCTGATTTTTTCCAGATGTTTCTAAAATCATCAAACCGAAGTCTTGCATATCTTCAATTAAATAAAGTTGTGAATTAACAAAAACAAGACGATGCTTAAAAAAAGAATATTCATAATCTCTGAATTTTAAAAAATATAAAACTTTTCTAATTTCTTGTAATGAAAGCTTCTGTCTTAAACTTTCAATAGTTTTTATTTCTAGAATTTGCTGCCACTTATAAACGACTTTAGGGTGCTGAGGATTACCAAACTTTTCTGGCACTACCAACTCCGTTCTGTCTAAATAGCTTAGTCTGCCAGAGCTTATGCCAGTCAGAGCGATGGTTTCTTGTCTAGTAAATCCACTAGCCATAAAAAGTTTTATACTCCATCGAAATACAGCTATATTTTGTTTAAATTTTAGTTTAACTTTTAAACACTTGTTTTAAATATACCCCAAAATCAAGATATTTTTAAACTTTTGTTTAAAAAATGTTAACTTTACTGCACTAGCTCCCTGACTCGTAGCCTCACCCCAAACCCTCGCGGATACCTCTGCACCCCCTCCACCAATGGATAAACCTGCAAAAACCCAAGTTCCATCGGTTCCACTGCCAAACTCAAAATAGCTGACTTTAAATCTCCTCTCGCATCAGGAGGCGCTATCAGCGAAACCGATGCACCTTGCTTAAACGCTTCCTCCACCTGTTCTCGCCAGTTGGGTTCATTCAGCCAAACTGTACGATCGCCCACTTGCAAAACATCCAGTAAAATTTCTCTATCAGCATCGGCAATCACAACAAAAGGATTATAGGAAGATAAGGCGCGAGAACGAATAATATTTCCCCTCGCCCACAACAGCCCATAAATCACTTGAAACCGCCAATAGGGATTAGGCTGCACTAAACCAAGATGCAACAATGCCTGATCCAACTGGTCATCGTTGCTGGCGACATAGGCAAACACCCGCGCATCAATTTCAATACCTAAACGCGCTTCTTCTTGATGCCACAAACGAATCAAATCCAGCAGTAGTTTATCGGTTTCCGGGGTACTTCCAGGACGCAAAACCCGTGCGTTTATTGCAGTCATCACCGGATGCGTTACCAAAATACCTTGAGAAGACAGGACTTTACGGAGGCGATCGCTTGCTTGTTTTAATTCACCATGTCCTTCGGCTAACCGCACATCAGCCATTGCATCGGCAACATCTGCACTGGTTTGGGTTAACTCCAATAACCGCGTCAGTTCCGAATCCACAATCTCAAAATCCGCAGGTGACAACGCACTCCCCGCCAATCGGAAAAAATTCGCCGGATCAGCAGCATAACGCCGTAAGATTTCCTCAATCACCCCGCCGCCACCAATGGTAGACTCAGTTATCCAGATTTCCTCCACCCCCTCTGAAATAGCAGGTGCATCTAGTGGACGCGGGCCAGGATCAATATCTAAAATCAGGTCGCCCAAATCAAAGTGGGGGCACAATTGCCCGCAAGCATCCAGCAGCGCCCCTCCCAAGGTCGCTTTAAAACGTAATGCTGCCCAAGAGTGCCACTCTTCATCAGGTTCTGACCAGAGAATCGGTGCAAGGTCATTTAATATAGTTTGGATGATGTCTGCGTTGGCAAGTGCCAGCAACCTATCATGTACCCTCTGCCGTCCCTGAATTTGTTCCGGTGCAGATTCCCCTTCTTCCAGTAGAGTTTCTTCGACGTTCAAGCTTTGAAAGATATTGTCCAGAACCCTTGCCATTTCTTGACCCATATTTTCACCCAAAAGCGCCTCAAAAGCTTCAGGTAGGGAGATTTGGTCTGCCAAGGCGCGGGCGGTAAGCATCGATATATATATTTGATAAAGCCACTCTCGTTGAAAGACATTTGTTAATTCACACAATCTGGTATCTGTCAATACCCGATATCGGAAATATGCCGTGCGAAACGCCCAAATCTTCTCTGGATTAGAATCGCTGGGACTGATGCTGAAATTAGGCGGAATACAAAAGCGAAATACTAGACCATCAACAGATTGGGCAAATCCTACAGCTGCTGGACTACCATCTTGTCTTTGGGTGAAGCGAATTGTCGTATCGAGTTCGTCACCTTTTTGAAAACGGATGTTAGCATGGGAGGCGATCGCAAACCGCCGCACTTCAAGAGGCGATTGTTGGATGTGGGTAAAGCAGCAAACTTCTGTAATAATTTTGCACCACGAGGAACCTTGGGGTAATTCGAGTTTAATACCGGAGTCGGGAGGAATTATTTGACTGCACCATTCTAATTGGGCATTAGAACGAACGGAAATGCTGGCAGGAACTTGTGTAAGATTGATTGCCCAAGGACGAATGCAGCGAATATCTACAATTTCTCCATTTTGCCAAAGTTGAAAAATTCCGGCTTCTTCAAATTCAGTACAGTAGTCTTCTATTGGTAAACTTTGTTCTCTTTCTTGCCAATTCGGGGGAGCAATCCAGTGAGTTGCATGGATGTGTTGGACTCCAAAGCGACGACTAGCCCTGCCTGGTGTAAAGGTTTTCAGTGCTTGAATAATGGGCATGAGGTTAATATCTGGCTGGCTATTACGCAATTGGGGAGGTGTCGTAATCTTTACTTCTGGTAAGAGCAAGTCGCTAAATAAACTGGGGGGAACGAAATCGGGTAAGGGGTCGTTGGTTTGATAATCTTGGTTTGATTCATTTAGATGTACTGAAAAGCGATACCAATTAGACTTTAAACGCCGCAGCAAAGTGGGAAGTACCACCATCATCAATGACCTTGGGGCTTCCCAGAGAATAGCTTCGACCTCATCTTTGCTCAAATTCAAGGCTGATTGCAGATATGCTGCCAATTCGAGTTGTCCTGTTTCTGTTTCGAGAATCTTTTCAATTAGTTCTATTTCTAATTGCTGGCGTTTTTTTGCGTATTCAGATGGGCTGGCAAAATCATACCAAACACTTCCTTTGATTGCTGCTAACTGGTGTCCCACCCAATCCATAAAAGCGAAAACCGCAGATGTGCGAATAACATAGCGGTTTTGGATGGGGAGCGATCGCTTTTCTAAAACTGGGTTAAATAACATATCATAGCCTTGATAGACAATGCGATCGCGTCCGTAGTCAGAAAGCACCACCACTGTCCAAGGTCGCATAATTCGCCGTCGTCCAGCACGTCCTTTTCTTTGGAGAAATGAAGCCATATCTCGCGGTGATTTGTGCTGAATTACACCTCCAACCTCTGGGTCATTGAATCCCACTTCCAGGGATGCAGTAGCAACAATTACATCGCTATTTGGGGTAACTCCAGTATCTTGGGAACTAGTGCGGCCAATACTTAAAGGCAATTCCAACCCATGACCAATTTCTTCACATAAAAGCCAAGATTGCCCAGCAACCAAGCGTTCGCTCCCCTCAGATGCACTATGCGATCGCAATGCTGCAAATGGCTGTCTTCCCCGCAGAGGACGACCCCAACTGTCGCATCCTTCGGCATCCAAAAGGTTATGGAATAAGCGGTTGGTAACATCTAAATCGTCAGTAAAAGCAAAAACACGGGAACCATAGAACCCTTGACTGGGAGGGTCTTCAGATGGATCAAGGATGCGCCGTAGCAGCATCGAAGTTAGTATCGTTGTAGACAGTAAACTCGTTCCAGATACGGGGTCGCCTCTGAGAACTAATTGATATTCCGTGCCTTCCGCAACTTGATTTTCGCCGGGGGAAACTTCCTCGATAGAACCAGGATTTAAGCCTATAAGTTGGCTAAAAAACTCTGCTGCACTTTCTAATGTTGCCGAAAGACCCGTAAATTGGACTTTTGTGGCAATTATTTTCTGCCAACGTCGCAACAGGTAAGCAACCTGTGCCCCGTGAATACCCGTGTAAGTATGTACCTCATCAAGCAAAACTATCTGAGGCTTTTTCGCAGTTGCAATGCCGAATATATGACCGTAACGGGAGTCTCCCATAGACCGATTAAGCATTTCTGTGCTGGTAAAAACCAAGTCTGGGGGAGTTTTCGTCATGCGATCGCGTGTTAAAATTACTTCATCTTCTTGGATAACAGCACCGCAAGATAGCTTGAGACAAGAAAGTTGTTCTTTACCTGCTTCTAAATCAGCCCGTCGCCAAGATAGCGCACCCTCACATCTGGGACACCGCAGGTAAGGACAAGTAAACCCACCACTTTCAGCTTCCCATTTCTCCTGTACCCGATCCAAAGTTGCGCTTCTGGGAGTTAAGCCAAAAAATGCACCAATAAGAATTTTACGCTTACCTTCTGCCTTGAGGACAGCATCAAGACGACGTGCTTCTTGATAGGTTTCAGAAAACTGGTCTTTGAGAAGTTCGTTACGGGGATAAATTGCTAGTCCTTTACTCCAATACTCATTCTTTTTCAACAACCCTGCAATATGCGCCAGTGCTGGTAAGTAAAAAGATAAAGTCTTCCCCGTTCCTGTCCCAGCACAGACAATCATCCCGCGACTTTTCGTGCTGTTTAAATCCCGCAGCATCCGGCTTGTAGCACGTAGCTGAAAATCTGCAAGTTGAACCTCACCACGCAATGGCGAATTTAGTATAGCTGCAACAGCTTTTTTTCGTATTGGAGTTAATAGTTTATCTGCCTCTAGCTGTTCAATTACTGTTTCAGGTGTAATATACCTTTTTGGATAAATTCTCGGACGGATTTGTAAGCGATAATCAGCAACTAAGGTAGGAGATGTTTGCCAACTATTATTCGGAAAGAGTTGGCGGAGACGGGCAAATAATCTCACCCCTTCCGCCATCCTGGTGCGGAAAAGGCGATCGCCTCTGAGGTTGAATTCAAATAACAATTTGCGATCAATAATTTGATCTAAAAAATCCCAAACATCCTCCTCAATCTCACAAGTATTTAGAAAATCTTCCGCAAGTTCTGCAATTTCATCTTCAGAAAATCCCCCATCAATAATTCCCCACGTCAAAAGTTGGACTTCCTGGCGTTCCAACTTATCTAAAAATTCTCGAATTATTTTATCCCAGTTGGTAGTCACCCTTGCTCTGCCCTTACTTTATTTTAAATCAAGCGAATTTTTAAAGAATCAGAAATACCATGTTGATTAATCCAATCTTGAACTTCTGGAGTTAAAAGATTTAAAGGCGCTCCTTGCTCAGATACTGCTTGGAGGAAATGCGATACAGCTTCTGGAAAATCATCAGACTTGAGACTCTTCCAAGAATATTTTAATTGTTCTATTTTAAGTTCACATATTGCAAAATCAGCATTATTTTTAGGATAACGGATGTTTTTTAAATATTTCTCTATATCCTGAATTTGTAGAACTGTTTGTTTAAAAGCTTCTACTTTAGCCAGCAAATTGAGTATTTCATTGTTAGTGCTAGGCATTTTTTGATCGCGATACCTTTGCCAATATTTACTCAATTGCTGTTCTAGCGTATTTTTTAGTCTTTCAGCATCGGACTTTAAATTATTAATTTCAGTATTGTTAATATCAAAAATCCATTCATTATTACTTAAATTCTCCTCTATATTGAGAATCAAATTCAATATTTTATCTGTTTTATTAGCCAAATCGATATCTATCATACCTCTTTGTCGAAAAGCTTGTAATGCTTCCGCTAGCGGCTGAATAGCAGCAATTGTATCATTGACTTTATTTTTTCTATCTTGAATAATTTGAAGATTAGCTGCAAAACTTTGCAGAGATTTTTTACGTTGAGATAAATCGACTAGTTCCTGTGATTTTTCTAAGAGCATTTTGTGTCCCCTTTAATTTCATTCATGAGATTCCGTAAGTTAGCTAACCCCTCACAAATTTCTTGATAACTAGATTCTACTGTTGCAGCATCAGATTTTTCTAATTCTGCAATACGACTTTTTGCTTCAAGAATCGAAGCATCCAGAAAATTATTTGTGTTCTTAAGAAAATCTGAAGAATCAGTAATGACTGTTTGATAATCTTCACTCAAATACTGAAGTAATTTACCCATATTAGTTTCTGAGTTTTCTTTCTGAGTTTGTAGGCGCTTCATTGTATCTCTGTAAGGATTAATTGATGTGCGCCTAAATTGTTCTAACACAGTTATCATTAAGTCTTTTTTAGCACGAAATACGCCTGCATCTTCTGCTGCTTCCATTGCAGCGTTGAGAGCATTAACAACATCCTTTTTCTTAACATCTTCTCCCAATTCGGATATTAGACGCTGATAGATATCTAACTGTCGTTCGTACTCTTCTTGAATAGCTTTCTCTAGCAGTTCATCGACTTGTTGACGTACTTTTTGCAACTCTGGAAACTTATCGCGGACATCTTCAGGAATTTGCTCTTGAGGTTGCCAAGATTTACGCACTTTTTCTAGAGGTTCAATAATTTGAATTGCATCAATAATTTGAAACGTTGAATTACTACCTTTTGTACAAGCAATGCGACTTTTAACAATATCTAATAATGCTTCTCGGTTTCTCTTGAGACTAAAGGTATCAAACAGCTTTTTCCAACTAGATGCACGAGTTGTATCATCGTTTTTATCTAAGTCGATAAACAAAGAATTAATCAAATTTTCGAGCGTATTAGTAGGATACCCTGCCATCGTGGCGCTAATCGCTAGTAATTCCACCGCAGCAGGTACGGGGTTCCAAGGTTCACCAGATTCGCGGGGATAAAGGCGAATTTTTTCGACGACGTACTGACTCCAACGTTCTAGATACTTTGCGTACATCCGAAAATAGCGATCGCCATTTTCAAACTTCCAGTGCTTATATTGATTGTATTTTAATATACCTTGAAATACGTATGCGGTTTCTGTAAATTCCTTATCATCATCTGGGTTGAGGGGAAGCGATAAAATAACCCCAGAATAAGTCCCTCTCTTGACTTTAGGGTTATAGAAAATGAGATTTCGCTGCTGAACCAACTTACCACCAGTACCGAAGAAACTACCTTTCAGCAGCATTTCAGTATCCCATTCAATTTTTTCGATGATAGCGGGGAAAAGCAACTCACGGATATCTTTAGCGATCGCATCTGGTAAAATTTCTTGATTGTTCCAACTGTCGAGAATTTCCAGCTTTTTTATCAGCATTTCTGGAATCTCTTGGACTAAAGTATCAATCTTATATTCCCCTGAAGGATCTAGTGTTACTTGACGAGTTTGGGGTGTAACCTGCTGAATTTGTCTCGGTTTAGTCTTGACATCAAGCAGAGGTAAATTAAAAGCAGTATGAACTTCTGGCGACAAATTGCAAAGCTCATTACTATCATCCCACAGGTCTAAAAACACCTCACGACGCTTGATATTTTGCGCGTCTTTAGCTTGGATATTTAACCTAACTTCAGCACTCAATCTCATGTTACCAAAGTGTTTTCCTAAAGCAACTGAAGGGAAACGCCCATTTTCAATATCATCAATAGAATTTTCTAAAGTGTATTTCAACACATCTCTAATCAAAATTCTGGGGTTAAATTCATCTGGATTTACTCTACTAAACATCTGTTCTAAAGCTTTAGAATTGAAAGGATAAAGACCCATTCCCTGAACATGACCAAATCCTGTATGACAAGCTTGGGAATGTTCGCATTCGCTACAAGCACTTTCTATTTCATCTCTATTTTGAGAATTAGCCCAGTTTTCAATATCTTGTTCCTTTAAGCGAACAGCATTCAGATATCTAGCAACAAATACTTGAATATCATCCTGAGTAATTAAAGATTGCTCACCAACTGTATCAATATTAAGATTGACGCTGAAGGTAACGCGCTGTTGCACTGTATCAATCAAATTTTCAAAATAACCTGTAGTACAAGCTAAGGCTGTACGCATAGCACATAATGGCTTATTTTCAGCTTGCTGAGGTCTTGCTAAAACTGCTTCCAATACTTCTCTATCAATACCTTGCAATTTAGCAAAATCTTCAATTAAAAGTACTAATTCAATATTTTTTTCTGCTAATGTCTCACGAACTTCGCGCATTAATTGCTGCAAGTCTTCTCGCCCGAAATTTAAAACTTGGGTGATGGCTTCATCTAAATGAGAGTTTAACCAAATTACAGTTTGCTTTTGTATATCCTCATCATTTATTAATAAACTATAAAATTCTCGTGCCTTTTCTCCAGCTTTTTGAATGTATAAAATATTAAGTTGCAAATCTTCGATAGAAAACTCGCGGCGTTCGTTAATATCTTCAATAGTATCTTGATATCCCAATGTATGAATTACCAACCGATGAATAATTTCTCTATCTCTTAATAAAAATCCTCGAAAAAAATCATCATATAGCAAAGCAGGTAAATATTTTATCAGATAGTCCTGAGTCTCTTTATCAGCAAGTTTAGCCCGTGTATGTTGTCCGTTAATGCCAACTTGCAAAGCTAAATTATTTAATAATTGTTCTCTTGCAGCCATATCTGTGAAAGTACGGCTCGATTGATTTAAACGTTTCCGATACTCATCTAATTTATCTACCTCAAATTCTGCAACATTTAAAATCTTTTCAATTATATCTTTTAAATTTGTCCTAATTCTGGGAATTAGCAGCACCTTCCGTT
The DNA here is from genome assembly GCF_036919575.1 of Nostoc sp. Lineage (GTDB taxonomy): Bacteria > Cyanobacteriota > Cyanobacteriia > Cyanobacteriales > Nostocaceae > Nostoc. Next base: position 7,984 of record NZ_JBALBY010000062.1, on the reverse strand, counting down.
TATTGGTTGATTTTATATTAGCTTGTAACCAACGAATCAAGTGAGATTTTCCAGTACCCGTCTCACCCAAAACAGGTACAAAGGCAAAATCGTTTTCACCTAAAAAATCTTTGAGAAACTGTGCTTCATCATATTCTTTTTGTGATAACGCCTTAATAGAGTCCTGACGATACATTGCAATCGGATGATGTGTAGCTAGAAACAAATGATTTGCAGTTTGGGTTGCTTCCACATTCATCACCTGACGAATCATATCCAGCTTCCAACAGACAAACTTTTGAAAAGTCATGATTTTTCTCCTTTCCAAATAATGTGAGAAATTCGCCCATCATTATCAACTTGGTTATTGACTTTTGGTAAAATCATAAAGGCTGAATCAGATTGTCTATCAAGCTGAATCTCATCCTCATCGTGAAGTCGAAATAAGGCAAAAGCTGTACTTGTAGAAAGAAAATTAGTTTCGCGTGTGCTAATTTGTGCTTCTACCTCTTCTCGAAACTTTCCGGTTTCAAATAAAGGACATTGTTTGGCTAATCTGTTAATAAAGTCTTGGATTGTAATTTCTTGTTCCCCATTAAACAAAAGCTTGAGATTTCGTTTAATATAAGCTGTCGGGTCGGGAACTGTTACTGTTTTTCCTCCCAAAGTATGACCCCATGCAAAACCCAGATAGCGCATCCAGTCATCCATTTGAACAAAAAGACGCTCACTTGACATTTTTAAAAAATCGCCTACTTTTTGTTCGCTAACCAGATTTTCTACTTCTTTTCCATTTCCAGGTGCATCATAAATATCTTGTGCTAAATACCAAGCACACACTCGACCAAAGTCTTCTTCATATTGGTTATCACAGGTAAAAAATAAATAACTTAGAGTATCAGGTAATAGTTTGTCACCTAGTTTAGGATTTCTTGCATCCTCTGGTAAGTTTGAATTAATTGCAATTTCTTTATCTTCTTTAACTAAAAGCCCACACTCAATACTTTTGTTCAGCGTATCAGTGAACATAGGACGTAATGTTTTTTTCCCTTTTAATATCTCCTTATTTTCTGGTAAATGTTCAACTAATTTATCAGGAGATAATATTCTTTCTAATACGTCTCTATTTTCCCTTTGTCCTTGAGCATGAAGTAAATATCTAAATATTCCCCGCATTCTACTGGGATGAGCCAAACCTGTTTTTAAAACACTCATATACTAACCTCGGTACACAATACATCAAATTTAAAATATCTGCCTGAAAAAATATTAATTAATAGTCGGTCTTCTCTCTCTGGGTCTGGTGTATTTATAGGAAGTAAAATGATGCGCGTTGTGCTTGATGTACTGTAATTAGATAAATATTTTGCAGGTAGAGGTGTTCCTGGAGGATGAAAAATCAGAGTGGGTATTCGTGGCATTAGCACAGGTTCGTAACTATCAAATATAAAAATAAATGAGTTATGTATTCTACTACTTTCTTTCAAAAAATGATTATATTCTGGAGAAATTACAATATTCCTCATACCCTGTTCTATTAACCACTTAAACAATTTTCGACCTCTTGACAACTTATTTAATTGTTCCAGTGAATCATAAAAAATAAGCAGAATTTTTTCACCTGCAAGCACCCTTTGCATTTCTTGACCTGGAATAAAATTAGGTTTTTGCCATACAGGTCTAGAAGCAGGCATTATTCCCGGAAAAGGTGTGACTCCATTTTTTCTACAAACAGGACAACCTCCACAAGCACGAGAAACTATCACAGAATTTCTGGTTTCTGGAGTGTGACGTGAGGGGATGCTATACGCTTCCACAAATATTTCTGAAATACAACGTTTAGCTTTTAAAGCCTCTTTCATTAGTTGCAGATTTTTATAACTCCAGTTTTGACGTTCCTGGCGTACTGGTTCAACTTCAGATTCCCAAATAAATTTTTCTAAATGGCATTCATTGCGGATACGAATGCTGCGAGAATTTCTATAATCTTCCCAAGCTTGTTCAGATTCTGATTCAGAGTTTTTTTTCTGCGGAGGTTCTTCTGAGTCGATTTCAATTAGATTTGCTCGGTTCATCAACGTTAAAGTGCGGATATTCCAAGCCCTGTTTTGGTCACTTCGCATATCAATATCTGTTTCTAGTAAAGAGGGAGGATTATTAATAGGCACGCGATATTTACCGTCTTTTAGGGCTTGTTTTTTCGCAAACATACTTTGCCAACGCTGCAATCCTCTCTCGATAGTAATTGTCGATTTTTCGTTTAAACCACGAGCAATTCCGAAGTCCTCAGTTGTATATAATGTTAGCGACATACATGCTTTTCCATCCCTTCCTCCCCGTCCAACTTCTTGATAGAAACGGTCAATGGTTTCGGGAATACAAACGTGAATTACTGCCCTGACATCTGATTGGTCAATACCTAATCCAAAGGCAGAAGTAGCAACAACTATATCAATCTTTCCTTCCCGCCATTTTTCAATTAGTTGCTCCCGTTGCTGAGGAGTAGATTTACCTGTCATCAGGTCACATCTTTTAAATCCAGCGCGGGTTAATTCTCGTTTCCAATCCTCGACATCTTTAACTTTAGTTCCGTAAATAATTAACGGACGGGGAAGATGATAGACTACCTCAAGTAGCCTTTGTTTTCTAACTTCTTCACTCTCACATCGCTTAAACCAATAAGCAGGCTCTGGTCGCAACTGTACAGCAGATATAACTTGTAAATCTTTCCCAAATAATGTTTCGAGGGTATCTAAACAAGATTCTGTTAAAGTTGCTGTTAGCAATAAAGTTGTGAAAGAATTAAGACGCAATAAATCTCTTCGCAAACCAGGAATTTCTTGAAATGCGGGACGAAAATCATCACCCCATTGCTCTACCATGTGCGCTTCATCGATAATAAAATACCTTAATATTCCACGCTTGGCTGCTTCATACAGAGCAGGTGCCAGAGAATCCATTAAACTTTCAGGAGAGGTAAAAATTATCCTTTGGGTTCCGGCGCGAATGCGATCGCGTATCCCTTCTCTTCTTTCTTTACCCTCTACAGAATCATCGCTATAATAAGCTGTGGCATGGTGTACAAAAGGTTTTAATGCCCGTTGTTGGTCAATAGCCAATGCTGTAGTCGGAACAACTACCACGCTGACACCATTATTGTTTCTGGAGTTGAGCAATGCAGGTAGTTGAGCGCAAAGGCTTTTTCCCGCACCCGTAGGTAAGTTAATGATTAAAGTTGAACTATCAGGAGCAGTCAAAACTGCACGAATTGCTTCACGTTGTCCGATATTGCTGTATTTATCTAACTTCATTAATTGCAAAAACGGGTCGCCGGAAACTGGTTCATAATTCCGTCGAGGTTTTTCATTAAATAAGGGTGCATCTGGCGGATATTCGTCAGCAAGGTTAAGCCATTCCGGTTGCCAAGGACGGGCGCTGATGAGATAGTGTTCTTTATCTTCACCCCATACGGTTATGCTAGCCTCCTCCCAAATACTGCTATCGAGAAAAGGCGGTTTCCGAGGTATTTGGAGATAAATTGGAGAACTTCCACCCTGTTTTGTATCCTCGCGCCGCAACACATGACGCACCAGACTAACAATATCCCCAGACCCAGGCGAGTTTCGCAGCGCATCCAACAAGCGCCGATGACAAGGTTCTGAAACATGGCTAATATCTTCAGGAATTTTACCTGTTTTGAGAATTTCCCGAAGTTCTGAGAATGAGTCAATCATAAATCATCCTCCTCAGATTTAGCTGGAGGTCGCCCAGAAACGATAATAAAACCAACAGAATCAAGACGAATGCTAGGATGACAAATTCCTTCGATAATTACTTGGCTTAATGCCGTTTCGTTATTGAGTTCTTGCTCCAGTACCTTATTAGAAATACACTCTTGGTTAGTAAGTCGGTTGAGACGCAAGCGCAATTGGTCTAGTCTCTTACCTAACTTTTGTTCAGCACGGATGGCGCTATTTTCACATAATGAAATAAATTCGGGACGCTGACTGAGTAATTCTAAAGATGTGTCACGCGCCTGATAGCAAAATTCTTGCCACCTGCTAGACTCAATAAAATTATCAAGAATAGATAAACGACTTTTGGCTAAGTTGTAATCTCGGCATTTACTCCCTTTGCCTTTATAAGGACGTTGCAAGATATTTAATAGTGTTTCATCTTCAACAGCACACATTGGTTCATATCGTGCATCAATAAATACACTTTCTACAATTGGAGCGAATAACCCATCTACGCGTCTTTGCAAAGTTTTATCTTTTGTGGTATTTCCTGTGGAATTCGTTAAATTTGTTTCAATAACGTAATTAAATCGGAAACCATACCACTCTTCACCTTCCCCAGAATCCCAAGTTTCTTCAACTCGCCACATAGCAAAAGCTTGACCCCGATCGTCCCAATGAATATAAGATGATAGTGCGTCTACAAATTTTTCACCAATGCGGTAGAGTTTCACCCCAGGCTGTTGATTTGCTATACTACGGTTAAAAGTCCCAAATTCTTCCAAAACCCCTGCAAAATTGCTGCTCAAATCATTTGCTGGAATTAATGTATTTCCGGTAGGTTTATAACGCTTAAGTGCCGATAAATTAGGATTAGTGATTGGTTGAAATCTCAACGCATCAGAAATCCAATCTTCAGTTACTTGCTGGATTTCCTGATGACGGGCATCATAATCGTCTAAAGCTTGAAAATATTGGGTAGCGTTCTCATCCAGAGCATCAATTTCATCTAGGGCGTTCTGTTCGCTAATTTTGACTTGTTCCTGCTCAATTTCTTTTTGAATTACTTCTATACTTTCTAATAGTCCATTTGCACCAGATTTAAACAATATTTCTGCTAATACAGGTAATTTTTCATCTACATAAAATTGGAGACTAGCAATAGATTGTCTAAAGATATTAAACCCTTCTTTTAATAAGCGATACCATGCATCATGGAGACTATCGGGTAAGTCTACGCCAGCAAATACTGTAAACTCAACTTTCAATAGACGACCAATCCGGTCTATCCTACCAATTCTTTGTTCTAGGCGATTTGGCGACCAAGGCAAGTCAAAACATATCATGTAGTTGGTAAATTGTAAGTTACGACCTTCTTCGCCGGAGGAGTCGCAAACTAAAATAAAGCATTTGGGATCTTTTTTAAATCGGTTTAAGTTCTCCTCTACTTGAGAGGGAGTTTGTCCAACTTGATGGCTGACAACAGTCCCGTTACCAAAACGATCGCTCAAGTAACGGACAATTTCGGCGCAAGTTTGCACAAAGCTCGTAAATATAACAATTTTGGGCAGACTGTCTCCCGGTATCGGTCTTTTTAGTCGTTGTTGAACCTCTGCAAGCAATTTAGGGAGGTTGAATTTCAAGGATTGTAATTTTAAAGGTTCGCAGAGTTGATAGAGGATAACTGTCTTGAGTAATTCAAGGCGATCGCCATCCTCTGAAGGTTGTTCTATAATTTGCAGTAGGCTTTGCAAAATCTCTGCTTCCCCAGCAAATTTAGGAGTTTCAGTCAGGATGCGAACACTATCAGCGCCAAACTCCTGAATTAATTCCGCAGTGGATATACCCTTCGGGTTCGCAGTCGCCTGCGGAGGGAAACCCTCCCGCAGCGCTGTCTCACTACTTAAACGTGCTTGAATTACCTGTTTTAAAATACCCAGCCAAGTACCAGAAGCACGGAAGAACAATAGAAAAATGTGGTGATATTGTTTGTCATCAGGAGCTACATCACGCCACTCTTCAATTAGTTCATGGATGTCAGGCGATCGCTCATCTAAATCGTACTCGGTTCTCAGTGTAATATTACGGTCAAAGATTACATCTTCTACAGAAGCGCGACGATTGCGAAGCATCCTTCTGTGAAGTCTGTAGGTATCGCTAATATGGATACGAATTGCCCTGACAATTTCAACTATATCGCCAGCTTTTGCTTGTAAACTATTTTCTAGATTGTCTGCCAATTCAAGTAAATAGTTATCTTCAGCAAACAGGTTGCGGAGTTGTTTGAGATTAGTTTTCAGGACAAAGGGGTTTGCGCCTTCTTTAAATGACAGGAGAATTCGACCAATATCTTGGCGTTTTACTACCCGATCACGAAAACCTGCTAAGTCATCAAGTTGATAGGTTGCAGGATCGAGTAGATGCAGCATGGCGAGAAAATCTTGCTCGTGGTTGAGAACCGGGGTAGCCGAGAGTAGAAGCAGGCGATCGCTTTTATGAGCAATATTTTTGCAAGTCTCAAAACGCTGGTGCACTGCTGCATCGTTAGAGGTTGCCATTGCCGCAATGTGGTGTGCTTCATCTAAAATTAGCAAGCCAATATTCGCTTTTGGGTTGATTTTGTGAATATCCTCAATCGCAAGCACTGCTACCCGCTTGAGAAAGTGCGAGATATAAAACTTATTTTCTAATTCCTGCTGCCATTGTTCCAGTAAATATTGCGGAACTAGCACTACCGCACGTCCAGAAGGTTCATCTAATAAATATTGACGAAGAATAGCACCAGCTTCGATGGTTTTTCCCAGTCCAACTTCATCCGCTAATAAATATCGTTGAATCGGGTCTTCGAGTACACGACGGACAACTTCAACTTGATGTGAATAAAGCTTAATATTAGCGGAAATTAATCCCGTCATTCCCCGACTGACAGCACGTTGTAAAATTAAGCATTTAACAAAAGCAAAGCGTCTATCGTGGAAATAGGGCGTTTCTTGCCCCTTCATTGCCAGAGTTTCGATGGGGTCTGCTAGAGGTAAACTGCAACGCACGTATACTTGTTGTTCGTTGACTGCGATCGTTTTTTTATCAGGTAAGTCAATGCGATACTTATGAGCTTCCTCATCCCATTCGTAAATTCTGCCGTTAATCCATGCTTCTTGGCTCTCCAGGTAAATACAGCATCGAGTTTGACGCTCCAGTTTAAACTGATACAGGGAACTTAAGGGTAAGCTTTTTTCTATGCGTTGCCCAACTGAGTAAAAATATTCAACACTGGACTGGGTATCAGATATATCAATGACCTTCCCTATGCCCAAGCTGTTATTTCGGGAACGTACCAACGAACCAAGTGTTATCATACTCTAAGTCCACTAAGTACGTTAGCATTAACCTGACCGTAGCACGCACATAGCGTATTGTATCCGCGTGCTATTCGCTTCTTCCAAGATAGCTTCTCTAACAGAGAGACACCGTTAACGCGGAGCCTAGCATAATCTAAACTTAGGCAACAGCATAACTCTAGGTGTCCTACCACTGTGGTAAAAGGTAAGTCACAAACTAACTTGTCAGCATGTATTTTCCAAATTGCTAATTTTTGCAGCTTGGTGTGTAATAAAGCAATTTGCATCACTATAAATTTACCAGTAGTACACCCAGAGGGTAGATAAGTATATATTTATTATGCTTTCCTTAAAAATAAAAACCAATGATTTATTGTTAGAAACACAGAAATCAGTAGAACTACTGGATCAATAACAGGTAGCAGCTACATTACAACTTCTTGGAAACCATTCCTATTGCGAAACTTGCTGCTTTGATAGGGTCGAGGGGAACATTACTGTTCCACCCCTCCCATCCGAAACCGTGCATGAAAGTTGTCCCTTCACACGGCTACTCAATGTGTTTCCCTATTGTCACGGAGGGACTTCTGACTACCATCAGTGGCAGTTTTGACATCGTGGCAATGACGGTGCAGTAATTGAAGATTGTTCCATTCCTTTTTACCTCCACAACTCAGGGGTTTTATGTGGTCAATCTCCAATAAATCACCTTCAATAAAATTTAAACCACATCCCATACATTTACCTTTTTGTTGCTTAAGTAGCTTCCTTTTTGTAGTAGGGGCAGATATAGCGTAGCTGACACCAGGGGCAAGATAGCTTCAAATGCTTATCTTGTCGGTGGAACGATAATATTGCCGGAATGGCTTGCTTATGCTTCCAATTAACTGCGGCAACATTATGCTTCCAACTATGAAAGTAAGTTATTTT
>NZ_JBALBY010000061.1:0-19464 GCF_036919575.1 Nostoc sp. | reverse complement strand
ACTCGGAACTTCGACCTCTGAACTCGGAACTTCGACCTCTGAACTCGGAACTTCGACCTCTGAACTCGGAACTTCGACCTCTGAACTCGGAACTTGAGCTTCTGAACTCGAAATGTCAAGTTCTATACTCAAACTCCGAGCTTCTAAGCTCTAACTTTCAACCTTTTAGGCACAATTGCCGATAGATTTTCTCCACTATTGATGCTTAGGGCTGCACTTTCCTTTCTTTACAAACGAAATTGCGCCTTCATCAACTTTTAGTTTCTACCTTTGAAAGAGTTTAGCCATTCTTGAACTTGCTCTCGTGCAATATCTCGCCCCCCAAGACCAAAAGCTAGGGCAATAGCAACTGCGATCGCACCTAATAAAAGTCCAAAGGCTAAATTTACAATATCACTGGCAACTCCAATCTGTTGCAGTGCCATTGCAGAGACTAAGGCAATGATCGCAATCCGCGCCACCTGACCCAATATCTGTGCCTGACGTTCGCCGGAACTGGTAATGATGTTAAAAGCCAGATTTGCGAGGAATAAGCCAATGGCAAAGATCACCAATCCCGCCAAAATCCGCCCGAATATGATTACAATACCAGACACTAATGCTGTCAGGGCTGGAATATTCAGGATATTCACCGCCGCCACCGTTGCAAACAGCATGATACCCACTAAAGCAACAATGCCTGCAATTTCCGATGGCGTGCGGGTTGGAGTCGGTTCAACTGTTGGTTGTGTTGAAATTATGATTCGTCTGCTGGGTGTTGTCAGACCCAAAAGAGTGAAAATGTTATTAAAGCCTAAATTGGTGAGGATACTTGTAACCAAATCCGCGACAAACCGCCCCACGAAATAGGCCACAATCCAAATTGCCACGGCTGTAAAGATGGCAGGTAGAGCATTGAGAATCTGTTGCAGCATGGCGATCGCCGGCACTGATATCGCATCAATTCGCAAAGCATTCAGCGTTGCGATCGCCACAGGAATCAAAATCAAAACATAGACAATTGTGCCGAGAATACTCGATAGAGGTTGCACCCCCGCAGTCGTAGATAATCCCAACCGACTACCTAAATGGTCGATACCAGTTGTCGCCAGTAAATTCGTGACAATCCGCCGTACTACATTAGCGATGAACCAGCCAACTACAGCAATTAAGATCGCCGCTAAAATGTTCGGCAGAATTAGCAGAACTTCTGTAATTAGAGCTTGTACTGGTTGTAGAGCCTGCCTGAGTCCGAGAGTATCCAAAACTGGGGCAAGAAACAGTAAAAATATAAACCAATACAGAGCATTGCCAATTGTCTCACTCAGAGACAGCTGATTGAGGCTGGGTGCGCTGTCTTCTGGCTCTGGATTCAAACGCTCATCCAGGTTAAATGCCTGTAATGAGCGCACAGTGATAATCTTCACAATGATCGCCAAAAACCAGGCGGTTCCTAAAAGGATTCCCGCACCAACCAACTTTGGCAAAAAGCCAATAAGTTGATCGAGAGAATTATTCAGAGGTCGAGAGACGACCTCCAGATCCAATGTCTGTAAAACAGCTACCGCCGTCAACAAAATAATGATCCAAAAGACTAAGCCGGAGATTAATTTCTCCACTTGGGGAACATCTTGACGACCCGTTATCCCTGCGGCAATGCGGTTATCTATATTTGTGCGCTTGAGAATTGCTTGCGTCAGTGACGCTGCGATCGCTGCAATTAGCCAACCTACTAACAAAATTGCTACCGCCCCCAGCAGACGGGGTGTAAACAAAATCAACTGTTGAACAATACCTTGCACATCAGCAATTCCTTGATTTACTGCTGGTTGCGCCGATTGCAGGCTGGGCGATTGTGCCAAAAATGGCTGCCCCCTCGTAGACAAAGCAACTCCTATCACCTGGGTTATTCCTTGCCAAGTTGTGTTCATGGTTTTCGGGAATTAAGCTTAAGTATTCGCCGCAAACACTGAGTCAGTGTTTCGCCTATCAATTTAACAGTAAAAACATACATATATTGATATCAAGACTAATTTTTGAGTTTGTTACTCATATTTGACATTGGGCACTTGTACTGAGCGAAGTCGAAGTATTGTGCATTGAGCATTGTTCAATAATCAATACTTCTTCTTCTCTACTCCCTCATCCCCCTCATCCCCCTCATCCCCCACATCCCCCACATCCCCCACTCCCCACTCCCCACTCCCCCCTCCCCAGAATTTTGCGTTACTCTAATTGCAGCAACAGCATCAAAGATGTGGAATGTCCCAAGTTTTGTCACAATCGATTCAAATTAATGCTACAGCTACGGTAGTGGAGCGGTGTATTAGCGATTTAACCCTCATGCACCGTTGGCTCAACCCCGTCCTCCGTTGCGAACCTGTGGGCGAAGCTTGGAGTACCGATGTTGGCAGTCAAAGTCGTTTTATCATTCAAATTCCTCTACTGAAACCCACGTTGAATAGCGTAGTTGTGCAACGAGAACCGGGTTTGATAGTCTGGGAATTTCAGGGATTTTTTCAAGGGCGCGATCGCTGGGAATGTCAGCCAACAGAAAAGGGAACCCGCCTACTCAATCGCTTTGAGTACGATATCCCTAACCCCTTAGTGAATTGGGGTTTCAACACCTTTGCTGCATCTTGGACAAAAGAAGATATGCAAGCCCAACTGCGCCGCCTCAAACGAGTCGCAGAAGAACAAGATTAAATAATTCGTAATTCGTAATAGAGCCTCCGGCACGCTACGCGAACGTAATTCGTAATTAAGTTTTGTGACTCTTATTTCTTCCAGATGTATGACGAATCCCCACGGGTTTCTGGTAGGATAGTTAATATTTTGACCATCAATGCTATAAGCGAAAACCAAGCTAATAAGTATATGTCGCAAGAGAAAGATTTGGGTCTTGGGAACCAGGATTCCTGACAAGAGGAGGGAATGTAAGACCAAAAAAACTACGGAGTAATTGATGGCTATTCCCAATGAATTGGGAGAGCTACGTCCGTCTTACGGCGGGGTAGTTCACCAAAGCACTGCTGTGTCAATATAGTGCTGACACAGCATTTTTGATTCAAGCATTCTTACCTAATTTAGCAAGTAACTGGCGAATCACAGATGCATCCTCGGCGTCAGGAACTTTTGCTAAATAATTTTGTAAGTCGTCTACAGCTTGGGGGTAGTAACCGAGGTGATAATAAATCAAACCGCGATCGCGCAATTCTAAAGTTAAATTAGGAAACAGCAACAAAATTCGTTCAACCGCTCCTAGGGTTTTTTCTAAATCTTGTTGTTTGATATAAATAAATTTTAAATTTGTCAGCATCCGGGCCAAAAATTGCCGATGACTGACTACGGCTAAAAATTCTGCTTGTAGCGTCACAGGTTGCTGATAAAGTTGAGACAGCCGTTCTTCGCAATCTTGAGCAAATATTATTTCACCACCATTGAAAGCATCGACGAAAATCTCTATGTCTGGAACATCCGGGCGGATTAGGAAATGCCCTGGCATCCCCACACCCACCATCGGAAAATCAATCCGTCGGGCGACCTCCAGGTAAACCAGTGCTAAGGTAATGGGAATCCCCAATCGGCGGTCAATTACATCATTGAAAAAGCTATTGCGCGGGTCGTAATAGTCATTTTTGTTACCAGAAAACTTTAAATCATCGTAGAGATACTGATTAATACTTTGAACTATCCGCAAAGGATATCGTGAAGAAGGCAGGCGTTCTTGAAGTTCCCATGCCATTGTATCGAGAGCATTGAGGTATTCTTCTGGGTCTAGATTGGGATATTCTTCTTGTGCAATATACAAAGCTGCCTTTGCTAGGTCAATGTGTTCGTCAGACTGCTGAATCTCCTGGTAAAAATATTGTCGTGCTGACGAGAAATTCATAGGCTGTTGCTCGGTGGAAATGTGAGGATGAAGCGAGAGCGGCTTGGCTGAACTGAAAACAGTTTTTTGTACCTACTTAGTTGACAAAATATCTGTAAAAGCTTCTTTTGTACGTTCAGACAAGTTTGATGGCTGAAAATTGACTTGCCCGACTCTTCCTTGCAACGAGTTGTCTAAGGTATCAGTAGATGGGTAACTTGAGGTTTCATTAGTCAGGATTATTAATCTTACTCGTCGTCCAGTCAGTTCAGAAGCACGCAGGAGAATTTCCTCCCATGTTCCTTCAAAAGTTTGTTGTTCCATAATTACCCTTTACTCATCGTTATAATAATTCACTCATACCATGCCAGCAGCATCTTTTACGCTCAATGCTAACGCATCGGTTTAAAATGCTGAACCTGTTTGACGTTTTCACGACTTGATTTTAAGTGTTCTATCTTAATTTTCTTTGGTAATTCGAGAGCAGCGTAGGTCTAGCCCATCATAGACATCGCAGGCTGACAAAACTACATCATGACCAAGGCTAGCCTTCACAGTCAACTAAGCGCGATCGCTGCACAATTCCAGATTTTTGAATGTGTTCCCTGTGCGTAGGTGCAGCCCGCCGTAGGCATCGCCTTGCGCCAATTCCTCATTGATCAAAAGATTTCTGGCAAACAGGTTAGCCTCTTTACAGGTAGCACAGAAGACCCCTTCTGCAACATTTACCATGAACGCCTCCGACAAAACATTTCCATTAATGGGCGACATGAAGCGATCGCCGTTGAAATTGATGGACAAGAACTCATCTTTGACAATATAGATCCTGAAGGAATTTCCAGAGTAGACTGGATCAATAACCTATACTGCCCTGCCCAAGATTTAGGCGGCAATTTCCAAATCACCGAAACCAATTTTTAAGTTGGAGGGACACATGGTTGATTTGTATGACCTAATCCACAATATACAGAAACGTCCTGCCATGTATTTGGGACGAGCTTCTATATCCAACCTCCGCACTTTTCTAGCAGGTTACTGCTTTGCCCGTCGCCAGATAGGAATTCCTTAAACATCACAAGAACAGCAATTTTCAGAATTTCAAACTTGGATTCAGCAGAGATTTCCTGTAAGTTCTGATCATACCTGGGATCAGATTATTCTATTTTTTTACCAAGATGAGCACACTGCACTAGAGCAGTTTTTCAAATTATTTGACGAATTCACTCAAACAGAAGATTCCAAAGAACTTCAACCGAATACAACGAATAACTTGATAGTATAGGAATCATATTTGATTTCTGAAAAAATCTCGGTAGTCTTGTAGTAGCCTGTCATGGCTAAAATGATTGCAAAAAAATTGTAGGTTGGGTGGAGGCTTTGCGTAACCCAACATCCTGATAAGTAGTCAGGCAAAATTATTTACACATCTATTTAACCTAGAATGACGGTTTTACAGGCATTTCAGACGATGTTAGTATGAAATTAATTTTGCACAGGTACTTATATGTTGGGTTGCGCTCCGCTCCACCCAACCTACGTCTAATGCACTATTAAAGCCCTGACAGTCCACTACGTGCATTTCAGAAATCAAATACTAGTCCTATAGTTTCAGGAACTCAAGATTAAAAGAAACTTGAAATGGATGCTTTAGTCCAAGAACTCGACACAAAACTACGCCAATGGCAACCTGATATTGCTCAACAAGTGCGGCAATGCCTTGCAGAGATTATTGAACTGGCAGATCAGGATGCTCTAGATATTCTTCGTTCGAGAGTGGTTGAACAAGAAGTATTGGATTTGATTGATGAACCCGAAACCTGGTGAAGTGTGGCTGGTTGATTTAGGACTTGCAGCTAGAAAGCGTTAAACTGCTACATCCGCAAGAATTATAGAAAGGTATGTATAAGTTTACTTACTATTTAATTGATCTAGGAAAGTTCTGGTGGAAACCGAGGTTTTTTGCGAACATACTCACGAATTACATTGGTTGCTCGCCAAGCAATTCCACTACCAGGAGGAACGGGACAAACAAGAGTCCGTGCCGCCCCAAGGTTATTTCCCAATCCATCAAAGACTTCAAGCCATCCATGCTCCCCATCTGTTATTACCCGAACGGCTAGTGTATCTTCTCCTTGAATCGTGATTTTCAAACCAAAAACGCTTCCAATATCTGCTGCCTCAATCGTATTCTTATAGAAGTTATAGGCTTCCCAGAAACTATCTGGTGCTATTAGTGCTGAAGAGTCCTGCATATCGTAAAGCCATTTTTGAATACGTTCAAGATGAAAACTAAACCTTACCTGACGTACCCATTGATCATAGTCATCAACAGAAGCAAACTCTTCTTGATTGAGATTTTCTACTCTTGGAAGAGCTAGCCCATGAACATGAAAAGACCTGGGTTGGAATATCGGGAGTGATTCAATATTTAATAACTCACCCTGATCGTAAACTCTTGGGTAGCCTTGAGAGTAAAAATGCTTTACAGTTTCAGCGAAATTGCTCATATTAAACCTTTGGACTGGGATTGATTAGATATAGTTTGCCCCACAATCAACCTCAAAGTACTGCTTTACCACAAGATCACGAGCGTTACTAATGTGGTAACTTAACTTATGCTGTTTTTGACATATATTTATTAATCTGAGTATTTTACACTTTTGACTTAACTGCTGGCTGTGATGCTTGTAATGATTGGGGCAAACTCCAGTCGGGACGCAAACTAGCGGCGTTGCGTAAATAGATATGATGAATTGAGGCGGAGGCTGGTAGATAGGCATGGATTAAGAACCGAATGCAGCGCTGCAAGCTACCTTCGACGTGCATTTGCTGCACATCCAACATGGCCACATTATCCCAACCAGGACGCGCTCTAGCGATCGCAGCTGGAAAAATAGCATCTAAATCCCGTGTCACTGAGAAAGTCACACTAATCATGTCCCTCGGCTGGAATTGATTCCGGTTTTCCAGTTCATCTAGTAGTTCTGTCACTACCTCTTGCATTGCCTCAACGGTATTTTCTGAAACGGTTGTTGCTCCGCGAATCGCCCGCATTTGCCACTCCACGCCAAAATCCTCCTTAAAACAGAAAAGTCAGGAGCAAGGACTTAAGAACGAGAAGTTAAGATTTTTAACTCATAACTCCTCACTCATAACTCCTAACTCATATTAGGGTCGATATAACCACAACGGTAAACCACTAGTAGACATTTCAAATTCGAGCCAATCAATACCAGCCCCAATTCCTGATGAAAACTGACGACTCCCTGGTAGAACGCGACTCAATAAAGGTTTACGTTCTTCTAGGGTATAGCAGAGAGTTTTTTCCGGATCAAGACCGACCAGTTCTGCTGTCCAACGACGGGCATCTTCTTCTGTGCCCAGGCGGTCTACAACACCCAACTCTAGGGCTTGCTGTCCAGTAAAAATCCGACCATCGGCGAAAGTTTTCACCGTTTCGACTGCTAAAGAACGGCCATCAGCTACCGTTTGGACAAACTGCTGATAACTTGTGTCAATCAACTCTTGCAAAATGTTTGCTTCTGGTTGAGTCAGTTCCCGGTCGAAAGCCAAAATGTCTTTGTAAGGACCAGACTTAATTACCATGAAGGAAACACCGATTTTTTCTAGCAAGCGTTCCAAGTTATTCCCACGCAGAATCACACCGATACTACCCGTAATTGTACCTGGGTTAGCGACGATGTGTTCGGCTCCCATGCCGATGTAGACTCCTCCAGAAGCCGAAATATTGCCAAAGCTGGCGACGATTTTGATTTTTTCGCGCAAACGCTTCAGGGCGCTGTAGATTTCTTGAGAATCTCCGACTGTACCGCCAGGACTATCGATACGTAGCAATAATGCCGGGAACTTTTTTTCTTCTACAGTTTTTAGGGCTTCTAGGACGCGTTTGCGAGTAGCACCGGCGATCGCACCAGTAATTTCAATCCGCGCAATTTGTTTTTTAAACTTGGGCTTAAACGGCCAAACCATGAGTTGTCAACATACCTCGTAATAAATTCAATATAAGATGCCCAACGGTCAGACGCCCTGCTTTACTCTGTTAAGAAACATGAGCAGGCATTGTGCTGATCGCGATTTTAAGGAAATTTTTATATTTTGCAGTGAGTTTTATTTGATATTCTCAATGAATCCTAATCAAGTCCTTAAAGATTGCAGCTAACACAAAATGCCAAACTCTAGTTTAGCGTTCAACGTGATGATTTAGTACAGACTATTTTAGCTGTTTTGCGGAATTCAAAATTCCAAAACCCTTGAGATTCTATCTTTATGCACTTTTTGAGAATTAATTTGCTAGGGCTACACACCTGAACTAGTAGTCAGTCAGTAAGTAGGCGTAATTAAACATAAGATCAAACCTCACCCTCAATCCCCCTCCGTGAGTTCGGAGAGGGAAGCCGGAGGCAGGGTGAGGTTTTATATTTGATTTGACCCACTTACTTAATTAATAAATAATAAGTATTTAATCAATAATTTCGTTACTCAATTTAATGAATAAAAATTCATTCAGCAACACTAATCCCTGTCTAGGTTAAAACCAGTAGTACTTTCACTTTCGGAAATATCACTTTTTCCTCTCTTGTACAGCCCATGAGCATTTGAGGCAGCTATTTCTCTTACTTAGGAATCAATTCGTAAAATTTGATACCGATAATGAGCGTACATATCAAACAGTGCCCCGACGAAACCACAGGTCAAGCTAATCACAAATAATCCGCGTAGGGGAGTTCCACTGCCAAAGGTGACGAGAAAAAGGATAATCTGAGTAGCGATCGCTTCAGTTAACTCTTGTAAGGCAGGGATGTTACCGATGAGGGATAGAAGGAGCAATCCGCCGCCAACTAGGAACATGGGAGCGACAAAACTAAAAATGATCGTGAGTAGTAGGGAGCGGAGAAAGTTGGTGAAAATAGTCATTTGAAGACAAACTCCGTGAGTAGAGATGACAATAGCCCGATAGTGGTTTGTCATTTTCTACAATACGTGCGATCGCTCCTGAGCAGAGAATCTGTCAAAAATCTTAAGTTTTCATTAAAATAAACGACTAGCAGTTACAGCAGATGCTGGAGATATAAAAAATGACTTCAATCTACAAAACCCTTGCAAAATCTAGGTTAAAGCCAAGGCTAGCACCTATTTATTAGTTTGCAGCACCTTTAATAACAGCTTCATTTTCTGAGAGCATCTTTAATCTAAGTTAATGTTTAGCCTTTTTAGGGGAGTAGGGAGTGGGGAGTGGGGAGTAGGGGAGCAGAGGGGAAAGAGGTAATTTTTCATTTTTTCATTCTCCCCCATGCCCCATGCCCCATGCCCAAAACATAAAAGGATACAGAGCAAGTAAATTTATTTATGGAGATTGTAATGCAAGAATTTTGAATTTTGAATTTTGAATTCCCCGAAGGGGTTGACTTCCGCTATTCTTAAGGCAGTTACCGAGTTAGCTACAGAACATTGAACCAGACTACATCCGAATCCAGTTTAGGAAAATGGAGTCAGCGGCTGCTGGCAGCGATTTTTCTGGGTGGGCAAGTACTAGTTCACCTATTAAGGGGCAAAATCCATCGGCGCAACACCTTAGAACAAATGGCAGCAGTTGGTCCAGATTCCCTATTTATTGCCCTCTTGACGGCTATTTTCGTTGGGGCGGTGTTTACCATTCAGGTGGCGCGGGAATTTATCAACTTTGGCGCAGGAAATGTTATCGGCGGAGTTCTTTCTATAGCGTTGACACGAGAACTCGCTCCCGTGTTGACAGCAGTGGTTTTGGCTGGGCGAGTCGGTTCTGCCTTTGCAGCCGAAATCGGTACCATGCGGGTTTCAGAACAAATCGATGCCATGTTGATGTTAAGAACAGATCCAATCGATTACCTAGTTATCCCCCGCGTCCTTGCTTGCTGTTTAATGCTACCAATTTTAACCCTCTTGTCTTTGGTAACAGGGATGTTCGGGGGATTCATCATTGCGACAAATATCTACAACCTGTCTGATACGGTATTTATAGACTCAGCCCGTAACTTTCTTGGTATCTGGGATATTTTTAGCGCCATGATTAAGGCGTGTTGCTTTGGCATTTTAATCGCTGTAATTGGTTGCAGTTGGGGGTTAACGACAACAGGAGGAGCCAAAGGTGTAGGACAGTCAACCACAACTGCGGTTGTGACTGCCTTGATGATTATATTTGTTAGCAATTTCTTTCTTTCTTGGTTAATGTTTCAGGGGACTGGTAGTGCATTCCTAAGCCTATAAAACTGATAAGTTAGGAGTTAAGAGTTAGGAGTGAGGAGTTTTAACTCATAACTCTTAACTCCTAACTCCTGTATAGACGCGATTAATCGCGTCTCTAACTCCTAACTCCTAAAATAGGAGAGATGCCTACTAAATAAAGCAGGATTTAAGACTGTGACCAGTTCATTTGTTTCTAACTCCACATCAACTGTGGAACTCAAGCCTAGCTACAATATACCTATAGTGTTAGTGATTACCGCTATTCCACTACTGTTAGTACAACCGTGGGTAGGCTTGATTTTCACACTATTTGGTTTGTTTCTTATGTTTCAGGCGTTAACGCTGCGTTTGCAATTTACCGCCAGCAACTTAGATATTTACAGAGGGGAAAAATTGATTCGGCGCTTTCCCTACCAGGAATGGCAAAACTGGCGGATATTTTGGAATGTAGTCCCCATCCTGTTTTACTTTAAAGAAATTAAAAGTATTCACTTTTTGCCGATTTTATTTGACCCAAACACCTTGAAAACTTGCTTAGAACAACGTTGTCCGCGTCTTTAGTGCTGAGTGCTATCTGTGCTGAGTCGTTTTGCTTTAAACTCATAACTCAGCACTGATGACTCAGGACTTTTATCGCAGGTCAATTGTAATATTTGTGAAAGCTATTTATTCGCGTCATCGGAATTACACTATTGTTTATGAACTCAGAGGCATCTCAAACCCCAGAACCAATTGATGAGCGGTTGGCAGAAAAACAAGAACAGAATAATGCATTTGTTCATCCAGTAAATTCATCTGTTGAGTCAGTGGTAGAAGCAGGAGCCATTAGCTCGTCAGAAGACTACACAACTTTTGAGCCACTCATCTCCAATGCAGAAGTGGTAGATTCGACTGTAGAGCTAACAGAAAATTCAAATGGCGAGTTTGTAGCGCAGTTAGAAGCGGAAAATGTCGCACTGGGGTCAGAAATAGGAGCAGAAAATAATTCATTATATGCAGAAGCAGAGCAGCGAGTGGCAGAATTGCAGAGCGCCGAAGCAACTCTCAAGTCAGAAATAGCCAAGCTGCAAGCTTCTTACAAAAACCTTCAGGGACAAGTAAGTGAAACTCAAACATCACTAGGACGACTCGTGCAAGAGTCGCTGGTGCAGTTAGAACAACGCAAACAAACTCTGCAAATTTCTGTAGAACAACTAGAACGCCGTCAAGAACGTATTCGCAACGAGATGCGAACCACTTTTGCTGGTGCATCTCAAGACTTGGCAATTCGGGTGCAGGGTTTTAAAGACTATCTCACGGGTAGCTTACAGGATTTGGCCTCTACTGCTGAACAGTTGCAACTGACACCAAGTGTGGTGGAACGAGAAAAACTACCTGTAAAAGAAGCTAAACCAGTTGAACCCCAACCTGGAATACCGCAATTTGCCCAACAGCAGTTTCAAGATACTACAAAGCAAATTCGCCGCCTAATTGACCAATACCGCAATAAACCAGATTACTACGGCCCGGCGTGGCAACTGCGTCGCACTTTTGAACCAATCCACGCTGAACGAGTCTCGAACTGGTTTTTTACCCAAGGGGGACGGGGTGGTTTGCGGACAATGGGTAGCCGCTTACAGAATATTCTGATTGCCTCAGCCGCAATTTCGATATTACACAAGCTGTATGGCGATCGCGTCCGTACCCTAGTCTTAGCTAATACACCGGAGCGATTAGGTGAATGGCGGCGCGGCTTGCAAGACTGTCTGGGAATCGGTCGCCCAGATTTCGGGCCAGACCGAGGTGTGGTATTATTTGAGGCGTCTGATGCTGTCGCTCAGAAAGCAGACCGATTGACAAAAGCCAATCAACTGCCCTTAATTATCATTGATGATTCAGAAGAACAAATCAGTTTGTCACTGCTGCAATTTCCCCTGTGGTTAGCCTTTGCTCCTGACCCCAAAATAGTGAGAAACTATGATGATGACTTTTAATTAGTCATTGGTCATTGGTCATTGGTCATTAGTCATTAGTCATTGGTCATTGGTCAAGAGGTATGTGATTTGGAACTATTACTCTTGACTTTTTTGAATTTTGAATTTTGAATTGTATTATGGCTATTTGGTTAACTCTGTGTGGGGTAATTGTCGTCACAGCTTACCTATTGGGTTCTTTTCCCACTGGGTACATTGCTGTGAAGCAGCTAAAGGGTATTGATATTCGAGAAGTTGGTTCAGGTTCCACTGGCGCAACTAATGTACTAAGAACCTTAGGGAAAGGGGCAGGAGCCTTGGTTTTAGTACTTGATTCCTTGAAGGGAGTATTAGCGATCGCTCTAGTTTACTGGTTGTTCAATTTTGCCCAGATTCAAAATTATATCCCTCCAACGGTAGATGCACAACTGTGGCAACCGTGGGTAGTAACAATATCTGGGTTAGCTGCCATCCTGGGACATAGTAAATCAATTTTTTTGGGCTTTACCGGTGGTAAATCTGTTGCTATCAGCTTGGGGATTTTGTTGGCAATGAGTTGGCAGGTGGGTTTAGCAACAGCAGGTGTGTTTGCCGTCGTTGTGGCGATATCGCGGATTATCTCTTTGAGTTCAATTGCAGGTGCGATCGCAGTTACCATTTTGATGGTAATTTTGCATCAACCCTTACCCTATATTCTGTTTGGGATTGCCGGTGGATTATATGTGATTTTCCGCCATCGCACTAATATTCAACGGCTGCTTGCGGGAACGGAGCCAAAAATTGGGCAAAATGTAGCGGCAGAACCAGAACAAACTGCTTAATTGACTTAATTACTCTTTTCAATCTAAAATCTAAAATCCAAAATTGTGTGACCAACCACAAATAGATATATTTTGCCCCTGTGCTTCAGTCGGGGCTAGGTTTAGGAACGAACGTTACCTTTAATTAAACGGTGGAAAAGGCGGCAAGGCCAGAAAAAAGCTCCACAGATACTTACTGAGGCGATCGCGGCCACAACTCGCCAACTTGAACTATTCCCAGTGGCAGACTCTGAAGGATCAGCTTGTGTACTTTTAGCTAGTTCTGGCACTGAATGAGATAGCTGACTGGCTGTACTCATCCCTTCAATCGCTGCTCCAATTAGATAAGCTATCAGGGCAATTACTAGCCAGTGATTCATAATATTCAACTGTTTGAACTCTGACAGGTTGTTTGAAAAGTCTAATTTATTACTCACCGGGCGAATACAATGAGACTGTTGGGAATTGATCGGGGGTCTAACCCATCAGCCCCAATCCATCTTAATTCCTTTAATTTCAGTGCGTTTCAACGTACTTTAGCTATTAGCCCGCAATTTATTGCAGGGCCCGAAAGCAACGCTCTCACTGAGGTTTTAGGGATGGGGGGTTTAACAAGAGAGTAAATTTACCAATAGTCTCATTCTATTCGCCCAATACTTTTCAAACATCCTCTGAGCGTATACTTGGCAATGAGCAATCATTTGATTTCTCGTGCTAATGATTGCCGCCTTGCCCGAAGGATAATCGACCTTCAGCTGTATCCCGAATCAGGGGCAGTTTAGATTTTATATAAGTATTGAGGGTGCTATCTGCCTGAGCATCAATTCCCTGCTTAACTTTTAACTGCTGGAGGAGTAATTGTACTAAAGCAGCATCCTCAAACTGGAGCAGGGTGTTGACCTGAGTAGACTCGATTACAGCCCAGAGCTGTTGCATGATTTTGGCACTGACCATGAGTCTGTAACCTCTTAAGCTTTTCTTTATATTTATATTTGCATGAATTTCAAATTTGTGGTTAGTTTTTATCTGAAGATTTATAAAGATGTCGGGTAACAGTGAAGGTGTAGCACTGCGCTTTTTGTGGAGGGGAAACTTCAGTGGTCGTCATTAGGTACTTTTGCTAGAAGTTTATTGTGAAACTCTCACGCAAGATCCTTCCTGACCAGAATCGGGAAAAATTGCTAAAGTATGATATTCAGGGTTATCTGTTCCATATAGCACTCGAAAAGTATACAACTTGTTTCTACCTTGTCCTTCGGTAACAACTGTTAAAAGTGTATTGCTAGTAGGAGGAAGTCCAGGAATGTCCAGTTTTTTAATTCGTCTGAGTTGAATTACATTCGCTGCGGAGTTTTTACAATCTCCTGAACTACTATTAGCTTCTTGACCAAATTGCATGCATACTGGCCCATCAAAATCTATAGTTACCTGTGATGGATCGTTTAACCAAACTTTTTTAATTACTTCTCCAGCCGGAATAAAGCTTAAGTTTGTTCCTTCTTGATACCAAACCGTGATCGTAGGTATTAGTCCCCCTAAACCCTGTGCTTGGCAGGAAAATATGGAACGCAGAACGGCGTTATTAGCTACAGCACGGCCTACTAACAAGAACATAGCAACCGAAAAAATTAAGGAAGCTATAGGTAGGAAATAAGAATTATGTGGGGTATTTCCTGACAAGTTAGGATTATTTTTCATGGTTGCAAATGGGGAGATTGGTAGATAGAACAAGGGGAGATAGAAAGATGGAAAGAAAACTAATTACCAATTACCATTACCCAATCCAAAATCTAAAATTGGTATAAATCCTACCTTCTAAAACTGAGTTGGTTGATTAACGTATACTTCAATATTTGTGCCTGCTGGCAAAAACCAAACATTAGTTTGTTGTGACATTTGAGCGATCGCCTGTTGATTACGTTGGGCAATTTGGGGTACTACAGAGTTCAAACCACCTTCCAGAACTCCAGCCGCAAGGTTGCGTCTGGGTTCAGTGACAGTAGTATAAGAAGTATAAGCTTGTGCTTGTGCTTGTGAAGTTTGTGGGTTGGTAGAGCCGTCAGTGTTAGTGGGAACTATAGGACTAGAAATTGCTTGGAGATGAGTATCAGGGAGATTTACTAACTCTGCTGCTTTACCAATACCTCCCAAAATGAATAGTCCTGCATCCATCGATGCTATGGATGAACCTTGATTGGGAAATTTATTGGCGATTAAAGGTTTACCTTGAGTACCGCGAAGAATAATTGCATTGTTGGATAAGCTGCGTTCTGTAAGGTTGCCATTATCATGGGAGATAACTTTAACTACGTTCATCTGCAAAAGACCTTGTTCGGAAAGGGAACGAATTTCAGCTAGAAATTCGGTGTTTGCAGGTAGAGCGATCGCACCATCCGTAGATTTTAGCGCTTCTTTCAATCGGATCACAAATACGTTTTTATCTTCGCCTTCTTCACCACCACCGTTTGATTTGGTAGTAGTTTCGCCAAATATCGCTGTTGCTAACACAGCTTGAGCACTACTCCCGACTGCTACGGTTTTCTGTCCCTGCGGTTGCGCTTGGCTCACCTCAGGAGGAGGAGTGGTTTGTTTAGGATTGGGGTTTGGTGTCTGTTCCTGCGCCTGCGAATTGTTTGGAAGTTCAGGAGCAGCTGCGATCGGTTGATTGCTAGTATTTACTTGACCATAGCTACCTAGCTTTGCTAATCTTCTCCACTCTTCAAGTGGGCTTGGTGGAGCTGGGGGAGTTATATTGGCTACTGGTTGAGTGTTTACTACCTGGGGTGATGGCAAAGGTAGGGGAGCAACGCGCTCAACTGGTACTGTCTGAGGTACGTAAACTGTTGGTGCGGGTGCGGGTGTTGGGATCACTTTCTCTCGATCTCTGGAAGAAACTGAGGGTTTTTGTAAGGCTACTGTCGGCGTTGATTTGGCAATTCTGAGCTGTTGTTGGGCAGCTTTTACCATCTGTGCTTGTTCAGTCAGGGCTAATTTCGTTTTCAGAGTATCTACTTCAGCTCCTAGTTGTTGAGAGTTAGAAGGGGAAATAGGCTGCGATCGCGCTTCTGGAGAAACAATATTTTTTGGCTTTTGATTGCTGGTACTCATCAACTTGGACAAAAACACACCACCTACCAAAACTATCGCTAAGGTAGCGGCTCCTACCAAGGCTAACTTTGCAAACGGATTAGATGAGAAGGGTTCCTTAGTCTGAACTTCTTGTGGTTGAGAAAGAAACTCTTGCGCCGTTACAGAGCCTTCTGATCCTTGGATATCGGTAGAAGATTCTTGTTCAAAGCCGACTAACCTTGACATCTGTGATTCCCAATTTAAAGATTCTACTTCTGGTTGGTGATCGTCCGTGGTTAGAGTAAATCCATTTTGGGGAGGAGTTTCCGTCGGAATTGGGTATCTAGTCATGGTAGAGCTTGGTTTGGATTTACAGAACAATTTTGATCTTGGATTTCACATATATTATAAATTTCTAGTCTGGCTTCACCAAGGCGGTAAGCTGCGAAGTGCAATGGTAGTGCTGCATTTGGTAGTGAAGTTGCTGGTTGATCTATTGCTCTAACTAAAATTTGTTTATTAAAGGGAACTGATTTTCCCAACTTATCATAACTGCTAAAAACTAATTGATTGGCAACTATATCCACTTTCCACTTTCCATTGTCTATTTCTGTAGGTTGAGAAATTTTTTGGATTACTAATACATTTTCCGCTCCTCTATTAACATTTTCAAATTGGCTATCTGGACTTAAGTTAGTAAGTTGTGACTTAAGTTTTTGTTTAAAATCATCAGCTACCAGTTGAGAGGTAATTTCCCAGACTTGTGTTGGCGGCTGTTGTTGTGACCAGGTAAGCATTAAGCTCATAGTTTCACCCACAAAGCGGCGAATAGCCTCTGGCTGCCGCCCTAAATTTGGTTGGGGGTCTACGGTTATAGTCCGACCATCAACAAGTTGCACTAAACTTTGAGGTGTTAGTTGCCTACTTAACTGTTGTAACATAGACCCGTTAAATATTAGTAAAAGCAAGGTAAATAGATGTAAGCCGAATGTTCCTACTACCAAAAGTGGTAATGGGCTATTTTTCCGATTTTCTGGTTTGAGTAATTGCATTAATAATTAATTATATAAATTGAATTATCAGCCAGGAATTTAGAATCGATTATCTGATAAAGCTATCAGATGTTTGTCCAGAACCGCACTGCTTTAATTTATCTTCATTCAGGTTATTGTAGTCATCTAGCAAACATAAGTTACGAATTTCATAAATTTCTAATCTATCAGCCCGGACACTATAAATTGCTTTTTGCAGGTTTGTGCCATTGTCGCCTTGTGGATTCCCGAAATAATCTGCTGCACGTACAAGGAAATCTTTGTTAAAAGGAGTTATCAGTTTTGCACCACCAACTCGATTCTTTTGAATTAAGTCGGCTACCATACCCACTCGCCACTTACCTGGTGCAATTTGTTTTGGTGGATAAACCCGCTTAATAACTAATTGTGATGTCATAATTTGGTCGGGATTTTCAGAGAAAACTTCTGGCGGTGTCATTTCTGCAACTGTGCTTAAGAAACCTTTGCGAAAGTCTTCTGATAATGCAAAACTAGCTACCCAACTGGTGGTACTAATTTTTTGGCTACTCCCTTGAGGTGTTTGAATCAGAATTCCTAAATCTGATTTTGGGTTTGCAACTTCTTCGATAGTTTGTGGTGGTAAGGTTCCAGACCAGCTAAACATTGATATCATTGTTTTGCTGACAAATTGGCGAATTGCTTCTGGTTGTCTTGCTAAATCATCAATATTACCTACTGGTTTACCATCGATTAATTGCACAAAGTTGGGAGGTTTTCTCAGACTGAGTTGGCGAATATTTATCCCTTGGAATAAGAATAAAAGTAAAACTAATATATGTAAACTGAAGCTAGCGATCGCAAAAATTGTTAAGACACTTCCCGTTCTTTGTCTTTTTTCGAGTAAACGCACCATTTCCTGATCTCCTTCTGAAAAAAACCTCAGCTACTATATATGATGTTTTGCATATAGTCACTAGTTACGACACTTGCCAAAATTGAGTTTATTCATTTGGAATTTTCAATTTCCTATATCCTCTCCTTTACTAAAGAAGCCGTATTGCTGATCGCACTGAAGACTGCAAAACCGCCAGCAGCAGCCACAAGTAACGATAAAATTGGTGCTAAAATTCCCAGAAAAATTATGAACCACATTAAATCTGGATCAACATTAACATCTTGACCCGGCCCATTCACAATAACTGAGGCAGTCAGCACAGCAATAATATTGAATGAAATCTTGGCGATTCCAATAGATAAAAATCCGGTCAGCCATGCAAAAATAGGCTTACCAGCTACAGGCAGTAAAGACCCACCTACAGCCAGAGGCCCTAAAGCCGCTATCAGCAACATAGTCGCTTCTATCAAATTCTGGAAGGCATATTGTAAGGAAACTAAAAAGTTTTTGATACTTGTTTGGACTGTAGAACCTAATAAAGAATTAAATGAACTTTCTGATACAATGCCAGTGCCATATCTGATATTATCGACCTTAGTTTGTAGTCTAATTATCCAGCTTCTATTTCCATAAGTATCTCTATATTTCTGCCAGAGAGTGTTGATTTTTTCCGCAGCTTTGATAAAGCATTCACTTTGTTGTTGGCCAGTAAGCGACTGACAAGGACGCAAGAAAGAACCAGCTACTTCTTCGGCAACACTCATATTCAGTGCTTGTTGGTATATTTTATTTGCATCTGCCGTTACCAATACTTGTTGATTCACAGTGTTTAGAAAATTCCGCACTCCTAGTGTCAGATTAGAAAGGATACTTCCATTGCCGGAATTATTTAAGAGGATCACCACAATAAAAGGCCAAATCAAAGCTGATATGGGACGGGTATATTCGTAGGATATTAAGTCTTTGAGGAATTGTATCATAAAAAATAACAGGGTTCCTACCGCAAAAAAAATACCCAGATTGGTCAGCGCTCCATACAAATTATTACTGGTATTATTTTGTAATAAATCTAGCCATTGTTTGTCCCAACCTGCGGCAATACTTCGGGAAGTTGCGGCCCCATTATCGACAATCTGATCAATGCCTACTTGGGCAAAAATTAGTTGAATAGCAAGTTGCATTTTGAGTTTATGGGCTGTTTTTTTAGATTTCGTAGTCTGCGTTACATTCCTAACGCACCATCCTGGATGCTTTCGGTGGGTTAGCGACAGCGTAACGCACCTTACCAAACTGTTTTTTAGACTTCTTGTTGGTTTGTCAGAAGTTTAGAGGATGTTTTAAAAGTCCTCTTGTCGGTAGCAAAACATTCTATTGGGGGACTTTGATTCCGGTTCCCCCCTTGGAAAGGCTACGGTGTACATACAAGTCTGAAATAGCTGATTAACCAAGGTTTTACCCCACCCTAACCCTCCTCTTATAAAGGGGAGGGAACTAGATTTCTTGTTTCCCCTTTCAAGCTACAAGGAACTGTGCGAAATTTTCTCTACCTTATAAAGGGGAGGGAACTAGATTTCTTGTTTCCCCTTTCAAGCTACAAGGAACTGTGCGAAATTTTCTCTACCTTATAAAGGGGAGGGAACTA
>NZ_JBALBY010000060.1:0-2268 GCF_036919575.1 Nostoc sp. | reverse complement strand
GAGATGAGTCCTCTACTCAATCAGGCGTAAGCCTGATTGAGCAAGTCATGTCTTAGATTCAAGAATCTCAGTGGCTTCAGCCCTGAGAGTGTCAACTGTGATGCTCGTACTTTGATTTCGTGATTAACTAAACTCTGGTTTTTTGATGTCAGAAGAAATTCAAATCTTTACTACTGAATATCTTGACAAGTGCGCTCATTTATATATTGAAGTGTTCAATGGTGAACCTTGGAACGAGCAATGGACTTTCGAGACTGCAAGAGCAAAGTTGTTTGAAATTATGAATACACCAGGTTTTGTTGGATTTGTATTCAAACAGGATGAACTGTTAGGATTTGTGGCAGGTTATTGTAAGCAAGGGCAAAAAAGTAAAAGCTTTTGTCTAGAAGAAATCTGTGTCCGACCTCATAAGCAAAGTCAAGGAATTGGGACAAAGCTACTTAACCAGTTAATGGATACTCTAACCGCGATGAAAGTTACCTATGTTTATCTTTTGACTAAAAAGGATGGACAAGCAGAGGCTTTTTACACCAAGCATGGCTATCAAAGAAGCCAGCATCTGATTTTTATGGCAAAACGATTTTAGAGGAGATGAAAGTTTTGCATCAATTACGTATTGAACATAAAACAAATTTAGAAGCAAACAAAACTGCCAAAGAATATTTTGAGACATTTAACAACTCATCCAAAAAGAATATCCTTTTTTGGATTGACAGTGCAAAACGTCCAGAGACAAGGTTGAAGAGAATTGAACAAACCGTCAACTCAGCAGCAGCTAACAAAAACCCATTAACTAATTACTAATTATTTTAATCCCATTTACAAGTAGAGGCGTACCTATGTACGCCCCTATAGCCGATTCATTTGCTGCCAAGATTCTTGAAAAATAGTCTACCTCAATGCATTAGAGTTAAAAGAGTTTGAGAATTGATTCGGGTCTAAATTAACAGGAAATAATAAAATTTCCTTGCCTTCTAAGCTTGCCTTTTGGTGAAGCAAAATTGCCTTTTCCAAAGAACAATATTTAATTGGAACCCATCCATCGCTATAAAAGTAGACAGTCACTCGGCTCATTGCATACTCTTTCAACGGCAGTGGAACGTACCAGGACGAGTCCACAATTTGAACTTTTCCTGTTGAGTCCATGCTTTGAACCTCAGCTACTAAGTATATTTGCTTTGACTCATCACTCTCACTACTCTCGCTCATCCAGATGAGTTTTAGTAACTATCATAAGTAATAAGCCAATTTAGATATTTAGATAGAAGTTTAGGAGTCAACCAAGAGGATAAGGGAAAAACCCCATAGCGAAAGTTTGACAGGTTGTCTTTTGACTCAAGTATTCTTTTAAAATTATCGTTCCTAAATACTGGTGGAAAAATAGCATCAAAAATCTGGGAATTTTCCTTTAATTGCCTTTCCCCAGTCAGTCCGGCCTACTTCGTTTACTCTTTAGAAACTTTATGTTCAACTTTACCCTAGAGAAGAATTTGGGATGGCTATTATTAATTTCGGTTCTGATTGCTACACCAGTTAATGCCCACACCGAAAAGGTATCAGCTGACGTCGGCGGGATGCTGCATATTGAACCCCATGACAATCCTGAAGCTGGCAAAACCGCTCATGTTTGGATTGTCCTCACCCATAGAGGTGGGCGACTAATCCCCCTGACACAATGTAACTGTCAGTTAGCTGTCTACCCTGAACCTCACAAAGAAACTGATGCCCCATTGCTGAAGCCCACTTTACATAATGTATCAACCAAGCAATATAAAAGCATTCCCGGAGCCGAGATCGTATTTCCCAAAGTCGGAGCTTATGAATTGGAGTTAAGCGGTACTCCCAAACCTGGAGCTAGTTTCAAGCCCTTTGAGTTGTCTTACCCTGTCACTGTCGGCTCATAGAAGCTGAAGTGTGTAAAATGTCATGGTGTAGCAAGATCCCGCAGGGTTCAGAAATCGTAGTGCGATCGCATCCATTGCGGTAGCGATCGCATAACCTAGTTTATCAACAAATCTCTTCTGTCCTGGGGAACGGTCTGTAAGAGTTTGAATACTGTTGTCTCGCCTCTGTTCTTGAAATTTTGATCGTTGTTCACGAGTATCAAAGGCTCATTAATGGAGTTCAAAGCCTCATTAATGGAGTTCAAAGCCTCATTAATGGAGTTCAAAGCCTCATTAATGGAGTTCAAAGACTCATTAATGGAGTTCAAAGACTCATTAATGGAGTTCAAAGACTCATTAATGGAGTTCAAAGACTCATTAATGG
>NZ_JBALBY010000059.1:0-78708 GCF_036919575.1 Nostoc sp. | reverse complement strand
CTGATTATCAGGATGTTGGGTTACGCAAAGCCTCCACCCAACCGACAATTTTTTTGCAGCATTAAAGCCATGACGGTCTACTACAAGACTACCGATATTTTTTCATAAATCAAATATGATTCCTATATTCCAGACGATAGGTTGAATTTCTTTAACGGTCAATATTAGGCAGGGGATTGAGTATTTTGCTGGTAAATTTAGTAAGTATTTAATAAATTATTAAAAAAGTTTTTTAATAATCATGTTAAACCGGAATTTTCGTGGATTAAAGAAAAACGCATATTATGACAACTCAAACACTAGGACTCGAACAAAACCTCTATGACTATTTACTGTCAATCTCTCTCCGAGAACCGGAAATTTTGACCCAACTGAGACAGGAAACAGCCCAGTATCCAATCGGGAGAATGCAGATTGCTCCCGAACAGGGGCAATTTTTGGCGTTACTGGTGCAATTGTTGGGAGCTAAGAAAACTTTGGAAATTGGGGTATTTACAGGTTATAGTTCCCTGGTGGTGGCATTGGCGTTACCGAGGGATGGTCAGGTGGTAGCCTGTGATATTAGTGATGAATTTACCACGATCGCTCGGCGCTATTGGCAGCAAGCAGGAGTGGCGGATAAAATTCAACTGCACATTGCCCCAGCTTTGGAGACTTTGGATCGGTTACTGGCAACAGGAGAAGCGGAAACTTTTGATTTTGCCTTCATTGATGCAGATAAGAGCAACTATGATGGCTATTATGAGCGATCGCTGCAATTAGTGCGATCGGGGGGACTGATTGCCATCGATAATGTCCTCTGGTCAGGGAAGGTTGCCGACCCCCAAGTGCAAGATAATCGAACTAAAAGGATTCGTGCCTTTAATCAGAAGCTGCATCAAGACCAGCGAGTTAGTCTGAGTTTAATTGCGATCGCAGATGGCTTGACCCTGGCACTGAAAAAGTAAGGGTAATTATAAGATGAGCAACCGAATCAGGGAAATTGGTAATAAATCGAAAAAAGAACCCCACCCCGCCTTTGACTTACGTCAAATTCTCCCCTAAGAGCCTACAAAAATTTCGGCAAAAATGGCAAAATGACCCATACATAAGCGTTTAGCTCGACATCGTAGCTTGGACGCTCAAACCCTTCATACTGCAAGCAATACATTAAAAAACACTTGCAGGAAAACTTGAAGGAATTTTTAGGACTTATTGTTTTTGCCAGAGCTTAGAGACAAGGGAGTTAATACATCAACTCACCCTCGTAAATTGGCGAAGGTATTGAAAGACCAAGAGATATCGTAACCCCTATCCAAATAGTTCTCTTTTGGCTGATACGGAAGCAGAAATATTTTCAAGCATCAATCCATTCGGGACCAACTACAATCTCGCCGTTGGACCAAACGGTATTGTGCAAAAAAGTTCCGTTAGCCTGACCGAAAACACCAATAGCTCCCCTCAGATTGGTATTTTCCAAATTGGCTCCAGCAATACAAGTGTTAATAATATTAGCAGCCTCCAAGTTAGCCCCAGTCAAATTAGCTCTCCACAAATCAGTATCGCTCAAATTAGCCCCACAGAGAATGGCTCCGCTCAAATTAGCACGGCGCAATCTGGCATGACTAAAGTCGATTCCAGCCAAGTTAGCTCCGCTCAAGTCTGCGTAATCCAAACAAACAATACTAAAATCTCTCTCCCCAGCAGCATAACGTTGCAGCAGTTCTTCAACGGTAATTTCCTTCCTTTCCATAACCCAGATACCACATCTATTCTCCTTGTACCAGTCACAGTTTAATCTTTAATTCTCTCATTGTTCAAAGTCAAGAGCCGTTAGGGAAAGCCCAGAATAATGGTCATTAAAAAACTTAGCTAGGGACTCTGCTTGAGATTGGCTAACTTTTCGTTGACCATTAACCACTTCCCTAACAATCTCAACAGTGCCAAAAACCCCGACTAAAGAAGTTGGCTTCAGATCGAACTCATGCATGAGGGATTCCAAAGTAGCCACAGGTTTTGATTCACCCATCGAATAATGACGTGACTCGTAATTTTCAATCAGAAGAACCAACAACTCAAAAAGCGCAGTTTCAGCTTCTGTCAACTCGCCAGACATCATCCCCTCTACTGCTGTTAAGGCTCTGTTATACTCCTGTTCCGTTTTAATTGGCTTAGGCTGATACTGAATCAGTAAGTCAGTGTAAGTTTGTTGACTAGAAGTAGGGGTCATCTTTCCACCTTTCCTTATCGTATTCAGGATGGGTAAGAACGTATTTAATAAAAATTGTCTGGCTGGAATATCTAATGTCTACAATCAAACGATAGTTATTACCTTTGATGTTAAACACTGTAAAGTTACCAACCGCTTCTGCCTTTGGATATCTTTTCTGAACATCCACCAAATTAGACCAATTCGCAATCGATGCAAACTTGTACCAGTCATTGAGAGCATCTTCAGAATTAGCGTGTTCAACCCAGAATTCCCGCAATTTCACTTTGCTGATTACGTGCATCCCGAAAGTGAGAAATTTGTGCTGATTTTAGCATTGATTGAGAGTCACGCCAAGGGAATAGGGTGATCGCGGCTTTTGTAGCGACTATCTTAAAAGTCAAGCGATCGCTCATGTATGATGATTGATGAGCATGCAATCGCCAACAGAAACGCCAGCCTTCTCAAAGCTGCCAAAGATGTGAGTTAAAATACTAATATCTTCATAACTACTCACGCAGACAGCCCCCGAAAAAGCGATCGCTATGCTTCAGTATCCCCATCTCGAACAAGCGCTAAAATATCACTTCGGTTACGACCAATTTCGCCCCGGACAACGGCAAATTATCGAAGAGGCGCTGCAAAATCGAGATTTAATGGTTGTGATGCCGACTGGTGGGGGGAAATCTCTGTGTTTTCAGCTACCAGCGTTGTTAAAAAATGGACTAACGGTGGTAGTGTCGCCGTTAATTGCTTTGATGCAAGACCAAGTAGAAGCACTGCGAAATAATAATATTAATGCGACATTTCTGAATAGCAGTTTGAATGCTTACAAAGTGCGATCGCGGGAAGAAGCCATCCTCGCCGGGAAAGTAAAATTACTATACGTCGCCCCTGAACGTTTGCTGAGTGAAAGGTTTCTCCCGTTTCTCGATTTAGTTAAAGAAAAAATCGGTATTTCTAGTTTTGCTATTGATGAAGCGCACTGCGTTTCAGAGTGGGGACACGATTTTCGTCCAGAATATCGCCAGTTAAAATCTCTGAGAAAACGCTATCCTGATGTTCCTACCGTCGCCCTCACCGCCACAGCAACCGATCGCGTCCGTAGTGATATCATTCAACAATTAGGACTAAAGCAACCTAGCATCCATCTTGCCAGTTTTAACCGTGAAAATCTTTATTACGAAGTTCGTCCTAAAACTAAATCTGCTTACGCCCAATTGTTAGAACTAGTTCGGGAAACTGAAGGTTCGACAATTATTTATTGTTTAACTCGTAAAAAAGTTGATGAACTCACTTTTAAACTGCAAAACGATAAAATTGTTGTTCTGCCTTATCACGCCGGATTAACTGATGAGGAACGTAGTAGTAATCAAACGCGATTTATTCGAGATGATGTCCGCGTTATGGTGGCAACAGTCGCCTTTGGGATGGGAATTAATAAACCCGATGTGCGGTTGGTAGTTCACTTTGATATGCCCAGAAATATAGAAAGTTATTATCAAGAATCGGGTCGGGCAGGTAGAGACGGAGAACCATCTCGATGTACAATATTTTTCAGCTTTGGTGATGTTAAAACAATTGAATGGAGTATTGATCAAAAAACTGACCCTCAAGAACAGTTGATTGCTAAACAACAACTGCGGCAGATGATCGATTACGCTGAAGGCACTGATTGTCGGCGAACGATTCAACTGGGTTATTTTGGCGAAAGGTTTCCTGGGAATTGCGGTAACTGTGACAATTGTCGTCATCCCAAACCCATGCAAGATTGGACAATTGAAGCCATGAAGTTTTTATCTTGTGTGGCGCGTTGTAAAGAAAGGTTTGGGATGGCATACATAATTGATGTGTTGCGGGGGGCAAAAAAAGACAAAATTATCCAGTACGAACACGATAAACTTTCTACCTATGGTATTGGTAAAGATAGAACTCTAGATGAATGGCGAATGTTGGGGCGATCGCTTTTACATCAAGGATTAATAGAACAAACTAGCGATGGTTACTCAGTTTTAAAACTAAATGCCTTAAGTTGGCAAGTAATGCGAAAACAACGCGCAGTTTCCCTAGCTGTAACCACAGTCCAAAAGATTACCTGGGAACAGGGGAGTGAAAAAGCCGAGGTTGCAGAAATATTATTACAGAAGTTGCGATCGCTACGTAAACAATTAGCTGATGAGCAATCTGTACCACCTTACGTCATCTTCCACGATTCCACTTTAAAATTGATGGTACAAGTACAACCCCAAAACTTAGCTGAATTTGGCAAACTTTCTGGTGTAGGTAGTCACAAACTCGCTCAATATGGCGAAAAGTTTATTACAGAAATTCGCGCCTACCGCCAAGAAAAAGGTTTGCAAAATAAATCTGTTACTTCCCTATCCTCTCCCAACTCATCTTCTTACACCGAATTACAGACATTACAATTACATCAACAAGGTTTAAATATTGCTCAAATTGCCCAAAAACGCAACCTAAGCCCGGCAACAGTTAGCAATCATCTAGAAAAACTAATTCAGAAAAATCAGCCAGTTGATTTAAATCAATTAGTACCTCTAGAACATCAACAAAAAATTTGGCAAGTTTTAGAAGTACTCGGTGACATTTCCCTCACTCCTATCAAAGAACAGCTAGGGGAAAGCTACAGTTTTGATGAAATTCGTTTAGTACGGGGTAAGTGGCGGCGCGAAAATCGCAAGTGATAATTGAAGAAGAATTCAGAAGTCAGAATTCAGGAATCAGAATCAATGAGTCGGGGATTCCGACCCGCCACTACGAAAGTTGACCACCAAATCTACGATCAATTAGCGCACTCATAAACTTCTCTTGAGTAAGTTGAGAAACCTAAAAAATAATTACTGTTTTCAAATATTGCCAATACCACTAGCTTGCAAATGGTAAAAAAGGGTAATTAATCTCTCCCTTCTATTTTCAAACCAGTCATCATTAATACCTGCCCACAAACAACTAGGAAGATGTCCTCTTAGTGCAATGTCAATGTCAATATAATAATGACAATCGTCTGAATTACGCCAGAAGTAGTTACCATTCTCATTACGGGTTCTCCATGCTACTGCTACTCCAAATTTATCTCGTATTTCACCATTAAATTCTTTAGTTCCACCTAAACTTTGATAAATTTCTTTTTGCACTGAAAATCCAAATTTTCCTTTACTGTAATTTAGCCAAAGCTTATCAATTGTATTTAAATCTCTACTTGGTATTCTAACAATTCGTTCGCTATTCAATTCTGTATATGCTCTAGCATCCTCCGGGATTATATTAAATCTTTTATCATGATTAGTAACATAAAGACCTTCTTTGTCGGTAGCAGATTTTGCCTTACATCTTATGTTTCCCCGTTGCAGTCGTTAAATAACGCATGGAAAATAGAAATTTTCTAACAGTTGTGTATTTTTATTAATTAACAGTCCCATTTCCTTTATGCTCTCTAGCAAGCATAAAAAGTACATACCTATAGATATAGGTGATAGCACTCTAACGCAGAGACAGCGCCACTATAAAATCAACCTGATGCACAAAATTTTAAAAAAGTCAAGCTTGATATAAATTATATTAAAAATTTTCTAGCAAGTTCTTAGGAATTATCAGAGACAGGTTTTATAAATAAATTATAAGTAAAATTTATATTACCAAGTCTAACCTATAATTTTTCTGTATCCCAGCTATCCGTTGCAATTCTGTCTCATAGGGTAGATTGGTTTTATCCCGTGAGAGAAAATGACCTCTCGATTTTGTGGTTAGTCTTGCAAAGGTAACGAGCGCGGAGGGATTTGAACCCCCGACCCACAGAACCGGAATCTGTTGCTCTATCCACTGAGCTACGCGCCCTTAATCTCTGTGATTATAGCACGTCTGTATTCAAAGTCATCCGAATTTCGAGCTGATTGTGAGTGAATTTGGATAGCTTGTGACGTTTGAGTACTGAAGGTGCGCCGAGAGTGCCGGGGACGAGTCAGCTAAGGATAGAGGTGGATTCAGGGACGTGTAATTATGGTTGCAGAAAAACTAATGGGTAATTCACTATCTTCCAATCCCAAATTTTCAAAACCTGATGTGATTGGCGGCGCAGAAAAAACCTCTAAATAACCTGGTGTCGGCAAAAAACTAGCGAAATATGGGCTAGAATAATTTCCTCCCGAAGTGGAATACCCAAAACCATTACCCGTTAACTGCTGAGTATTAATACTAATTAAATTGTCACCATCAAAAGGTTCGTTTCCCGGTATTGGAGTTCCGGGGGCTTGCAGACCTGTAATTGTTTCACCATTTCGTGTACCAGTAATTCCAGAAATCAGGTAAAAACCCAAATCGTTAGGGGTGTCATTAGTAGTGAAAGTACCGTTCGCCGCGATGCCAATACCAGAATAATTCCAGTTCCAACTTAAAGCAGAGGCGGCTGGCATTGTCCCGAAAACTAATCCAAATGTGGTGGCGAGGACTATGGCAGATAGTAGAGCTAGATTTTTCATTGGGGTTGTGAGTGCGATGTCTACGACGGGCTACGCCTACGGCGCTTCGCGATCGCGGATCTTGTAGAGGGTTCTCATGATCTTATCTGGAATTGGGCAAGGATAGCCTCTGGCTGGAAACGAGGTTTTAAAGAAGTTTTAGCTTAAGTTGATACGCATGAGCTTTTTCTATGCCCGGACGACAGATGTGATCCAAATAACTGCCGTAATGCGGCAGTTGTTTTTTTCCTTGTCTGATCAGCAATAGTTATGCAACTTGTGAAATAGCCATGCCAAAGCACCATCAACATCAGTAACTTGTTCTCCTGGCGGTATGGCTGGACGATTTACCATCACAACCTTCACGTCCAGTTCTCGCGCGGCAATAATCTTGGGCTTTGTGGCATCGCCACCGCTATTTTTACTGACGATGGTATCGATGTTGTGATCAATTAGGATTTGTCTCTCATTATTGAGGGTAAAAGGCCCGCGATCGCACAAGATTATTCCCGGTGGTACTAAAGCATCATCGCTAGGAGGGTCAATCATCCGCATCAGAAACCAAATTTTCTCTAAGTGAGCAAAGGCGGCGAGTTCTTGCCTCCCAACTGTCAAAAATACCCTCTGTAGCTGGTTTGCTACAGATGCTGCTGCGGCTTCAACGCTGTCAACTTCAATCCAGCGATCGCTACTTAGTTTTTCCCAAGGCGGACGAATTAACATCAGACGCGGTACTCCAACTTCGGTTGCAGCATCTGCCGCATTGAAGGAAATCTGAGTAGCAAAAGGATGGGTTGCATCAATTAATAAGTCGATTTCCTCCCCTCGCAGATAGCTAGCCAATCCAGCCACACCACCGAAGCCTCCAACCCGTAAATCGCCCAACGGAACCGATGGTTTTCGGGTGCGACCAGCTAGAGAGGTGATTGCTTCTAACCCTTGAATATTCGCCACTCTGGTAGCTAGTTCTGCGGCATCTCCCGTCCCACCCAGAATCAAAACGCGCATCATTAAGATAAAGGTGGAATCTTGGCCAAAATGCCCTTTTTCAGAGCTTCTGGACGCTCCGACCAAGGTAGTAAACCATCAGCTTTGACATAGTATTGACTAGCACATTCTAGTACCGCAGATGCACTACCATCAACGGCTAAATCACCAAATAAATATGTTAATTTGCCTTTGGCAGCAAATGCCACTACACAGCAACGATTGCAAGCACTCATGCATTCAACTTCCTGAATTGGGAATTCATCTCGTAAGTCCCAATCTTGTGCAAGCTGCTGAAGTTGGTGTAAAAGTTTTTGACCACCACTTTCACCTAAGCGTTTTCCATCTTGCCAAACGCTAGCGCAAGTTTTGCAAACAAACAAAGTATGGTCAGCAACACTTAAGGGACTAGTTGGGGAAATATTTACAGTAGTAGTCATCTGTACCTCGCAGATATGTGGAACTGATAAATCTATGTCGGCGGGCATCCTGACTTACTCAAATTTGGATTTTAGATTACTCTCAAATTGGTTTACAGTTGCTCCCAAGCGCCGGATTTGCACCGAACTTTAAGAGTTACCTCTGGTAGGTGACTCCCACCAGAACCGAATAACCTTATCGATCATACACTAGGGTCATCTAGAAAATAGAGTTTGCCTAATTTCCGCCCTCTATGTTGGTTTACCCTGAAAATCTATGCTATGATTATAAATCGTGTGGTTAAGGACGTATAGCTCAGTTGGTTAGAGCGCTACGTTGACATCGTAGAGGTCACTGGTTCGAATCCAGTTACGTCCATTTTTGTAGATTCACAAGTTGTAGAAGTTAAGTATAAATAAAGATTTATGCTCGATCGCGGTCTTTCATCCGCTTGGCGATATCTTTATAGTAGGCATAGAAAGCCTGACTATCTTTGGCGGAATGTTGGGTTTGGTACATTTGGTTATAGTCCGCGATAAATTCATTCAGTTTGTCGCGGCTATGGCTACGGTTGCTCGGATCTGTGCTGATATTAAAATCGGGTTCTCCAATTAAGCCGTTTGCGTCTTGGTCTTCTTCGTTATAGCCAGGGGTAAAAATTGCGATCGCTCGTAGGTCATGTAATCCCTGTTTTTGTTTGTTTTTGAACGTGTCGTAATAGGTAATTAGGGTGTCTACGCTGCTGGCGCAGAGCATGGCGGAGAATTTTTTGCCGTGGGTTTTACGGTGATGGTTGGCAATAATCCAATCGACAATTAGAGAAATTCGGTCGGGATTTTCAAAGAATTCTCGGTCTAATTTTGGCTCTGTGATCAGCGTGCCGTCTTTGCGTTTGCCCGAATCTTTGACAGTGCCCCAATACTCGACGGAAAATTTAAGAACGTTTTCATCGGCGATCGCATTAGTGATCACATATTTATGCAGACATTCCTCGAATAGGTCTTTGGTAGTGCGTGTACCGTGTTCGTTGCTAGCAGCGTTATCGGCAAAGATGGGAGTCCCGGTAAAGCCGAACATTTGGGCTTTGGTAAAGAATTTAACGATATTTTTATGGGTTTCGCCAAATTGGGAACGGTGGCATTCGTCAAAGATAAACACAATGCGCTGATCTTTGAGCTTCTCCATTGCGGCTTCATGGCGTTGGGATTTGATCGCTCGGTTGAGTTTTTGGATAGTGGTGACAATGAGGCGATTATCCCCAGCCATTTGTTCTACCAGTTGGCGTGTGCTATCGGTGGTGTCTACGCATCCCTCACTAAAATAATTAAATTCTCTGCTGGTTTGGTAGTCAAGGTCAGCGCGATCGACGACAAACAGCACTTTATGCACTTTGGGAAGTTGGGTGAGGATTTGGGCAGCTTTGAAGCTGGTGAGGGTTTTGCCTGATCCAGTGGTGTGCCAAATATAGCCGTTTTTATCAGTCTCCTTCACTCGCTCAATAATGGCTTCCACTGCGTAGTATTGATAGGGGCGCAGCACCATCAGCACTTTGTCGGATTCGTGCTGGACGATGTATTTACAGATCATTTTGGAGACGTGGCATTTCTCCAGAAAGCTGTCGGCGAAGTCTTCCAGTTGGGTAATCAGGTTGTTTTCTTGGTCTGCCCAGTAGAAGGTTTGTTTATATTCTTGTTTTCGGTTGTTGGCGTAGTAGCGAGTATTGACACCGTTGGAGATGACGAAAATTTGGACGTATTGGAATAGCCCATTGTATGCGCCGTAGGAATGGCGTTGGTAGCGGTTGATTTGGTTGAAGGCTTCTTTAAGTTCCAGCCCTCGGCGTTTCAGTTCAATTTGGACGAGGGGCAAGCCGTTAATCAGCAGGGTTACGTAGTAGCGATTTTTGTAATTGCCTTGCTGGGTGATCTGGTTCGTAACTTGGTATTGGTTTTGACACCAATGTTCGGTGTTGAGGAATTCTAGGTAAAAGGTAGTGCCGTCATCGCGGCTGAGTTCCATTTTGTCGCGGAGGCGTTTGGCGCGGTCAAATACGTTACCTTTGTCGAGGTGGTTGAGGATGCTTTTAAACTCTGTGTCGCTGAGGGTGATACCGTTATGTTTTTCCAGTTGGGTTTTAAGGTTGGCTTTGAGGTCTTCGGCATTGCGAAGGCTGACAGGTTCATAGCCTAATCCCGTGATGCGATCGATCAGCTTTTGTTCTAGTTCGGCTTCGGTTTGAGGCATAGCTTAATTCTCGTTGGGCATGATTACGGGAATCGTTTGGTTGCGCTGCTTTCGATAAATTGTAAAGTCACTATCCAGGGTTAGGATTTGGCTATTTTCGTACATTTCGCTCATTCTGACTAAACAAGCATCGGCGAGAGACATTGGCACTGAAGCATAGCATTTCATTAGGTTTTCTATGGCTTCAATTTCTTGACTGAGGTTGAAAGGAATAATAATATGACCTTGCTTAATAAGTTTTAGAATAGTTTCTTGTCCGTTGTGAATCCTTTGGGCGAGGAAACAGGCTTCTGTAATTACGGCTTCGTTGGTTAAGACAGGGGTGCTGATTTGAGAGAGTTGGGACACTGCCCAAGCGTGGAATTTATCTTTGGGCATGAGGTAGGCAATTAAGACTCCTGTATCTAGGATGGTAGCTCTAGTCATGATCTACCGAATTTTTCTAGATATTTAGGATTATGGGAGAGGTCTTCGAGATCGCTATCAAGGCAGCCGATAAATTCTTTAGTCGCGTCAGCAAAGGATGTTTCGGCGGTTTCTGGTGCAGTGGGTGTTTGCGGCTGAAGGGTGCGCCTCGCTTGAAATTCCAAGAATTCAATAAACTCAATGACTTTATTTTGTTGTTCGGGGGGGAGTTGTTGGATTTTTTGAATAGCTATTTCTAGGGTTAGCATATTGGGCAATGGGTAATGGGTCATGGGGAAAGGGTGGGATTATAAATATTTAAGCCTTGGATGAAGCGAAAATCTTTAAGGTTTAAGGTATAGAGGCTAATGTTATGGGTTAGGGCAGTGGCAGCAATCAGGGCATCGGGAATTGTGAGTTTATGACTTAGGGAATATTGCGCCATGAGTTGAATAAATTTCTCTGAAATGGGCTGATCGATAGGGATATTTTGGAGTAGGTCTAGGTGTTGCTGAATACGATTAAGTTCGTTTTTATTAATTGCGCCATAGTACAGTTCGGCTCTAGTGATTACGCTAATGGCTAATTGATGAATGCCAATTTGACGTAATTCTTGAATAATGGCGGTATTATTTTTATAGAATTCAATGAGGATATTCGTATCACACAAAATCATTGATTCTCTTCACCCCATGCGTCTTTGCGGATGGTGTCTAGGGTAATGTTTTTCCCTTCCCAAATTCCGGCTAGGGCGAAAAAGTCTTGAGCCTGTTGGGGAGGTGTTTCGGGTTGTTGATCTTGTTGTTGGCGATCGGCTTGAAATTCTAGGAATTCTACAAATTCGATCACTTTTTTTTGTTGTTCGGGGGGGAGTTGTTGGATTTTTTGGATTACGGTTTCGAGGGTTAGCATATTGGGCGTTAGGTAATGGGTAGTAGGTAATGCTTTGATTCTATTCCCCATTCCCTGGTTCAAGGGTTAAACCGCGATAGACTTGTTCAATGGGTAAATTGAGGTTAATGCTTTTGAGTTCGATTGTGTCGCCTGCTTTGTAGTTGATAATCAACCAGTCGCCTGCGTCGTTTTTGTGATATAGGTCGATTTCGATGCTGGTGGAACTGACTAGTAGGTAATCGATTAAGGCTGGGTTTTGGCGGTACATTCGGAATTTGCCGCCTCTGTCGTAGGCTTCGGTAGTTTTTGAGAGAACTTCAACTATTAAGCAGGGGTAGGTAATATATTGGGTTGTGGTTTTATCGCGATCGTCGCAGGTGACGCTGACATCTGGATAGGTGTAGTTATTGGTTCCTACAATGTTAACTCTCAGGTCTGAAGTCGCGGTGTCGCAGCCACTCCCTTCTAAATGAATAGTAAACAATGTGATGAATCTGGCAGCAAGTAAGCTATGGTTTTTGCTACCGCCAGTCATGGCATAAACTTGACCGTTGATCAGTTCATGCTTTTCTAGCTGCTGTTCTTCCCAAGTGAAATATTCTTCGGGGGTTAGGGTGGGGAAATTTTCTTTGGCTGCGATCATGGGTCGTTACCTCCTACGGTTTGCAGTTGCTTGGGGTCAGTTTGGCTCTGAGTTAGTTGATTTAATTTTAACAATCTACACAAACAGTTTTTGCAGTAAGCCTTTTTTGAATTTTTCGGTTTGGTCGATTTGGCGGGAGAGGGCTTCGATTTTGCGATCAATTACAGTTAAAAAATTGGCTATTTTTTCTTGTTCTTCTTTTGAAGGAACCAATAATTTAAACCGTAATAATTTATTTACAGAAAGACCAGGCTGGGCTGATGACTCTGACAGTTTATTAAGATTGTAGTAATCAAGTCTCTGAGCAAGCCATTCGGTATTAGCTGTGTCATTTGCTCGACAAGCTATTGCATATTCTGAAATATAAGTTTTTCCATAGGTGCGATGAATATTTCCACATAATGCGCCTTGTCTACCGATTAAAAAATAAAAGCCGTCATGAGTAAATTTTTCTGTGTATCCTCTTAAGCCATTCCCCCCAAATACTGGATAAGTACCATGTTCAGTTATTTCATCAGAAGTAATCCCGTATCCGCTTTTGAATTCTGAAAATAATTCTTCTAATCTTTTTCTTTCCCAATCAGGCAAGGGGCAGCCGTCGGGTTGGGTGAAGCGAATTTGTTGGGAGAATATTTTCTTCATTACGCCGCGTTTGTAGGTCTGCAAGAGTTCCTGCTTGCGGCGGAGTTGGGTTAGACGGCGATCGACAGCCCCCAAAAAACTAGCAATCTTTTCTTGTTCGGCTTTTGAAGGAACAAATAGCTTAAAGCGCAATAATTTATTAACAGAGAGTCCTGGCTGGGCTGATGACTCTGACAACCTATTAAGGTTGTAATAATCAAGTCTCTGAGCAAGCCATTCAGTATCAGATGTATCATTCGCTTTGCAAGCTATTGCGTGTTCTGAAATATATGCTTTTCCATAAGTGCGGTTAATATTTCCACACAATGCTCCTTGTCTACCAATCAAAAAATAAAACCCATCATGAGTAAATTTATCAGCAAATCCTCTTAATCCGTTACCTCCAAATACTGGGTAAGTGCTATGATCAGTTATGTCTTCAGAAGTAATATTGTAACCACTTTTAAATTCTAAAAATAATTCTTCTAGTCTTTTTTCTTCCCAATTTCCTTTAAACTCAGGAAACCGCAACACAGGAACATTTTTCTTTAACTTCTTACCCATTACCTATTATCTATGGAATTCTTCATGAATATCATCCCTTGACAAATCACGCCAACCCACCGCCGTTAAAGGATTTTCTGCAAGACGATCCATCAAACGACAAGGCTTAGGCTTAATGATTACCTCAATTAAATCGTCACCAACCATACTGATATATTCATCAGGAATAATAATTTTCCCTTGCTCTACCTTGGCAGTAAATTGAATCCTTGTATTCATTGATTAAATCTCCATGTTTTCTATTAGGTAATCAGTGAGAAGTAATGCTTTTATTCTATTCCCCATTCACTATTCCCTAAAACGGTGCCTCAATCCCCAACTCCTCACAAAACCCCCGAATTAGCCGATCCGTCTCCACCATATTGCGATCG
The DNA here is from genome assembly GCF_036919575.1 of Nostoc sp. Taxonomy (GTDB): domain Bacteria; phylum Cyanobacteriota; class Cyanobacteriia; order Cyanobacteriales; family Nostocaceae; genus Nostoc. The sequence goes on along the minus strand of NZ_JBALBY010000059.1, from coordinate 64,899 downwards.
CACTGCCTCAACTTTGCCGCTACAGCCGCCAGATCAATGTCCTCCTCCTCCTCAAACGTATCCACATAACGCGGAATATTTAAATTAAAATCATTCTCGGCAATCTCCGCTAACGGTGCGCGATCGCTATACTTCTCCTTCTCTATCCTTTGGCGATAGGTGGAAATAATTTTGTCAACATCCTCATCCCGCAAATAGTTCTGATTCTTCGCCTTCTCAAAATAGGCACTGGCATCAATAAACAAAACATCTTCAGGAGATTCCCGGCACTTTTTGAACACCAGAATGCAAGTCGGGATACTCGTTCCATAAAAAATATTTGCAGGCAACCCAATCACCGCATCCAACCAATTCCGCTCTTTGATTAGATACTGGCGAATATGCCCCTCCGCACCTCCTCGAAACAAAACCCCATGCGGCAACACCACTGCCATAATGCCATTTTCATCCAGGTAGGTGATGCAGCATGCGCTGCACAAAGGCAAAATCAGCCTTAGAAGTTGGGGCTAACTTCCCATACTGACTAAAGCGATCGTCCGACTCAAACAGCTTATTCGCACTCCACTGCGCCGAAAACGGCGGATTCGCCACCACCGCCTCAAACCGCATACCCTCATGCTGCGGATGCTCCAGCGTATCCTCTTGCCTAAGATCAAAATTCCGATAATGCACCCCATGCAAAATCATGTTCATCCGCGCCAGGTTGTAAGTCGTGCGGTTCATTTCTTGCCCGTAAAAATCCCCGACTGATTCCACCTCACGCGCCACCCGCAGCAGCAAAGATCCCGAACCACAAGTTGGGTCATAAACCGACTTCAGCCGCTCCTTCCCCGTCGTCACAATCTTCGCCAATACTTTAAAAACCTGCTGCGGCGTGTAAAACTCCCCTGCTTTTTTCCCCGCACCACTGGCAAACTGCCCAATCAAATACTCGTATGCATCCCCCAGAACATCGCTCTCGGTGTCTCCCAACCGAAAATCAATCTTATCCAGATGCACTAAAATCTTGGCAATTAAAGCATTTTTCGCCTTCGGAGTCCGCCCCAATTTCGTCGAAGTCAGATCCAGATCCTCAAACAAATGATCAAAATCTTCCTCACTTTCCTTGCCCATTGTGGAGCGTTCAATACTGTTAAGCACCTGGGCGAGATCATCCAAAATAAAATTTGACGACTCAAAATCCTCATCCCTCAGATTTTCTTCATGGGCTTTTTTTGCCCCTAATGCCCGCTCCGCCAAAGAACTGAACAACTCTGACGGCTTGAGAAAATAACCGAGCGTAGCAATCGACTCTTCTTTAATTGCCTCTAAATATTCTTGTCCCTCTTCCGAGGATTCATCAATCTTCAGAAAGTCAATGCCATCCTCCGCTAACACTTCATTGGCATAAAGATGCTGCCGCTCAGAGAGGTACTTATAGAAAATAAACCCTAAGCAATAATCCCGAAACTCATCAGCATCCATCTTGCCCCGTAGCGAATCGGCAATATTCCAAAGCTGAGTTTCTAATTTTTTCTTTTGTCCGTTCAGTCCGGTCGTCATTTATCTCTCGTACTGGGCGATCGCTAGCACCGCCAAGAAGTGGTATCTAAGCAACGTAAGATTAACACACAAGATGATTCGTTTGTACAGTGCGTAAGTCCTAGGCCACATTGCAACAGGAAATTGAGCAGCTAAAAGAAAGCCTCAAGCAGAATCAAATTATTAATGCTCTGGAAAAATCCTTGTATGCCACTAGCAGCAAGGCTGGCAAGGATGAGCATGGCTATAGCTATTTCGATCTGATATGCGATCGCGCAATCCGGCGCTTTCCTGCTTTCTATGCTTGATTGGACTCACGGCAAGCTTATCCTTCCAATTTGGACTAGCGGCAAACTTATGGTTCCAAGCTGTCAATTTCATCCAAAATTAGCTGATGCAAGAATGAGGGTTATAGTGTTGTTCACCGCAAAGTTATGCTTCCAGGGGCGGCAAAGTTATGGGTAAAGTCACACTAACTGTAATTGTTGCTGAACCGGGATCTTCTTGCTGGGAGATATCCTCAAGACGCTTTTAAAACATCCTCTTAGAGGTATTTTAATTTTCTCCCTTTTTATTGAGTATAGAATCACACAAAAGATAGAGGTATTAATCGACTTAATTCGACTATTATTAACAATATATAAAGAAATATTACAGAAAGGAGTCGGCTATTAGCATCCAATTATCAAATAATATCGTCATCCCAAAATGGCATGATTCCAACATTGCCCTGGATCTAAAGCGTGCCACAGAAATTGCTGATTATTGTGCAAACAATGCCACGGCTATAGATTGCAATAGTGCTTTTCCCAAGCAGGAGTTTGAACTGATTGCTAAGGCTGGCTTGTTGGCTGCACCATTGGCGAAAGAATTAGGTGGATGGGGTGCAGGAATTGATGCTAATGTTACCTACGAGCTTTTAATGCTACTAAAGCAGATGGGGCATGGCAATCTGGCAGTTGGCCGAATTTATGAAGGACATATCAACGCCCTGCAACTGATTCAGACCTTTGGTTCTAGAGAACAAATCATAAGCTACGCCCGTGATGCCCGCGATCGCCATAAGATATTTGGCGTTTGGAATGCTGAAGCCGCTGATGGTGTCAAGGTAATCCCTTTTGAGAATGGACGTTATCGCCTGGAAGGTTCTAAAACGTTTTGTACTGGTGCAGGCTATGTTGAACGTCCTTTCGTGAATGGAGTATTGCCAGAAGGCGGTTGGCAAATGTGCATTGTGCCAATGGACGAAGTGACAACAGTTAGCGATCCATCTTGGTGGCAACCTTCTGGGATGCGAGCTACTGCTAGTTACAAAGTGGATTTTAGCGGTGTAGAGTTGGATCAGAGCTATTTAATCGGCCAGGCAGGAGATTACTTTCGCCAGCCTTGGTTGTCTGTTGGGGTGATTCGGTTTGCTGCTGTGCAACTAGGTGGGGCAGAAGCACTGTTTAACCTAACTCGTGAGTATCTCCAAAAGTTGGAATATACAAAAGATCCATATCAACAGGAACGGCTTGGCAGAATGGCGATCGCTATTGAAAGTGGTAATCTCTGGTTGCGGGGGGCTGCGGATCGGGTAGCAGCCTATGCGCCAGTATTTGGTGGCGATCCCACAGTTACTCACCCCCAAGCAGATCAACTCGTCGCCTATGCAAACATGGTGAGGACAGCAATTGAACAAATTTGCATTGATGTGATGCAATTGTGTCAACGTTCTGTTGGGACTCGCGGCTTACTACCACCAAATCCGATGGAACGCATTATCCGAGATTTGACTCTATATCTGCGTCAACCGGCTTTTGATGCGGCCTTGGCAAATGTCGGGCAGTATGTCTTGCAGCAAAGTAATCCGGCTTCAATGCTTTGGAATGATGAATAAGTTCGACTTGATTGGATTACCACTAAACAATCCTAGTGTTTTGCCCTGGCGTTCAGTTAACGAGATCGCTTTTAGTCCGGTACTAATCGTTGCACCTCATCCTGATGATGAGACGTTAGGTTGTGGGGGTGCGATCGCACTGTTACGGTCTTTAAATTGTCATGTGCAAGTTTTAGTCATCAGTGATGGTACTCTTTCACACCCTCGTTCCCGGAAATATCCCGCAGATAGACTCAAAGCTCTGCGGGAAGCGGAAACGCTATCAGCATTAAAATTGCTGGGTGTAGAGGTTAATGATGTCACCTTCTTGAGAATGCAGGATGGGTCAATTGCAACACAGTATCAAAGTGCAGTAGCGAGTTGTCGTGCTTACATCACAGAAATCGCCCCACAAATTATCTTTTTACCGTGGCGATATGACCCTCACGCCGACCACCGAGCGACGTGGAAGTTAATTCATGCAGTGCTGGATGATTTGCGCTTATCCCCCCGATTGATTGAGTATCCTATTTGGGATTGGGATTGGGACCAACGGGGGAGTCTGCCAGCATCTGTTGAGGTGACAACCTGGCGGTTAAATATTAGCACGGTGGTGGAGTTGAAACAGCAAGCGATCGCTGCTTATCGTTCCCAAATTACAGACTTAATTGATGATGACCCAGAAGGCTTTCGCCTGAGTGCCGAAATGTTAGCGAACTTCACTCGTCCTTGGGAAGTTTATATAGAGGAAAACCGGTCACAAACCCTGCTCTAAAGAGACAGGGCTTGTAAGAGAAAGACTAACCACCTTTCCGATACAAGACTAAAAAAGTGTCTAGCTTACAGGCTTAGAGCCTAAACTGAATTGCCTGGGCGTGGTAGCCCAGAAAACGTTAAGAATGCTTCCCAAGTTTTTAACCTCTTAGGCAGTCAGTAGCGATGGGATATACACACCTAGCAATAGGATTTATCGTAAATGTTTGTACCAGTAGTTGACCAAAATAACCGTCCCCTGATGCCAACGACACCTAGCAGAGCTAAACGTTGGATTAAATCAGGCAAAGCTACGCCATTCTTTAAAAAGGGGATATTCTGTGTTCGATTAAATCAAGAGCCAAGCAATAGAAATACTCAGCCAATTGCCGTTGGAATTGACCCTGGCAGCAAGCGCGAGGGGTTCACGGTAAAGTCGAAAATGCACACATATCTAAATATCCAGACTCATGCCATTGATTGGGTAAAAGACCATATGGAAGTTCGTCGTAATATGCGGCGTGCTAGGCGATTTCGTAATACCCCTTGCCGACAGAATCGTAAGAACCGACTTGTAAACAAACAAAAATTACCCTCCGGGTTCGGCAGTTCGCTATCGACGGGAACCGCCAAGACAGCGACTGCCTCACCACCATCGACTAAAGCTAGGTGGCAATGGAAGTTGCGTATTTGCAAGTGGTTAACATTAATATTTCCAATTTCAACTTTTGTGGTTGAGGACATCAAAGCCAAAACCCGCAAAGGTGGGAAAAAGTGGAACATTATGTTTAGTCCTTTAGAAGTTGGTAAAAAGTGGTTCTACTCAGAACTTAAAAGGCTTGCCAACATGGAAACTCGCACAGGGAACGACACTTACGAGATGCGTCAAAGTTTAGGGTTGAAAAAGTCTAAAAATAAATTGTCTAATAACTTTTCAGCCCACTGTGTTGATTCATGGGTGCTAGCTAACTGGTTTGTTGGTGGACATACAAAGCCTGAAAATATTCAACTAATTGAAGTTATTCCTTTGGAATTTCATCGCCGTCAACTTCACCGATTGCAGCACTCTGCTGGACATATCCGCTCTAGATATGGTGGAACGATTAGTGCCGGATTTAAACGCGGCTCAATAATCAAACACCCAAAATTTGGATTTTGTTATGTCGGGGGTTGGCAGGAATCACCAACAAAAAAAGATCCAAGCAGAAAAACAATTAGTTTACACAGTTTAGACACTGGTAAACGATTAACACAAAATGCACTTTCAAATGATTGTTTGTTCAAAGCATATTCTTCATGGAGAAGCACGGCTATTATTACTGCCGTTCGGCTTTCCTCCACTGTCTAAAGTCAAGTGGTTTCCAGCCGTATCGAGGATTTTCTTATGAACCCGTTACAATCTAACTCCCTACCACCGAGCTACTTTGATCAACTCTACAGCGAAGATCCTGACCCGTGGAAGTTTGAGACAAGTGTTTACGAAGCTAACAAATATGCTGCCACGATCGCAGCTTTACCCAAAGAGCGTTATCGGTCTGCCTTTGAAATCGGTGGTTCCATTGGCGTTTTAACTGAGAAGCTACAAGCGCGTTGCGACAGATTGCTCTCAGTTGATATATCAAAACTGGCGCAGGATAGAGCAAAAGAGCGCTGTCAGCATCTCTCCAATGTGAACTTCCAGATTATGTGTGTCCCAGAGGAATATCCTGATGAGATGTTTGATTTGACCCTAGTCTCGGAAGTTGGCTATTACTGGAGCTGGGAAGACCTGAAAAAATCCCAACAGTGCATTTTAGAACACCTGGAACTAGGAGGACATTTACTTTTAGTTCATTGGACACTCTATGCCCGTGATTATCCTTTAAGTGGGGATGAAGTTCACGACTCGTTTTTGGAGTTGCCCTCAAATAAACTGCGGCATTTAAAAGGTCAACGTGAGCAAGAATATAGACTTGATTTATTCGAGCGAGTCTGATGAAGAAGAATGCAGAATTCAGAATTCAGAATTCAGAATTGTGAATCAATCAGTCGGGGATTGGGACTCGCCACTGAATTGTTGCACCACCAAATCATAGATTTGGTGGGGGTCTTAAACCCAGTTATTCATCCGCTTTTTCGGTCAGAATACCCAACTGAATTCTGACTCCTGAATTCTGTTCGATAAACCACTTTGGAAGCGTTACCCTACTCTAGGTGACGCTTTCCCTTAGCAATTATTGACGCAAACTCTCAAGACGCAAGCGCAAATCTCCAATTGCTTGTTCAATTTCCACAAATTTCCAGCGCGAAGCCCACGTTTGTTCTGACTGCTGGCGTTCTTCGACTTGTTCAAACAACTGACCAAAGGTATAAGGTTGGGTCAATTTTTGCATCAGCCATTGGGCTGAAACTCCCAGCATCTCTGCCAAGGATGCGACGCTGGTATGACTTGGTTGATAGCCATTGAGAACGCACCACCACATCACTCGTAATTGGCGACGTGCAACAAAACGAGTTTCGATAGCCCCTGCTGGCTCGACTACAAATGATTGCTGTCGCCGTCCCATTTCTATCCATTCATTCAGCTGATTTGCTAAACCAACATTGGTACGTCCGATTTGTCTTGCCGAAGTTACTACTCGCACTAATGAACTGTGCCGAAAACGGGCATTTACCCGTAGCAAGGCACGGTAAAAAGCTACATCTTCAGGAGTCCGCACTGCCGGTAAGCCTCCTGCCAGTGCATACATTTCTGCTGTTACTGCCAAACTTGCTCCATAGTGTTGATAATGGCGGGGAAAGCTGTCATGGGGGTCGGGATCAAGATAAGTTTCTAATTCAGTAATTAAATAGCGGTAGCCGACTTCACGCAGATAGCAAGCTCTGGCGTAAGGGTCTAGATTCGCACGACCAGCGGGCTCAACAAGAATTCGCCCACCGACAGCATCAGCACCACAGTTAATTTCGTACAGGTTGGCAGCAATCCAAGTTGGGCTTACCTGCGAGTCTCCATCAGTTGAAGCAATTACCCCCCTTGTGCGTCCTAAGCTAGACAAACGGCGGTATGCTTCATCCATCAAAATCTGACGGACTCGACCAATATAGGCTTCTGCAGGAGGCAGAGTTTTTTCAACTACATGCAGTGCTATATCTGGATGTTGCCCCGCGAAACTCCGGGCTATAGCTGCTGAATCATCGCTACAATTATTTGCCAACACAATTATTTCGTAACGTCTAGGATCTAAAAGCTGTCCTTCTAGATCAACTTGATGTATCAGGGCAGTAAGGGTTGCTGCCAACATCTGAGCTTCATTGCGAACTGGAACAATTACACAAACTTCACAATGCGGTGACGGCGGTATTTGGACTAAAGTTTGAGAAAAGTCTTTATCGAGCTGTACACATGGAAAGTCAGCAACGAAGAGTAAGCGCTTACTTTCCATAAAAACCATTTTTCCATCTCCAGGAGCAGCGACACAAGATTTCATCCACAATCGAAAATTATTAATATTTGTAACTCTATTTTCGATATTTTCTCATTTTCTGGGAATCTACCCACAGTATGATTAGTGCTGATTTCAACTCTCTGAAACATCAGCTATCAAATACTAACATTTGTCTGCTCTCACTAAAAGCTTTACTAATCAAGGTATAGTCTTCATATAGTCTTCATATCTTTTTGCTAACGTCAAATTTCAAACGAGAAAATCATACTTATTTAGTTAATTTTTTTATGAGAAATCAGTCTGAAGAAGGAGAGGAATAATATTACATATTATTAATATTTATATTTTAATAGTAACTAAATCAGACCAAAGCAGATTTATGCAAAAACTTAAACGCAAGATTAATAACCTGCTTTTTGGTCGTTATTACGCGATATCCGAGTTTTTATTAAAAATGATAATCGTGTAGAGGGATAAGCTGTTGCGTCTTTAATTTGCACTAATATTTTTTCAACATGGTTGTGGGGTGGGCAACATGAGCGCCCTGATAATGCAAGTTGTATACATAACAGCTTAGGAGGTGCTTGTGCGTGCGATCGCTTCCCACAAAAGTTCTGCCAGTGAGATAAGCTGAAAAACATCTAAGAAAGCATAACTGAATTAAACATAACTCTTGTGGGGGAGCCACTGCGTTGGGCGGGTTCCCCGACTTGAAGCAAGTGGCGTTGCGCTGGACAGCCTGCCCTAATGGGAGCAAGTGAAATGTGGAACAGCTTAGTCACAACTTCCTTACCGCAGTCAACACCCTAGTACAGGTTGGTGTAAAGAAACCACCCATTCCAAATAAATGAAACGCTTACGCTGTATACCTGTTTGAATTTGGAATAAGTGAATTTGGAATTCCGCCTTGCGCTACTAGTTAGGGATGCCTAGTGACTCCAAGGAGTTTGAGAAAGTGGAAGAAATAAAGGTCACGTACTGGTTCATTCAGTGGATCTGCTTTAATTAATATGTATAATCTTATCAATCAAACAACAGGCTGTGGTGATAGGATTAATTAAATTTTGAGCCAATTCAACAGAACGAATGATACACACAACCCCAGGACAGAAAATTCCTTGAGATAAAGGCATCTCAGAAAACTACCAAAACTATTAGGCGGCAACCGCCAACAAGTTCTCAGCTTGGGAAAGATGTATCAGACAAGTTTAATAAGTATTAGAGGTGGCTGTAATGCCGACGATTCATTTGGTGGATGGTGAAAAAGGCGGGGTAGGAAAGTCTCTCTTTACTAGGACAATGATTCAGTATTGTCTGGATAAGAAAATTCCGTTTGTACCAGTGGATACAGATAGGTCGAATCCAGATGTGGCAGGGGTGTATAAGGAAATATGTAAGTATGCTGTGTTTAGTGAGAATGAACGACACGCAGATAAGGCAGATAAAATATTTGAGTGGGCAATTGAGAAGCCAGTAATTGTGAATTTAGCCGCCCAATCGCATAGAGCAGTACAAGGGTGGATTGACTCTAATCAATTATTTGAACTAGGGAGTTCGCAGGGAGTGATGTTTTGCAAATGGTTTGTATCGACTGGAGGATACGACAGCATGAACCTGTTTGCTCAGTCACTGAATACCTACGGTGAGAGAATCCCTCATATTCTGGTGAGGAATTTAGGGCTGTGTGATGATTGGGAGCATATAGAGTCAGACTCAAACTTTCAGAAAATAGTCAATAAATATAAGATAAAAGTTATAGATTTTCCGAAGTTAGCATATAAAGAAAGAAACATAATTGACCAAAATCGCCTGACGTTTGCGGAGGCGAGAGAGTATAAAGAATTTGGGATAATTGGGAGACAGAGAGTAGTGAATTTTCTGAAGCTTGCTTACAGTGCTTTTGAGAGAGTCGGTATCTGGTATGAAAAAGTTGAATAGTTACAGCAGAATTCAGAATTCAGGGGTCAGAATTCAGAAGTAAAACAGCTTTTACACCAGGGTTTGAGACTTTGGTTGTGTACCTCACTTTCGTTGAAATGCGCTGTATTTGTTGGGCTGAGGCAGTTCTTGCTGGAGTTTGAAAACTTGTGTTGCATAAAGGTTTGTAGTAATGGCTGAAGCCATTACTACAAACCTATTTAGTTAATTTTAAATTGCGTAATATATATCATCTCCGGTAGCATACCCATAATAAAAGAACCCCACCCCCAACCCCTCCCCGCTTGCGGGGAGGGGAGCTAGAGCGCAGCTTTGGCTCTTTGGGGTTCCGGGTATTATGCTTAATTGCCCGGATGTGATATAATATACAGAAGAATTCAGAATCCAGAATTCAGAATTCAGAAGTAAAACATGGTTTGTACCTGGCTTTGGGACGAATCGTTGTGTACTTCACTTCCCTTGAAATCTGCTGTAGTTTGATTTATTCTTGGCGACTTACTTAATTTAGCTATTTGATGGTTGCCCAATGAAGATTACATTTGCCAAAACTTGTATTTTTGTTAACTCGCGCACCAGACGTTGAGCTTGATGTTTATAAAGTGGTATTGGCAATACTATAGGCAAATTATTCATCCATTGCCTAGCAGTATTCAAACTACATCCGGTAATCAAGACTATTTCTTCAGCACTATACATAATCGCATTTGTCGTCAGAGCTTTTTCAATCTGCACGCTCCATTGGCGAGGCAGCATTTCACCCCATTCAATTCGCTGTAAACTAGTGCTTGTGGCTAAAACAATCAAGCGATCGCCAGCATGAAGTTTAACATCATACCAGGGCATTAAGGAGTAATTGTCTTGCCGATATTTCTGGTAGAGAATCGGCACAACACTGTAGCCATAGGCTATTTCAGATAGAAGCAACCCATTCAGGGTATCACCATCTTCAATCTTATATTCTGTCACCATGACTATTTGCTCACTCAAGTGAAACAAGCTCAGAACATTTTCTCCAAAGGCAGCACAAGCAAAGACTTCCGCCGACAAAGCCGCGCCACACAGAACTTCAGCATAGGGAAACAGAGGGGCGATATTATCACTAAATTGGCGGTCTTGAGAGCGGATAATTAAGGTAGTGGCGGGGTTCATTGCATGAGCCATCAAACCAATTTCCAGATTTTCCATGTTATCGTCCCCAACTAAAACGATGCTTTTGGCATGGGAGAGATTCACCTTAGTGAGTGCTTCGGTAGCATTGCCAACGATAAGGGGCATATCGGGTAAAATCTCTTGGTCGAGAGTGGTAGGATGAATTCCTACTAACGGCTGATTGAGTTCTTGCAAAAGAGCAGCCACTCTTTGTCCCAAGCGATTTAAGCCAATAATCACCACATGGTTGCGTTGTGGGATGGGAGGACGAGAATTGAAAAAATGGAATCTGGAAGTGACAAGGGCATCAGTTAGCAGTGCATATAATACTCCTACGAAAGCTTGACCTGTCAACGTTAGTCCCAGGCTAAACAACCGCAACCACCAAGGCATATGGTCTGAGGGTTGTGGTTGCGATGTAAACTTAACACCGCCAAATAAATCTCCGTATCCTCCCAACAGCAAGACTCCTGTTGCATAGAAAGCTTCTTGGAGGGAGATGTCAGGATAATATAAACGGTAAAGAACTATTCCAACCAGCCAGAGAATAAATACAGTAATCGCATAGATTGTCGCAATTCGCCGGATTTGATTTTGGCTTTGGTAGTAAGATTGCCAAAATTGCGCTATTTTCTCCTTAAGATTTTTCGCTGTGATGCCTTGGATAAAATTTTGCCACTGCCACTTTTGGCGATGAGATTTCCGGTGTTGCTCAGAGAAAGCCAAATCGTATGCAACATCAATGTAAACTAGCGTGTCTCCTACCTGCACTTCTGCCTCTGGGTTCCAGCCAAACAATTCTTTTGGTGGGTTAGATGAAACAGGTCTGTGACTCAAGATGCGGCGAGTTGTGAGATTTAGTCTATGTACTGGCTTGCCATTACACCAGCTATCCTTCGCTTGTACCTGGTGCTTTATCACTTGCAATAGTTCCCCTTCTAAGGTGAAATATCCAATAGCTTCAGAGCCGAGGGCTGTCAGAGCGAAAGCATGAGCTGAGAGATGAGTAGGCTCAAAGGCAACAAAATTGCCGAGATTTTCCCACAAGAGTTTGTTGAAATTTTGTTTGTCAGAACGTACAATTAGCCGAATGTGCGGATTCAGACGCCGTGCTGCAAAGGCAGCTTCGATATTTATCCGCTCATTTCTGGTGACTAAAAGTATTGAACGACACTGGCTGATATCTGCCTGCTCTAGAACACTTGGCTGGCGGCAGTCTCCGATGACTAACTTTTCTAGTAAGCTTGGTATTTCTGGGACTTCCCAATGTTCGGGCTGCACATCGTCAATAGCGCTGACTTTAACATCGTACTCTTTTAGGACTTCAACACAATGTTGCCCTAAACTTTGGAGTCCGCATACTAAGAAAAGGTCTTGGGGTTTTTTTTGATTGCTGGTAGAAGGGGGATGCACTTTCTGTTGATGGCAGCATTCGATACTGTTAACAGTATGTGTTTATTAGGATTATATCTTACTGATTGTGCGATCGCTTGAATTGGGCATTGGGCATTGGGCAATATGTGTTACTTGATGTGGGAGTTGGGTATGGAAAGAGAGAGAGTTACTGTAGAAGAATTTCTCAGACGTTATGCTGCTGGGGAACGAGATTTCCAGCAGATCCTTTTAGAATACGCTGACTTGAGTGGGGTTGAACTGCAAGGTATCAATCTGGATGGCGCTCAATTTTGTTATGTCAACTTGAGTAGTATTAAGTTGTGGTATTGCAATTTGAAAGCTCAGTTCATTTACTGTAACTTCAGGGATGCTCTTATCGAGAATTGTGACTTGGAAAGTACTCGGTTTTTTGACTGCGATTTGGGAGGAATTAATACCAGAATATGCGATTTGACCTGTACTCGTTTCATCAGAGTTAATCTTCGAGATGCCAAGTTGAGCGGTTCCGGCGAAGATCCTTGTAGGTTCTGGGACGTTATTCGGGAAGATGGAGTTTTCGTCCCTGGTTTTACATCCGACCTTTATATTGCTGAACGTATTGCTGAAGGCACAACTAAAGGGGTTTTCTGACCATGTAAAGGGTTGCTTTTCAATAATATCCTGAATTTCTTTAGGAACAGTTGACAAAAAGTTATAGTGAATTCCAGGAGCTTGATTTTTGATACATCACCAAAAACTTTTAGGGATTTCCAAGAAATAAATTATCCAAATAAACGAACCACAGAGACGCAGAGAACACAGAGAGAGGAGAAATAGAGAGGGTTTTTGCGTCAGTTTTGAGATATTTTTTTATTTGGAAGTCCCTTAAAACATCTTCTGATAATTCCGAGAGAAGTTCAAGAAAGCAAACTAGCAGAATTAACATCCAAAAATAACGTTGCTTGGGATTGTTGACGGAGAATAGAAGCCGGACAATCTGTACTTATAGCTCCTTGCAACATCTCTTTTACCACATTCGCTTTACGTTTTTCTGGAGCAAGACAGATAATTTTTTTAGCTGAACAAATCGTCGGAATGGTGAGAGTAAAAGCATATTGTGGGACAGCTTCTAGATTCGGAAAGTGACCAGTGCTTACTTGTTGCTGACGGTTCACTGTATCCAGTTTCACTAGTTTCACACTGTAAGGATCTTGAAAATTTGCTACTGCGGGATCGTTAAAAGCCAAATGTCCATTTTCGCCAACACCAAGACAGCATAAGTCAATTGGTTGGGCAAGGAGTAGTTTAGTGTAGCGATCGCACTCTTCCACTGGTTGCAATGTATCACCTTCTATATAGTGAAATTCCTTAGGAGCAACCCGCTTCTCTACACGTTCTCGCAGATAGCGCCGGAAACTGGCAGAATGGTCAGCAGTAATTCCCAAATATTCATCTAGATGGAACAGAATAATCCGTGACCAATCTACACCACCCAATGCAATCAAAGCATCGAGAAATTTGAGTTGGGAGTTACCTGTTGCTAATAATACAGCAGCTGTATCCTGAAGATTGAGAACTTGCTGTAAATGCTTTTGCACGATTTCGGCAACATCCTGAGCCATTTCGACTTCAGAGTTGTAAATCTGCACTAGTAAATCATCAACGTGAAAAAAGTTTGTAGCGGCTAGCATTTGCTTACACATCTCACTTTTGTAAAAAGCCTGGGAAAACCTCACCCCAACCCTCTCCTTGGTAAGGAGAGGGAGCAAGAATCTTGTTTCTCATCTGGTATATTTGTCTCCTTGGTAAGGAGAGGGAGCAAGAATCTTGTTTCTCATCTGGTATATTTGCTTTCACTGGGATGCTCCCGATAAAGAAGAGAGGTTTTCCAGATGCCGTGAAAAGTCATGTATTGACGAAAGAACAATCACTAAGGACAAAAACAATGTAAACTATTTAAATTAAGTTAACAATTATTTACATTTTACCCAAAAATTATGCTGGCTGCAATTCTCTTTGATCTAGACGGCACTATTGTCAACACTGACCCGATACACTACCGAGCTTGGCAGCAAACGCTGTTAAATTACAGCATAGAAATTGACGAAACATTTTATAAATCCCGAATTAGTGGTCGGCTAAATCCAGAAATTGTTAAGGACATTCTGCCACAATTATCAGCAGCAGAAGGGCAAAAATTTGCAGACGAAAAAGAGGCGCTTTTCCGCGAACTCGCTCCACATCTACAACCACTGAGTGGATTTTCTGAACTACTAGCATGGACAGATACACATCAGTTAAAACGTGCGTTAGTAACTAATGCCCCTAGATTAAATGCAGAATTTATGCTAGAGGTTTTGGGAATAAAAGAAGCTTTCCATACAGTTGTTTTAGCGGATGATTGTATTGCAGGTAAACCCGACCCTGCACCCTACCAAGTAGCCCTGAATAAGTTGGGGATTACAGCAGAGGAAGCGATCGCTTTAGAAGACTCTCCCTCTGGTATTCGGTCGGCGGTGGGCGCAGATATCCGCACTATTGGCATCACCTCCACGCACGATCCGCAAATTTTGCAGTCAGTCGGCGCATTTATGGCAATTCCAGATTTTACTGATTTGCAGTTGTGGACATTGCTGAACTCACTCATAGAGACAGATTTAGGCGCGATCGCTCCATTAGTCAATAAAACCCCATAGCGATCGTTTGTATGCAATACACCCTAACTTCCATTTCCCTAAGATGTCCCTGAATCAGTTGTCAAATGCAGATGGCAACTGATAAAGCTAATATAGTCAGTTGCTCTGTGGTAAATTTCTGAAGAGACAGATATTTTTTAGCGATCGCAGCTAGACAAATAAGTAGATTATGGTACAATAAGAAATTGCGGTTGCTATTTAAGAGCGAACCCTAACTTGCCAGCATAGCACAGTGGTAGTGCATCCGACTTGTAATCGGAAGGTCGCGAGTTCAAATCCCGCTGCTGGCTTTCAGAAATATCGAATAACACATTATTTGTCGTCGCAAACGATAAATCCTGATTTTTTGGTCAAATTCACTTTATAGGACTTACGCAAAAGTACTAGGCTATACGGTTTAGTTAGCGCTTGCCTTCCCAATGCCCCAATACAGTTGTTACCAAATACCACTTTGTGACTCTGAGGATTGTACCAATTGACACGAAATAATGGGGCTAATGAATGCCAAGATCAAAAAAAGGATGCCCCAAGGATATTGAAAGTACTATGCCAGAATTACACCAATCAATTGCCCAGCATTATCACGAACGGACTAAATACAACCCTGAGACTCTCGCCTCCAAAAATCAAGGGTTAGACTGGGCTAAACAGCCAGTGCCTTTCAAAGAGTACAAAATTGGCTCTACTTTTGATCTCAAACCCTATATCCAAGAAAAACCACAGGCTTATGCTAATAACCCAGATGCTCAATGGTGGCAAAGACTTTCAAGGCTGCTATTTCGCAGCTATGGATTGACGGCGAAAATGCCTTCTATGGGTAGTGCGGTGTATTTACGGGCTGCTCCCAGTGCCGGCGGATTATACCCTGCTGAGGTGTATGTGGTTTCCCGTGGTACGTCGTTATTGCCCCCCGGACTGTATAACTATCAGTGTCGGACTCATTCTCTGATGCATTATTGGGAAAATGATGTTTGGCAAACTCTTCAAGCAGCTTGTTTCTGGCATCCTGCTTTAGAAAATACCCAACTTGCAATTATTGTGACTGCGGTATTCTATCGTTCTGCGTGGCGCTATGAAGATCGGGCTTACCGCCGGATTTTTCTAGATGCGGGACATCTGTTGGGCAATATCGAATTGGCTGCTGCGATTACTGACTATCGCCCCCATTTAATCGGCGGTTTTGTGGATGAATCGGTGAACGATCTGCTTTATATCGATCCGCAACAAGAAGGTGCGATCGCTGTCTTACCTCTGGCAGACTTGTTAGATATCAATCAAAATTTGCCATTGGGATGTACTGCTTTACCTTCCGCCACCGAAACCAGTTATCCTCAAATCCCCGATGGTGAATTGTTGGCATATTTCCATCGACACACCGAGATCCAATTAGGTATAACTGGCAATCTCAATCTACCAACTATTAAACAAGAAAAATCTTTGGAGGATAAATACAATTTTCCTTTCTGTTTAAAAATTCCTACCACCACTGCACCTATAGACTGGGGACAAAATCTGTCAGAACTGGAAATCACTATGTACAAGCGACGCTCTACCCGCGCTTACAATGGTGAGGATTTAACTTTCGATGAATTGAAAAGTTTACTCGATTTCACTTACCAACCGCAAAATTACATTGACCAAAGTTTAGATATTTCTCCAGACTACTTTGATCTAAATTTAATCGAAACATTCATTGCTGTTTGCGGAGTCCAAGGATTAGAAGCGGGTTGTTACTATTACGCACCCAAAGCCCAAGAATTACGCCAAATTCGGTTTAAAAACTTCCGGCGAGAGTTGCATTTTCTCTGTTTAGGACAAGAATTAGGGCGAGATGCAGCAGCAGTATTATTTCATACAGCCGATCTGAAAGCTGCGATCGCACAATATGGCGATCGCGTTTACCGTTATTTACACATGGATGCTGGTCATTTGGGACAACGCCTGAATTTAGCGGCAATCCACCTAAATGTCGGCGTCAGTGGCATCGGTGGATTCTTTGATGACCAAGTAAATGAAGTTTTGGGTATCCCTGCTGATGAAGCCGTTCTATATATCACCACATTGGGGCGTCCAAGATAAAACTAGGACTTACGCATTCACAGAAAATACCAAATATGTGTTGTCAAAAAAACCGGATCTGTCGTCGGAGTAAAGCGCATTGCTTATGCGTGTCAACTTAACATAAAAGCCAGCCTAGAACTAGCTTTTAGAAATTGTCTCGTGTCTCGTTCCCAGTCTCTGACTGGGAATGCCTATGGGAGGCTCTGCCTCTTAACTTGCGGCAGAGCCGCAATGAATAGCATTTCCAGCCAGAGGCTGGAAACGAGGTTTTAATTACGAATTACGAATTACGAATTACGAATTATTCAGTTGGGTTTGATAGTGGCGCCATTTTTGCTGCTGACGCGCTCTTTTCTCCTCGGTGAGGCTATCAAAACAATAGGGACAGGAGATACCTAGCTCATACTTTGGAGACAGCTTATCTTCTTCAGAAATCGGACATCCACAACAGAAGCACCGCTCACAACTGCCTTCTTCCAACCCATGACTAACGGCTACCCGCTCATCAAAGACAAAACATTCGCCTTCCCATAAACTTTCCTGTGCTGGAACTTCCTGCAAATACTTGAGAATGCCGCCTTTGAGATGATAGACTTCAGCAAAGCCTTGGGCAAGCATGAAGGATGAGGCTTTTTCACAGCGAATGCCGCCTGTACAAAATAGAGCAACCTTTTTGTGTTTAGTTGGGTCGAGGTGGTGTAGCACATAATCGGGAAATTCTCGGAATGAGCTAGTTTGAGGATTTTCTGCTCCTTGGAAAGTACCGATATTCACCTCATAATCATTGCGGGTGTCAATCACAGTTACTTCTGGATCACAAATCAAATCATTCCATTCCTGGGGATTGACATAAGTGCCAACTTGCTCACTTGGGTCAATTTCAGGCAACCCCAAAGTAACAATTTCTGGCTTCAACCGCACCTTCATCCGCTCAAAGGGCGGGGTTTCGGTATAGGATTCTTTCGATTCTAGGTCTGCTAAACGGGGGTCAGAACGCAAAAAGCAGAGAACAGAGTCAATCGCCTGACGCGAACCCGCAATTGTACCGTTAATGCCTTCTTGTGCTAGCAAAATTGTCCCCTTGACATCTTGCGCTTGGCAATAAGACAGCAGAGGATCTCGTTTCTCGGCAAAATCTGGCAGCTTGACAAATTTATACAGTGCTGCGACAACTTGGATATTTTCTGGCTTCATCCCTTTGGTAATGGTACAATAACAACGGCAACCAAAGTTACCTATTATTTTAATTTTATGGGGGTTTAGCTCAGTTGGTAGAGCGCCTGCTTTGCAAGCAGGATGTCAGCGGTTCGAGTCCGCTAACCTCCATTTACACAGGGTTTCATTTATTTTAACCACATCTGTCGTAGGGGGCACAGCAATGCTCATTGGTGTCAACTTAAGCCTTGGCGAATAGAATTCGCGGCTACACAAACAAAGTCCACCTTCGTGGACTAATACAAAATCAAAGATTCTTAACCCACGTTCGCCCTTGGCGTTCCGTAGGAAAGGTGGGTAAAGCCTCGTGTAGACGCGGTTTCTAACCGCCCTTTTAACGTTAAGTTGACACGCATGAGCAATGCTGTGCCCCTGCTTGTTGGGAAAAGTGGAAAGATCGGGCGATCAAGTATTGCTAGAATAAGCGTCTTAGTTGGCATCATCCAGAGCCAGTTAGTCAAAGTTGGACTTATATATACTTAAGGGGGTTGTTTGAAAAAACGTCCATTGGGATTAGTGGTAATTGTTCTCTACAAAACATTTACCGCCTTGCTGCTTATGGCTACTGCGATCGCCTTATTATTGACATTAAAAAATTATCAAAATCTAGAGGCTTTTTCAGAAGATTATGTTTTAGAAGGTAAATCGATAATTATTGATTGGCTTTTAAAAAAAGTTCTCAACTTAAATCCCCGAACTTTGGCATTTAGCGGCATTGCAGCAGGAGTCTATGCTATTGTTACTAGTATTGAAGCCGTTGGTTTATGGTACGAAAAGCGTTGGGCGCATGTCTTAGTGTTGGTACTTGTCGGTATCAGTATTCCGCCAGAAATTTATGAATTGATCCGAGGGTTCTCTCCGATAAAAATATTGATTCTTGTGTTGAACTTAGCAGTGTTTGGCTATTTATTCCGAAATTTTCCTAAACATCCAAACTAATACTAATTCAAAATTAAGAAAGGCTCTTTTCAATCTAAAATCTAAAATCTAAAATCCAAAATTGTGTGACGACAGGAGGCTGCGGGTTTAGACAAAACCAAGACCCCACGTTGTACAATCGCTAGAAATACAATCTGGAGAGCGACTTGCCTAGATCGATTCAGTCTACTCAACCACCACTGAAATTTATTACTCAACGGTTTAACCGCCTGATACTCCAGATTGTTCGGTGGTTACTACCGATCGCACTACGGTTTCGCACTCGACCTTGGCTAACGGCTGGTATTGTCCGTATTGAAGCCAAAAATGTTGAGGTATTAGCCGAACTTTATCAACAATTTCAGGCTGGAAAAATTCGCTTTTTGTTGGCATTTCGCCACCCAGAAGTAGAAGATCCTCTTTGTATGCTGTATTTGCTTTCCCGCATTGTGCCACGGGTTGCACGTCAGAAAGGTATTACACTGCAATCTCTTGTTCACAGCTATTTTCTTTATGACCGGGGTATGACGGTTTGGGCTGGAGATTGGCTGGGTTGGTTGTTCTCTAGAATCGGAGGTGTGTCGGTTCATCGCGGTAGGCGACTAGATCGGCAAGCGATTCAAACTGCACGGGAGTTGTTTGCTAATGGCCAACTACCGATCGCAGTGGCACCAGAAGGCGGTACTAATGGTCATAGTGGCATTGTTAGCCCACTGGAACCGGGTGTTGCTCAAATGGGGTTCTGGTGTGTAGAAGACTTGCAAAAAGCTAACCGGACTGAAACTGTGATCATTGTGCCGATCGCTATCCAGTATCGCTACGTTCAGCCACCTTGGTCTAAACTAGATTCGCTGCTAAGTAAGTTGGAAGCTGATAGTGGCTTGCCGATAATGGGAATTGATTCGGGCGATCGCGAAGAGTTTTACTATCAACGCATCTATCGGTTGGCTGAATATCTGATTACAGAGATGGAAGAGTTTTATCGTCGCTTCTATCATCAAGACATTCCAAAAACCATCTCAACCGATGAATCTGCTAATCCGAATCAGGTGTTGATTGCCCGACTTCATCGCTTACTGGATAAAGCTTTACAAGTTGCCGAACAATATTTTGGAGTTCAAGCGCAGGGTAATTTCATTGACCGATGTCGCCGTTTGGAAGAGGCTGGTTGGAATTACATTTATCGGGAAGATTTGCCAGATATCAATGCTTTAGCACCCTTTAAACGCGGTTTAGCAGACTGGATTGCCCAGGAAGCAGACTTACAAATGCGACATATGCGGATAGTGGAAAGTTTTGTTGCCATCACAGCTACTTATATTCAGGAACAACCGACGGCGGAACGTTTTGCAGAAACAGCTTTGCTT
Organism: Nostoc sp.; assembly: GCF_036919575.1. Lineage (GTDB taxonomy): Bacteria > Cyanobacteriota > Cyanobacteriia > Cyanobacteriales > Nostocaceae > Nostoc. The sequence goes on along the minus strand of NZ_JBALBY010000059.1, from coordinate 44,624 downwards.
ATATTCGATATGCTTTCTAGAATTCAGGATACAACACTTCCGGGGCGACCTCAGTTAGGTTTGCGACAGACACAAATCACCGTGGGAGAGCCAATTTCAGTTACAGAACGCTTTGGTAATTGTCAGGGCGATCGCCTGGCGGCTAGACAAGCTGTGAGCGATTTGACAAAAGATTTACAGGTTGCGTTGGAGAAGATGATTAGTTGAAGAAGAATTCAGGAGCAGAGCTTGGGATTGCTTCTCGCTGGCATTGCGGGCAGTTTTGACTTTTTTAATTACGTTAGCGTATCGGTAGCGAGTCCGCAAGGGTTATTACAAATTATGAATTATTTTTCTGGCTGTAGGCGATCGCTCTGATGAAGGTAAAACCTTGGGTTACGCAATGTGCAACTTAAAATTCAAAGCCTCTCTTCTAAAAGGAGAGAGGCTTTGAATTTTCCACCTTCCCTCTGAAAGAAGGGGGCTGGAGGTTGGGTTTTAGTAAAACTTGTACAGGGCGTTGGGTTATATTGGTGTACTTTTCAAAAGTATAAATCGACCAACTGAAGCCATTACTAATTTGCAGCAATCTCTCCAAATCAGCTTAGAAATTCGGGGTTCTCAACGACAAAACGCCAATAGTGCTTATAGGTTTAGCAACAACTATTGTACTTGGTGCTTGCAGAGTAAAACTTACTGTGTCTGTTGGACCGAGTTGCTGTGATAATACTGGTGCAAATTGGGCTGTTGAAGAACTGTATAAAATGTATTCTCCACTATAACTACCGGTTTGTCCAGGTTGTAAAAGTTCCTGAGTTGGCACTACGTTCTGTCCCAAATTATAAAAACCTCTCGTACTTCCTGAATTATTGATAACTGTAAAACCTCCAGTAATTTCAGAGGCTTCATTGGAGCTTAATTCAGATAATGAATTGTCATCAAGGTCATCAAAGCTAATGAAAAAAGAATCTTTTACTGTTTTAGAAGTTGTTTCTAGCATGAGGAGTCTCCAAAAAATACTTTTGAAATGGATTCTTTCAAACTAGAATAGTTTTGTCAAGCATTTTAATGCTTATTTATAACTCTGGAAAGAGAATAATTAAGGCGAAATCTAACCCCTAACTCCCTTCCTTTTTGGGTTTATCTAAATGCGCTCAACCGCAAACTACAAACCTATTCACTCACAGTAACTTATGTGGTGTAATTGGCAAATCCCGAATCGGCTTACCTGTGGCATGATAAATTGCATTAGATATGGCTGCTGCTACAGTGCTATTTCATTCTCATCTAGCCCGCCTCAGAATGAATTTACCAGTCTAAGAGGATGTTTGAAAAGTTCTCTTGTCGGTATCAAAAGTTTTAGATCCCTCTAAATCTCCCGATAAATTGGGAGACTTTGATTCTAGTTCCCCCCAATTTATCGGGGGGTTAGGGGGCATCTAAAAGTGCCTAAAGTCACAGCGAAACACTTTTCAAACAACCTCTAATAGCGAAAGTCGTCTAAAGAGGTCAAAATTCATTCTGACTCCTGACTCCTGACTCCTGACTCCTGAATTCTGAATTCTGAATTCTGACTCCTGACTCCTTCTAAGACTTTTTCGCTCGAATTTTGTCAAAGATTGCACCTTCATCAAAGAATTTCTTTTGAATTTCGTCCCATCCTCCTAAATCTTGAGCTTTGAAGATAGTTTTAATTTTGGGAAATTTGCCTTCCACTTCTTTTGTAACAGTCAGGTCAACGGGACGAAATCCTAATTTGGTAAACTCTCGTTGCGATTCTGGGGTGTAAAGAAATTTGATAAATGCTTCTGCAATCGGGCGAGTACCATGTTTATCAACATTTTTGTCTACAACAGCAACAGGATTATCGATAGAGATATTGACATCAGGCACAAAATATGAGAACTTTTTGCCATTTTTTGCTAACAAAATCATCTCGTTTTCGTAGTTGAGTAGAACATCACCTTTATTATCGTTGAAGAACAGTTCAGTGGCATTTCGAGCCGTTTTAGGCAACAAAGGTGCATTGTTATAGACTTTGGAGGTAAAGTCTATTGCTTGATTTTCATTTCCGCCAGTTTTTGTCACAGAACCCCAAAGAGTCAGGAAGTTCCAGCGAGCACCGCCAGAGGTTCTAGGGTCAGGTGTAACCACATTTACGCCGTCTCGTGCCAAATCTGCCCAAGTTTTGATATTTTTGGGATTACCTTCACGAATAGCGATCGCATCTACAGATTTGGTAACAATTGCATCATTAGGCGCTTCTTTTTCCCAACCCGGTTGAATAAAACCCACCTCAACCAATTTATTAATGTCAATGGCAAGTGATAGGTGTACCACATCAGCTTCCTTACCGTCAATCACGGCAAAAGTCTGGGAACCTGACCCATCATAGCTTTGATTGAAAGTAACGTTTTGGTTATGTTCTTTCTTCCACAGTTCGATAAATTTGGGAATGATCTGCTGATATGCTGCACTAGTAACCGAGTAAGAAACAAATGTTAGGGTTAGATCACGCTCGGAACCCGCGCCAGCATTACCAGTATTATCGACTTTAGGTGAAGAGCAGGCAGCCATCACTACACTCAAACTAACTCCGACCAAAAATAGAGACACAACGCCCCACGAAGAATACTTATACAACCAATTTCGTATTAGTTGTACGTGCCACTGTCTTGCAGCGTGTAAAGCTTTAACAATATAAGTCTGAACTAATTCAGTCAAATATCTCCTTGATTTAGGTGTACGTTGCCCCTGGTTCATCAAATTTTTTCCCTGAATCTGCGGTAACTTGAGCTAGATGCTGTAGTTAAGGAGCATTATAAAACAGTGGTTAAGGATGAATAACTTTTTATTAACCTAAATTTAAACTCAAACCCGCCTGTAGGGGTTTTGACTGATCGCAAATATATCATCAAGTTTCGTCCCACACCAAACTTTCGGGTGTAATTAACGCTACAACGGGCAATGTGGATTTTTAACCAGCGTCTCGTTGTGCATCTGCAATGCCTTGCCAACTAACTAACCAAAATATCACAATTAATACCCAGGATACTACTGCTATTTCATTGACTAGCGATCGCAGAAATTCCACTGAACGCAGTTACCCACAACTAAATTTAGCCAGAGATTTAAGCTGTTTAGCTGTCCATGAGCGTTTATGTTGGGTAGCAGAGGTAAAAAAAATCAACCTCCGGTCAATCGTGGTGGGTTTTTAAAGATTAGAGGGCTAAGATTCGAGGGTCAAGAATTCTACTTGCAAAATCGTTAGAAAGAAGTACTGTATCTCCTTCCAGACTAAAAGCTACTCTGTTTGTTGAACCGAGTTTCCCTGATAATACTGGCTTCAATTGGGTTCTTGAAGAATCATATAAAATATATTCTGCATAATCATAAGTACCGCTTTTTCCAGGTTGTAAAAATACCTCTGTAGCTGTCAATCTCGATTGAGCTAGTATTGGTGATAGTATTGTTGATGTCGATACGGTCTGTTCCAAAATATAAAAATTTATCGGACTTCCTGACCTATTGGTAACTGTAAAACCTCCACTAATTTCAGAGGCTTCATCGGAGCTTAATTCCGATAATAAATTCTCATCAAAGCTAATAAAAAAAGAATCTTGTACTGTTTTAGAAGTTGTTTTTAGCATAAGGAGTTTCCAACATAGATATCAATTAAAAGTTTGTCAAACTAAAAGAATTGTGTCAAACATTTTAATGTTATTTAATAACTTTAAAAAGAGAATAATCAATATTTTTCACAACCCCCGAATCGCAATTTCCAACCCTTCACATACACCGCTCAGAAAATCTAAATCTAAAGTAGCGATCGCATCACTAGCTTTGTGATAATGTGGATTTCGCAAGAATGCCGTATCTGTAACCATCATTGCCGGATAACCGAAATCCCAAAAAGGTGCATGATCGCTAAGTCTGGTTTGGGGAACTATTAAACCTCGATTCGGCACGGGTAGCCATTGACTAGATACGCCAGCTTTGCGAATATTACGGCTCATGCCAATTAAGTCAGGCAATGTCCGCAAATTGCCAATTAAAGCAATAAAATCTCCTCTATCTGGGTAGAAGCGTTCCAGAGGAGAGGGATAACTTTGGCAACCGGGTGTAGAATCCTTATAGCCCAGCATTTCTAAGGAGAGCATTAAACGTAGCTGTTGCTTTTGTTCATGCAACAGGGCTGCATAGGCAGCACTACCCAATAAGCCGTATTCTTCCATATCGAAAGCAACCAGCCTTAAGGGATATCTTACAGCTTGGGCAGCAAACTTTCTGGCTAATTCCAGCAACACCGCCACACCTGTGGCATTATCATCAGCCCCAGGTGTCCCCGGAACGGTATCATAATGAGCAGCAATTAAAATAGGTGATAAATCCTTTTTTTGCCCTCTAGTTTGGGATGGTAAATTTAATATCAAGTTATTGCAAGCTTTGCCTCTGACTTCAAAGGTGTGGATTTCCACACTCCCCCATTGGGAAAATTGCTGGCGGATGTATTCTTGGACAAAAAAATGTCCAGCCGTTGCCATGTAAGGATCGCGTTCTCGTGCGATCGCAATCAGGGAAGTTTGTAATTGCTCTGTTAAATTCAAATTTTTAAAATAGTCGGAATATTAAGGTTTTCAGCCAATCTAAAGAAGCAGAGCAAGTATTCTTAAGGTCTATTTACCAACTTGCAGATCCCGTAAACAGAAGTAGGCGGATAACAAGAATCGAGGCTGCTTAGGCACACCAACCATCTCAATGCTATCCTAGTCTTGCAACTATCTCCTCTAGCTGCACATCTTAACTTAAGTAAGTCGTTGGAAATAAACCAAATTATGTTACAAAACGTAAATAGGCTTAAAACCTTGACCAATGACGAATGACAAAGGACAGCCCCAGCGAGTTAGCTTTAATTGTGCCGACTTACTTACTGCCTGAATGATCACTACTATACCATTGGGGTGTTTTTATCCTGTGGCAAAAAGCTAGAGGTAGTTCCGCCCAATCATAATAAATATATAAGACACTTTAGGAGAAGAGTAACGCATGGGCAAGGTAGTCGGCATCGACTTGGGTACAACCAACTCAGTAGTCGCCGTTATGGAGGGTGGCAAGCCGGTGGTGATTGCCAATGCAGAAGGAATGCGAACAACACCCTCCGTAGTTGGCTTTAGCAAAGATGGTGAAAGGGTGGTTGGGCAAATGGCACGGCGCCAAACCGTCCTCAATCCCCAAAATACCTTTTTCGCAGTTAAACGCTTCATTGGGCGGAAGTATGGCGAACTTAACCCAGATTCCAAGCGCGTACCCTACACCATCCGCAAAGACGAAGTAGGTAATATTAAAATCGCCTGTCCCCGTCTGAATAAAGATTTCGCCCCAGAAGAAATTTCGGCAATGGTGCTGAAGAAATTGGCAGACGATGCTAGTCGCTATTTGGGTGAACCAGTTACAGGGGCAGTGATTACAGTACCAGCTTATTTTAATGATTCTCAACGGCAGGCAACCCGCGATGCTGGCAGAATTGCTGGTTTAGAGGTGTTGCGGATTCTCAATGAACCAACTGCTGCATCTTTGGCTTATGGACTAGATCGGGGTGAGACGGAAACTATCTTAGTATTTGACTTGGGTGGTGGCACCTTTGACGTGTCGATTTTAGACGTTGGTGATGGGTTATTTGAAGTCAAAGCTACCAGTGGAGATACGCAACTTGGTGGTAATGACTTTGACAAAAAAATTGTAGATTGGTTAGCAGATCAATTTCTGGAAACAGAAGAGGTAGACTTAAGACGCGATCGCCAAGCTTTGCAACGTCTGATGGAAGCGGCGGAAAAAGCCAAAATTGAGCTTTCTGCTGTCAGCGTCACCGATATTAACTTACCCTTCATCACCGCCACGGAAGATGGCCCCAAACATCTGGAAACTCGTCTAACTCGTTCCCAGTTTGAAGGCTTGTGTGGTGATTTGGTGGGGCGCTTGCGAATACCAGTGAAACGCGCCCTCAAAGATGCCGGACTTTCACCTAGAGACATTGAAGAAGTTGTATTAGTTGGCGGTTCTACACGGATGCCAATGGTGAAGCAGTTAGTACGGGACTTAATTGGTACAGAACCCAACGAAAACGTTAACCCCGATGAAGTCGTGGGAGTGGGTGCAGCAATTCAAGCCGGAATTCTCGCCGGCGAACTCAAAGATGTGCTGCTTTTGGATGTCACACCCCTTTCTTTGGGATTGGAAACCATCGGCGGCGTGATGAAAAAACTTATTCCTCGCAACACCACCATCCCAGTTCGCCGTTCTGATATTTTTTCCACGTCCGAAAATAACCAAAATACTGTGGAAATTCACGTAGTCCAGGGCGAACGGGAAATGGCAGCAAATAACAAGTCTTTAGGACGATTCAAGCTGTATGGCATCCCGCCAGCACCACGAGGAATTCCCCAAGTTCAGGTGTCACTTGATATTGATGCTAACGGTATTTTACAGGTAACAGCTCTCGATAGAACCACTGGGCGAGAGCAAAGTATTACCATTCAGGGCGCTTCCACCTTGAACGAGTCAGAAGTGAATCGGATGATTCAGGACGCTCAAAAATACGCCGATGTCGATCGCGAACGTAAAGAAAGAGTCGAAAAACGGACTCGTTCTGAGGCGTTGATTTTCCAAGCAGAACGCCAACTTAGAGAAGTAGCACTGGAATTTGGTATGCAGTTTGCCCGCAGCCGCCGCCAAAGAATTGATAATATTTGCCGACAACTAAAAGAGGGTCTTAAGGAAAATAGCGATCGCGCTATTGATCAAGCCTACGCCGATTTGCAAGATGCTCTCTATGAGCTAAATCGGGAAGTCCGCGAGACTTATGCTGAGGATGAAGACGACGACTTATTTGGTACTATCCGGGACATCTTTACTGGCGGTGATAAAGATAAAGAACGCGAACCTATGCGAGAGACATATCGAGAACGCGACTCATACAACAGTAAGGACTATGGCAGAGATTACGGTAAAGACTATGACAGAGACTATAGCCGAGACAGTCGTTCTTCCTCCTCTGATAGCCGTCCACCACGCAAATCCCGCCCCACCTACCAAGATAACTGGGATGATGAAGAAGACAATGATTGGTTGTAATACTTTTAATAAAAGTTAGAAGTGAGAAGTTAGAAGTTAGGAGTGAGGAGTTAGGAGTGAGGAGTTAAAAATTAAATCTTTCAACTTATAACTCATAACTCTTGTACAGACGCGATTAATCGCGTCTCTCCTAGCTCATAATTAATTCCAAATCTAAAATCTAAAATTTAAATAACTGAACTATGCAAAATTTGCCGAACTTTCGAGATTACTACGAGATTTTGGGAGTAAATAAAGAGGCTTCTAGTGAGGAAATTAAAAAGGTTTATCGGCGGTTAGCAAGGCAATATCACCCCGATCTGAATCCGGGTAACAAAGAATCTGAGGAGAAATTTAAGGATATTGGTGAGGCTTATGAAGTTCTTTCAGATCCAGCCAAGCGATCGCAATACGACCAGTTTAGCCGCTATTGGAAGCAAAAAAGCTTTGCGGGCAACAAACAAGCGCCCAAGGCTAAAACTTGGCAGAGTAGTGCTAGCGATCGCAACAGTAATCAGGAGGTAGATCCTAGTCAATTCTCTGACTTTGAGAGCTTTATTAATCAAGTTATCGGCGTCAAAAATAAAAGTGCGACAAATAACTCCAGTAATGGTACTAACGATCCGTTTCGTTCCCCCAGAACAAAAGTTGCCTATACCCCTAACAGCCCACCTCGCACCACCCGTCGGGATATAGAAGCCAGATTAACGCTCCCACTAGAAAAAGCTTATCAAGGTGGTAATGAACGCATTCGTTTGGAAGATGGGCGATCGCTAGAAGTTAATATGCCTCCAGGTATGGTAACAGGTCAAACTATCCGTTTGCGGAATCAAGGCGTTGGTGGTGGCGACCTCTACTTAAAAATTACCGTTGAGCCTCATCCATTATTTAAGCTAGAAGGTTTAAATATAGTTTGCCAGGTTCCCGTTACTCCCAGCGAGGCAGTTTTAGGAGGACAGGTAGAAGCACCAACTCTTGATGGCCCAGTGAAAATGACAATTCCCCCAGGAGTTAGGTATGGTCAAAAATTCCGACTAGGAAATAAAGGCTACCCCAGTGATGACGGTAAACGTGGGGATCAATTAGTGGAAATTCAGATCGTTACCCCGAAAAATATTACTGAAGAAGAACGGGAACTTTACGAAAAGTTGCGTCAAATTGAAACCTTTAAACCCCGCGCTGATTTATTAGGTTAGGGATGAAATATAGCAGAATTCAGAATTCAGGCGTCAGAATTCAGAAGTAAAACAGGCTTTATATCACCTCTACACACTATGCAAAACATCGTAAGATCCCCCTAAATCCCCCGATAAATTGGGGGACTTTGAGAATTTTTTGCCCCCCTTTTTAAGGGGGGTTGGGGGGATCAAAAGGCTGTGGGGCAACCTGACAAGACTTGTGTGTGTACACCGTAGCTTGACAAGGGGGGATTAAGGGGGGTAATTCGACTTGTGTGTACACCGGGCCTCGCCTGCGGGGTTTCCTCGTTCCCATACGGAGTATGGGAATGCATTCATTGAGTCTCCGACTCATGACTCAATATTTAACTGGAGGCAGACCCTCTAATCAGCCATTCCCACGCAGAGCATGGGAACGAGGAACCCCAAAAAGCCAAAGTTGCGCTTTAGCTCCCCTCCCCGCAGGCGGGGAGGGGTTGGGGGTGGGGTTCTTTTTCTGACTTCTGAATTCTGAATTCTGAATTCTGTATTCTTCTTAATCATTAGACAGAATTTGTTCTGGTAAAAAATCCGCCTCCCGGTGCTAGCAAAAGTCTGGTAGACCAACCATTATGCTATCTGGCGCGTTTGTAAACATTGTGCAATCAATGACATTTACAGTCGTCATGCCGCAATTCGGCACAACATAGAATCTGATGGGAGGATACTGCGTGAGAATTGGTGCTAACTACTTGGGTGACGGAGAGTGTGAATTTACAGTTTGGTCGCCGCTATTAGATAGCGTGACGGTACAAATTTTGGCGCCAGAACAGCAGTTAATTCCCCTCAAGCCTCAGTCTGAGGGATACTGGCACACGAAAGTCAACGATGTCTATCCAGGTACGCTTTATCGGTATGTCTTGAATGGCCAAGACACTTTTCCTGATCCGGCATCGCAGTATCAACCGGAAGGCGTGCATGGGGCTTCTCAAATTATCGATCAACAGTTTGAGTGGACTGATGAAGCCTGGGCGGGTATTCCTGTGGAGTCGATGATTTTCTACGAACTCCACGTTGGCACATTCACGCCGGAAGGAACTTTCACCGCGATCATTTCCCGCTTACCGGAACTCAGGGAACTGGGAATTAACGCCATTGAAATCATGCCGATCGCTCAGTTTCCGGGAGATACTCATATTGAGGCAACTCTTGCATACCGCAACTGGGGCTATGACGGCGTTTATCCCTTTGCTGTCCAAAATTCCTACGGTAGCCCAGCCGAACTCAAGCAACTGGTAAATGCTTGCCACCAACATAATATCGCCGTAGTGTTGGATGTGGTGTATAACCACTTTGGGCCAGAAGGCAACTACATGAGTCAGTTTGCGCCCTACTTTACTAAAACCTACAAAACGCCGTGGGGCGAAGCGCTGAATTTCGATGACGCCCATAGTCAAGGTGTGCGAAACTATTTCATCGAAAATGCGCTTTACTGGTTGGGTGAATTTCACATTGATGCATTGCGACTGGATGCTATTCAAGCAATTTACGACTTGGGAGCCAAGCATTTTTTGTGGGAATTGGCGGAAGCGGTTCATCATTTTTCACAACAAGGGCAAAAATGGAAACGCCATTTAATCGCCGAAAGTGATTTAAATAATCCGCAAATCATTCGTCCGGTAGAATTGGGTGGATATGGACTCGATGCTCAATGGAGTGATGATTTTCACCATGCATTGCATACACTCTTGACAGGCGATCGCCAAGGATATTATCAAGATTTTGGGAAATGTGCTGATCTGGCGAAAGCTTATAGTGATACTTTTGTCTACGATTGGAAATACTCGCCCGATCGCAAACGTTTTCATGGCATATCTTGCCGCGATCGCTCTTTATCACAGTTTACAGTCTGCATCCAGAATCACGATCAAATCGGCAATCAAATGAAAGGAGAACGCCTCACCCAGCGCATCTCTTTTGAAGGATTAAAGTTAGCTGCTGGCGCTGTGTTGCTTTCCCCCTACTTACCTCTGTTGTTCATGGGAGAAGAATACGGCGAAACAGCACCCTTCATTTACTTTGTCAGTCACTCCGATCCTGATTTAATTCAAGCAGTTCGAGCCGGACGCAAACAAGAATTTGAAGCATTTCACTATGCAGACGATCCCCCAGATCCCGAATCGGCAGAAACTTTCCTCAGTTCTAAACTCAATTGGGAATTACGCAATAATGGTAAGCACAAAGTTCTCTGGGATTGGTATCGCCAGTTAATTAATTTACGCAAGACGCATCCAGCACTTTTAAATCAAGACCGCAATTTCATCGAAGCGACTAGCGATGAACACAAGGAAGTGGTCATCGTCCGTCGTTGGTGCGAATCGAGTGAACTAATTTTTGTGATGAATTTCAATTCGTCTCCAGTCACAGTAACTTTGCCGAGTCCACAGGCTGTTTATCATAAGTTATTAGACTCAGCAGATACCTCATGGTCTGGGACTGGTTCTGAAGCCGCAGAATATCTCTCTGTGGGGCAAGAACTGAGAGTAAAAGCTACCAGTTTGCTGCTATATGAAGGGGGAAGTTAAAGTTTTAATCTCAAAGGCTTAATGTTCAAGCTTTAAGGCTTAATGTTCAAGCTTTAAGGCTTAAGGTTCAAGCTCAAAGGCTTAAGGGACTTTCTCTCGTTCCCATGCAGAGCATGGGAATGGCTGATTAGAGGCTCCGCCTCCAGTCAGATATTGAGTCAGAGACTCAACGAATGCATTCCCATGCAGAGCATGGGAACGAGGAAAGATCCCCCCGCCTGCGGCGACCCCCTTAAAAAGGGGGTAAATAGGAAGTCCCTAAAGCCCCCCAATTTATCGGGGGGTTGGGGGGATCTCCGAAAGCCAAACATATTAACCGAGCAGTATTGCCCCCACTCGCCCATTAACCACTACAAAAAACTATGCGAATTCCTACCGCAACTTATCGAATTCAGTTTACACCTCAGTTTGGCTTTGATAACGCTAAAGCGATCGCGGCTTATCTAGCAGATTTAGGTATTTCCGATTTATATGCTTCCCCGATTTTCAAGGCACGATCGGGGAGTACGCACGGCTACGATATAGTAGATGCCACTCAACTAAACCCAGAATTAGGAACTAATGAATCCTTTGATGCCTTAGTTGGCGAAGTTCAATCCCTTGGTATGGGCTGGTTACAAGATATTGTCCCCAACCACATGGCCTATACCAGCGAAAACCTTTACTTAATGGACATCTTGGAACACGGTCCAGATTCCAGCTATACCGACTACTTTGACCTTTCTTGGAATGCTCCCTTTGGCGATCGCCAAGAGCGAATTCTAGCGCCGCTACTGGGAGACTTCTACGGTGTATCCTTGGAAAACGGACACATTCAACTACAATATGAAGAAAACGGTTTAACTGTAAACTATTACAGCTTAAAACTACCACTGCGGTTAGAGTCTTATACAAAATTTATCACTCATAATCTAGGTAAACTCACGCGCACACTGGGACGCAATCACCCCGATTTTATTAAGCTGTTAGGGATTCTGTATATTCTCAAAAATGTGCCTTCAGAGGTGGCGGGAAAACAGCGAGAAGACCAAATCGCATTTATTAAAGGATTGGTTTGGGAACTTTATACCACAAACGATGCCATCCGCGAGTTCATTGACGAAAATATCGAAACTTTCAACGGCGAAGTGGGTAATTCCGATAGTTTCAACCTCCTAGATGACTTACTGAAAGACCAGTTTTACCGTCTCGCCTTCTGGAAAGTTGGGGCGGAGGAAATGAACTACCGCCGTTTCTTTACTGTCAATGAATTGATTTCCGTTAAAGTTGAAGAACGGCGGGTTTTTAATAATACCCACAGCCTCATTCACAAGCTAGTTGAGGAGGGCAAATTTACAGGTTTACGCATTGACCACATTGATGGGCTTTATAACCCAATCCAGTATCTCGAAAGGCTGCGGGAAAAGACAGGTGATGTTTATATCACCGTTGAGAAGATTTTAGAACTCACCGAAGAATTACCGGAAAATTGGGGAATTGAAGGTACATCGGGATATGACTTTCTCAACTATGTAAATGGCGTATTTTGTCAATCGGAAAATCAATCACAATTCGATAAAATCTACTATAACTTTATCGGCTCACGAGTAGATTATGCAACCATTGTCAAGGAGAAAAAGCACCTAATCTTAGAAAAGAATTTAGCCGGAGATATTGACAATCTGGCAGTTTTGTTAAAGAATGTTTCCAGTAAATATCGCTATGCTAATGATTTTACGCTGAATGGATTAAAAAGAGCGATCGCGGAAGTTTTGACACTGTTCCCGATTTACCGCACCTATATTACGCCAGACGGAATTGGGGATAGCGATCGCGCGACGATTCAAAAAGTAATTTACCAAGCCAAAGAACAAGCGCCTCTGTTGCAGCACGAATTGACCTTTATTGAAAAGTTAATGCTACTAGAGTTTGATAATTCTCTGACTCAAACAGAACGCGATCAGTGGATATATTTTGTCTTACGAATGCAGCAATATAGCGGTCCCCTAATGGCGAAAGGCGTAGAAGACACCACATTATATGTTTACAATCGGTTACTGTCCCTGAATGAAGTGGGGGGTAATCCCGGTCATTTTGGGATTTCAGTAAGCAAATTTCATGCCTTTAACCAACAGCACCAGACAACCTGGCCTCACACAATGAACACCACAGCTACCCACGACACCAAACGCGGTGAAGATGTGCGGGCTAGGTTGAATGTCCTCTCAGAAATCCCCGAAGAGTGGGAACAGCAGGTAAATACTTGGAGCGCCATTAATCGAGGATACCGCAGCGATCGCCACGGATTCGCAATACCCGATCGCAACGATGAGTATTTTCTCTATCAAACCTTGGTGGGGGCGTTTCCCTTTGGGGAAGATGAAGATACGTCCTTTGTGGAACGGGTGAAAGACTATATAATTAAGGCAATTCGAGAAGCAAAAGTGCATACAGCATGGTTGCGACCTGATAGCGAGTACGAAGAGGCTTGTACCTCCTTTATTGAGAAAGTACTTGATCCTGCCATCTCCGGGGAATTTCTAGAAGTTTTTCGCCCCTTTCAAGGGCGAATTGCAGCCTATGGTATATTCAATTCCCTTTCCCAAACTCTCCTGAAGATTACCGCTCCCGGCGTACCCGACTTTTACCAGGGAACAGAACTTTGGGAACTAAGTTTAGTTGATCCAGACAATCGCCGTCCCGTGGATTTTGAACAGAGACGTACTTACTTAAGCACCATCCGCGAGGAAGTAAAAATAGACATTCTCCGACTAATTCAAGAATTATTAAACCACAAAACAGACGGCAGAATTAAACTATTTTTAACGGCTCAATTACTCCAAGCCAGAACAAACTACGTTTCATTATTCCAGGACGGCGACTATTTACCGTTAGAAGTTCAAGGAACCCACGCCAATCACATAATCGCCTTTGCGCGGCGGGAGGGAAATCAAACAGCGATCGCGATCGCGCCTCGTTTTCTAACCAGCCTCATCCAGCCGGAAGAAAACCCCTTGGGCGAGTCAGTTTGGCAAGATACGCACTTGCAACTACCCCCTGGAACTTCCCCCACCTGGAAAAACGTCATCACTCAACAACCCTTACAGGCTACAGAAACATTATCGATCGCAGCCGCCCTCGCCCATTTTCCAGTAGCCCTATTAATTAGTACTGCTGATTGAATGGGGAGTGGGGAGTGGGGAAACTAAGCCGCTTAAAACCTTCTCTTTCTTCTCTTCCTTTGCGTTCTTTGCGTCCTTTGCGGATCGTTAAAAAAAATTGACTTTGACAAAGAGTTAAGCTTTAACTAAACCGTATCGGCTTAAAACCAAGTTTTCTATCTCTAGTTTTCTCTTCTGTTCCCTACTCCCTACTCCCTACTCCCTACTCCCGCACGGTTCGGTTAAGGCAAGAGACGCGATAAATCGCCGTCTCTACAAAGGACTGATTATTGTAAAGACGGCCATTTATCGCGTCTTTGCGATCTCGGACGTGTCATTAAAAAACCCTATCCGAACCGTATTGCCTACTCCCCTACTCCCGCCCGGAAGGGTTGTAAAAACTTTGCGTTAAAAAATTAAAAAAATGACCACTCCACCAACACCTACCCCCGCAGAAATTGACGCCGTGCGATCGCACATCAAAAAAACGTGGAAAACCTTAACGCGATCGCACGAACACTTATTACAATCTGCCAAAGATACCAAGCTAGACCACAAAACCGAGACTCCCTGGCTCGTCTACATTTCCCCCCAAGAAGATTGTCCCAACGTTCAGAGTGTGTTGGAGCGATCGCTATCTCCCAAAGATATGCAAAGAATTGAAATTCGCACTTTACCATCGGAAGTCGAAGCGATTAAAGAGCATGGATTATTATACCTACCAGGGCCTTATGTGGTACCCGGTGGGCGCTTTAACGAAATGTATGGCTGGGACAGCTACTTTATATTACTGGGACTTTTGCGCGATCAAGAATGGGATTTAGCCCTAAGCCAGGTAGACCAATTGCTATACCAGGTGCAGCATTATGGCACCATCCTGAATTCCAACCGAACTTATATGCTGTCGCGATCGCAGCCTCCAGTCCTCAGCATGATGGTTTTGGCGTTATTCCAGCACACCCAGGATGAAGAGTGGTTAAGGTCAACCGTACCGCTTTTAGAGCAATTTTACTATTATTGGGTAGTACCGCCCCATCTGAATTCTGCAACAGGGTTATCTAGATTCTATGCCCTTGGCGAAGGAGCCGCGCCAGAAGTTTTGTTCTCCGAGCGGGATGAGGAGGGAAAAAGCCATTACGATCGCGTCAAGGAATATTACCAAACCTTTGAAGTTGAAGATTATGATGTTAATCTTTACTACGATCGCGAAAATGACGAACTGACCAATTTATTTTACAAGGGCGATCGCACCATGCGCGAGTCCGGTTTTGATATCACCAACCGATTTGGCCCCTTCAGTGCTGATATCTTGCACTACGCTCCTGTGTGCCTCAACAGTTTGTTGTATCAGATGGAGCAAGATTTGGCGCAAATTAACGATATTTTGGGGAACGAAGAACTGCAACAGCAATGGCGCGATCGTGCAGATATCCGCCGCGATCGGATCGATCAGTATCTCTGGGATGAAGAACAGGGACTATATCTAGACTATAATTTCCAGAGTGGAGAACGCCGCCGCTACGAATTTGCTACCACCTTCTATCCTCTGTGGCTGGGAATTGCTTCTGTTGTCCAAGCCCAGCGCGTCGTTGAAAATCTCTCTTTGTTTGAAGCCCCAGGCGGAATCTTGACCAGTACTCGTGTCACCGGAAACCAGTGGGATGCACCCTTTGGTTGGGCACCACTGACATTAATTGCCGTCCAGGGACTTCACCGCTATGGGTATCATCTAGAAGGCGATCGCATTGCCAACAAATTCCTAGCTATGGTAATTAAAGAATTCGGGCGTCACAACACCATAGTTGAGAAATATGATGTTGAACGTTGTTCTGCTAACGTTTCCTACGAAATCTCCTTTGGATATAGTTCTAACGAAATTGGTTTCGGCTGGACAAATGGAGTTATTCTGGAACTTTTAGCAGCCGGTGGGAAAAAAGTTTAAACAAAAAGGCGTGAGTTTTTTCCTCACGCCTTTATCTGAAGCCACATTAATTCAACTAGATCAAGATATTCTGGATTGGTTTAAAAGCAAAGGAAAAGGCTACCAATCTCTAATTAACTCTGCTCTTTGCTCTTATATTGAGCATAATTCATCACTATAACGCCTTACCTTACTGGCTCCTACCAAATCATCAGGAATAATCACAATGGTTCAATCAGCCCCAAAAGTTCTCGCCGTTGATGAATTTATTAGCCAGTACGGTGAGTGCGATCGCTATGAATTAATTGATGGTGAATTAATTGAGATGGAACCAACTGGACTACACGAGCAAGTATCTGCATTTATTGGGCGAAAACTGAATGTAGAAATAGATCGTCAGGATCTAAGCTACTTTATCCCCCATCGCTGTCTAATCAAACTATTAGGAACAGAAACAGCTTTTCGTCCCGATGCGATCGTGTTAGACCAAACTCAATTAATTAATGAACCATTATGGCAAAAACAACCCATAATTACATTAGGAAACTCAATTAAACTGATTGCTGAAATTGTTAGCACAAACTGGCAGAACGATTACGCCCGCAAAGCTGAAGATTACGCCCTGTTAGGAGTTCCTGAATATTGGATTGTTGATTATCTGGGTATTGGTGGCAGAGAATATATTGGCAAACCCAAACAGCCAACGGTAACAATTTGTACTCTAATAGAAGATGAGTATGAAAAACAGTTATATCAAAACAACGATCAACTTATTTCCTCAATCTTTCCCAACTTGCAACTAACGGTACAACAAATCTTTACGGCTGGGCGATCTGTCATTGAGTGAAATGATATAAGATGCCGTCAGATTTTATAATTTAACGATACGGATGACACCACAAGACGCACGACAATACGCACCAGCAACCCAGCGCAATAGCGAACCAATTATAGAAGTACTTTTACAAGTGTTGCCAAAGAGTGGCACAATATTGGAAATAGCAAGTGGTGCTGGCGAACATGCAGTATTTTTTGCCCCCAAACTCAGTCCTCGTTCGTGGTTGCCAACAGATGCAAATCCCCAATTACGAGCCAGCATTACTGCATGGGCTGAACACTTTGGCTATTCTAATCTTTATCCACCGCTTGAGCTTGATGTCAGAGAACCAGTTTGGGCAGTCGAGAATCGTGCATCTGATTGGCTTAATCGGGAGCCAATTGTCGCGATCGTCAACATCAATATGATTCACATTTCACCGTGGTCAGCCTGTCTAGGACTAATGGCAGGGGCAGGTCGAATCTTACCCGCAGGAGGTATCCTCTATTTATATGGGCCTTTTAAACAAGGTGGAGAACATACAGCAGCTAGTAATGCAGCTTTTGACGAATCTTTACGCGCCCAAAATCCAGAGTGGGGTGTACGTAACTTGGATGATGTTGTCGCAGTAGCTAGCGCCCAAAATCTTACCTTGAAACAGACTTACCAAATGCCAGCAAATAATCTTTCAGTAGTGTTTGAACGTTCTGCTAATGAATAATTCTTAGAGAGCCAGTCCACTAATATATATATGTTGACAAAAATGAAGCAAGTGGCATCAGAGGCTTTGATTTTTGCTCGCCTTCCCTACCAGGGAAAGGCAGGGTGGTTTCAGACAAACAGAGAAAAACTCTAACTAGCTTTCTCATTGCCTCTCTCCGCTTGCCTGACGGCAGGCTGACGCCAACGGGGAGAGGGGTCAAAATCTATGCTTATACACGAAAAATAAAGACTTCCATATTTTTCTTTTTTCGGATGAAACCACCCTGTCTGTTAATCGGCGGTTAAACCAATTCGCAATTCGCTTTTTCTTAATAGAGCCTCCGGCACGCTACGCGAACGCAATTACGTTTTGTAACGTTCGCGGAGTATAAAGCCTAGCTTGTAGGTTGGGTGGAGGCTTTGCGTAACCCAACATCCTAATAATCAGTTGGGTTGCGCTCCGCTCCACCCAACCTACGTCTAATGCTGAGAAGTCAAGTTAATATAATTCGTAAAATTCATATTTTTAATTGCAAATGAACAACGAGAACCCCGACTTCTTGAAGAAGTCGGGGTTCTGAGCCTCTCGGTGGAAAGTAAATCAAATAGGATTGCTATATTAAGTAAGTGGACAAGAATAAATCAAACTATGTTACACAATTTGAATTTAATTAAATTCACTCGTTTTAAACGGCTCTAGCCGCTTACTACAAACCTTTAATTATTCACGCCCACTTACTTAGGACTCCAGTTTGATTCATGAAACCTTTTTTAGAGAAAAGCCTTGCTGGACAAAGATTTCAGTCTCAGCATACTTGTAATTATTCAAGTTGGATTCTTATATTTAGCACCTACGAATTCTCATCTTTACGCTTATCATAAGGCTCACCTTTAAAAGGTTGTACGCCAATATTAGGATAAGCATCATCATTAGGCCCAAAAATCCGCATTGCAGCTTCAGAAATATACTTGGTTATGTTCGCAATGATTTTGGAAATAGCCATAGTATTAGACTCCTTATTTTCGAGTCGCTTTAATTGTGATACCTACTACTCTAATGCTGATATTCAAGACTTGCTCTAATTCTCAATATATTGAGATTATACGCAATGTTTATTCAGATAACTTCGCAATTCTTTAGTTTGTCAAAAAGTCTAAATTTTCTCACTTATTCTGATGGTAACATAGTTATTTCTCTAACCCCAGTCTGGCAAAGAGACTAGTAAACAAACTTTCTCTAACAGGATATTATTTCCTTTATTAACTCCCTTGTCAAATCAACATTATTGCTAGCTATTACTATTAAAAAATATTAAGTATTTTATGAAGTTAGGATTAATTTGCCTGTAAATCTACGGTTTTGCAGCAATCTCTGAAATATATTCGCCGGGAGTTGACATTATTTATGGTAATAGTTACCATAAATAGCAGAAGCATCTTGTAAGGAAGCTCTTGGATGACAACTTTTTTGCCAGATTTGGACTATGTACATAAACAGCAAAGCCAGCAGAACCAGGAACTAAACTTCTCTGCGGATGACTACAGCTTGCTGACCGACCTTTATCAGTTGACGATGGCAGCTTGTTACACAGGTGAAGGTATAGAAGAACGACGGGCAAGCTTTGAATTGTCTGTCAGGCGATTGCCAGAGGGTTTTGGTTATTTAATTGCAATGGGGCTGACGCAGGCATTGGAATATTTAGCCAAATTCCGCTTTAATGCTTCGCAAATTGCGGCATTACAGGCAACGGGAATTTTTGCTCACGCAAGCGATCGCTTTTGGTCATTGCTAGCCCAGGGAAAGTTTACGGGTGATGTTTGGGCAGTACCGGAAGGGACAGCCGTCTTTGCCAATCAACCACTCTTGCGGATAGAAGCACCCCTTTGGCAAGCGCAACTAGTGGAAACTTACCTCCTGAATACGATTAATTACCAGACTTTGATTGCCACAAAAGCAGCGCGATCGCGGGATGTAGCGGGGGAGAAAGCAACACTTTTAGAATTTGGGACACGACGAGCATTTAGTCCCCAGGCTGCTTTGTGGGCAGCGCGGGCGGCGTTGGCAGGTGGGTTAGATGCCACTTCCAATGTGTTAGCGGCGCTACAACTGGGAGAAAAGCCAAGTGGTACGATGGCACACGCCTTAGTGATGGCGTTCTCAGCAATTGAAGGCACTGAAGAACAAGCTTTTAGTGCATTTCATCGATATTTTCCGGGTGCGCCATTGCTGATTGATACTTATGATACCGTTGCTGCTGCCCAGCGCTTGGCTGAAAAAGTCAATTCCGGGGAAATGCAATTGTCAGGTGTGCGATTGGACTCAGGAGATTTAGTTACCTTATCAAAACAGGTGCGATCGCTCCTTCCCGGTGTGCCAATTTTTGCTAGTGGCGATTTGGACGAGTGGGAAATTGCAAGGCTAAAAGCTGCTGGCGCCGAGATTGATGGTTATGGGCTGGGAACGCGACTAGTTACAGGTTCGCCCGTAAATGGAGTTTATAAACTTGTAGACATTGATGGTATCCCAGTGATGAAGCAGTCAAGTGGTAAAGTTACTTATCCAGGGCGCAAGCAGATTTTTCGCTCGTTTACGGGAGGTAAGGTAAAAGCAGACAGGTTGGGACTTTTAGATGAAATTCCTCTGGAAGAAGAACCTTTGTTGCAGTTGGTAGTCCAAGAAGGTGAACGAGTGCAGGCGTTGGAGTCGTTGGCAACAATTCGTCAGCGTACCGCCGCCTCAGTTGCCAGTTTGCCACAACAGACACGGCGTTTAGATCATCCGATCTCGGTGCAGGTGGAAATTTCTACTGCACTGCAAGAGTTGACGGAGAAGACTAAGAAACGAACCGCAGAGGCGCAGAGAACACAGAGGTAAAAGTACTCTTTCAGTCTGTCTTAATTACGAATTACGAATTACGAATTACGAATTACTATGAGAATTGCTTTGTTTGGTACTAGTGCCGATCCACCAACTGCTGGACATCAGGCGATTCTGAATTGGTTGTCTGAGCGTTATGATTGGGTGGCGGTTTGGGCAGCAGATAATCCATTTAAGTCCCATCAAACACCCTTAGAGCATCGGGCGGCAATGCTGCAACTTTTGATTGCGGATATAGACGCGCCACGGCATAATATTGCTTTGGAACAAAAATTGAGTAGCTTTAGAACACTGGAAACAGTGGAAAAAGCGAAGCTAACTTGGGGTGAGGATGCGGAATTGACGTTGATCGTTGGTTCAGATTTACTGAGTCAGTTACCACGTTGGTATCACATTGAAGATTTGTTACAGGAAGTGCAACTACTGATCGTGCCGCGACCGGGATATGCAATAGATGAATCTAGTTCAGAGGTAGTGCAAAAGCTGGGAGGGAAAATTGCGATCGCCTCTTTTACTGGTTTAGATGTTTCCTCAACAGCGTACCGCGAACATGGAGATTCTGAAGCCCTCACTCCCCCTGTAGTTGCCTATATTAATCGAGAGCATTTGTACAAATGCCAGGACATTCCCAAAAAAAGATACCAACTCCGCTAAACCAACAACCTTTGGCCGATTTCAAGGTTGGTGTTGATAATGTGATTTTTTCTGTAGATACTGCCCAAAATCGGCTGTTAGTTCTATTAGTAATGCGACAGCAAGAACCATTTTTAAATCATTGGAGTCTTCCCGGTACTTTGGTGCGTCCAGGTGAGTCTTTAGAGGATGCCGCCTATCGCATTATGGCGGAGAAAATTAAGGTCAACAATCTCTATTTAGAACAGCTATATACATTTGGCGGGCCAAATCGCGATCCACGGGAAGCAACCGATAGTTATGGTGTGCGTTATCTATCAGTTAGTTACTTTGCCCTAGTGCGATTTGAGGAAGCCGAATTAATTGCCGATCGCATGACTGGTATAGCTTGGTATCCGGTAAAAGAAGTGCCACAATTAGCTTTTGATCATAATGAAATTCTGGCCTATGGACACAGGCGATTGCGAAATAAATTAGAGTATAGTCCGGTGGCTTTTGAAGTCTTACCAGAAATGTTCACCTTAAATGATTTATATCAGTTATACGCCACAGTTTTAGGTGACAATTTTTCCGATTATTCTAATTTTCGGGCGCGTCTACTCAAGTTAGGTTTTTTATGCGATACCGGAATTAAGGTATCACGAGGTGCTGGACGTCCAGCTAGTTTGTATAAGTTTGATGCCGAAGCTTTTGCTCCTTTAAAAGATAAACCTTTAGTGTTTATTTAAGTAATTGTTACCCAAAGTCCAGAGTAACTTATTTTGAGCATTTACCAATGACCAATGACCAATGACTAATGACTAAATACAATGAAAATTGCGATCGCTCAAATTAATCCGACAATTGGTGATTTGCTTTTGAATGCCCAAAAAATCCTGGAGGCGGCACAACGAGCAGCATCTAGCGGTGCGCGTTTGTTGTTGACACCAGAACTTTCTCTGTGTGGCTATCCACCAAGAGATTTATTACTAAATCCCAGTTTTGTGGAAGCAATGGGCATCACTTTACAAAACTTAGCGCGGGATTTGCCGCCAAATTTAGCTGTGTTGGTAGGAACTGTTGAACAGAACCTCAAAGCGTCTATTAGTGGCGGTAAAACTTTATTTAATAGCATAGCTTTGTTAGAGAATGGCAAGGTCAAGCAACTTTTTCACAAGCGACTTTTGCCTACTTACGATGTATTCGATGAACGTCGCTATTTTGAACCAGGATTGCAGGCTAATTATTTCACTCTAGATAATATCCATATTGGCGTAACTATTTGCGAAGATTTATGGAATGATGAGGAATTTTGGGGCAAACGTAGTTATGCAGTGAATCCGATTGCTGACTTAGCAATTCTGGGTGTAGATTTGGTTGTAAATTTGTCTGCTTCCCCCTACACGGTCGGCAAACACCACTTTCGAGAAAAAATACTCAGACATAGTGCAGTCCGTTTTCAACAACCGATTATTTACGCTAATCAGGTTGGCGGAAATGATGACCTAATTTTTGATGGGCGTAGTTTTGCCTTGAATCGTCAAGGTGAAATTATGTGTCGCGCCCGTGGTTTTGACACCGATTTAGTGGTGGTCGAATTTGACGAAGCGCAACGAGATTTACAGTTAGGTTCTGTAGCACCTGTGTATGAATCGGAAGATGAAGAAATTTGGCAAGCTTTGGTTTTGGGAGTGCGAGATTATGCTCGTAAGTGTCGCTTTTCTAAAGTAGTGTTGGGTTTAAGTGGCGGGATTGACTCGGCGATAGTAGCTGCGATCGCAGCTGCTGCACTTGGTAAAGAAAATGTCCTCGGTGTTCTCATGCCTTCCCCTTATAGTTCTGAGCATTCCATTAGTGATGCTATGGCATTAGCCGAAAATTTGGGGATTAAGACTAATCTTTTACCAATTGGGGAGTTAATGCAAGGCTTTGATCGCACTTTAGGCGATTTGTTTGCGGGTACAGAGTTTGGACTGGCTGAGGAGAATATACAATCTCGGATTCGGGGTAATTTATTAATGGCGATCGCTAATAAGTTTGGCTATCTGCTTTTATCTACTGGTAACAAGTCAGAAATGGCAGTTGGTTACTGTACCCTCTACGGCGACATGAATGGCGGGTTAGCGGTAATTGCAGATGTTCCTAAAACCTGTGTTTATTCACTTTGCCACTGGTTAAATCGCAATAATGAAATCATCCCGCAAAACGTCTTGACTAAACCACCTAGCGCCGAACTGAAACCCGGTCAAGTTGATCAAGATTCTCTACCGCCCTACGAAATTTTGGACGATATTTTGCAACGCCTGATTCACAACCACCAATCAGCAACGCAAATTGTTACAGCCGGTCACGATCCAATGATTGTAAACCGAGTAATCCAAATGGTAGCGCGGGCTGAATTTAAACGGCGACAAGCACCCCCAGGCTTGAAAATCACCGATCGCGCCTTTGGAACTGGTTGGCGAATGCCAATTGCTAGTAACTGGGTTGGTATCAAAAACGCTTACCAAACTCAAACCATAGCTACACCTACCTTAGTCTGTTGGGATGGACAAAATGCCCATCCGCAAATCAAGTAATTAGTGATGCTAACCACAGTTGAATTAGTTGGAGATTTATACACCAACTAATTCAATTAGCGGGACTTCCAAAAAAAATACTTAAACCACATCTATTTTGGGAACCATAGTTTTAAAAGTAGTGGGAGCATCTTGCTCCCGTATTGTAGTAGCGGGCAAGATGCCCGCACTACTCCAGGTTTCAAAATGGACGAGGTTTAACTACTTATTGTGCAATACAGTTCAGTTAATAATTTTTTTCTTCTCTCTCTGTGTCCTCTGCGCCTCTGCGGTTCGTAAAAAAAATGACTTTGACAAAGAGTGCTAGCCTTAACTTAACCTTAGCATCTCACCAATATTTCAGCCATTACCATTGTGAAAAAGGGTGTTTTACCAAATTGCTGTTGAAATATCTGGAATCATCAGAAACTTCTTCTCCAATCCAGGTTGGTAGTTCAATTTGTTGGTTTTCATCACTGAGTTCAACTTCTGCTAATATTAGTCCTTTATTAACACCATCAAACTCATCTATTTCCCAAATCAAACCGCCCGACTCTATTTTATATCTGATTTTTTCTATAAAAGGACGTTCACACAATGTCTCAAGTATTTCTTGAGCATCTTCAACCGGAATTGGATACTCAAACTCTAATCTCGAATATTTGATATTGGGGCCTTTAATGGTCAAATAACTTTTTTCCCCGACTATACGTATACGTACAGTCGCTTTGTCTTGTGTGGCAATGTATCCTTGACGATATACATTACCTTCAGCTAATCCTCTCCAGCTATCTCCTCTGACTAAATATTTACGCTCTATTTCTTTCGCCATTCTATTTATTTGCTTTTATCTAAGAATATACACTAACAAATGGTTGTAGTTTATCAGATGGGATGCGATCGCGTGTAGGCATCGCACCCGATTAAATGGGAACACTATTAATAATTGCGTTCCTCACCGCCATGAAATTATTGAATTACCTCAAATCCAAACCAGCGATTACAGCCTTAGCGATCGCACTAACCATCACTGTTATTAATGTACATTCTTCCAGTTCAATTCCTCCCATTGCTAGGAGTACAATTACTCAGTCGCAATCACATATTCAACTTGTTCACACACTGACCGCGCATAAAAAAGTAACTTTTGGTGTTCCAGCAGTTGTGATTAGCCCGGATGGGCAAACCCTGATTAGTGGAGGTAGAGATGATACAATTAAAATCTGGAATCTACGTAGTGGAAAATTACTGCATAGTTTAGATGCTCACTCAGATGGTGTTACTTCAATTGCGATTAGTCCAGATGGGAAGCGGATTGTAAGTGGTGGGATAACCACCCCAACAATGAAGGTTTGGGATTTACGCACTCAATTAATGCTTACGCTTAACCTCGAAAGTGGACATACCCAGCCAGTAGAAACCGTTGCTATTAGTTCAGATGGTAGATTGATTGCTAGTGGCAGTGATGATCACACAATCAAGCTTTGGGATTTACACACGCTTAAGTTGCTTGATACCATTACTGCACATTCAGAATTTGTGAGTAAGGTTGCATTTAGCCCTGATATGCAAACCCTTGTGAGTGCTGGGGGTGGCAATGACAATACAATTAGGCTGATTTCACTGCAAACTAAAAAAACACGCCATATTCTCAAAGGACACAAAACCCCAGTTGATGCTATTGCCATTACTCCAGATAGCAAAAAGCTCGTCACTGGCAGTTTTGGTCAGCTAGTTTCTGGAAATCGGGCAATTAGCACCCTGAAATTATGGAATCTCCAAACTGGAAAACTGCTGCATGAGTTTACTGACAATTTTAGTTCAATTGATTCTCTTGTCATTAGCCCCGATGGAAAAATTCTGATCTGCGGCAATTTTGATGGCAGTATTAAACTGTGGAGCTTAGAGACTTTCAAACTGTTGCACACCTTTCAAGATGGTTCCAGTTCTGTTTTAGGGCTTGCTCTTAGCCCAGATGGTAAAACTCTCGCTAGTAGCAATGAGGATAGCACTATACATATTTGGCAAATCAACTATAGCGGTTCTCGGACCTTGTGAGGTATAAGAACCCCACCCCCAACCCCCTCCCCGCTCTTCGAGAGGGGGCTAAGATATACCTCATGTGATTAGGAAACGCTATAACTGCATTAGCTATTACCTACAGACGGAAATTTAAACGCCAAAAAAACAGATTTTACGAATCACCTGGAAAGGTATATTTCCGTATTTAGAGACTGGCTCATGACCACATTCATTAAGCTGTCTACGAGGCGATCGCGTGATAAAAACATGAGTTCTTTTCCATACAAAACTTCTTGTATAATCACGTAAGATACCAGCGAACCAAAGAAAATCTGAGCCATTGCTTCTGGGTCGGTAATCCCTAATTCTGGATGAGATACGAAATACTGACTCAGCATTTGCCGACCGCGTTGCACAACCGTTTGGGTATAAAGTTTGGCTAGTTCAGGAAAGTTTTGTGACTCGGTGATAATCAACCGCAACAAGGCCAAATAATCGGGATTATCAGCGACTTTGGTTAAATAAATTTCGGCAACTTGACGCAACAAAATCGCTGGTTCGCCGTGCAATTTTTCTGTGCAAAAAATGCTTTGAAAACAAGCCAGCGTCAACCGTTCTATCAACGCTTTAAACAGCCCTTCTTTATCTTGAAAGTGACTGTATATCGTTTGCTTCGACACTCCAGCTTCTGCGCTGACACGATCCATACTTGTTCTAGCGTAACCCTCCTTCAAAAATACCCGTATAGCTCCTTGCAAGATTTGCTCCTGCTTGGGAGCGATCGCAGGTAAAGGATTTCCTATTTCGGAAGTAGGATTTTTGGACATGAAGAGTAAATTTTTTGACGTATCTCTTGTTTTATCATACTATACAGTCTAGTATTATGACGAATAATTCAGAATTTTCGATTTTCGGTTACAAAATATTTTTTACAATCCAGGGTGCTACCATGACTCAGACTATCCCGACATCCCCGGAAAATCTTAAAGATCCCCCAGTATCGAAGCCGCAGCGCTCCAAGAAACCGATTCCTTTACTGATCGGGGGGGTGCTGGTGGTGGTTGGCATTGGCTACGCTGTGTGGCGCAGTCAACCGCAAGCATCAGTGAATATACTGCAAGTTAGCGGCCGGATTGAGGGTTATGAAACCGAGATTGGGATCAAGCGTTCTGGAAGAATTGAGTCAATTGTCGTGCGAGAAGGGGCAGCAGTTAAAAAGGGGCAAGAGTTAATTAAGTTAGACAACACAGACGATCAATTGCTGCAAGGACAACTGCTTGGTACGCAAGCGAGAGTGACATCTGCTAAGTATGATGAACAGCAGGCAATTTCAGATGTCGAGCAAGTCGCCAGAGAAACTCAAGAAATTAACAGCCAAATTAACGAAGCTAAACTGAATTTTCGGCAGTCCCAAGGGGATACCAAAGGCAGAATTGAGCAGGCACGAGCAAATGTAGCAGCAGCCAGAGCCACATTAGTACAAGCACAAGCGCAAGTTAAACAGGCAGCAGCAGAAGTTAATTTAGCAAAAATCAACCGCGATCGCTATGCCCAATTAGTCAAAGAAGGGGCGATCAATCAACAACAATTCGATCAAGCACAAACCACCCTAGATACAGCAGTAGCAACCCTAGAAGCACGAGTTGCAGCAGTTAATGCCGAACGTCAACAGTTAAGCGCTACATCCGGGGCTTTAACTCAAGCTCAAACTACAGGTTTCAATCCTGACATTCGCAACGCCCAGTTAACAGCATTAATCAGAAAGCAGCAGCAAAGTGATGCTCAACTTAAATCTGCACAGGCAAAAGTCAACTCTGCCCGTGCAAAAGTCAAAGATGCCCAAGCATCAAATCAGCAAATCCTCACCCAGGTTGCAGACTCCAAAAAAGATTTAAATGTAGTTAGTCCCTTAGATGGAGTAGTGACAGCCCGTAGTGTCGAACCAGGTGCAGTAGTTAGCAGTCAGACTAATATTTTGACAATTGTTGACCCCAAGACACTATATTTTAGAGGTTTTATTCCCGAAGGCGATATTGGCAGAGTGCGTCTAGGACAAACAACGAAAATCTTGATTGATTCTGCGCCAGATAAACCACTAGAAGGTAAAGTAATTGCGATCGATCCGCAAGCTTCATTTACACCAGAGAATATTTACTTTCAAAAAGATCGAGTCAGACAAGTAGTAGGAATTCGGATCAAAGTTCAAAATCCTGATAACTGCTTTAACCCCGAAAATCCTTATACTAAATCAGATTTACCTTGCGCCAAAATGGGGATGCCAGCAGATGCCGAAATCAACCTGAATCCAGAAGTCAGATAACAGAGCAACATTTCATTAATTCCTCCCAAATTCTCCGCGTACCTCTGCGCTTCCCTCCGCGCGACGGCAGTCGCTACAACGGGGGGAACCCCCGCAACGCGCTGCCTCCCCTTTGCGTTTAAATTTCCCCCCTCAATTCTCCAAACTAAGAGGCTAAATGATGCAACAGCAAAAAACAGTAGTTACTCCAAACTCACCGCAATCATCTAGCACCACAGCAATTAAAGTTCATAGCTTGCACAAACACTATGGAAACTTAGCTGCTGTACGGGGAATTGATTTCAGTGTCCACAAAGGTGAAATGTTTGGATTAATTGGCCCAGACGGTGCGGGAAAAACTAGCACCTTTCACATTTTGGGCGGTGTGATGGAAGCGACGGCAGGAGACGTGCAAATATTTAATCAGCCTGCACGAGATGCCCGACTAATCACAGGTTATCTCACCCAACAGTTTTCACTGTATTTGGATTTGAGTATTGATGAAAACTTGCGTTATGCAGCAGGGTTGCGGCAAGTAGCAGACGATTTATTACAAAAACGCCGCAATAAATATTTAAGATTAATGAATTTGGAGCGCTTTGGCGATCGCTTAGTGGGACAACTTTCTGGTGGGATGAAACAAAAGCTGGCGCTGTGTTGTGCTTTAGTTTCTCAACCAGAAGTATTGTTACTAGATGAACCTACCACGGGTGTTGATCCAGTTTCCCGGCGGGAATTTTGGGATGTGCTAGCAGAATTGTCAGCTGAGGGGATGACAATTGTAGTTGCTACACCATATCTAGACGAAGCTGAACGCTGTCACCGCGTAGCTTTGATGTACGGTGGGGAAATTCATGAAATTGGCACACCCGCAGACTTACGGGCTAACTTAGGCTTGCATCGTTTAGAAGTGCGAACAGCAAACCTGCAAGCGACAGAAGAAATACTATCTCAGACTACCCAAACAAATATAGTAGATGTGCAAAGTTTTGGCGATCGCTTAGATGTCCTCGTGAAAGATATAAAATCCGGCGAAACCGAAGTCCGCGAACTACTGCAACAACATCAGTTACCTTCTCCCACTATCGAGTATGGCGAACCTACATTAGAAAACGTCTTTGTCACGCGCCTGCGACAACAAGGTTCCGTACCGCAATTTTTATCATTTCCTCGTTCTCGCAAAAGAGGACAGGGGACGAATCAATTCAAAATTCAAAATTCAAAATTCAAAAATAAAGAATTTCCCCCTATCTCCCCTTCTTCATTAGCTATCTACGCTCACAAACTTAGTCGTGTTTTTGGCAAGTTCCAAGCCGTTAAAGATGTCAACGTCGAAATACGCTACGGCGAAATCTTTGGGTTATTGGGTGCTAACGGTGCAGGGAAAACCACCACAATTAAAATGCTGTGTGGATTACTAGAAGCAAGCGGCGGTGAAATTTCCTTGGGTGGTGAAACCGGAAATCTGCGGAGTGCAGACTTACGGCGACGCATTGGTTATATGAGTCAAAAATTCACCCTTTACGACGATTTAACTATTCTGCAAAATTTAGAATTTTATAGCGGAGTTTACGGCGTACCTCGCAAACTCCGACGAGAAAAAATTGATTGGGTAATTGCTACCTGTGGCTTAGAAGGACAAGCAAATATGATTACTGGAAAGCTACCGGGAGGTTGGAAACAGCGAGTCGCTTTTGGTGCTTGTGTGATGCACGAACCAGATATTTTATTTTTAGATGAGCCAACATCAGGGGTAGATCCGTTAGCGCGTCGTCAGTTTTGGAAGCTAATTAATGACTTCGCCCACAATGGTACAGCCATTTTAGTGACAACGCACTATTTAGAAGAAGCTGAACAGTGTAACCGCATGAGTTTTATGGTTGCAGGAGAAACCGTCGCCGAAGGTTCGCCAAGTTCTGTTAAAGCCTCACAACCGGGACAACTAATAGAAATTATTGTTAATCAAAATCAAGCTGCTTCCAAGATACTCAAACAACACTTTGAGTCTTGGCGCGTCTCGATTTTTGCTGATAGCTTACACGTTGTTCTCGACCATCCCGAACAGGAAATAAATCAACTAACTCAACTTTTAGAAGCTAATCAAATTACCATCAATTCTTTGCGTACCATTCCGTTTTCTTTAGAAGATGCTTTTATTGGCATTGTACAGCGATCGCAAGGATAGGAATTGAGTGGGGAGTGGGGAGTGGGGAGTGGGGAGTGGGGAGTGGGGAGTGGGGAGTGGGGAGTGGGGAGTGGGGAGTGGGGAGAAAGTTTACTTAGTATATATATAGGACTCCTATTTGATTTTTGAAAAAAATCAGTACACCCCGAAAAGCCTTCTTCTCTACTCCCCACTCCCTGTCTACGCAAATAATTATGGCTACGCCACGCTGCGCGAACAAAAATCAAAGCAGACTGCTATATAGGACTCTTATTTGATTTTTGAACAAATTAAGTACTAATCGAAAAGGCTTATTCCCTACTCCCCACTCCCTATTCCCTACTCCCAGCCTACGCAAGTCAGTTCAATAATCAAAGCGGATTACTATATGAAAAGAATTTTTGCTCAATGTGTGAAAGAAATAGCCCAATTTCGCCGCGATCGCCTGACGTTGGCGCTAGCATTTTTATTGCCATTTATCACCTTAATCATTTTTGGCTTTGCTATTAGATTAGAAAGTAAAGATATTCCCTTAATTGTGCAAGATTTCAACCGCACAAACCTAAGTAACAGCTATATTGAACGATTGTATGCGACTAATCAATTTGTGCCTAAACAATGGTATGGTGGCAATCCCACACGCGATGCAATAGATAAGGGAATCGCCAAAGCTGCTGTAATTATTCCGCCGGAATTTAGCCGCGATATTCAAGCAGGAAGAAGTACAAATGTGCAAGTATTAATCGATGCAACTGATGTTAACAATGCCCGTGTAATTAAAAATAGTATTCAGAGAGTTACAAACTTTTTCATGCAAGAGCATGGACTGATACCCGCTACTAGTAGTATTACAGCACGAATGCGTCTATGGTTTAATCCTGGTAGATTAGAATCGCTGTATATTGTGCCAGGAGTGTACGGAGTTGTCCTGTGGATTTTTCCTTCATTGCTGTCTGCGATCGCAATGGTGCGGGAAAAAGAAAAAGGGACAATTTTACAAGTTTATGCTTCGAGTATTAGTGCCACAGAACTATTACTTGGCAAAGGATTAGCATACTTATTAATTGCCATCGTCGAGACATTAATAGTTATGATATTAGGCTCAATTATTTTCCAAGTTGGCATAGTTGGCAACCCCATAACATTACTACTTGGCACTTTACTATTTCTGAGCGATAGCGTTTTTTTCGGATTACTTTTAGGAGTCCGTAGCAGCAACCAAAATGCTGCTGTACAAGGCGTTTCCCTACTAGGTTTTATCACATCCTTATTACTCTCAGGTTTTATTTATCCCCTCAACAATATTCCTTTCCCCTTATCACTAGCACCTAACATAATTCCGGCGCGTTATTACATTGATATCACTCGTGATGCCTTCGTGCGTGGTACAGGGTTTGCCGGAGTTTGGTTTGATTTACTCATGCTTGCAGTCTTGGGATTAATATTTTTCAACGTATCACGCCGAGCTTTAAGTCGAATGCAATTACCTAGTTAATATCGGGAGCATCTCAGTGAAAGCAAATATACCAGATGAAAAACAAGATTCTTGCTCCCTCTCCTTACCAAGGAGAGGGTTGGGGTGAGGTTTTATATCATGTCCGCATAATTAGTTATGCTAACCACAGTCAATACACCCCACCCCCAGCCCCTCCCGAAGAGCGGGGAGGGGAGACAAAGCATAGCTTTGGCGGGGGTGGGGTTCTTCGGGTTTAATAAGCAATCAAGCGGACATGATATTACAAGGCTTTTTACACTCATTGAGATACTCCCGTTAATCTCTCTGTGTTCTCTGCGTCTCTGTGGTTCGATAAAAAGGAATTTTTTTATGAAACTTCTTGAGCGATTATTTAATAGTCCATTTTGGGCATTATTGCGGAAAGAAATTAACCAAATTATCCACAATAAACAATTAATTGTTTTGTTAATTGTCCCGCCGACAATCCAATTATTACTGTATGGCTTTATCCTCAATCCTGATGTTCATAACTTACGATTAGGTGTCATCGACTATGCCAACGTCAGCGCCAGTCGAGAGTTAGTTTCAGCCATGACATCAAATCAAATTTTCACTTTAAAATCTGTACCAAACAGTGAAAAAGCATTGAGTCGTCAGGTAGAAGAAGGAAAGCTAGATGTTGGAGTCATAATTCCTCCCAATTTTCCGCGTCAACTGGCACAAAAATCCGCAGAAATTCAAGTATTTATCGATGCTGTAAATGCAAATACAGCCGGGATTGCAGGAAATTATATGAATCAAATTATCCAGCAATATAATCTGCAATTAACTCAAGGTGAAGCAAGTCCCCCAGTCTCACCGGAAGTTGTATTTCTTTACAACCCCGGACTAACGAGTAGTTGGTTTTTTGTTCCAGGAGTTATGGGTTTAGTTTTAACATTAATTGGCACATTAGTATCAGCAATTACTGTTGTTCGGGAAAAAGATACGGGAACTTTAGAACAATTATTAATGACTCCGGCTGCTAACTGGCAAATATTACTATCGAAAATAGTCCCTTTAGCCTTTTTATTAATGGGAGATGTCTTATTAGCTGTCACATTAGCAACAATAGTATTTCATGTACCATTTCGAGGTAATTTTCTGCTATTTTTCGCCCTATCAAGTATGTATGTATTTGTCGGGATTAGCCTGGGTATTATGTTGGCGACTGTGAGTAGTTCCCAACAACAGGTAGTCCTGACATCTTTCTTTATTAATTTACCAATGGTACAAACTTCTGGCGCGATCGCACCCATTGAAGCCATGCCTCCCTTCTTTCAAGTCCTATCCTTACTCAATCCCCTCCGCCATTATATTGCGATCGTTCGAGGTATTTTGCTCAAAGGCGTTGGCTTAGATGTACTGTGGATGAATGTTTTGGTTTTAGTCGCCTTTGCTGTTGTGTTATTAACTATTAGTATTAGTAAGTTTCGCAGTCAGTTAAGCTGAATTCAGGAGTCAGAATTCAGAATTCTGACTCCTGAATTCTTCTTCAAACAAATTCCTTGTATCGAAATGGGCTGACAGGTGCATGTTCCAGCTGACAGTAGGGGCGACTATAGCTTAGTGGTGACTCTAAAGCGTGCCCAAGCAAAAACTCTGGATTGCTCATTACCTTCTCAGTTTTGCCATCATAGACGATTTGACCTTGACTGAGAACAACTGTGCGATCGCACAAATCCAAAGCTAAATCTAAATCGTGGGTTGCAATCAGTTGCGTCAGAGGTAAGCTTTGCAGCAACTCAATGAATTGACGACGACAACGCGGATCTAATTGAGCCGAGGGTTCATCAAATACTAATATCTGTGGATTCATTGCCAAAACTCCAGCGATCGCAATCCGTTTTTTCTCACCTCCAGATAAATTCCCGATATAACGTTGCCCATACCATTGGGGATCAATATCAACTGCTGCCATCGCTTGCAGAACTCGCTCTTGTAATTCCTCGCCTTGCAAACCCAGATTCATCGGGCCAAAAGCAACATCTTCCCAAACTGTTGGCATGAACAACTGATTATCTGGATTCTGAAATACCAACCCGACAAAATCCCGAATTTTTCGTAAATTCTCAACAGTTAAAGGACATTCTCCAATCGTGATCTGTCCCGACTGAGGCATGAGAATTCCATTGAGATGTAACAGCAACGTAGATTTTCCCGAACCATTGGCTCCGATTAATGCCACTCGCTCAGTTGCTTTGATAGACAAATTAATGTCCCTCAAAGCTTGAGTTCCGTCAGGGTAAGTATAGCTAAGATTTTGAATTGATATGGGATTATGATGCATTAATACAACGTGAAGAAATGTTATCGAACAGAATTCAGGAGTCAGGAGTCAGAATGAATGAATTTTGACCGAAAAAGCGAATGAATAACCTCTTTTTAGACCCCCACCAAATCGTAGATTTGGTGGTCAAATTTCGTAGTGGCGGGTCCCAATCCCCGACTGATGGTTACTGAGCGGTTCGACAGAGCTACCTGTAACACTTACCGAAGTATTGATTCTGAATTCTGGATTCTGGATTCTGAATTCTGAATTCTGAATTCTGAATTCTGGATTCTGGATTCTGGATTCTGGATTCTGCATTCTTCTTCAATTCCGCCAGTAAATGGCCTGACCAAACAGCGCCAAAATTATAGTTAAACTCAAAGCCACAACGTCAGATCGTCCCCCTGATGAAACTTTTTCCATCATTGGTGGTACTCCTTGATAACCCCGTGATAGCATCGCCTGATAAACCAAATTTCCCCGGTCATAAGTGCGGATAAACAGCGCTCCAATCATATTGCCAAAAATTAACCGGATTGAGCGGTTGTTGTTCATCAGGTTTCGAGACTCGGCGGCTCGACGCATCGCGTTAAACTCGCCAATTAATACGCTGATATAGCGATACATAGATGCGAGAATTGCGACTAATAGTGGTGGAGTTCTCAGTTCCAGCAGAGCGTGAAGCAGTGCCGTTACCGAAGTTGTTAAAGTCAGTAAGTTCAGTATCAATAGTGATAGCAATGCCTTAAGCGTCACACTCCCCAAGATAGTTAGCCCGACTGTCGTAATCTGTAATGGTCCCCAAGACCATAACACCTCACCGCCACCCCGAAACAAAGTACCGAGGAGAACGACACCAATAAATGTTAGCTCAACTGCCAATCGTTTTAGTAGTACTAATAGGGTGATTTGACTCAGTAATATTAAACTCAAGAGAACTAATCCATAAATAGCCCAAGTCCACCAATGTCCATTTGGTGTTAAGACAATGGCAAACACGAACAACAATGTACAGAGTATCCGGGTACGGGGAGCCAGTTTGTGCCAGAGAGTAGTCTGTTTACTATCGACATCCAGCACAAATGCCCCAATGTGCAGCAGCATGATCTTAAGTTCCTATCTGTATTTAACAAACAGCAATATTGACGTCAGTCGTCAGAATTCAGCATGAATTGGAGTCCACAAGTGTCTGAAATCAAGGGGTTTAAATCCCTGACTGATTGCATTCTCAGTTCTCAGTTCTCAGTTCTCAGTTCTGAATTCTGAATTCTGAATTCTGAATTCTTTTTTAATCTGGTGCATCTGAGTCTGAATAAGCATCATCCTCTGTGGAAGGTGAAGTAGAACCACGCACAACTAATTTGCCAAGACCCCAAGCTAAACCAAAAGTTACTAATGTTCCCACTAGACCAGCCAATGGTGTGGCGATCGCAGATGGTACACCTCTGAGAGCATACTCATCAAATATGCTGTAAAAGGGTAATTTCTGAGCAGGTTTCTGTTCTAGTTCTTTGCTGTCAAACTTCAGGTCTTTTGAGACTCTATCTAGCCCATCGGGATTTTTGCTCGCCAGTGGCGAAAGGAAAATTGCAATCAGCAGAGCAATACCTAAGCCAGCGATCACAACAGCGCGGTTGCGGGAGTGCGAGAGGTTGCTATTCATAAGTGTTCAGTCCTAATTCCATAAATACCTTTTAATACCGGGAGATCGAACCAGAGGCAGTTGATTTTGTCTGACGGGGCGGATCGTAAAATAAATCTGGTCGAGTCCGCCAAATAAAACTGAGTGCTGCTACAGTAATCAGCGCCTCGCCAATGCCAATTAGGACGTGCCAAGAAGCCATCGCTGTCAAAGCCACCGCTAGAGGAATCGTTCCCGACAAAGCAAGTTCCAAGGCACACACAACTGAAGCTACCACCACACTTGTCCAAGCTGCGATCGCTGCGCCAATTACCACTCCTCGTAAAGTATCGCGCCCTGTAGCAAATCTAACTGTGCGATAGAGATAATAACCGCCAAATGTACCGATTAATCCCATGTTAAAGATGTTAGCGCCTAATACCGTCAATCCACCATCCTGAAACAGAACACCCTGCACGATGAACACTGTCACCATCACTAGTGACCCAGCCCACGGACCTAATAAAGCTCCTGCTAGCGTTCCTCCTAAAAGGTGTCCAGAAGTGCCGCCAGGAATCGGAAAATTAATCATTTGGGCTGCAAAGATAAATGCTGCACAAACTCCCATTAAAGGTACAGCTCGTTCTTGGTATTCTGCTTGCGATCGCCTAATAGCTAGTGCAATTAGACCGATAGCAATTATCCAGGTGACAATGATAACAGGTAAGTTCAAGAAGCCATCTGGAATGTGCATCGCTAAGTGCGGCTGTATTATCCAGTACAGCCAGCCGGAGGACGAAATACCCGTGAACGCTACTGTGTTCATATTTAAGAAGTGTCCTTTGCAACCAGATTATTTAATAGTCTAGTTTCTCAGTAGACCATGTATTCTCTAAAAATTTCAATCCGGTAGGGGGGCATAAAACAGGAGTCGGAATACAGAATTCAGAATTCAGAATACAGAATTCACCAATTGTGAATACTCTACCCATAAAGGGATAGAGTTTTAAGGCGAGAATATTTTAACTAAGTTTAGGGGTTTAAGTCCCCTGCTTTAAAAGCCAGCCCGTTTTGGGTCGGGGTCTAAATAAGAGTCACAAAACTTACTTGCGACTTGCGACTTGCGACTTGCGACTTGCGACTTGTTTTAATTTTTTTCGCTTGACTTCGGGCGAGGTTTTAACCAATATTCATCACCCACTCGTACAGAATTCATCCGCTCATTCTGACCGGAGCTTGTCGTTTGTCTCCGGCTCCGCTCCTGAGTTCTGAATTCTTGTTATAAAAAGTGCAAATTAACCCTGAGCTTGAGCCAAAATCGGTAAGGCGATCGCAAATTCTGTTCCCTGGCCAAGGGTAGAATTCACCGTGATTGTTCCGCCATGTTTTTCGACAATAATTTGACGAGCGATCGCTAATCCTAATCCTGTTCCTTTCCCGACACTTTTGGTAGTAAACAAATGGTCAAATACTTTTTGTTTGACCGATTCACTCATCCCTTTACCATTATCAGCAATCTTCACCTCAATCTGTTTATCTTTCAATGAGGTGATAATTTTAATCCAGTTAGGATTAGCTTTAATTTCCTCAAAACTCCGACCTATGCTTGATTCATCTAATGCATCAATAGCGTTTGCTAGGATGTTCATAAATACCTGATTTAATTGACCAGGAAAGCACTCAACTTGTGGGAAATTTCCATACTTAGTGATTACTTCAATTAATGGACGTTGTTCATTCGCTTTCAGACGATGTTTCAAAATTAGAATCGTGCTATCAATGCCTTCGTGGATATTAAATGACACTTTATAAGCTTGGTCTGCACGAGAGAAAGTTCTTAAACTGGTACTGATGTTTTTTAGCCTGTCACAGGCCATCGTCATCGAATCAATCATCTTGGGTAAGTCTGATAAGCTATAATCTAAGTCGATTGATTCGGCATGGTCTGTGATTTCATCTCCTGGTTCGGGTAAACTTTCTTGATATAGTTTCAAATGTTCAATAACATCAGCAAAGATCGGTTTAGCTTGTTTGAGACTAGCAGCAATAAAGCCCAAAGGATTATTCATTTCATGAGCGATCCCGGCAACTAAGTTACCTAGTGCAGACATCTTTTCACTTTGCACGATTTGTAATTGAGCTTGTTGCAAATCTTGTAAAGCGGTTTCTAGCTCCAGTGATTTTTGTTGACGTTCGGCTTCAATGCGTTTGCGTTCGCTAATATCCAACAATAATCCATCCCAAACCACAGACCCATCGGCAAGTTGTTCGATTCGAGCTTCGGCATCAATCCACTTTACTATTCCAGATGGTGTAACAATTCGCCCTGACCATTCCAAATAAGTCAGTGTTTGTATTGAGTCGGTAATGGACTGTTGGTAACTGGCAGCATCATCTGGATGTATCATCTCCGTAAGAAACTGCATATTAGTAAACGCTTGCTCTGGCGTGATTTCAAACAAGTCGTAACACTCGGCACTGATGTAGGTGAGAGTTCTGATTTGATCGGGAGTCCAGCAGGCTTGATAAACAACCCCAGGAACATTATCTACAAGTTTCTCAAAGCGAGACTTACTTGCACTCAATTCGGCGAATGACTGCTCTAGCTGTTGAGCATATTCTCGCGATCGCTGATACAATCGGGTATTCTCCAGAGAAATCGCTGCTTGAGCGCAAAGTAAGTTGAGCAGTTCAACGCGCTCATGGGTAAAGGCTCCAGTAGCGAGATTGTTTTCTAGGTACAACACGCCCAGCAACTTCCCTTGATGTAAAATCGGACTACACAAGATACTCTTGGGCTGCTGTTGCTGAATATAAGCGTCATTAATTAATTGCGAATGTACTGTGGCCTCAACAATTACGGCAGGTTGTAAACTGCGTTTAACAGTATTAATTAAGCCAACTGGTACATAGGTTGACTCTTCAACAGGCTGTGGATTAGTCAGCATTGCAGAAAAATCAACTTTGGTATTTCCATTGTTCTGTAGCCCCAGCTTTGCTAATGCCCGAATCTGTAAATTACCTGACTCCATAAGCATTAACACACACTTATCGGCTCCCGCATTTTCGATGATGATATGCAGCAACGATGAAAGCAGTTTTTCCAGTTCGATTTCGCCTGAGATCGTTTGGGAAGCTTTAAGAATGGCAGCTAAATCTAGAGCCGCAGAGACATTGGTACTGCTGGAAGTGGCGGAACTGCTGGATGTGACACTTCCCAAGGCGAAGATAGTTTCGCTAGTAGAGAAGGGAGAACGGGTTTGGTTGAGGATGGGAGCAAGCAGTTGGGGATAGTGGTTTTCTAGGTCAGCAACTTTGGCTTTAGCACCCCAGCGAGCATAGCAGTAGTAAGCATTTGTGATGTAAATTTGAGCAAATTGCTCTTTACCCCATTCCAGGTAGAATTTAGCTGCGAGTTCGTTGGCTAGCGCTTCTTCGTTGATGAACTGATGTTCTTTAGCAAGAGTTATGGCTCGGTCATAACACTCAATGGCGGCGATTTTTTCACCCAA
The DNA here is from genome assembly GCF_036919575.1 of Nostoc sp. Classification (GTDB taxonomy): domain Bacteria; phylum Cyanobacteriota; class Cyanobacteriia; order Cyanobacteriales; family Nostocaceae; genus Nostoc. Next base: position 5,780 of record NZ_JBALBY010000059.1, on the reverse strand, counting down.
AACTCGATAACGTTCAGCCTCCACTAAATACCATTTATGCAAGTGATTCATCGGGGCATTTTGCGCCCACTGGTGCAGAATCGTTTGATGAGTGACGGCAACAGCAAGCATTTCGGCTTGTTCTGGTTCTGGCTCGGTGGGGAAGAGTGCTAGGTGTGTTAGTGCCGCATAAAAATGGAAAATGGGACTAAAGACCATTCCCGATACTGCCATCAAATAGGACTTGACTATGGTGATGTAGTCGAAGGCAGCCTGATAATTGCCCCATGAGTAGGCAAGCAGCAGTTTATAGATGTAGGTAACGGCGATCGGGGTGAGATCATTATCCTGCTGTTGCTTCGGCAACATTACCGTTTCATCGTAGATAGTGCCCATTAAGCAATCGGGTTGGCTCACCGTTTCTCGCAAATGCTGCACCGTTTGCCGCGTTATGTCCGAATGAATATGCGCCGAATCTTGTTTAACCTGAGCCAAGGCAGCACTGTAAGCGGCGAATTCGGGTTCTAAAGTGTCCAGGTCTACACCTGCGAAAACCGCAATATTCATGTAGGATATTGCGCTGTAGCCAGCGTTGAGAAAATCGCCAGTTTCGATGCCAGTGGTGTAGCTATCTTTCAGCGTCGGTATCGTTGCCCTGAGCGCTTCGTGGCGATGTTGGATGAAAGCCCCAAACAGGTTTAGAGAGATACACTTCATGTCCTGAACATTCAACCGTTCCAGCAACGAGATCGCTAATCTACCAAACCCATAGCCTGTTTCGACTTCGCCCAAAAAGGCACATAGCACCATGCCATGAATCCCATAGCCGACAATCGAAGCGGGTGCATTCCCAAACTGGAGTGACAACCGCACCATTGTCGCACTCAACAAGGGCAGTAACCCTGGCATTCCCTGGATCGCTGCTGGAAACAAAACTCCTAACAGTTGGATCGCGGCTTCGGCTGTGCGATCGCTCATCACGGGTAGGTCAATCAGCTCGGCAATATCTCTGCCGCTTTGAAGGCTGGCCACCTCTTGTAGCACTTTGCCGATTTGGGCTTCATCTGGCGCACTTGGGAGATCCACCCCTAATTGACTCAGTGCCTCTCTTCCCACCGCGATCGCCTCTAACATTTGGCTCTGAGCCGTTAATGCCGCGATTTGAATTTCGTAGATTTTCACTTTGTCAAAAATTGTCTGTGTCTGCTGTAATACCAATGCGGCTTGCTGTTCCATGCCCTCGAAGTCACCATTTAAATAGGCAGTTTCCGCAGCCGTCACATATAGATTCAGAGTCAATTCATACTGATTTTGCCAGCAGTTTGTCTGTAATAGCTTAATCCCCGTTTGCAAATAATCCCTTGCGGCGGCGTAAGCTGTAGAATTTCTCGCCTTGACTCCAGCTTTCAAATTCAGTTGAGCTAATGCTTGGCGATCGCTTGGTTGAGTAATTAACTCCATTCCTAAATTCAAATGCCCAACAAGATCAAACAGTTTTTCCTCAAGCTCGATCTCGGATAAATTTTGTTGGAGTAAATATCCAATTTGGAGATGAGTTGCTGTTTTTTGATTATCGGGAATCAGGGAATAAGCCGCTTGCTGTACTCTGTCATGTAAAAATCTATATGAAGCTGTCCTTTGTCCTTTGTCCTTTGTCATTTGTTTGTTATTTTCTAATGACAAATGACCAATGACCAATGACGAATTTTGATAAAACTTATAAACATTACTAATCGGTAAAATTAGCCCTTCTTGTAAAGCTTTCCATAAATCAGCAGCCGTTTCTACCTCTGACTGTTCTGAAACAATTGCCAAAGTTGTTAAATCAAACTGATTGCCAATACAAGCAGCTAACTCCAAGACGTGTTGAGTTGATTGTGGCAGTCTTCGTAATTGAAATTTCATAAAAGCCACAACGTCATCTGTAACTGCTTGCTGATTCACCTGTACAATGTCACATTGCCAACAGGCTAATTCAAAATCAAATTGAATCAGCCTATCTTGATGCAATGCTTTGAGAAACTGTGTAGCAAAAAATGGATTCCCTTTGGTTTTCTGAGATACCAAGTGAGAAAGAGTCCATGCCAAACTTTCTTTACATTTAAGTGTGTCAGCAACTAATTGATTCACTGTGATTTGACTCAGTGGTGCTAAGATAATTGTATTAATCGTGAAGAGTGTTTTTTGAATCTCACTCAAAGTCAACATTAATGGATGTACTGGATTGACTTCGTTATCACGGTACGCACCAATTAATAAAAGATGACCTGTATCAGCCATTAACAGCTGCATTAACTTCAGTGATGCCGAATCTGCCCATTGTAAATCATCTAAAAACATCACTAATGGATGTTCAGCACTGGTAAAAACTTCGATAAATTTTTGAAACAGTAAATTAAATCTATTTTGTGCCGCCGTTCCTGATAATTCTGCTGCTGCTAGCTGTTGACCAATGATTTTTTCTAATTCGGGGATGACTTCAATAATTACCTGTCCATTTTCTCCAACAGCATCTAATATTTGGTTTTTCCATTGCTGAATTTGTGCATCACTTTCTGTTAACAATTGCCCGATTAAGTCGCGGAATGCTTGCACAAAGGCACTGAAGGGAATATTTCGTTGAAATTGGTCATATTTGCCTTTGATAAAATAACCACGTTGTCTAACAATCGGTTTATGAACTTCGTTGACAACCGCAGTTTTACCAATTCCCGAAAAACCAGCTACCAACATCATTTCTGTTGCCCCAAAGCTGACTCTTTCAAATGCTTGGAGTAGGGTTGATATTTCGGTTTCTCGTCCATAAAGTTTGTCGGGAATAATGAAGCGATCGCTGATATCTCGCTGTCCCAATTCAAACCATGTCTGCTTCCCTGTTGCTTGCCAAGACTCCAGACATTTCACTAGGTCAAATTTTAGTCCCAACGCACTCTGATAGCGGTCTTCAGCATTCTTCGCCATTAATTTCATCACAATATCACAAAGAACTTCAGGAATAGGTTCTTCGTTTTTGAATTTAGAATTTAGAATTTTGAATTTATCTGGTTGTTTGGCGATATGACTATGTACTAACTCCATCGCATCGTCAGATTCAAAAGGCAATTGTCCACTCAGTAATTCAAAGAAAGTCACACCTAATGAATAGAAGTCACTGCGGTAGTCAACGCCCCGATTCATCCGCCCGGTTTGCTCTGGTGAGAGGTATGCTAAGGTTCCTTCTAAGACATTGGGATTTTGGATTTCGGTGGTTTCTCTCGGCAACAGCGAGGAAATACTAAAATCTATCAGCTTTAAAAGCTTGGTGTCCGGGTGAATTAGAATGTTAGCGGGTTTAATGTCTTTATGAATGACTCGCTGTTGATGTAACAGGTGCAGAGTATCTGTCAGTTGTAAGACTATAGTCAGGAATTGTTCTAAAGTCAGTGGTTGTCTCTCAGTAAATTGTCGCAGTGATATGCCCCCAAAGTCTTCCATTACTAGGGCATACCCGTTTTGATAGGGTTCTAGACTATAGGGCTTAATGATACCAGGAATATTTAGGTTTTTGGCCAGGGTATACTGATTGCGGAACTGTACTAGTTCGCTGAAACTGGGGTATTCCCGTTTTAAGAGCTTGATCACAACTGCTTGCTGATCTGATTCTCGGACAGCCCGATACACGAGTGTGCGCGAACCCGAATACAGTTGCTCTGTAATTTGGTAGCCTACCAGCTTTACAATTCCATCAACTTTTGCGCTCATTACTTTTTGGGGAATTCCTGTACTCAACTTAGAATTCCCCATACATCACCTTATATAACAAGCCAGGGTTATTTCATTCTCCCTTAGTCCGCTAGGGAAGAAATTCCCCATCTTATAGCTAAAGTCACTTAAAATCCAATACGCTTGGGTTAAGGCTTAACTCTTTGTCAAATTAAATTTTTTTAACGAACCGCAAAGGACGCAAAGAAGAGGCAGCGCGGTCTTGGGGGTTTCCCCCATGAGCGACTGCCGTCGCAAAGGAAGAGAAGGAAGAGAAGGAAGAAAAGGAAGAAAAGGAAGAAATGCTTAACTTAACTTAACTGTATTGCTGTATAACAAGCATTAACATTTTTTTACTTCTGCGGGTGCTTTTTTGATCAGGTGGATTCTGTACAAAGTTACTCGGCTATTCAAGATAAGACGAGAACAGCATTGAAAGTGCAAAACTCCCGATAAACATCAAGGTAGACCAGTTTGTATCTTGAGTTTGATGCGCTTCGGGAATAATTTCTTCAACGATCGCCACCATTAAAGTGCCTGTTGTAAATGCAAGTACAATTAACTTGGGAAGATCAGTTTGTCCGCGCAACCCCCAATAGCCCAGCGTCGCGCCCAGCCAGACAGGAATCAGAAATGCCGCAAGTAACCAAAATCGCTGTGTTCGCGGCATATTTTGACTCTTAAACTCTGCGTTGGTGACAAATCCTTCGGGAATGTGAGCCACAACTCTCCCCGATGCCAGCACCACCCCTAGATGAGGCGCGATTGTCAAACTGGTGCCAATCATTAATCCATCGCCAAATAAGTCGATGGCAATGCTCAAAAAGATTACCCAACTAACAGTATTGTGATCAACGCCCTGTAGTCGATTCTTGCTTAAGTTGAGAAGCTGATTAATCCACACAAAAAAAGCTCCACCTAAAAACAACGCTAAAATAGTTGCCCAAACAGGTTTAGCGTAGGCGTAGCCCGTCGCAGACATCGCAACTCTCGGTATCAGTTCGGTAGATGCGATCGCCAGCAGTACCCCAGCAGCAGCGTGCAGTGCAAGTCCTAATGTTAGTTTTGATGACGGTAAGGCTTCAGCAATCATTGCTCCAATAAAGTTACTGATCACGGGCAAAGCTGACAGTGTTAGTGCAAATAAAAATTCCTGCATAGTCACGCTCCGCTAGTCGTAACAGACTTTTTGATGTTTGATCGGTTTACCGATAGATTGCACTACGAAACTGGAATGCAGATGCGATCGCGTATTTGAGATATTGTCTTGCTGCTTCTGGTAGATGAGCGAATTCGTCTGAATTAAATAAGTAGGAAGGCACAATTAAATATAAGATAAAACCTCACCCTCAATCCCTCTCCTTGGTAAGGAGAGGGAAGCCGGAGGCAGAGTGAGGTTTTATATTTAATTTGACCCACTTACTTACAGGATCTTTCGATATTGCTGAATTCCATAGCGGATTGAGAGAAATCTGTTTAGTCATCATTGCCTCCAGTATTTTTAATTCAGAATTTGATAGATTGTGATGATAAGAATAATTATGAAAATAGATGTATAGATCGACTTAGTATATTTGGCTAACCAACTTGGAAGATAAATATCAAAATTGTCCTTTCTGGAATTTGAATATTTTCGGGCAAGCAGATTTAATGGGCAGTGTAATTTAAACGTTAGTAGGGTTAGCCCTTCTAGAAATACAAATCCATAACCAATCCAGAGCCAGAGATCGAGTTTATTTGCGATTGCGGCATAAAGCATATAAAAAATCACGAAGTTGAAAAATATCCAAATTGCAGTGTGAATAATTTTAATCAGCGTCAATTTGGTTTCACTATTTGGGTATTTCAACACGATATTTAGGTACTTCAAAACGATATTTAGGTACTTCAAAACGATATTTAGGTACTTCAAAACGATATTTAGGTACTTCAAAACGATATTTAGGTACTTCAAAACGATATTTGGGTACTTCAAAACGATATTTGGGTACTTCAAAACGATATTTGGGTACTTCAAAACGATATTTGGGTACTTCAAAACGATATTTGGGTACTTCAAA
>NZ_JBALBY010000058.1:0-23574 GCF_036919575.1 Nostoc sp. | reverse complement strand
GGTTAGGGTGGGGTAACGCGGATCGTGATGAGAAGCCAAAGAATTGAATATCACGTCTTGGCAAGGGTTTCACCTTAAGTTGACACCTATGAGCAATGCTGTGCCCCTACGAGAAATCTATATGTATCAGGGTTTGTGTGAAATGGTATTAAACCCTTTAATTTACGATAAAAAAGAGCCAGAGAACTAACTATCTGGCTCAAAGCTAGAGACAAAAGAATCATCAAATAAAAGCTAACTTGGGTTAAAAACCTAAATTCTTCCCAGGTTATGCAGCCCTAAGACAGCGCCCACTCCTAAGATATGACCAAAGGCGGTAGTTGCTAAAAGCGCTGGTAAACCAAAACCACCAAAGAAATTAGCTGAGGGTAGTGCTGGTTCGGCGTTGGGATACTTGATGGTAGATTTGCCAAAGGCAATGGCAACGATATTAGCCAGAATTATAATCAGCCCAACTGTCGGACTCCATTGCAGGGGTGTGGTTGCAGCAGCGAGTAAGGTTGAAGTAAACACCTGATTTGCTCCTGAAATTTCTTAATGTATTGAAAATATAATCTGAAACTTTCCGAAACAAATTCCAGAAAGTACCCAATTTTGCATCAATATTTAACACTTATTCTTACTGCTTAATACAACGTCAGTTCAACGCGGTGAGTTGACTGGGGTAACTGGTTTGAACTTAAATCTACAAACTAAGCGGCTTTTTTGTTTTAAATTATACCTTAACTACAACTCTAACTTCGTCGAATTCACGTCAATGCATCTACAGCAATCCGTGCAGGAGTTACCAACAAAAAGATCCCCGACTTCTTCAATAAGTCGGGGATCTAAGCCTCTCGGTAGAGAGCAAATAAAATAGGATTGCTATATCTATGGAATTATATTTGTATCAATTAGATAAAAATATAATTTTCATCTATCAAAAGTATGAAATATGATAATTAAAAGAATTTTTTATATCTAAATAAATTAAATCTAAATACTTAATTTAAAGCATACTTCTGGCAGAAGATATAAAAATATTAGACATATTAAATTAAAATAAATATTAATCAAAGTTCTTAAACAATTCAGGTAAGTGTGCTAGACACGAACTTGAAACAGCCTAAAACTTTGTTAAAATCAGCAACACACAAACTATGAACTCTACCACCGAAAAACGTATTGCCTTGATTTCCGTCCACGGAGACCCGGCGATTGAAATAGGGAAAGAAGAAGCTGGGGGACAAAATGTTTATGTGCGCTACGTGGGTGAAGCACTAGCGCGGCTAGGATGGCAAGTTGATATGTTTACCCGCAAGGTGAGTCTGGAGCAAGACTCGATTGTTGAACACAGCGACAATTGTCGAACTATTCGTTTAAAAGCTGGTTCCCTTGACTTTGTGCCGCGAGATGAGATTTTTGAATATCTGCCAGAATTTGTGGATAATTTCCGCAAATTTCAACTAGAAAATGACTTTACATACCAGTTAGTTCACACTAACTACTGGCTCTCTAGTTGGGTGGGAATGGAGTTGAAGAAAATCCAAGGGAGTAAACAGGTTCACACATACCACTCCTTAGGAGCAGTCAAATACAACACTATAGAAAAAGAAAATATTCCTCTGATTGCGAGTCAGCGATTAGCAGTGGAAAAAGAGGTGTTGGAAATAGCAGAGCGAATTGTGGCGACAAGTCCGCAAGAAAAGGAACATATGCGATCGCTAGTTTCCACCGCAGGCAATATCGACATCATTCCCTGCGGTACAGATATTCAGCGATTTGGTTCGATTGCACGAGAACCAGCCAGAGATGAATTGGGTATTGACAAAGAAGCGAAAGTTGTATTATATGTAGGACGTTTTGACTCACGCAAAGGTATAGAAACCTTAGTGCGTGCAGTAAACGAGTCTGGGCTACGCGACTCCAACAATCTCCAGCTAATTATTGGTGGTGGTAGTACTCCAGGTAACAGCGACGGCATAGAGCGCGATCGCATTGAACAAATCGTCAACGAATTGGGGATGAGCGACTTTACCACTTTTGCCGGTCGTCTGAGTCAAGATATTTTGCCAACTTATTACGCAGCTGCCGATGTTTGCGTTGTTCCCAGTCACTACGAACCCTTTGGACTCGTGGCGATCGAAGCGATGGCAAGCAATACCCCAGTTGTAGCTAGCGATGTCGGCGGACTTCAGTTTACTGTGGTTCATGAAGAAACTGGTTTATTGGCACCACCACAAGATGTCGATGCCTTTGCCTCTGCCATTGACCGAATTCTCTTAAATCCAGAGTGGCGAGACGAATTGGGTAAAGCCGGTAGAAAGCGTGTTGAAAGCAAGTTTAGTTGGGATGGCGTAGCAAATCAGCTGAGTGAACTTTACACCCAAGTGTTGCAGCCACAACCAGTAGCCTCAACAGCAAAAGAACTAGTGCAGTCAACAGCCGAACTAGTGCAATCAACAGCAAAAGAACTAGTGCAGTCAACAGTCGAATTAGTGCAGTCAACAGCCGAATTAGTGGAGTCAACACCAAAAGAGCCAGTTTTGGTTGCTAAATAATTCTCTTGGATCAAATTAAAGCAGTTACAAATACTGCAAATACTGATAGTACTTTGGGTTTAACTTTGCCAGCGTAGGCGAAGCCCGCCTTCGGCATCGCTTGAGCTTGCAAAACTCGACACCAAAAACAGACTGTTTAATAGACCTCTTGCATAAATCAAAAATAAGAACCCCACCCCGCCAAAGCTACGCTTTGTCTCCCCTCCCCGCAAGCGGGGAGGGGTTGGGGGTGGGGTGTTAGGGACTTTTGCAAGAGGTCTAATGAAGTCGGAAGTCGGAAGTCGGAAGTCGGAAGTACAGTTTTGTAACGGGGATAAAGATGCATTGCCACAAAACTTAAAAAGGGATTCGAAGCACGGGGTTTTAAACCCAATTTTTTGATAAAAAAGTAACTTGTCACCCAAGTGCAGAAGTCTATCTGATGATATATTTCTGCGTTTTTTTATTGGCAGCTATCACCAAACCAAGTAACCGCTATGATAGTTTAGGTCTGCTATGCTTTGACTAAACGAAAATAAAAGCATAGCGATCGCTATGCTTTTGAATGTTAATAAGTAATCGCTTTGCAACCAGTTGACTTCACCACCCTTACAGCTACTTGTAGCGAAATTCGCGCTAACTGGCTGCCCTCGCGGACAGAACAGGTTTATCAGCGCGATCGCTACACTATTGCCATAGCATTACGCACCCTGAAACAACGGGATTGGCTACAGATTTCTTGGCATCCCCAAGCTGCACATATTTGTATCGGCGATCCACCACCGCGATCGCCAGATACTTTTACCTTTAGCCAACAATTGATACACCAATTGGGTGGTTTGGCACTGGTGGCGATTGAAGCGATCGCCCCTTGGGAGCGGGTTATTGATTTGCAATTTGCCCGTCGTCCCGGAGAAAGCGCCCTATATCATGTCTATGCAGAAATCATGGGCAAGTATAGCAACGTTATTCTCACTGATGCCAACAATATAATTATCACCGCCGCCCATCAAGTCAGTCAGCAACAATCTAGTGTTCGTCCCATCCAAACCGGACAACCTTATGAAACACCACCGAAACTAACTGGGCCTGTCCCTAGTTTGAGCGAATCTCAAGAACGTTGGCAAGAACGGGTAAGTTTAGTCCCAGGAGCAATCAAACGGCAATTACTAAAAAGTTATAGTGGCTTGAGTGCAGCCCTACTGGAGTTAATGCTGCTAGAAGCAAATATCGCACCAGAAACATCCACCGATAGCCTCAACCCTGACGATTGGCGACGGCTGTTTGAGCGTTGGTCAGAATGGCTACAAGCTTTGGATTCCAGTAAGTTTAAACCCGCTTGGACAAAAGATGGTTACACCGTAATGGGTTGGGGTGCAGTTGAAAACGTCAAAAATATTCAGCAGTTACTCAACCGCTACTACAGTAACCAGATTAACGAACAGTTATTTTCCCAATTGCGCCATCAGTTGAGTCAGAAATTGTATAATATTCTGGCGAAATTACGGAATAAGGCTCAAACCTTTAAGACGCGCTTGCAGCAATCAGATCAAGCCGATGAGTATCGCCAAAAAGCTGATTTATTGATGGCTCACCTGCAAAACTGGGAACCGGGGATGAAAGAAATTATCCTTGCTGATTTTGAGACAAATTTGCCAGTAGCGATCGCTCTCCAACCAGATAAAAATGCCGTCCAAAATGCCCAAAGTCTATACAAACAGCACCAAAAGCTCAAACGCGCTCGTGCTGCTGTCGAACCGCTACTATTAGAAGTACAGACAGAAATTGAGTATTTAGAGCAAGTAGAAGCTGCGATCGTTCAGATAGACACCTACCAAACAGCAGAAGATTTGCGAGCTTTAGAAGAAATCCGCGAAGAGTTGATTGGGCAAAAGTATCTAGAAGATCCAGAATACCGCAGCCGTAGCGCTAATGAACCCCCTAGCACCAACTTTCATCGTTACCTTACCCCCGGCGGCTTTGAAGTATTAATCGGTCGTAACAATCGCCAAAATGACCAATTGACCTTTCGTGTAGCTGGGGATTATGACCTATGGTTTCACGCTCAAGAAATTCCAGGGAGCCATGTGCTACTACGTCTAGAACCGGGTGCTGTTGCAGAAGAAACTGATTTGCAATTTGTAGCCAATCTTACCGCCTACTACAGTCGCGCTCGTCAGAGCGATCAAGTGCCAGTAGTTTACACTCAGCTAAAACACGTCTACAAACCCAAAGGAGCAAAACCGGGAATTGCCATTTACAAGCAGGAGAGCATCCTCTGGGGAAAACCACAATTAGTCATTAGTCATTAGTCATTAGTCATTAGTCATTAGTCATTAGTCATTAGTCATTAGTCATTAGTCATTAGTCATTAGTCATTCTCGTTATCTCCCTTATCTCCCTTATCTCCCTTGTCCCCCTTGTCTCCCTACTCACCCATCTATACCTTGCAATCTGCTGAATTATCCTGATAGATAGAGGCTTTTAAGCTTTTCTCCCATCTTTTTTAATGAATATTCAGGAAAAATCTGTGTTGGCTGTTACAATATTGTTAAGAAAAGTTGCCCCTTGCATTTTGGGAACGCGCAATTGGGTTTTAACTCTCTTGAGAAGACAACGCAAAAAAAGATTTTCTAGACCAGCTGTGGGATGCTGGTCTTTTTGTCTTTAAATGAGGCACATCATAGCCCCCTCTCGAAGAGCGGGGAGGGGGTTGGGGGTGGGGTTTAGTACCTACTCAACCGAAAACTGCTATATGTATGTCCTTGGTACATCAATAGTATTTTTGAACTAACGAAAAATGTCAAGTTAAATACGGTTTTAAATTTACAAAAAGCTCTAAAATAGTACGTCAATGGTATGAATAATTTTCTTCATCGCTGAAACTATTGCTATGGCCTTATTATGTGCCAACTGCTCGGAATGAATTGCAATGTTCCAACGGATATTTGCTTTTCTTTTGAAGGGTTTTCTGCACGGGGAGGAAAAACGGATGATCATAGCGATGGTTGGGGCATTGCTTTCTTTGAAGGAAGGGGATGTCGGATGTTTTTAGATGCCCAACCTTCTGTTGCTTCTCCAGTAGCGGAGTTGGTGCGGAGTTATCCCATCCACTCGACCCATGTCATAGCCCATATCCGCAAAGCCACTCAGGGTGAAGTTGCCCTACACAACTGCCATCCTTTCCGCAGAGAATTGTGGGGTCAGTATTGGGTGTTTGCCCATAATGGTAATTTGCCAAATTTTGATCCGGAAAATTTGGGCTTTTATCAAGCTGTAGGTGACACTGATAGTGAAAAAGCATTTTGTATGATGCTAGAAACATTGCGATCGCACTTTCCTGATGGTAAGCCTGATATCAAGAAACTTTACCCTGTGCTGCAAGAAATTACTGCTGTAATTGCCAAATTGGGTATATTTAATTACTTGTTATCAGATGGAGAACACTTTTTTGCTTATTGCTCAACTAAACTCAGCTACATTGTTCGCCAAGCGCCCTTTGCAGCCGCTCATTTAATTGATCAAGACATGACCGTAGATTTTCGGGAGGTGACTACCGAACGCGATCGCGTCGCTGTCATTGCTACCACACCCCTCACTGACAACGAAGTTTGGACACAAATCCAACCGGGAGAATTACTAGTTTTTCAGGACGGATTACCTCTGAAATATGCATTCACCTAAGAATCTGATCCTGTTAGCGAATTCAAAAATTAACCAGATATTTTTCCCATTTAGATACTTTCTAGATGGGTTTTGCTTTTCATGCTTTTCATATTCAGTAATTTACAGTTAATTTTCAAGTAAATAGACTCGCTATTTAAGGACACAGTAATTGTTAAAATTTACCAATTTATACAACTTTCCCCAACTTAGTTGTTACCAATTTATATAAAAAATACCACTTTTATTGGTATAAATTTTATAGCTTTACACTGAATTATATCTAGATTAATATAGTTAAAACAAGGCTGTAAGTTTTTTCAAATAAGAGCTTTAGATATCTTTTGGCTATTGCAAGCATCCTTGTAGAAAATGTATTTTTAACAACATAAAAATAAAATATCTAATGACTGCTACCCAATTACTCCTCCTCATAACAATTTTCTTTATAACAAGTATATTAAGTGTAATTACAGGAAGCACTTCTTTGATTACCGTCCCTGTAATGTTGCAATTGAGTATCGAACCCCGTACTGCTCTTGCGACCAATATGTTGGCATTAACCTTTATGAGTATTGGTGGTACATTACCTTTTGTTGGTAAAAAAGTAATTGACATCAGTCGCTTGCCAATAATTATTTTCCTAACGCTTTTAGGCTCAATCATCGGTGCATTACTTGTTTTAGTTGTACCTTCAAAATCGATGCCTCTGATTATCTCGATTTTCATAATTGCGGTTGCCATCTTTTCAATCAGCAATCGGAATGCCGGAATCATTTCAACAATAGAGAGTCCATCACAAATAGCAGAAATTGGTGGATATGTAGCAACTTTTGTACTTGGTGTTTATGGTGGTTTCTTTAGTGGTGGCTATGTCACTATGCTCACAGCAGCTTATGTCAAACTATTTCGGATGACATTTGTTCAGGCGATCGCAAACACAAAGTTTATCAACATTTTTTCTTCGCTGATTGCCACCATTATTTTCTTTACACAGGGAATAGTTGATTTCAAGCTAGGTATTATTCTGAGTATTACTATGTTTATCGGTGGAATCGTCGGCTCGCGGGTTGCCCTCAGACTCAGCAATATCTGGTTGCGGCGTATATTTCTCACTACAGTAATCGCTCTTGCACTCAAGACGTTATTTGATTCTGTTGCACGGGTTTGAGCGAAGCCGATGTCTACGATGGGCTACAGCGATCGCTAGAATAAACTATCCTCAAAAAATTAGCTATTCCCTAGCAATTTGCTTGATACACTAAGCAGTCAATTGTAATGACAACTTGATATAGGACTAGTATAAGATTAGTGAAATGCACGTAGTGGACCCTCATGGCTTTAATAGTGCATTAGACGTAGACGTAGGTTGGGTGGAGCGGAGCGCAACCCAACATATATCAGGATGTTGGGTTACGCAAAGCCTCCACCCAACCTACTAAGTAGTCAATTGTAATGACAACTTGATAGTTAAAAATAAAAGCATTTCTAATTCCTCACAGAACTGGTAAAATCACCATGTTCTTGATAAAGAATGTGAGGCTTTTCGGTGTTTGCAACTAGATATATGGAATAATCCAGTATTAGAAACAGCACATATAATAGTGTATAACTGTATTCCGATCAATTATCTGTAGATTGAATGGAGAAAATAGAATGAATTTGTGGCAACACTCACTGAAAAGGTTACAAGCCTACGCTGAACATAGAACGTATCGGTTCAGACTAAATTCACTCAAAGGCTTTCTATCACTCTTTTTGGTAGGTACTGTATTGAGTGTGGCGCTTGCCGCCTGCTCCGGTGGAGGAACTGGGAATACTTCTTCCTCTGAAACTCCTAATGCTAGTGCTACTCCTGTGGCTGCAAGCAAAGATAATGTTGAATTAACTCTAGTTTCCTTTGCAGTTACCAAAGCGGCTCACGAAGCGATCATTCCTAAATTTGTCGAACAGTGGAAGAAAGATCATAACCAAACTGTCGTCTTCAAGCAAAGCTATGGCGGTTCTGGTTCCCAAACTCGCGCCGTTATCGATGGTTTGGAAGCAGATGTTGTCCACTTGGCGCTGGCTGGAGACACTTCAAAGATTGAGAAAGCTGGATTGATTCAGGCAGGATGGGAGAAAGAAGTTCCTAATAATGGTATTGTTTCCAAATCGGTGGCTGCATTAGTCACGCGTCCAGGAAATCCTAAAAACATTAAGACTTGGGAAGATTTATCTAAAGACGGTATAAAACTAATTACTGCTGATCCGAAAACATCAGGAGTTGCTCGCTGGAATTTCTTAGCTCTTTGGAATTCAGTGATTAAAACTGGTGGAGATGATGCTAAAGCGACTGAGTTTGTTACCAAAGTGTACAAAAATGTGCCCTTGCTGACTAAAGATGCCCGTGAAGCTACTGATGCCTTTTTCAAGCAGGGTCAAGGTGATGCCCTAATTAACTATGAAAATGAGATTATCTTGGCAGAACTAAAGGGTGAAAAGTTGACTGCGATCATTCCTGATATCAATATCTCCATCGACAATCCCATCGCCGTGGTAGACAAAAATGTTGATAAACACGGCAACCGTGAAGTTGCTGAAGGTTTTGTCAAATATCTATATACTCCAGAGGCTCAACAGGAGTTTGCAAAATTGGGATTCCGACCGGTGGATGAGAGTTTGACCCTAACTAAGGAAGTTGCAGATAAATTTCCCAAGGTGAAAACTCTGGGTACAGTTGCAGACTACGGCGGTTGGGATGGAGTCAATAAGAAGTTCTTCGCAGATGGAGCTATTTTTGACCAGATTCAAGCCAAAAAAAAGTAATTAGTCAGTAGATACAGCAGAATTCAGAATTCAGAATTCAGAAGTCAGAATTCAGAATTCAGAAGTCAGAAGTCAGAAGTTAGAATTCAGAATCAATGATTAGGGGATTCAGACCCCTACTGGTTTAAGACCCCTACATCTACGTGTAGCACCCATTTCAGTCGGGGTTTAAATCCCCCGAAGTTGCCGCAACGGGGGGAACCCCCGCAAGGCACTTCTCTTCGTCTGAAATGTCTTTAATTTTGAATTTTGAATTTTGAATTGTTATTTCTGGAGATGTCTATTAGTCAGTGGAAAAGATACAACTGAATCACTGACAAAAAAGTTTTTCAAATCATTTTTTGAATTTTTGACTATGACTCTATCTCCTTCTGTGGAAGTTGAACGCAAAAGACCATTCTGGAAGACATTGGGGCGGGTTCCTTGGACTTGGCGAATCACCATAGGATACCTGACGGTGATGTTATTTATCCCCATAATTGCCATGTTTCTGAAAGCGAGTACAGAAACTCCGGCGAGATTTTGGGCGATCGCAACCAGTGATATTGCATTAGCCACCTATAACGTCACTTTTTTTACAGCAATATTTGCTGCCTTACTCAATGGCGTATTTGGAACTCTGATTGCTTGGGTTCTGGTTCGCTACGACTTTCCTTTAAAACGCTTAATTGACGCCACAGTAGATTTACCCTTTGCGCTGCCAACATCGGTAGCAGGGCTAACCCTGGCAACAGTTTACAGCGATAATGGCTGGATAGGTTCGCTACTAGCACCACTGGGAATTAAGGTATCTTTTACCCGCACGGGAGTAGCGGTAGCAATGATATTTATCTCACTACCTTTTATCGTGAGAACTGTGCAACCCGTGCTTCAGGAAATGGAACATGAAATTGAAGAAGCCGCTTGGTGTCTGGGTGCTTCTCAATGGCAGACTTTCTGGAAAGTGATTTTGCCACCTTTATTTCCGACGATTTTAACTGGGGTTGCCTTGGGTTTCTCCCGTGCAGTTGGAGAGTATGGTTCGACTGTGATTATCTCTTCCAATACGCCATTCAAAGATTTAATCGCACCTGTGCTGATTTTCCAGCGATTAGAGCAATATGACTATTCTGGTGCAACAGTAATTGGCATAGTTCTACTATTAATTTCATTGGTAATGCTATTGGCAATTAATTTCTTACAAGCATGGGCAAGGCGATATGACACTAGATAATAAGCCAAGTTTTCACTCATCTGCATCTGCATCAGATACAGCCAAACCTCTTAAAGAGGAGAATCGTTGGGTGCCAATAG
Organism: Nostoc sp.; assembly: GCF_036919575.1. Classification (GTDB taxonomy): domain Bacteria; phylum Cyanobacteriota; class Cyanobacteriia; order Cyanobacteriales; family Nostocaceae; genus Nostoc. The sequence continues at coordinate 13,291 of NZ_JBALBY010000058.1, read as the reverse complement.
TTTTAATTGGTGTAGCGATCGCCTATTTAGCCCTAGTTCAATATATCCCGGCAATCAACGTTTTTGTCCAAGCCTTCAGCAAAGGATTTGGGCCATTTCTGTCCAACCTGACGCGCCCAGCTTTTCTCCATGCAGCTTGGCTGACACTATTGCTAGCTTTGATTTCTCTGCCTGTAAATACTGTATTTGGGTTGTGTGCAGCTTGGGCGATCGCTCGTCATAAATTTCCTGGACGTGCCATAGTTTTGAGCATAATTGACCTACCCTTTTCGATTTCGCCCGTAGTCGCAGGATTGATGCTTGTGCTACTTTATGGACGCAATGGATGGTTTGGCCCTTGGCTCCAGGCACATGATATCAAAATTATCTTTGCCTTTCCAGGTATGGTACTGGCTACAGCCTTTGTGAGTATGCCCTTTGTCGCCCGCGAAGTGATTCCTGTTTTAGAGGAATTTGGTAAGGATCAAGAAGAAGCTGCTAGAACTCTAGGTGCGAAAGATTGGCAGATATTTTTGCGCGTCACCCTCCCCAGTATCCGTTGGGGCTTACTCTACGGTTTAATTTTGACCAATGCCAGAGCAATGGGTGAATTCGGGGCGGTTTCGGTGGTATCTGGCAACATTGCCGACCAAACCCAGAGTTTACCACTATTTGTAGAAGACGCTTACAAACAATACGAAACCGAAGCTGCTTTCTCTGCGGCTGTACTATTAGCATTGCTAGCAGTAGTAACCTTAGTGCTGAAGGAGATTTTAGAACGCAAAACCACCATTAAAGATGTTGAATAGAAAAATCAAGCGATTATAGTTATCCTTTAAATAGGATACAAGCAAATCATGGGACATGGTACGATCTACCTATTATCTATCAGAGGATGTTTTAAAAGTCCTCTGAACGGTATAAAAACGTTTTAGATCCCCCTAAATCCCCCTTAAAAAGGGGGACTTTGATTCTGGTTCCCCCCTTTTTAAGGGGGGTTAGGGGGGATCAACAAGTGCCTAAAATTACAGCCAACCACTTTTAAAACATCCTCTCAGTAAATTACCATTAGGGTTAAGGGTAGTTCTGTACCAATCCCGATCAGGGATTGAAATAATTCAGATATATAGGACTCGTATTTGATTTATGAAAAAAATCAGTACACCCCGAAAAGGCTTCTTCCCCACTCCCCACTCCCCACTCCCTGTCTACGCAAATAATTTCACAAATCAAAGCAGACTGGTATATATGGCTAGTGACAATACACTTACCAATAAACGGATTCGACTAAGAATTCCTCAGAATTATCACCAGGAACCTGTCATTTCTCGCCTGGTGTCTGACTATGGACTGACTGTGAATATCACAGCAGCGATTTTGGGAGCCAATGCTGTCGGTGATGGGTGGTTTGACCTTGAACTACAAGGAACAGATGCACAAATTCAGAGCGGGTTAACCTATCTCCGCGATTTGGAGTTGGAAGTCTGGGATGACACTAAAGCAAGTGATTGGTAAAGGTTATAGCAACAGACAGGGGGCGTACAGCTAGCTGTGCGCCCCTATTGAACATTGTCGTTCAAATGTCTGAAACCCTGTATATTTACCATATTTGCTAATCAGAGAAGCAAAACTATTTAACAGATTAGCGAACTGGATAACTCAGATCACGGGCTTCTTGCACAAGCAATCTGGGTTTCAGATCCGCGATGATACATTCTAATCTCTGGGGATTCACTCTATACAATTAGGGAGTATTGGTTCAATCTCAGGTAAGGAACAAGCACCATCTGTATTAAATATCGAGTCCCAGAAATCTGTCACCAGAAATTTACCTTGTTGCTTTAAACAAATTGCATAGTAAATTTGCCTTGTAGTCAACAAGCAATGTTTGGTTCTTTTAGCCCTCTCAATACAATTGGCGGGAAACGGTTCTTTACGCTGTTCAAGTGATACCCCACAATACATATTAGCTATAAGTATGCCTTTTCTATCTTCTGAATTATCTTTAAATAAAGCATCTTGTACCCATTGATCAAGCTGGCGTACATCAGCAAGCGCTAGAGATTTAGTCCTACCTTTAATTTCTAGTATCCCTTTTCGACCTTTAGGATCTTCAAGTAACCCATCTTCCCGATTTTCTCCTACAAGAGGGTCGTGTACTGTAGCGCCCAATTCTCTTAATGCATCACGTACAATAGGTTCTAATCCATCAACCCCTTGTTCATAAAGAAGTTTACGGAATCGTATTTCAACTTGTAAATCTTGTTGAGCTATAGTCAATTCACTTTTTAATCTTTGGATCTCATTTTTATAATGCAATATTTTTGCGTCAATAGGAATTTGCTTAGGGAGTTTGTAACTTTCTATCCAAAGTGGAGAAGTTTGTTCAAGATTTAAACCATATCGATTACTTAATATTAGATTAATAGCATCATAATCTGATATTTTTGTAGTCTGAGGTAACCAGATAATGTCTCCAGATTCCTTAACTATCTTCTCATAAGGTGGGTTTCCAAAATCATATCTTTTATCAATAAATAGGGCGATTAAATTCACTTTAAAAGCTATTGATTTATCATAGCGTGTTTGAGCTATAGGAGTTATCTTTACTTGCAAATCATTCGCATGTGAACTTATTAATTGTAAATAATACGTTAATTCAAATTGGATTCTGAAACGATCATCTACATGGAAAAACCATTGTTCTATTTGCTGAAAATAATAATCAAAAGCTGGATCAACATTCCGAATTGTTTCGCCAACATCTTGCACTAGGTTTAATTTAATTGGTAGCCACCAATCGACTAATACATAGTTAGGAGGAAAACCAATTTTAATATACGGCGCTCCTATAGCAATAACTTCACTTTCACTACTGAAAATAAATTCTGCAAACTTTTCGATTTGAGGCAATAAGTTAAAATCTATTTTTGCTGCATAATTTTGTTCCATTAATGGAACAAAATTAAGAATAACTATATCGTAATCAGCAATATTTAAAGATAAAGGGATTTCATGCCAATTGTATGCAGTAACTGAACGTGAGTGCGGGGCTGAACCAATTACTATAATTCGCTTATCCATCTGTTCACTACCTTGTTGAAGGTTTGTCTTACAAAATATCGAAAACTCATTACCATATCATCTGTGTAATTGGGAATTAGCTATAACGATAATCTTTTATCTTTAGATCCAACTTTAATAATTAGTTGAAGCATCGTATCTGCTGCACTAAGAAGTTCTCGTAAAGGCTGGTTGGACACGTATACATATTTTCCCGAAGATTGGTTTATAGGTTGAAGAGGATGTATAGTGGCTTTTTCCAATAGCTCTCTATACTGTCCTATAGTGAATAAATAGACTTCTTCCTTAATTAGTTTAATGTTATTGCTATTATTACTACGTATTAATAAAAGAGCTAACCATTTTTTAGCTTCAACTAAAGATAGCTCTATAGTATCCATGTTACTTTCTGTAGCGCCTGAAAGAGTTGATACTGTTGCAAGACTGGTAATGCAACCAGCATATATGTCTTGAAGTTCTCTGATTTTTTCTCTACTACTTTGAAAAGTATTAATAGATATAGTAACGCAACCATTAATCAGACCAGTAATAAGACCTATTATTACGCCAATGAATACTGAATTATTTAGTACCATAAAATCATGAAATTAATAGTTATAAAAATTAAAAAAGTTAAGATTTTTCTATTTATTACTAATTGATATTCTTTGTAATAAAAATCATCACAAAGGCAAGAGGGGGTTTTTATTTAAATTAGTCAAAGCTTTATCGCTGTTTATCCCCGAAAATAGGGGCTTTGAGAAGTTGGTACTTGCTGAATTTAGGCAAGATTTAGGCAAAGGTAAATTGTGGAGGGCTGGAAGAAGTGGGTGACGAGGGATTTGAACCCGCAACCAATAGATTAAGAGTCTACTGCTCTACCGTTGAGCTAGTCACCCACACGAATAACAATCATAGCAAACTTCTGACAGATTTGCTAGTGCCGCGCCCAAAAAAGAAATTAAAGGGGGAATTTGAGGGTGAAGGTGGTTTGACCTCTAGCACTCTTTACATAAATTGAGCCGCCTAAATGTCTGACCATTTTCTGCACTAATGCCAATTCCAGTCCAGTACCACTATGTTTCCACGCATCATGTTTGAAAAGATGATAGAAAGGCTCAAAAATCCGTGAGAGTTCATTGGTGGTAATCTCTATTCCAGAATTGGTAATATTAAGCTCTACTGCATTCCCTGTGAGGTGAGCGGAGACTGTGATGTATTCGCCTGCTGGGGTGTATTTGCAGGCATGGTTGAGCAGTTCGGTGACAATCCGCTCCAAATCGGTGATATCTGTCTCTAAAGGCGGCAACGCCCGATCAACGATCAGGTTTAAATGTTGTCGCTGGCAGCTGGTGATGTCTCGAAAAGACTCGACAATGGGGTGAAGCCAGCTTTGTAAGTCAATGGCAATCAAAGTTGGGGGTTCGGGTTCGGCTTCGAGATATGTGAGTGTGAGTAGGTCGTTAATTAACTTGCTTTCTCGCCCACACTCGTTATGCAGAATCTGCAATAGTTGCGGAACTATTTCTATATTTGATATTTCTGCTGGTGTGAGGACACTTTCGAGAGTTTGGACTGCAAGGCTGATGCTAGTTATTGGTGTTCGCAGTTCTTGGGACAGAGTTCTAAGAAATTGGTTTTTGAGCCGATCGCATTTTTCTAGTTCTTTTACCTGTGCCTGGGTTTGTTTATAAAGCTGGGCTTGACGAATAGCGATCGCACATTCATTTGCAACTTGCTGCACTAACTCGATTTCAAATTCATCAAAGCCCTCTTGTGATGGTCTTGTCAACCAAATATTTCCCAAAATCCCTTGAGTATCGAAAATTGGACAAGCCATCTGGGACATAACCAACAACTTTGGTTGCCATCCTGGGACAATTTCCAAAAATTGCAATGGTTGTTTTTGCAACAGAATCTGATAAGCTTCCAGACGGTCTGCAATCTGTCTGGTCAATCCTTGACATTGGGGTAGGTTCGTGCTGTACTCGTAGGTAATAGTAACCAGGGTTTGGCAGCTGCTATAGAGTTCGATTTGGCAACGATCAAGGTTCAATAACTGTGCTAATTCCTGGGTAACAGTCTGCAACACCTGAGTTTCAACTAGACTATCGCGGATTTGTTCTGTCATACGTTGCACCAAGGCTTGAAAGTTTCGCACCTGCTGCAACTGATTGATCTGCTTCTGTTTTTGCGACTCCATCTTGACATTGAGATCCTTGATCTGCCGATGAAGTTCTGCCTGCCGAACAGCAATGCCGATTTGAGTTGCCAACTGCTTGAGCAAATCGGTTTCTGTTTGCTGCCATTGACGCGGTTCGTGGCAATGCTGGGCAATCAACAGTCCCCACATATCTTGCTCTTGGAAAATCGGCACGACTAGATTGGCTCTCACCTGCAAAGATGCTAGGAAATCTACATAGCAAGAATCCAAGCCTGCTGCATAAATATCCTCCAAAACTTGAATGCAACCTCGTCCGTAGTGTTCTCGATGTTTGCGACTGAAGCAGGGATCGGTGATCTTTTTTCCTAATAGCCGATCGCTGGGGGCCACACTTGATTCGGCAATGATTAGTCCACTACCATCAGCCTCGAAGCGATAAATTAGCACGCGATCGCAATTCAAAAACTGCCGGAGTTCTTTGGTAGACTTCTGGATAATTGTCTCTAATTCTACAGATTGGTGAATCCGTCCGGCGATCGCTTCTAATAGTTGCTCTCGTTCAATCTGGAGTCCAACTGCTTGTTCTGCTTGCTTCACAGGCGTTATATTGCTACTAGTACCAATCAGTCGATAAATCCTGGAGTTAGCATCCCTGAGTGGGGTGAGAGTCGTACTCCAACAAGTAGGAATTCCCTGGAATTGCAAACATTGTTCGTAAGAAATAGTTTTGCCAAATCGCACGCAGTCAGAATAATGCTGACGCACCTTAGCAGCATCAATGGGAGACAGAATATCCTCTGGTTTTTTCCCCCGGAGATCGTCTGAGCGAATACCTATCCACCGCTCATGAGTGGGATTTAGTGCCACATAGCGAAAATCTCCGTCCTCCAGCACATCCACTACAAATATTGATGCCTGCACAGAATCGTACATGCTCAGTAGAAACTGCTCGCTACTGTTTTTCTCATCTACTTCTGTGCCAAAGAGAATCTGAGGAGGTGATAATTTTGTCAACTCTATAGTTGATTCCACTGGATTTATATTCATGCGAGAGTCCCTGTCTGGTATTACCGAAGAAGAATTCAGAATTCAGGAGCCAGAATCCAGAATGGATTCTGTGCGATAGTTACTGAGCTTTTGCCTGCCCGTAGCTTGCCCTGAGCCTGCGCCGTTCGCGCAGCGTCTCGTAGAGAAGGGTCGAACAGTCGAAGTACTGGATGGAGAATCGAGGTTTAGAGCAAACGATTTTAAACGCGCGTGTTCGCTCTTAGCGTCTCCCCTTGGGAGAAGAAAAATTTTTTCCGTGACCGTTACCCCTGACTTCAGGCATGGGCTATTCTGAATTCTGAATTCTGACTCCTTCTCATTCTGACTTTTCTAGGCGCTCTCTTGTCGTTACGCTTATACGCTTATAGTAGATGCACTTTAGCGCCTATAGCAAGGTCTTGTCAGCCGTTGCTCATGGAAATTTGGATCTTTCTCTACTTCTGATCAGAAATCTAGGAAAGCTAAGTAGGAGTCAGCTTCACAAATCCTGCTTTTTGAAGGCGAAAATACATTTGCAGGTTAGGGCAAACTTACTGAAATTTATTTTTAACAGTTTCTTAAGATTCTTGCATATATCTCAGTACAAGCATCAGTATACATCAATTAAGTTTATAATTCTTAATATGGGGAGTGGGGAGTAGGGAGTGGGGAGTGGGAAGTTACGATCGCAATTTGTGAGCATTCATTCCTGTGAGCATACCAACCAGCAGCCAAGTGATGGCTAATCCCATGACTTCGCCTAAGAATAACTGCGTCAGGCGGTGCAAGATCATCCCGACAGCAGAACCCACGGGGACAGCAACAGCCCAACTTGCTGAAGAGACAAATATCCATCGCCACGCCATCGGCTGAGGAATTGCTAACCATTGTGCCAATCCAATCCCCAAGCCGCCAAGGGCACCATAAATCACCCCAGACAGGATTCTCAGGGGAAGAATCTGAGTGCTAGGTACAATCCAACCCACCGCACCAATACCGATCGCGGTGATTATACTCCAACCCAAAAGACTTGACAAAATCCACCTGATACAAAATATCGGTTCTTTGAGAAGACAACCTTGAGGAAGTGCGATCGCAAATCCGCCGATAGCTGCTTCTATTACCCCAACATCTGGCTTTTCGCCGACTTCAATTAAGAGTAAACTTAATAAAAAACCGCCAAAAGTAGCTAAAGTCCACAGCAATGTAAAGCGAAATCTAGTATTTTCCGGCGCGAATGGCATCAAAGTTTCTTTGGTTTTAATAGTCGGACAGTTTTAGGATGAAACATCTCAAAAAAAGCTTTGCGTCGCTGTTGGGGTGATTCCGGTACGATATAACCCCACAGACTCTCCCAGTAGAAAAAGGAGATCCCATCAAAATTGCGATCGCGCACGACCTTAACCTGTTCTTTAACTTGTACCATTTTCACAGGATTAGCCATCGTTCCCGTTGATATACCAATACCTACAGGAATTAGACTTTGAGCCAATTTCACAGATGGTTGTTCCAGTTGAGCGATAAAAGAGTTTTTATCATTTCGATATACTTGCAAAATTAACTCACTAACTAAACCTTTTTTTACCCAATTTTCCCAATCTTGCAAATAGTATTTGTAGGCAAAAGCTTGATAGTTAGGAGACAAAGATATTTTAACTTTGGGTTTAACCGCCTTGACAGCTTGATAAATTTCTGCCATGAAATCAGTAATTTTGTCTGCTCGCCAACGCATCCATTCTGAGTTAAAAGGATTACCAGGGGGACTTTTGCCTTGATGTTCTTGCTGATAGAGTTGAATAGTGAAGCGATCGTAGCCAAACTGTACAGGCATCCCAAAATGGTCGTCAAGCTGAATACCATCTACATCGTAATCCCTGACTACTTCTAAAATCAGTCCTTGGATAAACTCTTGCACTTGTGGATGTAAAGGATTCAACCAAGCCTGTTTATTCACCAAACCATTCTCGATTTCTTCCGGTGGGGCATCTTGAATAGAATTTATACCTTCTTGCCCAATTGTTAACCAATCGGGATAACGCCTTGCTAATTGTGAATAATGCGGCGTCATGAACCCGTATTCAAACCAAGGAATGACTCTCAAATTTTTATTTTGAGCAAGTGTCACTATCTTTGCTAAAACATCCTGTCCACCGTGCATGAAATTGAGCAAAGGTTGAGTATCCGAACCTGTAGTCATTTGGGCTATAGCACTTTTATAAAAAGTATGTCCTCGGTTCCAAACTACAGGATAAATTGTATTAAAATTGAGAGCCGATAATTGATTTAAAGCGCGGTTAATACCCCAAGGGACAAATAGTACACCACTAGCAACATTAGTGAGCCAAACGCCGCGAATTTCTGTAGTTAAAGGACTTATTTTTTGCGAATAAACAGGTAGTGAAGAGAGTGAAAGAACTGTTAAAGTGATTACTAATCCCAAACACAGTAAGTAAGAAACACCACGGCGAGCAACCCGATTCATTTGTAAGCTTGACCTAGTGCGATCGGAATATACAGCAGATTTCAAGTTGATGAAGTACACAACGATTCGTCCCAAAGCGAGGTATAAACCTTGTTTTACTTCTCTGAATTCTGGATTCTGAATTCTGAATTCTGCTTTATATAACTACAAAATAAAGTTATAATCCTCCGGATGATGTAAATAAATGATGATTTTATGCCCAGATGTAAATTAATAAATGTGCCTTAGCGGACAATTCTCGCTATTTTTAATTCGGTGAAATACAAGAGGCCATGATGTGTGTGGTTTTCCCACATTCAACTAGGGCGAATAGAATAGAGCCTCCGGCACGCTGACGCGAACGCAGCTACACAAGCAAGATACACATCTTGCACCTAGCCCTAGCGATTAGAAATCGCGGCTATACAAACGAAGTCCGCCTACGCGGACTAAGGTCAAATCAAGGTTTTCAACCCGCGCAGGCGGGTTTTGCCTGTGTAGCCGCGACTTCTAGTCGCCTGGTGCAAGATAAGTCATAAAACAGAAATATTTACACGTTAAATTTTAGGCTGGATAGGGGTTTCAGGTTAAATTTTGTGTAATTAATTTTGTTTTACTACTTATAAGAAGATCGAAACATGCCAGCGCCAGAAACAAGAGCGATGCCCAACTCTTAGAGACGCTACGCGTAGCTTGCTTCCCGAAGGGTACGGCGCAGGCTCAGGGTAAGACCTGCGGTGAGCTTTGGTGACATACTCCACACACTCCCTTTCAGGGCTTCTTTTCGTTTAAGCTAAAAAAGCATCAAGCTTTAAGGAAGCTGCGAAAACTGATGACTGATAACTTTTTCAGTAACAAAAAGCTACTTTTTGACGCCTGGGCATCAAGTTACGACTGGCTCTTTCCTTCAGTGTTTTATCGAGCCGTTCACAAACGATTGCTGGAGTACGTCGATTTACCAGAGTCAGCAAATGTACTTGATATCGGCTGTGGTACTGGACGCTTACTTGAGCGCCTTGCCACTCAGTTTCCCGATATGCAAGGCACCGGATTGGATTTATCTGCGAATATGTTGCGAGTAGCAAGACAGAGCAACCGCCACCGTCCACGTTTAATTTATATCGAGGGCAAAGCTGAGTCTCTTCCCTTTGCTGATGGTCAATTTGATGCCGTTTTCAGTACTATCAGCTTCTTGCACTATTTGGAACCTAAACAGGTAGTTAGTGAGATAGCACGGGTACTTTCTCCCGGTGGACGCTTTTATTTAGTTGACATTACTTCTAAAAAAGAGACAGAACCTCAATTATTGCCAGTCTCTCCCCGTGGAATTAGACTCTACAGCCCTAATCAACGTCAACTTCTTGGCTCCTCTGCTGGGCTATTGTGTTTGAATCACCACTATTTACTAGGGCCTGTCTTACTAACGATTTTTACTAAACCTCCGATTTAGGTAAAGGATTGAAAACAGTTTGTAAGCTAATCGGCATTCAATTTGCATAATCAGGGCGGGCAAGATGCCCACCCCACAAGATATTGAGAAAATTTGAGCAAATTAGATGTGTTTTAACTTATCCACCCCTGTTCTTCATATCTTAATTACGAATTACGAATTACGAATTACCTCGATATTCCATAAACACCACAGGAACTTTGAGCAGCTTTTTAGCTAACTGCGAGAATCTAAATTTCCCCTTGAGCGAAGACTTGCCACTTATCTTGGGAAATTGTGGCAAGTCTTCAAAGGATATTGGCACAAAGCCAAAGCGACTGTAAAATTGCGCCAGTCGTTCACCTAAACATTCAAGATAAAGTGGTTGTGTTGCTGTATTAATCAAATGCTGGATTAGCAAAGTAGCCAAACCGCGACCTCTCCAAGCTGATACAACGACCAAACTACCAAGTTCTTGTGCCCCTGAGAAATTACGTAGCTGTCCACAAGCTGCCAGATTGCGTAGGCTTTGCCCACGGTAGGCATCGCATTCAATTACCCAAAATTGCTGCCAATTTAATTGGGTTGGGTCGAGTTTCGCCCAGAACACCAGCAATCGAATCGACCACTTATCCGCAGAGGTGGCTTTGCGAAGGACACACCCAGATGGTAACGATAGATTGCTGTGGTTCATGAATTACACTCTGATAGTTTGTCTCACAATCATCACACCATATTATTCACTCACATCCACTCAGATCATTTGCCATTTCCCCGCAACTATTAATAAAGCAACTTCAAAAGCATCTTGGACATCAAAGCCGTTCCAAGTTCTCCCTTAATGGCAGCAAGCGTTCTTAGGTTAACAAATTCTATATTTATGGATTTTTGTCAGCAGACATGAGTAGTACTAAACAATACTTCCGATAGAGGGGCGAATCAGCTATAACTAGATTCTGGATAGATGTACTCACACCCGAATTTTCTTAAGATAATACTAACAATAGATGATTAGGAATATAGTCATGGCTGAAGAACAAAAACAAAAATCTAATAATCAAGAAACTACGCCTACCGCTTCTGGTGGCTACCAAACCCCCATCGAGGAAGGTATCCGCAAAACTGGCGATGCTGAAAAGAGTGATGCTAAACCCACTGCTACACCAGAAGCACCAGGAGAAGATGCGATCGCAGGTAGCCCCAATCAGGGAACTGAGTCACGTTAATTGGTTTGAACTTCCCCAAGTGCCAATAATCTAATTGGGTTTTTTCTAGTAAATCGGATTTAGTAAACTTTGAGTGGATAGTTGTGGTTTAGATCACGATTATTCACTTATTTTTGTTCTGTAAGAATCGTTTTTAAAGGACAAAATTCAAAATTGAAATCCCCATAAATAAATTTATTTGCTCTTTATATAAACAATAAGGCAAGAGACGCGATAAATCGCCGTCAAGACAGAGGACTGATTATTGTAAAGACGGCGATTTATCGCGTCTTTGCGATAAGCGGCGTGTCATTAAAAAACCTTATCCGAACCGTATTGCGCGTTGTCTAGGATTAATCAACGGTAAGTTGGCAGGCTTACCGTATTTTAACTGGTCGCGTCCAGGATTCCCTATCTTCACCACAGCAAGTTGGGAATTGAGGACTGAGAAAGGATTATTTTAATCCTAATTCCTAATCTCTGATTGCTAATTCAAACAAGGAATTTTATCCGTTCAAAAAGTTAAATGCTACCATATTTGCGTAAGTATAGCCCGCCCCAGGTATCGCGTCTGGATACTAACGCATTGTATCCAGACGCGATTTTCGTTTGGATGTAACACGCAATGCCTAATGCTCTTTTTTGTAAAGTTCATCAAATCTTCAGAAAGAAAAAGTTTGAGCGGGGTTCTGAAAGAGCTAAAGTTTTGTTAAGATGCAATTGCTAGCACTTTCTCAGCGAAATTCACCTATCGGGGTGTGGAGAAATAAAAAGTACTAGCAGCACAAATTTCCAAAGGTGAAGCAATGACCACCTATATTTTTTTCGATGAAGCTCTACGAATGCTAACAAACGCCTACTTGATATCAGGAGTACTGTTAATAGCAGCTTCTGGTATAGGTTTAGCGGTAATTGAAACAATAGAAAAGACAGGAGAACGCTAAGTTTACAGATGGCAATGTCGTTATTGCCAAAAACCATTGGGTGCGAGTGTTCGCCGTGACGAAATCCTGGGAACACTAAAGCATGAAAGTCTCACAGCGTTGCAGCCTACCTGGAAATCCACCAAACACACAGGTAACTGTAGCGCTATTGAGACCCTAAGCAAGGAGTTACTACAATGGGTCTATTCGACGCTGTGTTGGGTACAGAAAGCCAAACTCAAGCAGCACTCAATCCAGAGGAAGCTTTTGCTGTCATTATCTTGATGGCAATAGCCTCAGACGGTTATCTTTCTGTTAAGCAAGCAAATTCTATCACTTCTGTGCTATCCCGGATGAAACTTTTTGAAAGTTATCCTGATGAAATGATGAACAGACTGTTTGAAAAAATCTTGGACATTTTCCGGGGTGATGATTTTAATGCTTTATTTAATGCAGCAAAAGATTCTCTATCTCAAGACTTGCGAGAAGCAGCTTTTGCAGTAGCCACCGATTTAGTTCTAGCTGAAGGCGTTGAACCTGAAGAAGAAAAAAACTTCTTAAATGATTTATATCAAGCATTAGGTGTTTCTAATGAGATAGCAATACAAATTGTGCAAGTAACCTTGATTAAAAACCGAGGATAGGGCGATAGAAGATATACCTAATTAAACTATATAAATAGCTTATAAACAAAGCGTGCCAAAGAAGCCTAACTCCTTTGGCACTATTTTTGATGTTATTCTGACTAGTACCGCAAGGCGGAATTCAAAATTCAAAATTCAAAATTCAAACAGGTATACAGCATAAGTGTTTCATTGATTTGGAATGGGTGACTTATTTACGCCGTACTGTACTAGTGTTCTGTCAAATTCATTTTGACGGGTTGGTAGTGTGAGCGTCTCGCTCACGACGCGAGCAAGATGCTCGCACTACCCATCAATTTAAGCTTGACAGACTACTAGTAGTCTATGTCATTAGTTTTGATGGGTTGGATAGATTCGTGAAAGTTTAATTCTCGCATCATCTATCCGAAAGCGCCAA
>NZ_JBALBY010000057.1:0-53053 GCF_036919575.1 Nostoc sp. | reverse complement strand
AACTATACCACCAGCACTTAAACCACAGCCAACAGCGATCGCGCCTGCAATTATACCACCAGCCCTACCGCGAAAAACAGCGATCGCGCCTGCAATTATACCACCAGCCCTACCGCGAAAAACAGCGATCGCGCCTGCAACTATACCACCAGCACTTAAACCACAGCCAACAGCGATCGCGCCTGCAATTATACCACCAGCACTTAAACCAGAACCAACAGCGATCGCGCCTGCAATTATACCACCAGCCCTACCGCGAAAAACAGCGATCGCGCCTGCAACTATACCACCAGCCCTACCGCGAAAAACAGCGATCGCGCCTGCAACTATACCACCAGCCCTACCGCGAAAAACAGCGATCGCGCCTGCAATTATACCACCAGCGCTACCGCGAAAAACAGCGATCGCGCCTGCAATTATACCACCAGCCCTACCGCGAAAAACAGCGATCGCACCTGCAACTATACCACAGGCACCCAAGCCTAAGAAAATTGCAGTAGCGCCTAATACCAGACTACTACCAACTCTACCGCGAAAAACAGCGATGTCTACGACGAGCCCAGCTGCGGCACCTGCAACTATATCACCAGCGCCCAAACCTAAGAAGTTAGGCGGCCAGTCGGGAACTAGATTAAGTGGGCGAACACCGTATATAGCTCAGTCATCTCGGAAAACAGGTGCAGCAAGCTTGCTGGGTGGTACTGTGGGTGTATCTAGTCAAAATTTTAGCGGTGATTATCTGGCAAGCTTACCTAATTCCAACCGCGATCGCCAAGCTACCTCTGGTATTGATGCCAGCAGTCAAAATATAGATATCACCTCTTACTTAAAGCAACTACAGCAACAAGTCAAGCAGCAGTGGCTACCAGAAGTGAGCCAGTCTTCCCGGCGAACGGTGCTTAACTTCACTATTAACCGTTCCGGGCAACTAAGCAATCTCCAGCTCGCCCAAACCTCTGGATTCAGCCTCACTGATCAAGCGGCGCTCAAGGCTATACAGCGAGCTGCACCTTTTGCACCTTTGCCCCCAGGATATATCAGCAACCATATCGATATTCAATTTACATTTAATATCAATGTCTATGGACAGCTAAATTTATCGGGGGATGGTGGCTAACAACAGGTAATATCATGTCCGCATAATTAGTTATGTTAACCACAGTCAATACACCCCACCCCCAGCCACTCCCCGCTCTTCGGGAGGGGAGACAAAGCATAGCTTTGGCGGGGGTGGGGTTCTTCGGGTTTAATAAGCAATTACGAATTACGAATTACGCGTTCGCATAGCGTCTCGTAGAGAAGCGGTACTAGTACTATTGTCAGCAAAGATCAAAAAATTACTATTAGCAAAGTTTGGGGGTTTAAGTCCCCTGCTATCAATTGCCAGCGCGAATTGAAGCCTAATTGAAATCCTCGTCACAAAACTTAATTACGAATTACGAATTACGAATTACGAATTATTTTAATATTAGTCGCCTCCCAAACCGAGGAATATAGATGACGAACTATACTATCTTGGAACCATTGCCAGAAGGCCAATGGTTTATTGAAAGCCAGGAATTACGATCCTTTGTAGCAACAGTGCGTGAAATTAGCGTCCACGCCGTCAAAACCACGTCCCAGAGCGCATCTGTATCCATCTATCTTCTAGGTAATGATACTGGCTGCGTGTTACATCACCAGTTCATAAGAGAATCTCAGAGCGTCAAATGCTTTCGTTCTGGATATTCCAACGCTCCTTGTAAAGAAGAAGAAAAAGAACATGCCCAAGTACGATAGACCACAACCCCCCGTATTCGAGCGAGTTGAAGACGAACGCCTGCACCGTAAGCAACGCCTAGCTGCTGCTTTTCGCCTGTTTGGTAAGTTTGGGTTCAGCGAGGGAATTGCAGGCCACATTACGGCTCGTGATCCGGAGTTTACAGACCATTTCTGGGTCAATCCATTCGGGACATACTTCGGTCATATCCGAGTTTCTGACCTGCTCTTGGTTAACAGAGAAGGTGAGGTGCTTAAAGGCGATGCTCAGGTAAATCGAGCTGCTTTCGCCATCCATTCTCAGATTCATCAAGCTCGACCTGATGTGATCGCGGCGGCTCACGCCCATTCACTTTATGGTAAAGCCTGGTCTAGTTTAGGTCGTCTCCTTGACCCCTTAACTCAAGATTCTTGTGCTTTTTACGAAGACCATGCCCTATTTGACGATTTCACCGGTGTTGTTTTAGAAACTTCTGAAGGTGAGCGACTGGCGCAAGCCTTGGGGTCAAAAAAAGCCATAATATTACGTAATCATAGCATTTTAACTGTGGGACATACAGTAGATGAAGCTGCCTTTTGGTACATTAGTTTAGAGCGATCGTGTCAAGCCCAACTGCTGGCAGAAGCTGCGGGTAGACCTACTACTATCAAACACGAAACAGCCCGTTTAACACAAACTCAAGTGGGGTCACATACAAGTGGGTGGTTCAGCTTTCAGCCACTTTACGACCGGATTGTGCGCGAAGAACCTGATTTGCTGAATTAGTGATTGCTAAGTTGACACTGTTAGGGTCGAGGTGTGCATTACTGCATCACTAATCCCTAGTCTGCATGGTAGCAATTAGGACTTTTTCGCTTGGTCATAAAAACAACGCCAAACTTTTTATTACTAGGACTTACGCACTTTACAAATTAAGTATTATGTGCATATCAAGCTTATTCAGATAAAAGTCTTGCCCTGCCTCGTTCCCAGTCGGAGACTGGGAATGTGATCACTCGGAGGGCTGCTGCCTCCCAGTTTGACAGGATGCAGCAGCCCTCCCACAAGAGCATTACAAGGCAGAGCCTTGTAACGAGAGGTAATTCACATTTGGTTATGTCTGTCAATGCGTAAGTCCTAATTACTTAGCTTGACATCTTTATTCAAATAAAAAATAATTTATTTATTTCTAAACTACGGTAAGTCTATCGGAAATATGTTTATTATGGATAAAGCAACAAAATAACTAACTTCAAAAGGCAAATTTTGAAGTAATCAAGCAATATCGTTTGATATTTAGCTAATTTTGCCGTGTTTATTTGAATATCTTCTCAAAGCTTGCTATCTTAGAGTATTTACCCAGCTGGAAGACACTAGAAAGTCAAAAGGAGTGAATGTGATCAACGCCATACAGATTAACGAAAATTTGACAACCACAGGACAAGTTATACCAAAACAGCTTGAGCAAGCTATCCAAGAAGGTTTTAAGTCGGTTCTGAATCTGCGATCGCCTGATGAATTAGGATTTTCCCAGGATGAGCAAAAAGTAGCGGAAGCTTTGGGGCTGTATTATAAGAATGTTCCACTCAAGGTGGATTTAAAAAATTTGAATGAAGAATTAATTACCAAAATCCTGACGATACTAGAACAAATCCCGAAACCAGCAGTTGTGCATTGTGCAGCCGGGATGCGATCAACTGGAATTGCCCTCTTAAGTATCGCTATCCAGGAAGGATTAACACTAGAGGAAACCTTAGCAAAAGCGAGGAATCTGGGTTTTGGATTCTTTGAACACGCTGGCGTTAGTCCCCGGCTGAAGCAATTATTTGTGGACTACGTTAACAAACACGCGAAAGTAGCTGTACCTACTTGCTGAAATATCTGTACTCAATATCCTGAATTTGAGAAAGCTTTATACGCCAGTTTAGGAGCGCACATTAATAATAGTCGCTATTTCCTGCAAACCGATCGCTATGATGCAGGAAATAGCGACTGTTAATTTTTTGGGTAATTTTCGGATGAGCCAACGTCCAAAGTCAAGGCGATCGCTCCATAGTAACTGGTGGTTAAAAGCTTTTGGCTGAACGGTGTCAGGGGTGCGAGGGGTGCGATCGCCTTTAGTATAACCATCCAGCTATAGGGAGAATAAGCACTTCCCAGAAAATCTAAAAATCTTATCTAAGACTATTGGATTATTGAAGAATAAGCGTTAGACTATTTCCATGAACCTTAGCCAAGGTTTTTGGGAATTAATTCATGTCAAAAATTATATACGATGTCATCCAGCGATTTGAGGTAGAAAACGGCGTTCCCCGTTTGGTTTCAACAAATATCCAGGTGATTGAAGGCGGGGAAGATTTGCTGTCTTTAGCTATTAGTATGCTAGAGAAACTTGGTTTTTATGACAAGTTTGAAGAGAAGCGAACTTCTCAATATATAGGATATCGACTTAAGAATCCTGGAAAAGGAGCTAAACGTTATCAACTTGTTTTAGCTCAAAGACAGGATAATTTATGTATTTCTATTCCTAAGACAATACTAAAACAGCATATTATAAATATAAATATTGCTGATGCAAGGAATGAGGCAATTGATGTAGTTGAAGACCAAACTTGGAAATATTTAAATGGACTTGGTATTAACTCAAAATTTGTCTGGGTTAGACCTGGGATGACTTTTGCTTTTAGACAATTAGTTCAGCACTACAAAATTTCTATAGACAGATTACCTCAGCAATATACTGAAGATGATAATGAAGAATTTAGCTTTTCTTTAATGGATAATATTGATGGGACCCATCAAGGAAATAATTTGTATGAATTTGAAAGCTTCTTGAGAAAATATAAAATGGCCTTGTATCTTTATGAAGATAGACTATTTCCATATACAGGTCAATTCTCTGTAGTTTCTAATGAACTTTTAGAAGAAGTGGTTACATATTTTGTTAAAATTATTATCGAGAAATTCAATGGTTATTAAATCCAAAAGACTGGTTAATTCATACGAAGAAAGGATGCTAGAGTTTTTGCAAACCTGCGTAGATGAAAATTATAAAATTCATACACAGGTTAGCTTATGCCAATTTTGTGAACTAGACAGCAACCTTGATATCGAACTAAGAAAATTTTTCTTTAGCTCCAGTGTAGACGCTCTGATAACTAATTCTGACTATAAGCCTTGTTTAGTAGTGGATTTTCAATCTTCATATCATGATTATCCTGAAACAAGAGAGCGCGATCGCAAAAAAGCAACTTTACTCGCTCTTGCAGCAGTTCCCTTACTTTATTCACGAGTGAAAGATTTTGGATTATTACATCTTTACTCTCAATCTGAAGAAGTAGTATGTAATTTATTTACAGGAAACCGACGAGAAAATGCCCAAGCCCTAATAAGAAAGTATTGCGAACAATCTTTTTCTACTGATGTTCGAGTTACAGCTTGATAAACCCAAGATGTTTGCACGCCAATAGCAAAATTAACAGATTATGGTATCGCTTTGGCTACCATTAAATTACTATAAAATATAGATAAGCTTTTATATCAAAGGAGTGGTTATCCTTCCAACAGCACCACAAGCCCTAAAATGTGTCTACCTGTGTCAATTATTGACAAGTACCTACAAACCAATTTACATGGTGCGTCTGGATGAGCGCACTGGAAAAATATTCATCTTGGCTGGAGAAGATATAGAAGTTCTGATTAGTCGTGATGGCAACTGGGAATATCCATGAGTAAACCAAACTTTGATGCTATGAGCAAGGCAGAATTACGCGCCTACGTCATTGCACACCAAGATGATCAAGAGGCTTTTTACGCATTTGCAGATCGTTTGACGGCAAAACCTCCCTCTGCGACTTACCCCGCATCAATGACTCCAGAGGAAATCCACAAGGCGATATTAGACATTATTCAACAGAAACAGCGTAGGCGCAGCCCGTCGTAGACATCGCCAGACTCCGAAAAAACAGCATAAATTTTTAACACCCTTGCTCGCAACCATAAGCAAGGTGATACACTACATCCATGCTAGGGGTGCCTATATAACCAGGCTGAGATCACACCCTTAACACCTGAGTCTGGGTAATACCAGCGGAGGGAAGCTGTTTATTGAGGAATTATAATATGCGGACAGAATGGGTTGCTAAACGGCGTGGGCAGGGTAATGTATCTCAAATGCACTACGCCCGCCAAGGTGTTATCACCGAAGAAATGCACTACGTCGCCCAACGCGAAAATCTCCCTGCTGATCTCATTCGTGACGAAGTGGCGCGGGGACGAATGATTATTCCGGCTAATATTAATCACACTAATTTAGAGCCGATGGCTATTGGCATCGCCTCCAAATGTAAGGTAAATGCTAATATCGGCGCTTCTCCCAACTCTTCTAATCTTCAGGAAGAAGTTGATAAGCTGAATCTGGCGGTGAAGTATGGTGCTGATACCGTGATGGATTTGTCCACAGGTGGCGGTAACTTGGATGAAATTCGCACCGCCATTATTAAAGCTTCGCCGGTTCCCATTGGTACAGTACCCGTTTACCAAGCTTTAGAAAGTGTCCACGGCACAATCGAGAACCTGACTGCTGATGACTTTCTCCATATCATTGAAAAGCACGCCCAGCAAGGAGTAGACTATCAAACTATCCACGCAGGGATTTTAATTGAGCATTTGCCCTTGGTGAGAAACCGCATCACTGGTATTGTCTCTCGCGGTGGCGGTATTTTGGCGCGGTGGATGCTACATCACCACAAACAAAACCCGCTTTATACCCACTTTCAAGACATTATTGAGATTTTCAAAAAATATGATGTCTCCTTCAGTTTAGGAGATTCCCTGCGTCCTGGCTGCACCCATGATGCCTCAGATGAAGCACAATTAGCTGAATTGAAAACCCTTGGACAGTTAACTCGCAAAGCCTGGGAAGATAATATACAGGTGATGGTGGAAGGGCCTGGACATGTGCCAATGGATCAAATTGAGTTCAACGTCCGTAAGCAGATGGAAGAGTGTTCTGAAGCACCTTTCTATGTTTTGGGGCCATTGGTGACAGATATTGCTCCTGGTTATGACCACATCACTTCAGCCATTGGAGCAGCGATGGCTGGATGGTACGGTACTGCAATGCTGTGTTATGTAACACCCAAAGAACATTTGGGTCTACCAAATGCCGAAGATGTCAGGAATGGGTTGATTGCCTATAAAATAGCAGCTCATGCGGCTGATATTGCCAGACATCGCCCTGGTGCAAGGGATAGAGACGATGAACTTTCTAAGGCGCGTTACAACTTCGATTGGAACCGTCAGTTTGAATTATCACTCGACCCAGAAAGAGCTAAGGAATATCACGATGAAACTTTACCAGCAGATATCTATAAAACTGCTGAGTTTTGTTCGATGTGTGGCCCGAAGTTCTGCCCAATGCAAACTAAGGTTGATGCTGATGCGCTGACAGAATTAGAGAAGTTCTTGGCGAAAGAGGCTGTAACTCAAAGCTAATACCATTTTGGATTTTAGATTTTAGATTTTGGATTGGGAATCGTTACGGATATAACGGTTCTGGCTTGAGTAGGTACTGAACCCCACCCCCAACCCCCTCCCCGCAAGCGAGGAGGGGGCTATGATGTAGCTTGTATGATTAGGAAACGCTATATTCGTCCTAACGCATCTAAAATTCGAGGTGGTGCGTTATGCTACGCGATGATTATCATTATGATTTACTGGTGATTTGATTTTTTTGAAGTCCCATTAGAATTAGTAATTAGCTCTATATTCAATCCAAATATTGTGAGATTTCTTTTTCCTAGTGATTACTTCAATCCTAAGAAAGCGGATGCAGCATACTTGGAGCAAGTTGCTTGTATGCAAAATGCTGGCTTTGCAACTTCCGTTATTTCTTTGGAGTCGCTGGGATCTGATTCATCAAAGATTATCCCAGTCCCTACTCCTGATTCAAAAGTGGTCTATCGGGGTTGGATGCTCTCGCCCGGAGATTATGAGTTATTAGTTAGTGTTGTAGAGAATACAGGGGCAAGTCTCTTAACTTCTAAGGCTGAGTATCTAGCCGCACACTATCTGATAAACTGGTATCCCCTGATTACTGATTTAACTCCAGAGACTAAATTTTATTCCGTCGATGATGATTTAGAGAGTGAATTGAATCGGCTTGGCTGGAATGGATTTTTTATCAAAGATTATGTTAAGTCTCTCAAAACCTCAGTTGGTTCGTTGATTAATAAACCTTCGGAAATCAAAACAGTGGTTGCCCAGATGCAGAAGTTTCGGGGCAGTATTGAGGGAGGTATTTGTGTGCGGCGGATTGAAGATTTTGTGTCTGAAACCGAGAGGCGTTACTTTGTCGTATATGGTAAACCTTTTGCCGCTTTACCAGATGAAGAAATTCCAGAGATTGTTTCTGAGTGTGCCAAGCGGATTAGAAATCAGTTTTTTTCTGTGGATGTAATAGAGCGTAGAGATGGTACTAAGCGGATTGTAGAAATTGGTGATGGCCAGGTATCAGATATTGTTGGATGGACGGCTGAACGTTTTACTCAACTTTGGGTGGTGTGACAGCTAATATCATGTCCGGGCAATTAAGCATAATACCCGGAACCCCACCCCGCCAAAGCTGCGCTTTAGCTCCCCTCCCCGCAGGCGGGGAGGGGTTGGGGGTGGGGTTCTTTTAATTTGGCGGACATGATATTACTTGCGGCACCGCAATCAATACGGTTCGGTTAAGGCAAGAGACGCGATAAATCGCCGTCTCTACAAAGGGCTGATTATTGTAAAGACGGCGATTTATCGCGTCTTTGCGATTAGCGGCGTGTCATCAAAAAACCTTATCCGAACCGTATTGGCACCGCTATGAGGAGCATTTCCAGCCAGAGGCTAAAAAGGAGATTTTAAAATGGTTGTTTAAATAGATGAAAAAGGCTGTAACTAAACTGTATTGGCTTAAAATCCAATTTCAATGATCAAGCTGCGAATCTTTCCTGTATCTGCGTCAGCTTTATCTGCAACTTCCAGAGTCCAGGTTCCTTGGGGAGTTTTACCTTTAAAGGCAGCAAGTTTAAGGGTATTTACCTCGTCATAGGTTGTTTTAATATTATCTGTAGCTCCGCCCTGGCGATCGTGCAGAATGATCGGAAGTACGCCTATTTGCACTGGGGGAAGGAGAGTAACTACAAGATCCCCAATAAAAGTATGCTCGATGTCTACATTAACTTTGATGGATTTCATCAGGCTGGTATTAGCGATCGCTAGCGATAATGTCGATATCTGCAAATCGTTAATCGGAATATCTTGCACTGCTTTGAAAATGCTAATGGGCGAAGTTTGATCTGGATTGGCCAATTCTACAGCTTTGAGAGCATTCATCCGACCGTAACCGTAGAAGGGGCTGCGACCATTTTTATCATATTTACCTCCAGATGGATCAATGCGATCGCTGGAGCGTTTAATAATGTCTCGTACTTCATCCCAACGCAGATTGGGATTTCTGGCAATAATCAAGGCTGCTACACCGGCTGCACCTGGACAAGAACTGGAAGTTCCGCCAAATTCATTTGTGTAGTTACCTGCGGCTTCACCCAGATTCCGATTACCCGAATTATAACCCAGTACACCAGAGCGATCGGTTGTCCAAATTCCAGTGGTTTGAGAACTGTCGCCATTATTACTGGGGAAGGCGCACCACACCGCCTGACCAAAATCACTGTAAGCGCTTCTCGTGCCAAAATCGTTACAAGCTGCCACAGCAATCACCTTTTGGTAGCTGGCGTAGCCATCATTATCCACGCTTTCGTTACCATTGCCAGCCGCGAATAAAATTACACAGCCTTTGCCGTTGCGTCCTTTATTGATGGCAAAATCTATCGCAAGTCGTGTAGAGTCAGGCAGAGGTATTTTCTGGTTGTGTGCAGGATCGTTTGGCTCAAACCAAACCCCATCTGCTGGCCCCCAGCTACAAGAAATGATATCAGCACCATTTTCAGCCGCCCAAATAAAAGCATCCGCTTCATCCTGTGACCCCAGCGCCGAAGCTAAACGAATCGGCATCAGCTTTGCACCCGGCGCCACACCAGATGCCCCAAAATTTCCGTTTGCACAAGCTACTCCGGCACAGCCCGTCCCGTGGTTATCGTCGTTTCCCGGTCTGGGATTGTTAGTTTTACGTGTAACATCACGCGGGGCAACAATTTTTCCAGAAGACCGGAACTCTTCATGCTCAAGATCCATACCGTCGTCGATAATTGCAATAATCGCCCCTGTGCCATCGCTTAACTTCCAAGCTGCCTCAACGTTGGCATGGGCGTTAATTACTTTAGCATTAATTGTTATTTGCTTTAAGTGCCACTGCTGCGAGAAAACCTGACGTTGGCGTGATTCACGCGCTAGTTCAGGATGGCACAGTTCTACTGATTGCTCATTTAGAAGTCTCTCGGCGATGTCAAAGATGGCTATACCAGTATTTGCTGGTGCATTGACAAAGTAAGCATTTTGTGCGTATTCAAGTTGGCGTTTAATTGTTAAGCCGTAACGTCCTAATATCTCTTGGCAGACTGTTGACTCTTCTTCGTTATTGAATTTAACGAAGAGGTTTTCGGTGTAAACTACAGGTTGTCTGGATATTGGATCGACAAGAACACGTCCGGCAAATTGCACTTCCGGCTCTTGGTTGAGAATTTCACGGGCGCGATCGCGCAAAGCCACACCCTGAGTCGGAACTTTTGCTTGGAGAATTTCTACACCCGCTTGCCGAAACCGCGTTGTTAGCTCAAATTGATTGAGGATGCTACGAGCTGTGGGTGACACAGGGGCGGCTTCAAAGGCTCTTCCACCAACAAGAGTACTGCGGTTTTCGGTACGCACTACAAGGTGTTCGTTACTGATCGCAAGTTCATACTGTTGGCCGTTCTGTCCACCATAGCGAATCTGAACCATAATTTAATCTCCTGGGATAGTGACGTACCTACACTGCCTGAATACAGGTCAGTTGCAGCAACTCAAAGACTCCTCATTGAGGACATAATTTGAGCTTTAAGATCGTGCGCCCCACGATTCTTTATGTTTATCGCCGCGTTCAAATCTCTACATAAACTTGTTAGACAACTAGGACAGTTATGCATTCTTTGAGATAGCGGCTTTTTGACCTTTTGACCACAACTAGAACATTCAAGGCTAGTAGCGTTTGGATTTATAGCAACTACTTTCAGCCCAGCGTTTTCGGCTTTGACTGTTAGTATTGAAATAAATTGCCCCCATCCAGCATCATTTATACTTTTAGCTAGCCGTGTTTTAGCGAGTCCTTTAATATTTAGTTTTTCTACTGCGATAACATCATACTTTTTCAGTAGATGATTGGCAGTTTTAAAGTGAAAGTCCTTTCTGGTATCAGCAACTTTTTTGTGTTGTTTGGCGAGACTTTTAATTGCTTTCTTCCGACGGTTTGAGCCTTTTTTTCTACGAGAAACTTTGCGTTGTGCTGATTTTAACTTCCTTTCAGCTTTGCGTAAAAACTTAGGTGCTGAAATACGTTCATTCTCGGAAGTTACGTAAAAATCAATAAGACCCACATCAATTCCAGCAATGTTTTCTGGTTTAAAATCTGGCTTAACCGTCGGTACAGTCTTATCGTCAAGGCTTAATGTGACATAATAGCCATCTGCTTTTTTTGTAACTGATACCGTTTTAATATCGAACCCGTCAGGTATTTGACGATGAACAATTACTTTAACTATACCTATTTTTGACAATGTTATTTTATCGTTTTGAAAATGCTCCCTTTTGAATTGTGGATAGGTGAAAGTCTTGTATTGTCCCTTGGCTTTGAATCTTGGCTTACCACTACGCTTGCCAGTGTTGTCACCTTTGAGCCAACGGTCAAAAGCTATCTCAACTTTTTTGGGTACTTCTTGTAACACTTGAGAGTGAATGCCTTTGTACCAAGTCCTGTCCTTTTTAAGTTGGGTCAGAGTTGCTTGCTGACTAAAACGATTAGGCTTATCTTTTAACTCTGGAATATGACAAACAACAAGTGAACATCTATCAATAGAACAACGATTTTGCTCAAACCATTCAAACCTTTGACCCAGCAGATAATTATATTGATAGCGCAACATATCTAATGTGTTATCGATTATTTTTATTTGCTCTTTTGTAGGTTTTAATCGGTATTGATATGACGTTCTCATATTGTTTTCTTTGTTTCACGACCTATTTGTATAGTAGCATATAGAGGAAACAAAAATGAATATGGGTCATGGAGCGACATAGTAATTAATTCTTCTGGCTACGCCAAAAAACAATCAAACAAGACTTTCATTAAGCTATTTGATCCTGAATGCGTTCTTCTTTCAACTCATCTATAAAGGCATTAACATCAAAGTTTTGTGGTAATTCTGCCTCTACAACTAAAATCCCTTCTTTTCGATAAATGTTTGATTGGTTAAGGGGCAGTACATTGGTTATCTCGGAGTTTTGTTGAGTATCTTCTTCAGTGACTTGCTGACTCAGCGTGTCAATTTTTTCTGCAATAGCTTGCAAAACAAACTGCTCAGTCGAAATTCCCTGACTGCTTACCCATTTTTCAATCTTTTGTTGGAGTTGGGGAGGAAAGTTCATAGACGTAAATACAATTAACACTCCAATTGTAAAAGGCGATCGCCTACGGTAGAGTGAGTTGATCGCGCTGTTGTTGATGAAAAGCGTCACCGAACAGCCCATCGTAGACATCGCTTGACGACAAGCTGCTTGTCTAATAATCAGGTCATCGCCACAAGACTAAAAAATGCGATTATAGCGAGTGTTATCCTAAGAAATATTAGGAATTAACAATTACCTGGGCAAATGACTATCACCGTCAATGTTTCTGAAGTAACTGCCAAGTTTTCTGAATTGCTGAGTCAGGTATTACTTGGGGAAGAAGTCGTGATTGCTGAGAAAGGGATTCCAGTTGCACGCCTAGTCGCTCTCACAGATACAGCTTTACCTCGAATTCCTGGATTGGATAAAGGTAAAGTTATCATCGCACCAGATTTTAACGAGCCTTTACCAGAAGATATCTTAAATGATTTTGACAGTTCTAATCTAGTTTAGCGATGAGAGTTTTACTGGATACCCATGCATTTCTTTGGTGGGTGACAGATGACCCTCAGTTATCTTCCACCAGTCGCAGTATAAGCGATCGCTATGACGGGTTACGCCTACGCATTTATATTGATGAGAGAAAAGCGATCGCTACGACGGGTTACGCCTACGCGCAAAACCAATGTTTTAATTACGAATTAGTCGTTTAAGCGATCGCCACAGCCGGGAAAACGGTAGAATTAATATCGCTCTTAAGATTTGGACTAACTGGACTAACCAACCCATCCAGATGGCACGAGGAGTAGACTGGCGTTGCAGGATTGCTAGATTTTCTCGAATTTTTGCAGTGAAAGGATGATTAACTCCTAAAATGCGATCGCACATTGCCAAGGCTTGGATGTAGAGGGGTTCGGCTTCGCTGTACCGCTCTTGACTTTTGTAGAGTAAAGCTAAATTGTTTAAGCTACTAGCCACATCGGGATGGTCGCCATCAAACAGCCGCCTATACATCTCCAAGGCTTCGTTGTAGAGGGGTTCAGCTTCGCTGTACTTTCGCCAGTTTTTTCTAAGGCTTTAGTGGCAATTATAGAGCCGATCGCGATCGCCGCAGTAGTTAAAGGTTCCATCTGCTACTCTGACTATATATATCGTCTTTACTTATTAACACACAGCTTTAGTTCTAAGCTCATGTACTTTTAAGTTTCGTAGTCTGGCTATGCATTATGGCAATTAAGTTAAAAAATTGAGATTTATCTGAATATTTCCGATTTTAGACCCCCCAACGTCGCTTTTTCAACCTATTGCGTCTTATATCTAAGCTTTGCGTCTTATAATCGTGATTTTTTCCTTAAAATCGTGATTTTTTCCTTAAAATCATGATTTTTTTCTTAAAATCATGATTTTTTTCTTAAAGTCGTGATTTTTTTCTTAAAGTCGTGATTTTTTTCTTAAAGTCACGATTTTTTCTTATTACAGCAGATTTTAAGTTGGCGAAGTACACAAGTCTGAAATAGCTGATTCACCAAGGTTTTACCCCACCCTAACCCTGGCGATTAGAAATCGCGGCTATACAAACGAAGTCCACCTCCGTGGACTAAGAGAAAATCAAAACTTTTTAACCCACGGAGGTGGGTTTCGCCTGTGTAGCCGCGACTTCCAGTCGCCTGGTGCAAGATATAAGGTAGGGTATTCTGACTCCTGAATTCTTTTAGTTAATATTGCTGAGGTAAATATTACACTCGCTACTAGTTTGTGTGGATTCTACTGAACCAAAATCTGGCTTTAATAAGCCAAACTAGCTCTAGAAGACAATCAAAAGAATATATATATGCCTCGTCAAAAACGTACATACCGCGCTCTAGAAAAAGCGGAATTAAGACTTGCTGGACTCAGAGCAATTAATCCTGATATGGATTTTGGAGATACTCGCAACATACAAAACATCACCAAAATTAGTCAGCAATTACGCATCAACATTGATGCTTATAATACTGCTCTATCTGTAATTGACTCTTCTAAAACCAACATGGATGAATTAGAAAAAACTTTAACTGATCTCACTGATAAAATGCTAATTGGAATTGCATTTACTTACGGCACAGATAGCAGTGAATATGAAATGGCGGGTGGTCTTCGCAAAAGCAAACGCACTACTCGCAAAAGCACGGCGACATCCTCAAAGACAACTCCATAATCAACTGACTTTTCACGTTATATAGAAAAGCCACAAAAAACCTAACCCCCTAACCCCCTTCCCTACAAGGGAAGGGGGAAAATTCTTGCAAAACTTAATTACGAATTACGAATTACGTTCGCGTAGCGTGCCGGAGGCTCTATTACGAATTACGAATTATTTAAAGGTGTCAAACTAGGCGGGGGGGTGTGGGGATTTGAATATGAGGAGCAGGTATAGGTATAAAACGATCGCAAACCGACTTAAGAATACGATTAATTTGTCCTTCGTAAGCACATCCAATTACAGTTTTTCCATATTCATGCAGCTTTTTAGCTAAAGCAGCAAATGCACCATCACCTGATACAATTACAAAAACTTGCAGTGTCGGACGATTCTGAGCTAATTCCATGACATCAATAGCTAGTTGCATGTCTGCTGCATTCCGTTTGTGACTATAATCAAAAATTTGAATTGCTTCAATGCCAAGTTCTTGAATCTCATTCTTGAGTAGCCTTAATCGAGAATCACTCCAGTCAGCATAAGCGCATTGGATAGCAATTTTATTAACTAGAGTAGTCTTTTCGAGATTTGTTTGAATTTCTTTCAAAGAAAAATTTAAGTTGGGATTATTTCTACCCATTGTTAAGTTCTCAATATCATAGAAAATAGCTGTGTTAAACTGCTCAGTCTTAGGTGAACCGTTAGCTGTAGTAGTAAACTGCTCTACACAAACCTGACGCTGCTTTAAGTCTTTAAACTCAGCTATTAAAGACGTTATTTCTGTTCTTGATTCAGAATTACCTTTTTTCTGTTCTAATTGTGTAATTACTGTTGTTAAATCATTGATTTGCAACTTTGCTTGTTCTAATTCCTGCTGTAACTTTTCAGTTAATGTATTGATTTGACTCTGGGTTTGGACAGTTTGCTCCCGGAGTTCTGCAATGTTTCTGGAAAAAATTTGCTGGCGTTGCTGGTAAGCAGTTACCAAAGCTTGCTGGACGATATCCCATTCTCTGGGAAAAGCCTCACGGGTACAGACTTGTAAAACTGTTTCATAACCAGCAACTGCAATTTCTAAATTACTTGCAGGGTTCCCTTGCTCAAACCCTTGAATAATGGTACTCAGTTTGACAACGACTCTGGCTATATTAATCGCTTTGGCAGGTTCTTGAGCAAAGCGATCGCTTACCCATTTTCGCAACCTTAAAGCTAAATTATCATTGAGTTTGCTTAAGTTATGTTGCAGAAGTGGATATATTTCCTGATTTTGATAAATTGCTTTTAATAAATCCATCAGGAAAGTTTGTTCCTGGTTAGCAGCTTCGTTTGGCATAGTTAAATCCCTGACAATACATATTTTCGGTTAGTATTCCCAAGTTTTCATGCTATCTAACAATTAAAGTGGGGTAATCCAATAAGTAATGCCTCGGACAATTTTTTTGTTAAAACCAAACAGAAGTAAATTTTCTTTAGATAAACCTACATAAGTCCAATGTGGGACATCATTTTCTACAGTTTGAAACCAACCATTTTCATTCAGAGCTTTTATCTGTTCTTTATTAGATACGCGTAAATCAATTGCTAATCCCCAGAGATGTTGTGAAGTTCCAGGAGGTGCAACCAAACCGAGGATTCTTGTTTCTTGACCCTGTTGAACTTTTGCTAAAATTTTATCATTAGCATATTTGTGCCAAAATCTTAAATTAGTATTGAAAGTGCGAGTACAATCACCAGAGCCATAACCAGATTTTAGCGGGATATGTTGCTGGATTCGCGCTTTATTTAAAGCATCAGCCGCCGATTTTTGTAAATAACAGTCGTTAGTGCCATCAACATGAACCATTGTTAAACTAGATTGAAATTCTTGGGTTTCTTGTTCATTTGCGAAGATATCTTTTAGCGGTAATTTAATTCCGACATCTTGATTTACAAAGACTGCGCCATAGGCACGTAGCAAAATATATTCATAAGTACCCGGCTGGGGAATTGTCGGTAACTTCTTTGCGATCGCAGATAAAAAACGCTGTTGATTATTTAATTCTGGGTTGGGAATGAACGGTTGTAATCTTGTCTCTTGAGAAGGATCTGTACAAGGTAATAAATCAGTACTCAAGCATTGGTTTAATGGTTGAGCAGTTATACTCAATTGGTTGTGGGTAATTTCATTACTAGCTACTAATGTAAAAATCATTAATATAACTATAGTGATGAAAGTTATCTTTCTGATAAGTCTAGTAATATTTCTTTTCTTTCTGATGGTGAGTTTCATTTTTAAATAGTTGACTAATTGATTCAAGAATAAAAATCAATCCGGTTCAGCTTAGGCTAAAATCTTTTGTAAAAGTAGACGTAGGTTGGGTGGAGCGGAGCGCAACCCAACTGATTATCAGGATGTTGGGTTTAAAACCCCGTGCTTCACGCAATGCTTTAAGTTTTGTGGCAATGAGTCTTTATCCCCGTTACAAAACTGTACTTCCGACTTCCGACTTCCGACTTCCGACTTCATTATCAGGATGTTGGGTTACGCAAAGCCTCCACCCAACCTACATTTTTTTTGCAACTAGATATGGTTATATATAACTTTTGCAAGATATCTAATATATATCCGTAATAAATCCATTTCTGTTGATAGCTAACCATCTAAAAAATACCTGTGATAGATAAACCGGAACATTGCCACAATTCTTCAAAAAGATAAGATTTTTTACCTATTACTCAAGTTGAAAAAGGAAACTTGTCTCTAATTGAGTACTAGTAAATTTGATAACTTGATTATCAAAAAGATACCTCCAGGAAACCACTGGAACAGTTAAAATTGAAAAGAACTCTAAGCTTGCCGATCCTGTAAGTATGACCATGCACAATTCTGTTGAATTTCAAGACGCTTTTGATGTCATAGTCGTCGGTGCAGGTCACTCCGGTTGCGAAGCAGCTCTCGCCTCTGCCCGCCTCGGTTGTCGTACCTTGCTATTGACGCTCAATTTAGATAGAATCGCTTGGCAACCTTGCAACCCCGCAGTGGGTGGTCCGGCGAAATCTCAGTTGACTCATGAGGTAGATGCACTCGGCGGCGAAATTGGGAAAGTAGCAGACCGCACTTACTTACAAAAACGTATCCTCAACTCTTCACGAGGTCCGGCTGTTTGGGCATTACGCGCCCAGACGGACAAGCGCGAATACGCAGCAGTGATGAAAAGTATTGTTGAGAACCAAGAAAACTTGACAATCCGCGAAAGTATGACCACAGATTTGGTGCTGGGCGCTAATGGTGAAGTCATCGGCGTTGAAACTTATTTTGGTGTAGGGTTCCAATGTAAAGCAGTTATCTTGACAACTGGCACCTTCTTGGGAGGGAAAATTTGGGTTGGTAACAAATCAATGCCAGCCGGACGCGCTGGGGAATTTGCGGCTGAGGGATTGACACAAACTCTCAATCGCCTAGGGTTTGAAACCGGAAGGCTGAAAACTGGAACTCCCGCACGGGTTGACAAGCGATCGGTAGATTATAGTAAAATGCTGATCCAGCCTGGGGATGAAGATGTACGCTGGTTTAGTTTTGACCCAGATGTGTGGGTAGAACGGGAACAATTGCCTTGCTACATCACGCGCACAACTGCCGAAACCCATCGCCTAATTCGGGAGAATTTGCACCTTTCGCCCGTCTATGGCGGTTGGGTGGAAGCCAAAGGCCCGCGTTATTGTCCCAGTATTGAAGATAAGATTGTGCGCTTTGCTGATAAGGAAAGCCATCAAATTTTTATTGAACCGGAAGGAAGAGATATACCCGAACTATATATTCAAGGGTTTTCTACAGGTTTACCAGAAAATTTGCAATTGCAGATGTTGCGGACTCTCCCCGGCTTAGAAAAATGTGTGATGCTGCGTCCGGCTTATGCTGTGGAGTATGACTACTTACCAGCAACTCAGTGTTATCCCACACTGATGACTAAGAAGATTGCGGGGCTGTTTTGTGCTGGGCAGATTAACGGCACGACAGGTTATGAAGAAGCCGCAGCTCAAGGGCTGGTGGCGGGAATTAACGCGGCTCGATTTGTTCGCTCTCAAGAAATGATTGTGTTTGCCCGTGAGCAAAGTTACATTGGGACGCTACTTGATGACTTGTGTACAAAAGACCTGCGGGAACCTTACCGGATGCTTACCAGTAGGTCTGAGTATCGATTGCTGTTGCGTTCTGATAATGCTGACCAACGGCTGACACCCTTGGGACGGGAAATTGGTTTAATTAGCGATCGCCGTTGGGATCTATTTACCCAAAAACAAGCAAATATTACCACAGAAAAAGAAAGATTGCAAGTTACACGCGTCAAAGAACATGATGAAATTGGCATAGCGATCGCATCTGATAAGCAGCAATTAATTAAAGGTTCTATTACCCTGAATGAATTACTGCGGCGTCCGGGATTCCATTACGTTGACCTGGACAGATTCGGACTGGGAAACCCCAACCTGAACCGCGTTGAGAAAGAAGGCGCAGAAATTGACATTAAATATTCCGGCTATCTCGCTAGACAACAAAATCAGATTGACCAAATTGCCCGTCAAGCGCACCGCCACTTACCTGGGGATTTAGACTACACAACAATTGATACTCTCTCCAAAGAGGCACGGGAAAAGCTAACTCACGTAAAACCACTCACTCTTGGTCAAGCAGCACGTATTGGTGGTGTAAACCCAGCCGATATAAATGCCTTATTATTATATTTAGAATTGGGTAGAAACAAGAGCCAGTCTAAGTTTCCAGCGTTAGCTTTACACAAAGTTGATAAAGACTGAGTATAGTAGTAGGGAAGGAGATTGGTATGATAGATGACATAAATCTTTGTACTGCCATTATCAGCAATCTCCCGATGAAAGTTGAGTTTAATACCAACGTTCAATCAACTCGTCTTAATCGGACGGGGGATTGAATGTTTGATTATTGAAGAAGAATTCAGAATCCAGAATTCAGAATTCAGAATTAAGCAATCTTTCAGTCGGGGATTCAGCGCAAAGTGCGGTCTTGGGGTCTCCCCAAGAGGAGCAACTTTGTAAGAGAGATCCGCCACTGAATTGTTGCACCACCAAATCTACGATTTGGTGGGGGTCTAAAAAGAGGTTATTCATCCGCCAGTCATACAGAATTCATTCTGAATTCTGACTCCTGACTCCTGAATTCTGTTCGATAATCCTAATTTCCAGGCAGTAGGGGCGGCGTTTCTCCGTCCTCGCAACAAAGATAAAACATCTATGTTACAAGAAGCCAGCACCCGTCCTCGTCTCATAGTACCGGAACCATCAGAAGACTTAATCGCCAACGAGCCTTGGTCGATAGAAAACTATGCTGATGGACTAATGGATGAACTCTTTGGCGATATCGACTACATTCTAGATGTTAGTGGTAATCTGCCTTTTCAAACCGTTAGGCGCAGTAGTCAGAACAAATCGCAGTCTGCTGCGGGAGTTTCCCCCCAAGCTCAAAGTCAGTCGCCTCCAGAATACGTGCCTCTGCAAACAGTTACGATACCCACATCAAAGCAAGCAGTACAGTCAGTTGTTCCAGATAACCGCAAGCACTTAAGTACTGTTAAATCAGTTAGTAGAAAGCGTCAAAAAAGTAGTCGGACTTTGGGCAAACTACTGATTGTGGGAACAACTTTAGGCGTGGCGATCGCTGGTACTATCTACCTGATAGAGTCTGGAGTTATATATCTTTTAAATGCCAAATTGCCTGAATCAGTTCTTCTAGTGCCCCAAGTACAGCCACAGTTGCCTGTAAAAACAGAAATTGAGGCAGAGTTAGTTGACTATATGCTGGAAGCGCTAGCAGTTATAGACAAGCAAGAAGGAAAAAGCAATCAAAAACCAGAATTCTCCAATCGGGCAAATAGTAACCAAATAACCCTTGGGAACGAGCGAATAACTGGTAATCTACCAGCATTTTCACCAGCCCCTAACCGTTCTGGAAATTTTGTTGAGCGTATCTACGTCCCCGTTTATCAAGCGCCGTCGCCACTGCGTTACGCGTTCCCGGTTATTCCTGGTAGTCCGACACTTTTACCACAAGTTGCCAATGCCTTAAAGGGATCTCAACCGGATGTTGTAAAAACGGCTCTGAATTCAGTGCAAGAAGCTGCCAAACCTGTAACCGCCAACTTTGCTGCGGCTGTACAAGCCGGATTTCAACGTGTGGCTGGGAAAACTGCACCGATTACCGTGCGGCAAACACCCAAGCCTCTACCAGCATTACCAGTAGTTCCATTACGGGCTGCACTGGCACCAGAGTCAGAACCAACTATTACCCAGGAACAAGTATTTCCGGCAACTGCGATCGCGGATGCTCCTAGTGATACCTTAGAGGGATTGCTAGAATTGGGCAAAAAATCTGCGGCTTTGTTTAAAATTGATGGCGTGACTCGCCGCGTTAATATGGGTGAAAGTATTGGCTCAAGCGGTTGGACACTAGTAGATGTTAGTAATGGCGAAGCTATCATCCGGCGTAATGGCGAAGTGCGATCGATTTACGCGGGGCAGAAATTATGAGAAGGAGTCAGGAGTCAGGAGTCAGAATTCAGGAGTCAGAATTCAGAATTCAGAATTCAGACTACTCGCTATCTTGCGCCCCTAACGGCTGTAACAACTGATGAATTGACAAAACGGGTACGGATGAACTCAAAAAACCTTGCGTATCGCGTGTCAAAATAGCGTCTAACCCTTCAGCAATAGCACAAGCGATTTGAATGGCATCTTCAAAATCAGCTAAACCAGATCCGAACGCTGATTCCAAGACGGCTCGATTAACGGCACAAATTACCATAGCAGTTAGCGTTTCTGAAACTGCTTGGCGTGCTTGCTCAATGCTGCGAGTGTGTCTTCGGGAAATATAAAAAATATCTGTAAGTGTTGTCGCTGTGACATATCCAACGACACGACCAGAATCAATCTCCTGAAACAACAGTTCCGCGTCCTGGAAAAATGGCGATCGCTGCAACAGGAAATCTAGGACAATATTGGTATCAATTAAAACTTTCACTGGAGATACTTGTCCACCCGTCGCTCTTCTAACATTGCAGCCACTTCTTTATCAGTCGGTGCCGGCTGATCTGTTTTTAACAAGCCTCGCATCCGTATAATTGCGCCAGAGCGCTCAGGCTGAGAAATTGGCGTATCTTGCAACGACTCAATGATAGCGCTCACCAGTGCAAGGCGATCGCTCGGTGGTAGTTTGAAGACCTGCTCTTTCAATTCTTCTAGCAACATAGACGGCTCCTATGGTCGAAGGTTTCTACCTAGCTCTTGATACAAAGATTCTGCTACACCTTTATATGCTTTATCGAGGTCATCGCGTTTGACTACTCGAAAAAGAGTAAAAATAACTTGTCCAAAGATTGGATCTTCGTCAACTGCCAAAATCACCCTTAGCTTTTGAGAAACCCGTAGCGTATACAGCGAAGATTCGTAACCATTAATATTTGACAGTAGAGGAAGACGACGCAACTGACGATAAACATCAGCTTTTTGAGTTGGGAAGAGGCTAGCGCGATCGTTAATTTTTTGAATCGCTGTTGCTTTCTCATCTTCGCTTAACTTAGCAAGATCCTTCTCAAAACCTCTTGTTGACTCAATTAGAACATCCACGTTACAAACCGCCAATCTAAATTTAGCTACTTGCTCTCATAATTTAAGCATAACAACAAAATCTCGTTACCCAAATAGCCCAATGTCCAAGGTGTGCATCAACTCATAATCCAAGAATGGCAAAAGATGTAGTAAGCAAAATCACATCTGTTTTGAATTTGAGAGTTTGCAATATTGGTATCAATTAAAACTTTCACTAGAGATACTTGTCCACCGGTCGCTTTTCTAACATTGCAGCCACTTCTTCATCAGTCGGTGCTGGCTGATCTGTTTTTAACAAGCCTCGCATCCGTCTAATTGCGCCAGAGCGCTCAGGCTGAGAAATTGGCGTATCTTGCAACGACTCAATGATAGCGCTCACCAGTGCAAGGCGATCGCTCGGTGATAATTTGAAGACCTGCTCTTTCAATTCTTCTAGCAACATAGACGGCTCCTATGGTCGAAGGTGTCTATCATTTAGTATGAGCGATCGCGCCTTCTATTGATCAGATTTATTGACCCTGCTACAGAGATTGCCTTGGGATCATCACTGACTATTTTGCTACGTCTGCTCCAACGTTTTGTTAGACTACGCTTTGGCGACAATTTCACGATTTCCCAGCCATCCTAAAAGTTCATAAGGTGTACAAAGGATTGGTAGCTCATAATCAAAATCAAGACTGATCTCTGCTGACTTTCCCTGAAATTGAGCATTGGCAATCAGACGTAGACGTAGGTTGGGTGGAGCGGAGCGTAACCCAACTGATTCTCAGGATGTTGGGTTACGCAAAGCCTCCACCCAACCTACAATTTTTTTTGCAACTCACTGATTCTCAGGATGTTGGGTTACGCAAAGCCTCCACCCAACCTACAAGATGAGGATATTTGCCTTAAACATGATTCGTACAGTAAGTAGGTGGGTGGGAAAATTTATAAGTATGTCATTGCGAGTGAAACGGAGTGTAACGAAGCAATCACAAGGACTTTGGCGGTTTTACATTTTGTTACATAGTTAGGTTAATTTGTGCCTACCTACTTAGTGAGAAAACCTATACTCTGAACCCTGGTAGTCGGCTTGACTCATAAGGGACTTCCAAATAAAAAAATATCCAAAAATTTCTTGTGGTGCGGGCCGAAAAGCCCGCTAATCACCAAGGACGGGCAAGATGCCCATCCCACAAGATAGAATAATTTATTTTTTGGAGTTCCCTAAAAAAATCTCTCATAAGTACGCGATTTGATGTTGTTCGCTGGCGCTACTCGACTGAATCGATAAAGCCATTACGAAAAGAATAGACCTGATAAAAGCTTGATTTATGAATTATAACTGTACAGACGGGCTATAACGCTCCTAACTCATTGTTTGCAATATGATATATAAACCCCCTCAACAAAAGCTGTTGAGATGGATTGCATTATTCCTAATTGGAACATTTCTGCAATTGTTGTTCTACATCCCGACGCCAGTTTTATCCCAATCCAATAGCTGTAGCAATATTACAGTTCCCCTGACACCTGAAGAACAAACTTACGCTCGTGGTGCTTGGCAGTATTTTGTCAAAAATTATCAGCCAACAACGGGATTTAGCAATTCTACTGGGGGTTATCCTTCGGGTACACTCTGGGATATGGGGAATTATCTGATGGCATTGAATGCTGCACGCTGGTTGAATCTTACTGACCAAGCAGACTTTGATAATCGCCTGAATAAGTTTTTGACGACTCTCAATAGCCTGAAGTTATTTGAAGATACCTTACCCAATAAAGTCTATAACACAGCCACCGCACAGATGGTTGATTATAATAATAATCCGGTTGAGCGGGGTCTTGGTTGGTCTGCTTTGGATGTCGGGCGAATACTGGCTGCGTTTGATGTGATCCGCACCTGTCATCCTCAATATAATGATTGGCTCAAAGGAATTGTAGCAAAGTGGCAAGTAGCGCGATCGCTCAAAGATGGACAACTTTTTGGCGCTACTGTTCTCCCGGACAAGAAAACGTTACTGGTGCAAGAAGGACGACTCGGCTATGAAGAATACGCCGCTAGGGGTTATCAACTTTGGGGTTTCTCTGCACCCAAAGCTATTTCTTTAGAACCATTTAAGTTAGTCGAAATTAATGGTGTGCAAATTCCCGTTGATACCCGTGACTTTCAAAGCACCAATGCGAATAATTATGTTGTGAGTGAGTCTTATATTCTTGAGGGGATTGAATTTGGCTTGCAAGGTGAGTTAGCTGATTTTGCTGCCAGAGTCTTAGATGTGCAAAAACGGCGTTTTGATACCACAGGCCAGTTAACTGCCGTTACAGAAGATAATATTGACCAAACACCTTATTTTCTTTACAACACCGTCTACGCTAACGGTGCAAGCTGGGCAACAATCACGGATGCCAATAAAGCTTATCCACAGTTTCGCAGCATCAGCACAAAAGCAGCTTTTGGCTGGCGCTATCTTTTTCCAGATAATGCCTATGCCCAAAAAGTTTTTGATGCAGTTAAGGATCTTCGCAGTCCTGATGATAGCGGTTATTATGCTGGTATCTATGAAGAATCAAAACAACCCAATAAAGCTTTAACAGGTAATACTAATGGGTTAATTTTAGAGATTTTATACTATAAAGCTAGGGGAAATCACCCTTTAATTGCTTCCACTTCTGCAAGTGTGTCTAGTGGTAAGCCTAGTGAAAATGCTTCTCCTGCAACACCTGCAAATTCTACTGCTACACCTGCTACACCTCCGATCGCAACCCCTGCAAACACTTCTACTAAAGTCATAGAAGTCACGGTTGCACCGATTCCACCAGTGGATAGTCCTAAATCATCATCTAACCTGAAACTAGATCGACCACTGACGATTATTGAACGGCGTTATGCAGATGCGGCTTGGGGATACTTTCAAGCAAATTATCATTCTAAGAGTGGGCTGATCGACGATCGCAGTGATTTCAAAGGCGCAACCTTCTGGGGATTGGGAGATTATCTCGCAACACTCCATGCAGTGCGATCGCTCGATATAATTACGCCAAAAGAATTTGACGGGCGCACCCGACAGCTTTTAGCAGCTTTAACAAAGTTACCGTTATTTGCTGGTGAATTGCCGAGTCGGGGTTATGATACGCGATCGCTACAACCAATAGATTATGGTGGAAATCCAGCCCCAGAAGGAACCGGTTGGTCAGCTTTAGATTTAGGTAGAATGCTGACAGCGCTTTACAATTTAAAAACCTGTCATCCAGAATACACGGCTGCCGTCGATAAAATTGTGCTGGATTGGTCATACTTGCGTGTGGTGCGTGAAGGTATTCTTTCCAGTGCCACTGTCATCAAAGATCAAGATGGGCGACTTCTTACCCGCGTCAACCCGGAAACCCGCTTGGGTTATGAGGAATATGCAGCTCGTGGTTTTCAATTATGGGGATTTAATGTTGAGCATTCTGCTGTTGGCGGTGAATATCAAACTGCCTTAGTAGAAGGAGTGAAAGTCCCAACTCAACGCCATCGCACAGATACTAACTCCAAAGTTAACCAATATACAGTTAGCAATCCTTTCTTACTCTATGCACTAGAGTTTGGACTAGATCCACAAATGCGATCGCTCTTTGAACCAATTTTTCAGGCGCAAGCTGAACGTTACCGTCGCACCGGAATCTTCACAGCCTCAGCCACCACTTTGATTGATCGTAAACCTTACACTGTTCACAGTACAATTACTGGAGAGGGTGAATCTTGGGTGGCTTTAGGAGATGACGGTAAACTAGTACCAAAAGGGCGATTAGTAAGTACAGCAGTAGCTTTTGCCTATCATGCCTTGCTTCCAGAAAACAAGTACACTCAAGAGTTACTGCAAGGAACGACTGATTTATATAATCCATTAGTTGGATTTTATGAAGGCTTTTATGAAACCACGGGTAAAACGGCAGTTGGTTTCACCAGTAGCACCAACAGTATGATTTTGCAATCTTTGCTATCCGAAGTGACGAATCGACAACCCCTAATTCGTCCGACTACCACCATGAAATCTCCTTGGTGGCAGGCTGTTGCTCAAGGAGATTCTGGGCGAGGTTTACCTAATACTGCTAGACAACGAACCAAGTTAACTTCTGATAGTTCTGGAACTTACTGGGTTTCAGGTAGCGAAAATACTACGTTAGGAAGTGGTACAAAAGTTACAAATTGACATCCCAAATTTTCTTGTGGGATGAGTGTCCGCACCCGTCCCATATTCAGCTACGGTGTATACACAAGTCATCGAATTACCCAAAAATCTTGAAAAACCTCACCCTGGTTCTGCTACGCAAAACCTGTCCCTCTCCTTAGTAAGGAGAGGGAAAACCTTCTCTTGGAGACGCTGTTCGCGTTCGTGGACTAATACAAAATCAAGGATTCTTAACCCAGGTCGGTCGGTAAAGTCTCGTGTAGACGCGGTTTCTAACCGCCCTTTTAACTTCTCTTCCTTCTCTTCCTTCGCGTCCTTCTCTACGAG
Source organism: Nostoc sp. (assembly GCF_036919575.1). Classification (GTDB taxonomy): domain Bacteria; phylum Cyanobacteriota; class Cyanobacteriia; order Cyanobacteriales; family Nostocaceae; genus Nostoc. The sequence continues at coordinate 26,457 of NZ_JBALBY010000057.1, read as the reverse complement.
ACGCTACGCGAACGCGTCCTTTGCGGTTTGTTAAAAAAATTGACTTTGACAAAGAGTGCTAACCTTAACCCAAGCGTATTGGAATATAATCTAAAATCCAAAATTGTCTAATATGACTTCAGTTTTTATTAGCGATCATTCCTCAAACTTTTCTGGTAACAGCCGCTCGTTACTCAAAAAAAGAACGCTGTTATTTCGCTACCTGGCAGAAATAAATTTAATTTTTGGGATCTGGTATTTGCAATGGCGCATTACTCATTCCATCAATTTTGATGCGCTCTGGCTCTCGATTCCTTTGCTAATAGCAGAAATTTATAGTTATTTTGGCAGTGTGATGTTTGTAATTGGGTTGTGGCGTCCTTTAGTCCGACAGATTAAGTCTCTCGACCAAATGACCCCACATCTACCCAGTTCGGACTGGCCAACAGTAGATGTGTTTGTAACATGCTACAACGAACCACCAGAAATTGTCGAAGAAACTGCCAAAGCTGCTCTGGCGATGAATTACCCACCAACAAAGTTACGGGTTTATGTGCTAGATGATGGAAACTCGGCTGATATGCGAGCGATGACAGAAAGATTGTGTATTCAGGATTTGCAGTCACCACTACTACAACAAGAAGCGGAGCGGATTGATGCAGAACACTCTTATTTGTTGGAGCGCCTAAAGCAACTAGAAAATCTGACACCTAATACTCAAGCCGCAGAACAATGGCTGCAAACATCATCATCAGAACCAGTTACCGAATTTGTGCAAAGTCTGCGATCGCTTATACTGTGGTTATCTCCGGCTGATCAAAGTATAAGCGATCGCTTAATTACCGAACGCAAAGCCTTAGAAGAAGCTATTAGCAAGAAAGAACTAGAACTAGTTGAACTTGCTCGTTTTCGCTATATTGCTCGTCCGAAACTAGCTGGTGTACCCCACCACGCTAAAGCGGGTAATCTCAATTACGCGATTTTTTCTGGAGAAACTTCAGCAGAGTTTATTCTTACCCTAGATGCTGACCATATTCCCAAACCACAATTTCTCAAGCGAGTTCTGCCTTATTTCTATACCTATAATCTTTTCACAGGTAAATATCAGCAGAATAAAATTGCTTTTGTACAGACACCCCAAGATTTTCATAACATTCCTCCAGGCGATCCGTTTGGGCATCAAGCACATTTATTTTATGGGCCACTCCAACAGGGGAAAGATGGGATGAATGCCGCCTTCTATACGGGCACAAATGCAATCCTGAAGCGTGAAGCATTAGTTAGTGTCGGACTGCAAAATTTTGCTGAGGAATTTGCCAAAGATGAAAAAAGTTTAAATGAATTTGATTTAGTTGGTGGGATATCCAGTAATAGCATTACGGAAGATATGAATACAGCCATGCGTCTACATAGTGCTGGCTGGAAATCTATTTATCACCATGAACTTTTGGCAGAAGGTTTAGCGCCAGAAGACCTGAGTTCTACTCTGAAACAGAGGCTACGCTGGGCACAAGGAACTATTCAAGTCTTACGGAGAGAAAATCCGCTCACAAAACCAGGGCTAACCTTTTGGCAAAGATTGCACTATTTTCAGACGATGTATAGCTATTTCTCTGGTTTTGCGACTCTGGTTTTTATTTCTTGCCCAATCATCTATTTCTTCACAGACATTGTTCCAGTTAGAACCTACGGGACTGATTTCGCTCTACACTTTCTCCCAGCTTTTATTATCAACCGCTTGACTTTTCTCACAGCTGCTTGGGGCATTTCACCTAGAGAACTTTGGCGAACAGAGCAATATGCGATCGCTTTATTTCCCTTATTTATCCAAGCCGTATTAAGTGTGTTTTTTGGGGGCAACGTCAAATTCCAAGTAACACCTAAGCAGCGACAATCTGGAGTCTATCTCCAACTAGTCTGGCCTCAACTAATTATCTTTATCCTCACTATTATCGGAATATTTTGGAGTCTTTACCGCTTTGCAATTGATCATCTAAATAATCCTTTAGTTCACCTAATCAATGGTGCATGGGCTATCTATAACTTGTTACTTTTGTGGGCTATCATCCGTGCATCTGTTTGGCAGCCTCCAAAAGAGACTTAAGAGGATGTTTTAAAAGTCTTTCTAGTTCGCCTGTTAAGAGTACACTTCATCAAGAATTGGACTTTGGACAAAAGGTAAAAAATAGTTTACTTCTTACAAGTAAAAATACTTTAGTATCCCGAAATTTTCCGATAAAATCTATCTAAAACTCACTGAGATATTGTGTAAATTTATACTATACCCATAATTTATTGCTTAAGATAGATTTACACACAATCAATGCAAGAATATGAAAAAATTTCTGGGTGCTTTAATGGTTTCTAGTCTAGTAGGACTAGGAGCCTTTTCTACCGTTAACAAAGCTCAAGCCGCATCTCTAACAATCGATGCTACAGACACTTTTTTGAGAACCTACGCTGACGCAACTTATTATCAAGGTGTGAATACTGTTGCTGGTAACACTAAAGCCATATCTCTAGCAGATTTGGGTTTGAAAGGTGGCGACTCCATCAGCCTGAATACTTCTGGTATATTTAACACGAGTGTTTGGAATCCAGGTCAAAGGAGCGACATGATCGGGGTATTCAGTACCTCAGACCAGCTTCTTGATATATCTTCTGAAAAACGTGTGGTTGATGATGTAGCCCTCAATCAGCAAGACGCCAACCAATATAGCTACACTCAGAACACCTGGACGTCTAATACTTTGTTTGATTCTACCGCCTTGCCAGACTCTACCTTTGACTCTGACAAAAATGCTTATATGTGCAGTGGTGCGAGCTTGAGTGACACTAACAGAACCTGCGGTCAACAAACATTCTTTGATGGTGTTTTTGGTATCTTCGGTGAGACGACACTTACGATTCCCACCACGGCGAAGTTTTTGTTCTTAGCTGTGAATGATATTTTTTATAGTGACAATGCTGGAAAAATGTTGGTAGATATTAACAAAACAGGAACTGTGGATAATCAGGTTTCAGTTCCAGAACCTAATGCTGTTCTTGGTGTGCTGGCAGCGATCGCACTAGCATTGAAAATGAAACGCACTTCCCTAAGCTGCTAAATAGCTACAGTTGACTAAAAACTCCACCCACAAGGGGATGGAGTTTTTTATGCAATTGAGAACCGATGTATGGCGGTTTACATTAGAACAATGCCAAAATAGAAATATATATTTTTCAAGTTAAATAATCGGAAAATAAACCCATGAAGTTGAGTGTAACAGTACTAGAATTATCTGGAATTTTAGATGGTATTAGAGGTAATGAACTACGTCGTGAAGTTAGCAACATTGTGGCCAATGGAGCCGATATTTTGTTGATTGACATGAAAGAAGTAAACTTTATTGATAGCTCTGGTTTAGGTGCTTTAGTATCAGCAATGCAAATAGTCCGAACTGCTAATGGTAAACTTTTTGTCTGTTCGATCAGCGATCAAGTCAGGATGTTGTTTGAACTGACTAAAATGGATAGAATTTTTAAGACCTTTGCTGACCAAGATGAATTCAAGCGCCAAATATGGACAACACAATAAGGTGCAAGACAACAGAAAATTCAATATGCACATTTGACTATACTAACCAAAGTTAATTTTTACCAAAGATAAATCATCATCAAGATTATCTTGAGCATTTAAGGCGAGAATCTTCGCTAATAGTTGATTTAGCTTATATGTATCTTTCTGGCTATATTCGGTTAGTAGGTCAATGAAAGCATCAATACCCCAAATTTTCCCATCTGACTGCTTAATTTCATAAGCACCATCACTAAAGATATATAAAGTGCTGTTTTCTTCGACCTCTAAAACAGCATCCTCAAATTGCACATCAGGTAAAAAGCCAATTGGTAAATCTAAAGAACTTAGCTGTTTAATTTGGATGTTTGTTGTAGAGGTCTTAGATAACAGTAAAGCTGGTGGATGTCCGGCGTTGGCATAAATGAGTTGACGTTTAAGGCGGTGATAAACTCCATACCAGATTGTGAAGTATTTATCACCGTGCTTTGTCATTTGGAAGGCGTGATTTAGGGCTTTGAGGACTTCACTTGGTTGACAAAAGTTAGTATTCGGTAGAGATTGCGATCGCAAAACATTAAGAACAGATACAGATAGGAGGGCTGAACCCACCCCATGTCCTGATACATCCAACAAATAAATCGCCAAATGATCCTCGTCAATCCAATGATGATCGAAGCAATCACCCCCTAACTGTGCTGAAGGAATAAACAGACTTTCTGTAGTTACTGCTCCTACAAGCGGTGAAGGTAGAAGCGATCGCACATAATCAGCTGCCTCAGCCAATTCTGCTTCCAAAATTTGCTTTTGGGTTTGCAAATCCCGATTGAGTGTCTCCAAAGCTTGCTTTTGACTTTGCAAATCCTGATTCAGCTGGTGTAACCTTAATCCTGCTCTTACCCGTGCTTTCAATTCATTCATCTCTATTGGTTTAGAGATAAACTCATCTGCTCCAGCGTCAAGTCCCTTAACTCTATCTTCCTCCTCTCCTGGAGCTGCTCCCCTAGCAGTCAATAGAATAAAAAAAGTAGTTGTCAATTCTGGATCTGCTCTAATTCGACGACAAACTTCTAGCCCATCTAGCTGGGACATCATCCAGTCACAGATAATCAGAGCCGGATGTAATAATTGTGCTTGTGCAATTCCTTCCTCGCCATTCCTAGCGATACTAGTATCATAGCCCTGATTTTGGAGTGTTCTTTTCAGTACTGTTCGCACTATCGGGTCATCATCAATAACCAGAATTTTAAACATAGATTACAGTTTATTAAGTAAAATGATACGTAAATAGTTGCTTTAATTTAACTTATATGCAATTTAGTTTGAAATGTATAGTGAAAATACTCAAATTAAATTAGGACTTACGCAAAACTACACGCGGTAGGGGCAATTCATGAATTGCCCCTACTGGAAAATCGGGGTTTTGGCTATTGTTTGCGTAAGTCCTATAAATAAATTAATTACCGAATATGATCATCTCAAAATATTTTATTGGTTAAGAAGTGAAAAATAAAATTTATCTAAAAGTCAACACAGACCTGACAGCGTTGCCTCAAGTATTATCTTGGTTCGAGCAGATGAATCAACCACCTATTCTTGATAAACAAATTTGGTGGCAATGTCAAACACTTTTGATGGAAGGCTTTACTAACATTGTTGAACATGCTCACAAAAATTTACCTATTGAAACTCCTATTGAGATGGAAGCTGTGCGGTTAGATAAATATATAGAAATTCGCATCTGGTCTCAAGGTAAACCCTTTGACTTACAGCATAAATTGCGGCAAACATCTGAATTTGAGGAGAATGAGCAAGACCGTGGTCGTGGTTTAAAAATCATGTCTGCCATTGCTGACAAGTTGAGTTATGAGCCAACAGTTGATAATCGTTACTGTTTATTTATTAGTAAAGTTATTTATGAAGGGAGTGGGGAGTGGGGAGTTAGGAGTTAGGAGTTAGGAGAGACGCGATTAATCGCGTCTGTACAGGAGTTAGGAGAGACGCGATTAATCGCGTCTGTACAGGAGTTAGGAGAGACGCGATTAATCGCGTCTGTACAGGAGTTAGGAGTCTTGATTAAAAATTCTTGGATGCGTTTAATAAACTCTTCTAATTCTGAGATGAAGTTGGTAGTACCTCGACGTTCTTGGTTACGAGCGAATTTTTCTAATTTTTCTGCCGCCAATTGCATGGTTGTAGCTCCCATATTGGCACTAGCACCTTTAATTTGATGGGCTTGGAGCGCTAGTTCTTGAAAGTCATAAGCTGCGATCGCTATTTTAACTACCTCTAGACGAGGTTCAATATCTTCAACAAATATTTGCAGTAGTTCTAATTCAAATTCTAGGTTGTTTTCTGAGAGTTGATGCAAACGTTCCCAATCAATTGGGAGGTCAACTGAACCTGCATCTGTTGTAGAAACTGTCTGCTCTGTGGCAGCTGTTTCTTTTGCCGTGAATATCACACTTCCCCAACGCTCTAGCGCCGCCGCCAATTTTTCTTTAATTACTGGCTTGCTCAGATAGTCGTCCATTCCGGCATCTAGACACATTTGTTGATCTTCTTTCATGGCATTAGCTGTCATCGCAATTACTACAGGGCGATAACCACTAGCAAAGCTGCTTTCTTGCCAACGATGAATTTCTTTTGTGGTTTCTAAACCGTCAAGAACTGGCATTTGGCAATCCATCAGAATTAAATCGTAGGGAATTTTTTCCAATAACTGCAAAACTTCTTTCCCATTACCAGCGACATCAGCGCTATAACCCAGACTTTGGAGTTGCTTCAAAGCAACTTTCTGATTCACCAGATTATCTTCAGCTAAAATAATTCTAAGTCTGGGCGAGTCAGGAGAATGATAATTCCTGTTGTTTTCGTAATTTTTCCCTAACTCCTGAATTCTGAATTCTGAATTCTGACTCCTGACTCCTGACTCCTGACTTCTGACTTCTGTCTCCTCTTGTTCCGCCTGCGTTCCTAAGATAGTCATGATGGTATCGAGGAGTCGGGACGGCTTCACAGGTTTGACCAAATAAGCCGCAAATCCGATTTTTAGCGCCCGTTGAATTTCATCCCGTTGATTAGTAGAAGTAAGCATAATCAAAGGTAGCCCAGCGATCGCTGAATTTGCCTTAATTTGCTCTCCTAAAGTCATGCCATCTATTTCTGGCATCTGCATATCAATCACAGCAACGTCATAAAGATTTTTTTGCTTGGCGGCTTCCTGAATAACTTTGAGGGCAGTAGTAGCCGAAGCAGCTTGATCCACCAGCATCCCCCAACGGATAGCTTGATGGTGGATGATTTTGCGATTAGTGGCATTATCATCTACTACTAACAAGCGTCGATTCCGCAAAAGTTCGCGTTCGCCCTGAGCGTTGGCTTTGCGATCGCCTTCTGAGGAAATCGGGTAAAGTTGCTTGGCGAGAGTTATTTCAAACCAAAACTTAGATCCTTTCCCCAACCGACTTTCTACGCCAATTTCTCCTCCCATCAAACTTACAAGTTGCTTGCAGATGGCTAATCCCAAACCTGTGCCGCCATATTTGCGGGTGGTGGAAGCATCTACTTGGGTAAATGGCATAAACAGTTTGGATTTGTCTTCAGGGGTAATGCCAAGACCGGTATCTGTAATGGCAAAATAAATGCTGGCTGTAGTAGGGCTTTCCGATCGCAATTCTGCTCGTAGTACTACCTCTCCATTGCTGGTGAACTTGATCGCATTGCTGATCAGGTTCATGAGAATTTGCCGCAGGCGGCCAGCATCGCCTTGTAGCTGGGTGGGGACGTTGCTATAGATCAACGCGGCAATTTCTAATCCTTTATGATGGGCTGAGGGAGCCAATAATTCCAACACCTCTTCCACACAGGTAGATAAATCAAAATCTAGAGTTTCTAGTGCCATTTCTCCAGCCTCAAGTTTGGACAGATCCAAAATTTCGTTGATTAGGGTTAAGAGGGCATCTCCACTAATGCGAATTGTTTCGATAAAATCGCGTTGCTCAGAGTTTAAGGGAGTTTCTAACATTAAGCCTGTCATCCCTAACACAGCATTCATCGGAGTCCGAATTTCATGGCTCATGTTGGCCAAAAAGGCACTTTTGGTTTGAGAAGCTAATTCAGCTTGGTGACGGGCAAGTTCGAGTTCTCGTCGCTGTTGAGTTTCGGCGTTTAACATTTGGGCTTGGGCTAAGGCAATGCCTACTTGGTCAGCTATTTGCCGTAAAAGATGAGTTTCAAAGCTAGACCAGTGGCGGGAACTGCCACACTGATGGACAATCAGCAAACCGCAGAGTTCTTCTTTGACAAGAAGGGGTATGACCAAATGGGACTTGACTCCAAATTCTTGCAATAATTCCATATGGCTTTTTTCGGCTTCAGCTATATCGAATTCAGCAAGCCCCAGATTCCGTTTTTGACGAAACTGCTGTAGATAGTACTGCTGTACGTATTCTGCTTGAAAGTAAGCATCGATGAACTTGTTTTCTTTGATTGCTAGCCACCCAGAAACTACTGCCTCAACCACGGTGGCTTCAGATTCATCTGTCAAAGGTTGATAAATCAAGACTCGATCGCTATGGAGAATTTTTTGTACCTCCGTAACAGTGATTTGGAGAATTTCTTTGATTTGCAAAGACTGACGAATCTTCAGGGTGATTTCAGTAAATAATTGCGATCGCAAGTTTTGGCGCTGGATTTCTTCTTCTGCTTGCTTGCGTTCAATAAACTGCCCTACTTGCTCACCAATAGAATTCATCACTGTTGCCAAATCTGGTTCAGGTTGCTGAATCTGATGGCTAAAGCAAGTGATGACACCGAGAATTTTTTTACCACTACGGATCGGAAAACCGAAAGCTCCGTGCAGTTCTGCTTCGGCAGCGATTTGAAAGCGGATGAAATTCTGATCTTTAACGACATCAGCGATCCAAACAGGTTCACCACTAGCCCAGACACGGCCAGGCAGCCCAATTCCTGGTGCAAAGGTGGTTTGCCGACTTAGGATGTCAAACTCTTGCATCTCAAAGGAGATTTTATACCATGAATTTAGGAAAGTTAGTAGATTTGCTTGCTGATCTACCATCCAGAATTCACTTAAATCCCATCCCAAACTTTCGCAGATTCCTTGCATGATTTGGGGCATGGCTTCGTTGATTGTAGTTGACTCTGCTAAGACGCGTGTTGTAGAATATTCTGCCTTGAGATGTTGTTCAGTTCGTTTGCGTAAGCGAAGCTCGTCGTGGATATCGCTGATGTCAATACCTGTGCCAATAATATATTCAACGTCGCCATTATCGTCTTGCAAGCTAGTGTTAGTCCAAGCAATCAGCCGGCGACTGCCATCCTTAGTTACCCAATAGTTTTCGTATTCATAGGGCGCTTTACCAGATCGCAACTGCTCAAAAACTGCTTTAACCGGACCGATCTCTTCAGGAAGTATAAACAAGTTCCAGAAATGCCTTCCTCTCACCTCATCAAATGAGTAACCAGTGTTTTTTTCACAAGCTTGATTGAAGCGAATAATTTCCCCTTGTGTGTCAAGAACTATTACTAAAGTGCTGGCTGTATCAAGGACTGCTGAGATAAAGTTACGTTCTTTTTTTAATGTCTCCTCTGTTAATTGACGCTGTTTTACCTCACGAGAAATGAAGTAGTAGACTATGGCCAAAATCAGAAAACTTAGACAAATAGCGATCGCAAGTGTCAAAAGAGTATTTTCGGCACTAGTTTTTGTGATTTGTAACTGCTGCTGAAGTTCTTGCCTCTCTTTGTTTTCCATCTCATGAATGATATTGCGGATATCACTCATTAAGTTATCTCCCTGATTTGTATTTATGATCTCCAATGCAGCATCTAATCCGAAATTCTGGCGCAAGTCGATAGTCTTTTTCAGTTCGTTAAGTTTTAGTGCAATCAGAGGTTCAAGGGTGTTGATTTGACTCAGTTGCTTAGGATCATCTGCTGTTAATTTCCTTAGCTCTTTAATTTCGGGAGTAAGTTTGGTAATTGCTATCTGATATGGTTTTAAATACGCATTCTGTTTAGTGAGTATATAACCCCGTTGTCCCGTTTCAGCATCCTTGATATTAGATAGCAATTCTTGCAAGCTGTTGATTGTCACTTGGGTATTGTTCAACTTTTTACTAGTGTCAATCAACACTCCCGTACTCTGATAGAATAACGTGCCAATCAGGACTAAAATTGTCAACGCCAACCCAAACCCTGTGGCAACCTTTTTTAACAATTGTTTGCATCCCTTCTGTGGCTGTTTGGATGTATCACTTACTAATACCAAACTTGCTAAGTTGCGCCGCATTTCTAGTTGCTTGATTACCTGGCGACCTAGCATTTGCAATGCTTTAACTTGTTCTAGAGACAGGTTTCTTGGTACATAGTCAATTACACAAAGTGTTCCTAGTGCATATCCTTCAGGGTTAATCAGTGGCACTCCAGCATAAAACCGAATATTCGGGTCAGAGGTGACTAAGGGGTTTGTAGCAAACCTTTCATCTTTGGTGGCATCAGGCACAATAAAAATTTCCGGTTGCATAATCGCATGAGCGCAGAATGCCTGATATCGGGGTATTTCTAGGGCTTCCATTCCAACCTTTGACTTAAACCACTGGCGATCGCTATCAACTAAACTGATTAAAGCAATGGGAGTTTCACAAATATATGAGGCTAAACGGGTGAAGTCGTCAAAGACAGCTTCCGAACGAGTATTAAGGATCTTGTACTGCAAAAGAGATTCGATTCGTTGTATTTCGTTATCAGGTAATGGTGTTTTCATTATTTACTGGCTCTTAAAATTTGACCCGCAACTGTCCTGTCAAAGCATTACCACTGTAGGCACTTCCCCCTGTATCTTGATTGCGGACATTGCTAAAGCTATAGCCCAAGTCTGCTTCTATATTGGGCGACAGCTTTACCGTACAGCGCGTTTGATAGGTATTGGCGTTGTCAAATTGTCCTTTAAGTCGCTGTTGTCCTAAGTTGGCAGCAAGGCGACAGCGTAAGAAATTAGCAATATCTCCCTCCCAAGCGACCTCAGCGTTGTAAACTAGAAAATCTGGTGGAGAAAAATAGCCACTTGTGCGTTCTAAATTGCGATCGTAACTCAAAGTAAATAAGTTAGCTCCCAGAGAAAACTGTCCAAACTTGCGCTCTAACCTACTAAAAGACTGCACCTCGGAATTACCATCGTTGTAACTACCCAAACGCAATGACGATAACAAGCTGGTGTCACGGTCAATCTGCCAATATAAATCAGGCCCAAATCGCCAAGCAGTAATTTGATTACCTAAAGTTCGGGCATTGAATTTATAAGGCCCTTGTTCTAAATTACCTGATAGTATTACTGCCGATAGCAATTTACCTGATGGCGAAACTTGCGGCGAAATAGAAGCCTCAACCCTAGCCTTGAGATTGATAGCTGTGGGTAAACGATTAAACACATCAACTCCGACTGCTGTTTGCAGAGTCAGTTGCTCAATTTTTCCTTGCCATCCAACTTGTAATGGGAAATTGGTAATTGATTCAACACCGGGTTGCTCAAAGAAGTTAAAACCTGTCTTGAAAAATATTTTATTGCCATTACTCAATCGAAACTGAACCGTTGGTTCAAGGAAAAAATTAGTTTGGTCAAAGTTCTTTATGTCATAGCGATAATCTGTATAAATACTTTCCAAAACTGCATCCGGCGTTTGTGGTTGGGTGGAAGTTGTTGGTGAGCTAGAATTCTGCGGTGGTTTGGGTAACACTGGCGGTAATCGCAGTGAAGGATTGAAGTTTTCGGGTGCCGCCATCAAAATAGGTGTAGGATTTATTTTGATGACTCCCTGCGTCCATTCTGAAGGTGATTTCCAGGTCTGATGTGCTTGGGCAGCTTGTAACTTAGCTTCTGATAATGTCCAAATACCGACGCTACAGATTACTCCTAATTGAATCTGTAGACATCCCAAAGTCAACTCAGTGTACAAACTAGATCGAGAACTATCTGCCATCGGTCGATACTGTAGTTGTAAATAAAAAACTTGCTGCCAAAAAATTTTCTGACTGCTAGCTGATATATTCGGCTTGGGATTATGATGCCCAAAATAAACGCTTGTTAAGACATGGCAAAAATCTCGTTTCCAGCCAGAGGCCATAGGTGTCAACTTAAGCCAAAACCCTTTTAAAACCTCGTTTCCAGTCTCTGGCTGGAAATGCTGCTCGTTGCGGCTCTGCCGCAAGTCTTGAGGCGGAGCCTCTCGGAATGCATTAAGAGTCGGAGACTGGGAACGAGATAATCTCTAAAAGCTGCTTATAGACTGGCTTTCACGTTAAGTTGACACGCATGAGCATTGCTGTGCCCCTACCGCGTGGTCTATTTACCTGAAAATAGCTGTAATTACGAATTACGAATTATTTAAGTTGTCACCAATAAGCCTTATCAAGCAGGTTTTTAGGACTTGTGTGTACACCGTAGCCGTTTTGGGGAGAGGAATGGAAGCGGTTTTTGTAGTATACTTTACGACTTTTCAAACATCCTCTTAACAATTCTGTTCAAAATCTAGGGTTTTCCGTAGTGAAAGTTCTATAACAGTTTGCTCATATTATTTCCCTACATGAGATAATTTCCTATTAAGTATTTAACATAAAGAAAATTAGCTCAATCTTCGTATGCAGCAACTATCAATCCATAGTGTGGAGTTACCAATTCATATTAGTGCTAAAACAATTGCTCGACGTTTAAGTGTGACAGTTATGTGCCTCACCTTAGCAGGCGTGTTAAGTGGCTATTTCTGGCTCTCGAAGTTTCCCTTCCCAGCTACCAAATGGTTTTACGAACTATTTAGCCTAGATGGAGAATTCAATATTCCTGCCTGGTATTCCGTATTCTCTCTATTATTTTGTTCGGGATTACTTAAAGTAATTACCGCTATTAAGACGCAAGATCGCTATTTTTCTTACTGGAAAACCCTATCTTGGATATTTTTCTATTTGAGTTTGGATGAAGCATTTAGCTTTCACGAGATTTTGATTATTCCGTCAGTGCGACAATCGCTTCATCTCAATCCGATATTTTTCCAAACCTGGGTTATCCCTGGTGCTATTTTAGTGGGAGTTTTTGCATTTAAATATCTCAAATTTTTGCTCCATCTCCCTCAAAAGAGTCGGTATTTATTTCTGATTGCCGCAGTTGTTTATGTGGGTGGAGCCTTAGGTATGGAAATGGTGGGTGGAGTTTTGAGAGTAGATTTTGGGCGACGCACCCTAATAACGTTAATTGGCATTATTGCTGAAGAGTTTTTGGAAATGGTCGGAATTGTGATTTTTATTTATGCGCTGCTAGCTTACCTTAGCAGCTTGAAAGAAAGCATTCAACTGAAAATCTATATATCTGAAAAGTGATATGAAGTCTACGCTTTCCTAACAGGGTTAGCGCATTTGGATGCAGAGCGATAAAATCTTGTAATTCGCCGTTAGCAAAGCTCCCTCTACTTCCCACTCATCACTCTATGCCCAATATCTCTCCGGTAATATATCCCTTCAAACTGAATATATTTGATCGCTGCGTAGGCTTGGGCGATCGCTTGCTCAAAATTTTCTCCGATTCCAGTCACATTTAATACTCGACCCCCATCTGTCACTAGTTCTTGTTGCTGGTTCAACTTCGTACCTGCATGAAATACAGTCGCTCCTGTTGCCTCTGCCTCGCCAATGCCAGTAATCACCTGACCTTTCTCATAAACTCCTGGATAACCGCCGGAAGCTGCAACGACGGTGGCAGATGCTCCCCCTTTCCAAGCAATGGGCGGCAATTCACTTAATCGCTGTTGTACACAAGCCAGAAGCAATTCTTCAAGAGGTGTTTCTAACAGTGGCAAAATCACCTGAGTTTCTGGATCGCCAAAACGACAATTAAATTCCAAAACTTTTAAATCGCCATCGGGTGCAATCATTAATCCAGCATACAACACACCTCGGTAGTCAATGCCTTTAGCTCGTAAGGTGGCGATCGCTCTTTCTAATACTTCTGTTTGAATACGTGCCATCAAAGAAGGCGTAGCAATCGGTGCTGGGCTATATGCTCCCATCCCGCCAGTATTTTCCCCCGCATCGCCGTCACCAATCCGCTTATGATCTTGAGCTGGCAGCAAAGGTCGAATTGTTAACCCATCCGTCAACGCTAAAACTGACACCTCTTGTCCAATTAAACATTCTTCAATAACGACAAATTCACCAGCACTGCCAAACTGTCCCTGAAAAATTGCATCAACGGCATGTTCTGCCTGTTCAACTGTTTCAGCTACCGTTACACCCTTACCAGCCGCCAAGCCATCAGCTTTGACAACAATTGGCGCTCCCTGAGATTTGACGTAAGATTTTGCTGCTGCTGCCTCAGTAAATACCGCAGCCCGTGCCGTCGGAATCCCTGCTTCTTGCATCAGAGCTTTTGCCCAAGCTTTACTCGCTTCAATTTGCGCTCCGGCTCTGATTGGGCCAAATACCATCAGTCCTTTGTTTTGGAGGTAATCTGTGATTCCCCTCGCCAAGGGGACTTCTGGCCCAACTATTACTAGAGTTATGCCATGTTCTAGAGCATATCGGCTCATGCCCTCAAAATCATCTACTGCTAGGGGCAAGTTCTGGCAACGTTCCATACTTGCTGTACCCCCATTCCCCGGTACACAGATAACTTGCTCAATTTGCTTAGATTGCAACAGTTTCCATGCTAGAGCGTGTTCGCGCCCCCCATTACCTACAACTAAAACTTTCACTGATTTCCTCGTGCGTCCCTTGCGAAACGAGAATGCCGTATTCGGCTCTCGCGGATCAATTTTTTCATTAATTCTCACATACGTTATGTGGAAAAGCCACGAAAAACCTAACCCCCTAACCCCCTTCCCTACCAGGGAACGGGGAAAATTCAAAGTCTCTCTCCTTTTAGGAGAAGCCACGAAAAACCTAACCCCCTAACCCCCTTCCCTACGTTCGCGTAGCGGCACGAAGTGCGGGAAGGGGGAAAATTCAAAGTCTCTCTCCTTAAAGGAAGAGAGACTTTGAAGTGAGGTTTTCCAGATAGCGTGAAAAGTCAGAGATGCTGATCTGTTTTAACTATTGAACTTCAACTGTTTTTCTTCTTGAAACTAAACTTTATTAATTAGTGAATTTATAATTTTTATTGTTAGCAATTACTGAATACATTTAGTAACTTATTTTAAATATAAATATATTAGTTGAATTATCTGTTATCTGGAAAACCGACAATAATGAATTTAAAAAAATCCTCAATTAGTAACGAATTATTGATTATAATTATTAACTTGTGAATATTAGAGATTAATCAGGATATAAAGAAATAGGCAACATGGCTAAAATTATCGTTACTGGAGCCGCCGGATTTATTGGTTCTCATCTTGCAGAAACATTGGTGCAACAAGGAGAAGAAGTGATTGGAATTGATGAATTCAATGATTACTACGATCCGATGTTAAAGCGTAAGAATATTATACACTTGCATCGTTCACCTGGCTTTAGATTAATTGAAGGAGATATTCAGTTTTTAGATTGGCAGAAACTCCTAAAAGATGTTGATATAGTTTACCATCAAGCGGCACAAGCAGGCGTTAGAGCAAGTTGGGGTAAAGCTTTTCGAGGTTACACAGAACGAAATGTTAATGCTACACAAGTTTTGCTAGAAGCAGCCAAAGATGCTAAACATCTGAAAAGGCTAGTATTTGCCTCTTCGTCGAGTGTATATGGTGATGCAGAAACATTACCTACCCACGAGGGAATTTGTCCTCAACCAGTTTCTCCTTACGGGATTACGAAGCTAGCAGCAGAATTTTTGTGTGAACTGTATTACAAAAACTTTGGCGTACCTTGTGTTACATTGCGCTATTTCACAGTTTATGGCCCCAAACAGCGCCCAGATATGGCATTTCATAAGTTTTTTAAATCGATTTTGCAGGATGAAGCGATTCCTATTTACGGCGATGGCCAGCAAACGCGGGAGTTTACCTTTGTTAGTGATATTATCGCTGCTAATTTAGCCGCCGCGATCGCACCCCAAGCAGTGGGAGAAATCTTTAACATCGGTGGTGGTAGCAGGGTAGTTTTAGCAGAAGTCTTGGATAGGATTGAAGAAATCGTCGGGAAATCAATCAAAAGAAACCACATAGAAAAGGCGATGGGAGACGCCCGCCACACTGCTGCTGATGTATCTAAAGCACAGAAAATTCTAGGATATCAGCCGCAAGTCTCCTTGAGAGAGGGTTTGACAGAGGAATGGAAGTGGGTAAAATCTTTGTATTCCCTATCCTCCTAATTTTCCTCATCCCCCTTACAAGAAACGCCTATGGGAAAAGTCAAGGTTCGTGTGCAAAACGGCGATCGCAAGAAAACCAGCCTTTTTATTATGAGGTATGTTGTTTTTCCAAAGCTCTGATTACATCTAGCCTCGTATCATCAGATATCCAGTCAACAGAATTGGGGTAGAGTTCTAAGATTTTGTTTTTGATAACAGTTAGACTAATTTCCAATTCTTTGCTTTTCAATGTTCTGGCGATACTATTCGCTTTACTTTTAATTTCTTCCTTTGACAATAGCTTGCTTGCCTGAGCAAAAACTACATCCTGGGATGTGGTTTCAGAAGCGATGGCACTTTCCAGCAATGCCTCATCCTCAATTTGTGCAATGGTAGGGGCAAGGGAATCTAGCCTAAGTTTCAATATGTCTATTTCAGCCTTCAGAGAATTTTTAATCTCGTTCATCGCATCCGCAAGGTACGCGGTTTTATTGTCTACTAATTCCTGAAATCTCTCATCATTGTTTACAGTGTTTACAGTACTGTTTACATCTATCCCTAGCGCGTCCAGCAAGACCCTTTTGGCGGTGGCGTTGAGTGAATCATCATCTACCGATTGCACACGCTCTAAAGCCTCTACAGCACTATAGGACTCCTATTTGATTTTTGAAAAAACTCAGTACACCCCGAAAAGGCTTCTTCCCCACTCCCCACTCCCCACTCCCTACTCCCTGCCTACGCAAATAAGTTCAATAATCAAAGCGGATTACTATATCATCAAGCCTGATTGAGAATATTCTACTGTCCATTCATGTGCATTGATGGAAGCGTGAGCGGTGTCAGGGAGAAAGATGAATGAATTTTACTATCCTGGGGTGTGCCGGCCAGCGCGATCGTGATTTTTTGATGTTTTATCCCAAAAAGTGATGTGAGTTTGTAAATAGAGGTATGTTTAAATTTAGTTGGACTAATAGTCCAACTAAATTTAAACATAGAAATAATAAGATATAACTCTTCCCTACCCTCTAAAAAGTGAGCATTTTTTGAGCCTTCATGCTGAGTAGTAGTTTATACCTTTTATTGACTCTGGGATGCTGAAATTAGCTCATTTGAGCATTGTGTGAGCATTTGTGGGAGAGTAAAGGCTGCAAAGGTTGATATTGTGCGGTTTTGCCTATGGTGCATATCAAGCGCGTGGAACTTACGAACTTCAAATCCTTCGGTGGCACTACCTCAGTCCCTTTGCTACCGGGGTGTACTGTCATATCTGGGCCAAATGGTTCCGGTAAATCTAATATTCTCGATGCACTACTATTTTGCCTGGGACTCTCCAGTTCTAAGGGAATGCGAGCCGATCGCCTCCCAGATTTGGTAAATAATACTCAAAAGGCTAAAGGACGGGCTTCTATTGAGGCTAGCGTCACGGTGACATTTGATTTGTCGGATGAAATCTCACACAAAGACACAAAGACACAAAGGGAGGAAGCAGAGGAAGATCAGGAGAATTCCCACTCCCCACTCAGTACAGACGCGATTAATCGCGTCTCTACCCACTCCCCAACTGAATGGAGTGTCACTAGACGGCTGCGAGTCACTCACCAAGGGACTTACACATCGAATTACTATATCAATGGTGAAGCTTGTACGCTGACAGAATTGCATGAGCAACTAAGTAACTTGCGGGTTTATCCTGAAGGCTATAACGTGGTGCTGCAAGGGGATGTCACCAGCATCATCTCGATGAATACGCGGGAACGTCGGGAAATTATTGATGAATTGGCGGGGGTGGCGGCGTTCGATCGCAAAATTGTCCAAGCCAAATCAACTTTAGATGAGGTGAAGGAAAAGGAAGATAGCTGTCGGATTATCGAGACGGAATTAACTGCACAGCGCGATCGCCTTTCCCAAGATCGGGCTAAAGCTGAGAAATATCAAAAACTCCGCACGGAATTTCTAGCTAAACAATCCTGGGAAGCTGTTTTATCATGGCGATCGCTACAAGCACAACAAGAAAAGTTAGTTAACGAAATTCAAACTGGCGATCGCAATTCTAGTGAACTCACTACCCAACTCACAAACCTAAATTCCGAAATCGTTCAAAAAACTGCTGAACTAGAACAACTCAATGCCCACGTCAAAGCATTGGGAGAAGAGGAACTTTTGGCGGTACAATCTACCCTCGCCACCCAAGAAGCAGAACGTAAACAACTCCAGCGTCAGCTAACGGAATTAGAAACAGCCTCCCAAGAAACAGCCAAACGTCTAGCTCAAACTCAACAAGAAATTCAAAAACACCGTCTTTCCCTAGAAGAAATTGCCGAAACACACATTGTAGAGACGCGATTCATCGCGTCTTCCCAACACCAAAGAAATGAAGCCCACCAAGCCTTAGAAACCTCCCGCGAAGCAGCAGCAGAAATCGCCTCAGCTTCCGAAGCGTGGGTACAGCAACAAACAGCATTCAACCGTCAAATTGAAGCTTTGCTGCAAACTCTGGAACCGCAACGCACCGAACAAGCACAACTCAGGGAACGCGATCGCCAGTTACAGCAGCTGATCCAAGAGCAAACCCAGTTAATTGAACGTGACGAACCCCTTTTAGCAGAAAAACAAGCTGAGTGTAATCAAGTTGAAACGGAATTTAACGCCTCTAGCGAACCCATCCAAAATTTAGCTCAAAATCTTTCAGCTACAGAACAAGAATTAATAATCCAACAGGAAACCCAAAAACGGTTACTTTCTGAACAACGGGAAAAACAACGCCAGTTGGATAAAATAGAGGCGCAAGCGCAGGCACAGCAAGAAGTCCAAGGAACCCAAGCTAGTAAAGTCATTTTACAATCGGGAATGCCTGGACTTTGTGGCTTAGTTGTGCAGTTGGGAAGGGTGGAACCTCGCCATCAGCTAGCTTTAGAAATGGCTGCTGGTGGACGTTTAGGACATATTGTGGTAGAAGATGATGGAATCGCCGCAGCCGGGATTGAACTGCTCAAACAGAAACGTGCAGGGAGGGCGACTTTCTTACCACTGAATAAAATTCACGCTCCCAAATTTACTCAAGATGCAACGCTACGTTTTGCCAACGGTTTCATCAACTATGCCGTTAACTTAGTCGATTGCGATCGCCGCTACAAAGATGTATTCAGCTATGTTTTCGGTAACACAGTAGTATTTGCCAACCTTGAAGCGGCGCGGAAAAACTTAGGATTGTATCGCATCGTCACCTTAGACGGGGAACTTCTGGAAACTAGCGGTGCGATGACTGGTGGTAGTAATACTCAGCGTTCGGCATTGCGGTTTGGGAATGCGGAAGCGGCGGAATCTGATGAAGCGATCGCTTTCAGAAGTCGCTTGGTGGATATTGAGCGGGTTTTAGAGCGTTGTACTGAAGCGATCGCAACTTTATCAACCAGAACCAAACAACTCACCCAAGAACTCACAGAAGCGCGTCAAGCGCGGCGCGAACAGCAGTTGCAAAGGGAACAGTTGCAGAAAGATATTAAGAGTTTAACAGGGCAATTAGAGGGGACGCGATCGCAACTTTCCCAAAACAGCCAAAAGTTAGCCATTGCTCAATCTCGATTGGAAATTTTAGAGCGGGAATTACCGGGACAAGAAAATCAGTTGCAACAATTGCGACACGCTTTAGCCGAGTTGGAAGCATCTCAAACCCCCAGCGAATGGCAACAAATCCAGGCGACAATTAAAATTCAAGAGCAACAATTGCAACAACGCGAAACAGCATTACGCGAAGCTGAACAAAGATTAAAAAATTTAGAAAATCAGCAACAACGTTTGCAAGAAAAAATCCAAGAAGCAGAAACGCGAATCACCGAATACGAAACCCAACAAACCTCTTGTAGAGACGCGATTCATCGCGTCTCCACCCAAATCACAACGATAGACGATCAAATCACCCAAACCCGCGCCAACCTAAGCCTTCTGGAACAAAATTTAGGAGAAGAAAAACAAAAACGCGACGCCACAGAACAGGAAGTGCGATCGCATCTTTTGCGCCAACAACAATTGCAATGGGAAATCCAAAAACTCCAAGAAACCCAACAGAAGCGGCGGGAGGAACTAGCTGCATTGCAAAGTCAGTTGCGGGATGTGGGAGCAGAATTGCCGAATCCGTTGCCGGAAGTTCCAGATCAGGTAGACTTGGAAGAATTGCAGAAAGAATTGCGATCGCTTACCAAACGCTTACAGGCAATGGAACCTGTGAATATGCTGGCGTTGGAAGAATACGAACGCACTCAAAACCGCCTCCAGGAACTCACGCAAAAATTGCAAACCTTAGAAGGGGAACGCACCGAATTACTTTTGCGGATTGAGAATTTTACCACATTGCGGCAACTTGCCTTTAAAGAAGCTTTCGATGCTGTCAACGAAAACTTTCAATCGATTTTTGCCATTCTTTCCGACGGCGACGGCTATTTACAACTCGAAAATCCCGAAGATCCCTTTAGCAGTGGACTGAATTTAGTCGCGCACCCCAAAGGTAAACCCGTACAGCGCCTAGCTTCCATGTCTGGGGGAGAAAAATCACTCACCGCCTTGAGCTTTATCTTTGCCCTCCAACGCTATCGCCCATCGCCATTTTACGCCTTTGACGAAGTAGATATGTTTTTAGATGGGGCAAACGTAGAACGATTAGCTAGAATGATTAAACAACAGTCACAGCAAGCGCAATTTATAGTTGTGAGTTTGCGTCGTCCGATGATAGAATCAGCCGAACGCACAATTGGCGTTACTCAAGCACGAGGAGCTTACACTCAAGTTTTGGGGATTAAGTTACAATCATCCAATACATCTGCTTGAGTTTTTGTTAATAATAGTGTATAGATAAACCACGTAATGTGTGACTTTCTCTCAAACCTAACCCCGAACCCCTTCCTTAAAAAGGTTGGGCAGCAAAAATCAAAGCCTCTCTCCCTGTGGGGGAGAGGTTTGGAGAGGGGTGACAAGAATAAGTCGCACATCGCGTTAAACCGGATTCGAGATCAGGACTCGGTATAGAATGACCTCTGAACAGATAATTAGGCGTTCCGACATATTAAATACCCAGGTGATTACCCGCGACAACGGCAAGCGGCTAGGCATCATCAGTCAAGTCTGGGTAGATATTGATCAACGAGAGGTTGTGGCTCTTGGTTTGCGAGACAGCCTGATCTCTATTTCGGGCATACCGCGCTATATGTACCTCAACAACATCAACCAGATTGGTGATGTCATCCTGGTTGATAACGAAGATGTAATTGAAGATATCGAAGTTGAATCTCTCAGTAATCTGATTAACTGGGAAGTAATTACAGAAACAGGTGAAGTATTAGGCAAAGTTCGGGGCTTCAAGTTCAACGCCGAAACCGGGAAGCTTAACTCTATAGTCATTGCTTCTTTAGGATTGCCCCAAATTCCCGATCAAATTTTGAGTACTTACGAGTTCTCAGTGGATGAAATTGTCAGCACTGGCCCCAATAGATTGATTGTGTTTGAGGGAGCCGAAGAAAGAGTAAACCAGTTGACAGCCGGTTTACTAGAGCGCCTGGGTATCGGCAAAGCGCCGTGGGAGCGCGATGCAGAAGAAGAATACGGCTATACTCCACCGCGTACAATTGCACCACCCAATCAACTGCCAACTGGAGTGCCATTGCAGCCACCCAAGCAGAGAGTTCGCGCCCCCGAACCCGTAGCGCGGGAAGAGGAATGGAATGAAGATTATGTGGAAGAAGAAAGGCCACAGCGTCAGGTAATGAAGGCGCAGCAGTATGAATCTATTCAATACGAAGAAGATGAGGAAGAAGATAACTGGAGCGAGGCAACGGGCAGCGACAGGTATCAACAACCCCAGCAACCGCTAAAGTATGAAGCAAAGCCCTATAGTAAGCCTTATGCTGATGATTACGATGATTATGACGATGTAGAGGGCGATGCTTGGGAAGATGCACCGAAGCCGGTGAATATTCCCAAGAAAGTCAAGGAAAGACAGCCAGAATACGAAGAAGAAGGCGGATATTAATTAATTCGTAATTCGTAATTTAAGCCAAAAATTACGAATTGTTTCTCACATAAGTTCAGCCCTCTCTTTGCAAGCAAGGAGGGGGCTAATTTTTTGGGTTTATAAAAATTTATGTGTGTATAACTACACTTTTAAGTATATGCTTAGTAGCAGGATACTAGGGTGGTAAAACAGTGCTTCATGTTTTCATTTCAAAAAACTTCTGATGATGTTCTTTTACCGCAGAATATTAGTATTTTGGAGATTTCTAGTGTAACAAAAGGACTTAAGGCTAATGAAGATAAAACAGTTTATTGCATCTACTTTAACTTTGTTTACTACAACAGTGTTATGTTTTCCACTAGTACAGTCTACTGTAGCTCAAGCTCAGACAACTAGTACTGCTCCTGCTCTTTTAGTATCTAAAGTGACAGACTATCTTTTACCAGAAGACTTTAGGGTATATGTTAGCGCCCAAGGGGGTGTTGTCAACTGGCCAGCGCCTGGATATATAGAGAAAATTTTGCCCACCGTTAACAAGTACACATTGCAAGATGGTGGTTATATTGCTTGTTATTCTCACAATCAAGAAGGAAGTATTTATTCTGTTGGTGGTGGAATTTATGTAATGGGTCAAATCCGATTACAAGGTGGATATATTGGGCGGATATTTCAACCCAAAGGTTATGAAGGTAAAGATATTAGTGCTGCTCAAGAATTCAAAACTCTTTGCAATCAGACATTTCCTGCTGCACGCTCTGGAGGTTGGGCTGGTGGTGATACTGGCGGTTGGTTTGGAATCCAGTAATATACAAGCGATTTGAGTAGTACCAGCGTTCTTGAAGAAGAATTCAGCTATTCTGAATTCAGGAGCGGAGCCGGAGACAAACGACAAGCTCCGGTCCCAATCTTTCAGTCGGGGATTGGGACCGCGCAGGAATTGAAGACCACCAAATCTACGATTTGGTGGGGGTATTAAACCCGGTTATTCATCCGCCAGTCATACAGAATACCTAACATGAATTCTGACTCCTGACTCCTGAATTCTGTTTGATAATTCCATTCATGTAGGGCAAGTAAACTTTGAAGACTGATCTACTTTTACTGCTGATACCAAAACTTGGTAAAGTTATTAAGATTCTCCAACAGAGGAAATCTGCTCTGAGGAATTTTTATGAAGTTAAATGTACATTTACGATACAGCACTTATGTCCTCAAACTAGTTACAATCGCTCTGGTAGTGGCGATCGCTTTTATAGTCACACCCTTGGTTAAACCTGTTTGTACCCAGTAATGCAGTTAACAGTTTTGTTGGTGAAGTCGCTGCCACGTTAACGCTACGCTTGTAAACGAAACTGTACTTAGTACACGTCACCGTAAAAGGGGTTCGCAAATATTCAGACTTGATGTTGGGTAACACTAAAGTTTTACTCAACCTACGAATAATTAAATTCCATACCCTTTTTGTGGTGTTCTGTACTTAGTAGTGTTTTGGAAGCTGCACAAGAACCAAACCACTATTTCTCACTCTCTGCTAAAACCCCCCGGATTTGTTCGTGGCGAATTCGTTACACTCATATCGTCATTCAACCTGCGAATCAGACGGGATAACTCACGAATGATATTCACCGCAATTTCGGGAGTTTCTTCGATCGCATCATAAAGTTGCTCTTGTGTCAGTTCTAAAAATTCACAAGGTTCCAGAGTCGTTGCGGTGGCGGAACGAGGTTGAGTATCAAATACTGCCATCTCACCAAAGTATTTTCCCTGTTCCACCTCTGCAAGTTGTTTATTTCCAATGTGAACTTTAACTCGACCTGACACCACAATATAGAGCGATCGCCCTTCTTCTCCTTGTCGAAAAATCGTGTAATTAGCCGGAAATGACAATTCGTTCATTACTGAAGTCAGCCGCACAATAAAATCATCCCGCAATTCCTTAAAAATCGGGACTCGCCGGACAAATAATAA
Source organism: Nostoc sp. (assembly GCF_036919575.1). Lineage (GTDB taxonomy): Bacteria > Cyanobacteriota > Cyanobacteriia > Cyanobacteriales > Nostocaceae > Nostoc. Next base: position 2,664 of record NZ_JBALBY010000057.1, on the reverse strand, counting down.
ACGGTCAACACTGGTTAGCATAATTACAAGTTAAACATAAAACATTACTGTAAATTTTAAAACTCAAGCCAGGGCGCGATTAGTCATATTAACCGATGTTGAACGCTAGTAGGCAAAAATATCGGAAAATTTACCGACAGAGAACTACTTAGCATCTCTTCAATAGGAGCGATGCCTACGGCGGTAAACTACGCACAGAAGTTTCTCAAACAATAGCTCAGTATTAGGTATTCTCTCGTTCCCAGGCGGAGCATGGTAATGGTTGATTAGAAACTCTTTTTCCAGTCAGGCATTGAGTCAGAGTCTCAATGAATGCATTCCCATGCGGAGCATAGGAACGAGGAAACGAGGAAAAACTAAGAAAACACATGGTCAAGTTGTCAATCAGTTTTGTTTATCCTTTTAAAAAATAAGAGTATTTGCTCTTATTTGCTTGCAGGCCATAATATTAACTTCATGAGCTCCCAAGGTACCTTGCTGCGAAAAAAATCACCAATTTGATTAGAGGCGTAGTTTACCGCCGTAGGCATCGCCTCTAAAAACTGGGGAATTGGCTAATGACTAGCGAACCTCGATCGGTTCTCGTTAGGTAAAACAGTCAGAAAATCTCCTTCTCTGCCCTGACATTGAGAAGCCGAGAAGAACTAGGACAAACAGCATTGAATTATTGTGAGCAACAATTATGACTTGGCTAATTAGTACATTAATTATTGGAATCTCTGCCGCTTTTGCAACCACCTTTGACGACAATTTATATTTGACAGCTTTCTTCGGAAAAGTCAATCGCAGCTTTCGTCCTAAGCATATTGTGATCGGTGAATTTCTGGGATTCACTGCCTTAGTGTTTGCTAGTCTCCCTGGTTTCTTCGGCGGTCTGATTATTCCAACCACCTGGATTGGTTTGCTAGGTTTGCTTCCCGTCGCCATTGGTATCAGTAATCTCATCAGTCGAGAACAACAGGAAGAGACAGTGCAAGCTGTGTCAGTTGATTTAACCTCTCCTACCCAATCTGGACGCCAGAAGAAATCACTATTAGCAACCATCCGCGATCCGCAAACTCACCGCGTTTCCGCAGTCACCGTTGCCAATGGAGGAAACAACATTGGAATTTATGTACCGTTGTTTGCCAGTAGCAATCTTCCAAGTTTAGGTGTAATTCTGTGTGTTTGCTATTTGACTGTTGGGGTGTGGTGCTTACTCTCTTATTACCTGACTCGTAATCCTCTGATGGCTCCGGTTTTAACTCGCTATGGTCGGAAAATCTTCCCGTTTGTCTTAATTTACTTGGGACTCTCTATCTTAATTAAAAGTGAAACATATCGACTTTTACCTAGTCTGGCAATGCTTTCCAATTAGGTCTGAGGCGATGTCTACGACGGGCTGTTCGGTGACGCACCTGCTCGGAAAACTCAACATTCTTGATGGGTGCTATCCAAAAAGATTTTTTAATCACTTGAATTTATCAATTTGAATCAAAATAATATTTGCTCTTATCAATCAATTTATCTAAAGTGAGAGTAAAGCACATTATTGATGGCTTCTATAAAAGCAAACCCACCACTACGAATCATCCTAGGAAGAAACTAATGAATCAATCAAATTCCAAAAAATTAACTCAGTGGATTGTCACAGCAGTATTTCTGGTACTTGTAGCAGGAATTTCTCTGTTTGACCAACCCAGCGTTAGAGCTCAAACACTAACACCATCCATACCTACAGAATCTGAACTAGCTCCAGAAATATCTCCAGATACATCACCAATGGAGTCTTTAGCAGCACCAGCAATATCTCCGGTTGTATCTCCAATAGTGTCTGTAGCAGAAAACGTGAGATATTTACTACAAACCAATGAATGTGTCGGCTGTAACCTGACTGGAGCAATGCTCAAGGACGCAAACCTGCAAGCGGCAAACTTGGAGGGTGCTAACTTACAAGATGCAGACTTAGAAAGGGCTAACTTACAGGAAACAAACTTACAAGGGGCTAACTTTCAAGGAGCAGATTTAGGCAAGGTCAACCTTTTGGGAGCAAACCTGTTGGGAGCAAACCTATTTGATGCAGACCTAGAGAAAGCCAACCTGATGGGAGCAAACCTGCAAACAGCTAACCTACAGGGCGCAGACTTGGAAAAGACAAATCTCACAAATGCAAACATCCAGGGGGTTAACCTGATGGGCGTTGATTTAGAAGATGCGATCAGACCGGAAGGATTCGCTATTCAGTAATTAAACTGAAGTTCTCGGTGCAAATTTAATAAAAAATTTCAATTGCCTGATTCAGTAATGAATACAGGCTTTATTTTTTAAAACGTGAGTTCGACAGGATTTTTTCTACTGATAGGATACCGTTACGTGGGCTTTTTTACTTTTCAGACATCCTCTAAAGATGCTTCAACCTAATAGTGAACTAAATGTATTTGTTTACAGATGGAATGGTGTTCACTATATGCATGACTTTAACGCTCCTAGAAAAACTAGTGGTCTGTCAAACCCATTTTGACGGTTGGAGAGACGCGATAAATCGCCGTCTCAACAGAAAATTTATTCGTCAATTATTTCTTGACAGACTACTAGTAGTCTATGTCATTAGTTTTGATGGGTTCTGTCCTATCGTTTTATAATAACGATGTGTCGGCATATCGGGACACGAGTCTCCGTGCGATC
>NZ_JBALBY010000056.1:0-56117 GCF_036919575.1 Nostoc sp. | reverse complement strand
GGAGATGAGGGAGATGAGGGAGATGAGGGAGATGAGGGAGATGAGGGAGATGAGGGAGATGAGGGAGATGAGGGAGATGAGGGAGATGAGGGAGAGAAGGAGATGAATTAATAACCAATGCCCCATGCCCAATGCCCCATGCCCAATGACAAATGACAAATGACAAACTAAAAAATGAGGATAAATGATGGATGCTCAATTAAGTCTTACAGAAATTAGTGTTGCACGGGAGATTTTACAAGATTACGACCCTGCACAACACGCTTTAAATCACTTGGAAAAACACAATGGCAAAGTTGAAAGCGCTTTTGAGGATTTGTGGATTGAGAAAAATGGGCAACCGTTGATGCAGCAAAGTAAATCACTTTGGCAAATAACACTAAAGGTATTGCGTGAGGAACTCTGTGGCGATGATGGTTTTCGCGGTCAACTCAAAGAATACACCAAGAATCCAGGGAGTTCGCCTTTGCTGACAGGGTTGATTATCTCTCTTGTTGGTGTAGCGACGGCACACGGTTTAGCAATTGATCCAGCGATCGCAACTGTTATTGTTTTATATATCCTCAAAATCGGCTTAAATATTTTTTGTGAATACACCGAACCACCCGTTGGCAATTCTGCAACTCTAGCGCCAGAAAACTGATGTGCTAGTTTGCAAATCATCACCTTTTTCTGAATGCTTTGTGTATGGCATAGACTTTGACCTCTCTCCAAACCTCTCTCCTTTTAGGAGAGAGGCTTTGAATCTTACTCCCCTTCCCTACAAGGGAAGGGGCTGGGGGTTAGGTCTGTATTGAACTCAACAAGCGCTACTATATTGATGCGATCGCGCTACTTGCTAATGAGTGCATCTTGCCGTTAAGTATTTGCATCGCCGTGTTATCTCAATGCAACCTCTTGCAATTTGATTGTATCGGCTGACAATGCCATTGTATCGACCGACAATGCCATTGTATCGACCGACAATGCCATTGTATCGGCTGACAATGCCATTGTATCGACTGACAATGCCATTGTATCAACTTGCTATGCTTGCCTAATGAGTATGATCTGGTTGCGCCCCTGTTAAATGCCATCACCCGATCACTCTGGTAATCTCTCTAACGCCTCTCGTGCGATCGCCCCCCAATATTCTTCCTTATACTCAACATATATTTCCAACGCTGTCTGCAAATGAACCCTCGCCTCTACGTAGTTTCCTTCTGCAAGCGTTTCTAAAGTGTGGTAGGTGAGTGCTTGGGAATAGCGATCGCCAATCTAAACTTTGATTTTTAGCTTACAATTTAGTCATATAGGCAGTTTTGTACAAAATCTCCAAATGCTGACAGAGTATATTCAAGCAGCTTTGCACAGAGCAAACTATGAAATTTTAGAAGATGGTATTTTTTATGCAGAAGTACCTGAATTGCAAGGGTTATATGCGAATGCCTCTACACTGGAAGCTTGCAGAGAAGAGTTAAAACAATCTTTAGAAGAGTGGATTATTTTAGGACTACAGTTAGGGCATAATTTACCTGAATTAGATGGAATCTCTCTTGCTTTAAAAAAGGGATATGGGAGGCGCTTTAAACAAGCGATCGCCTTGCCATCACTCTGGTAATCTCTCTAACGCCTCCCGTGCGATCGCCCCCCAATATTCATCCTTATACTCAACAAATATCTCCAACGCTGTCTGCAAATAAACCCTCGCCTCTGCGTAATTTTCTTCTGCTTCTGCAAGCGTTTCTAATTGACCGTAGGTGCTGGCTTGGGAATAGCGATCGCCATATTCGATAAAGATAGCCAAAGCTTGTTGGTAATTACGCCGCGCTTCCTCAAATTCCTGCAAATTTTGGGCAACTATTCCCAACTGGTGGTGGGTGCCAGCTTCAGCATAGCGATCGCCATATTCGTTGAAGATAGTCAAAGCTTGTTGGTAATTGCGCCGCGCCTCCTCAAATTCACGCAAATCTTGGGCAACTATTCCCAAGTTGTGGTAGGTGCGTGCTTGGGAATAGCGATCGCCAAATTCGATATTGATAGTCAAAGCTTGTTGGTAATTGCGCCGCGCCTCCTCAAATTCCTGCAAATTTTGGGCAACTCTTCCCAACTCGTGGTAGGTGCGTGCTTGGGAATAACGATCCCCAAATTCGATGAAGATAGCCAAAGCTTGTTGGTAATTGTGCCGCGCCTCCTCAAATTCACGCAAATCTTGGGCAACTATTCCCAAGTTGTGGTAGGTGCTGGCAGAAGAATAGCGATCACCAAATTCAATTTTGATAGCCAAAGCTTGTTGGTAATTGCGCCGCGCCTCCTCAAATTCACGCAAATCTTGGGCAAGCATTCCCAAATTGTGGTATATGCCAGCTTGAGAATAGCTATCGCCTATTTGTTGTTCAATTTCTAGACACTGTTGATAGAAAGTTGTCGCCTGTGTAAATTGTCTCAAGTCTAGATAAGCATTGCCCAGTTTAAACAAAGCAGCAATTTCGCCGCGAGAATTCTGAAGTTGCTGTGAAATACTTAAAGATTTTTGATAATAAGCGATCGCTGTATCAAATTGCCTTTGCAGCCCATAAGAATCTCCTAATGTGTTGAGGACTTCAGCATGGAAGGTGGAATCTTGAAACTCATTAGCTATTTTTTCGGCTTCTTCTAAATATTCTCTAGCTTTGATAGGTTCTATCTTACTTAGATACGCGATTCCTAGCTGATGCAAAATATTACTACAGTTGCGGAGGTTTTCTCCTGTCGCCTGATGTCCAGTAGGGTTATATTCCATTAGCAGGCGTTGTAATAACTCGATCCGCTCTTGCTTTTCTGGAGGTTCTAATCTGTCTATAATTCTCTCAGTATTTTGAGTCTCATTAATCGCATGATCTTTGGTAACTTGAGGAGTTTGAAACCGAAACATCCCCGATTGCCAAGCCCAAAAATCAGGAGCAAATTTGGCTAACCGAGTCAGGGCATAATCTGGCAGAATAAACAGAATCGGATGAGGAACAGTTCTTTTATAAGCATCTCGGACAAAGTTGAGGTCTTGTAAAACTGGCGGATAGTCTCCATAAACGCCAATAGACTTTTCTAACCCTTGTACAATCAAGACTAATTTTTTGTTAGGTTCTATCTCAATAGTTGGTAATATCTTGATAATTTCATCCCGGAGAAATCGCAAATTTGCATCAGAAAAACTCAGACTAATAAACTGAATATCCCGACACTCAGGATTTGTCTTTAGCGCCTCAACTAATATTTCTGCATCTGGGGGAAAATTAATTTCTACAAAACCAATCGTAAACTTTTCTGCAAAGTCCACAAAGGTGAGTAATTGAGCAAATATCTCTTGATTAAGCGCGATAAACGTCCCTATTTGTGAGCTAAGGTTGCGCTGCGAGTGCGGATTCGATGGCTTTCTGGAAGAATTCATTTTGCTTCACCACTGGATTGGGATAATTCCACCGTTTCTCGCCGTTGTATTCCAAAACTGAAGTGTTAAACAGCATTAACTGACCGATATCATCTTTGCTGACATTCTTGGTGATGCACACTTGGGCTAAAAACGCATAATGTTCTTCAGGAATAAACCTTTCAAAATTAAATTGCTGTTGTTTGACAGCATAGATAATATCTTCGGCAATAATTTTGGGATGTTTGCGAGTACTAGCAGTTAGGCAAGCAGTCTGTATCATCTGCATTAATTGGCGGACATGACCGCCACTGGCTTCTGCTAAATTTAGCAATTCCTGGCGAGATTCAAATACAGCATCAATATCTACCCGCTTTTCAATGACGCTGGCAACTGCTTCTAGTCCCGTTTGATTGTAGTTTAAATCGCAGCGATCGCGTTCAAATTCATAAATATTCACCATTGGTACAATATGAGGATCACTATTAAACTGATTGAGTGGGTTTTTTGGGGAACAAAGTACAGAAATTGGCACTGTATAAATTATCGTGCAATCTAATTCTTGTAACTGAGCCGCATAATCAAAAAATAAATGTTCTGCAATCGTCGGTGGTACACGATCCATGTTGTCAAAAATAATTAATAAACCCTTATATTGAGGGAATTTTTTTCGGAGTTTAACGTAAGCATCTCCTAATAAAAGGTTAATATCTGCTTTGAGACGTGATAGGTCTTTTTCTAAAGTTTGGCGAATAGTAGTTTTTTGTTTATCAGAACCTTTAATTTGTGCTAGTAATTTGACCATCAATTTAGCGATAAATGGAGCTTCTGGTTTTAGAGTCGCTTCTCCTTCAATACTGACAGACCTTTCCACACTTTCTTCGGTTTCTTTAGTAATATCCTTAAACCAAGATTCAAAGTTTCCCAGAAGTTGAGGATCAAATTTTAAACCTAATTTACGCAACTCAAATTCTACTTGTTTAATGACGATTAAATATAAATCTGTATAACGAGCATCATTAATATCTGTTTCTTCGTTAACTTCTAAATAAATTACGTGGTATTGTTTTTCCCATTGGTTGTGAATGCGTTTTAACTCTGTACTTTTGCCACAGCCGCGATGTCCGGTAAACAAAATTGTGCGGAAATCTGCGGGTTCTTGAAACTCTAAAATCTTACTAACGCTGTCAATTGCTGAAGTTTTGCGTACTGCTGATAAATCAACATAGTAACGCTCCATGTTTGCACCCTCTAACGGTTCAACATTACAAACTTGAAATGCATCTCTTAGAGTATTAGCACGCTGGTGATTCATTGGGTTTTGACTAACTTTATAGATATGATTTTCTCAATCTTAAATTTTAGGCGATCGCACTGCAATTTTACATCTGAATTTGACGCTTGAATACATTGTAATATCTTATACATTAAAAGCCTAGATAATAACCTGAAAAATTTTTACCGGATGGCTGCGATCGCGCTATGTTGAAAAATCGACTTTCAAGTATGCGAAACTGATAATCTGCTGCTAAAGCCGATGTGGTAGCTTTGACAAAGGCGATCGCGGATGCAACTAAAGATAAATATTATATTCAATTGTCAATCCTCCAAAAGAAATATAAATTTGAACATGGAACAAGTAATTACTGCAATGGCAGATGCTTTGTTTATAACCAGTAAAATCGGAAAAATAAAAAAAGTAAATCGTGCTGCTCTAGAATTATTTGGTTATAGTGAAGAAGAATTAATTAATCAACCAATATCACTGATAATTGATGATAATCAACTATTAATCTCAGCCATTCACCACCATTCTTCTTTTCAGAAAAATTTTCAGAATTTCGAGGTAGTTTGTCGAACAAAGACTAGAGAAAAGCGATTGATTGCTTTTTCTTGTTCAGTAATTCCGAAAACAATCAAAGAATTAGAAGATATTGTCTACATTGGTCGAGATATTACTGCTCGGCAGCACCGGGAACAGCGTACAAGTACCCAGTATGCTATCACTCGGATATTATCAGAATCCCAGAGCGTAAAGCAGGTAATTCCGCAAATTTTGCAGTCGATTTGTCAAAACTTAGAATGGGATTTAGGCGAACTTTGGACACCAAATCAATATATTGGCACTTCGGTACAGGGACATAGCATCAATGCAGTACTAAGGTGTGTGGAAATTTGGTCAAGTCGGGTAATTTGTGTCCGGGAGTTTAAAGGAATCACCTGGCAAACTACCTATATACCGGGTGTTGGCTTACCTGGTCGAATTTGGATCAGACGTTTGCCTTTGTGGATTCAAGATATCACAGAAGATGGAGACACTCGGCGATCGCAACCTGCGGCTGAGGCTGGATTACACGCTGCTTTTGGCTTCCCCATCTTAGACAATAGTGAAATCTTAGGAGTGATGGTTTTCTTCAGTCGGGACATACAACCAAAAGATAAAGACCTATTGCAAATGGTCGGTTCTATTGGTAGTCAAATCGCTCAGTTTATCAAACGTAAACAAGCAGAAGATGCTCTTGTAGAAAGTGAAGAACGATATAGAGATTTATTTGAAAATGCTAATGACTTGATTCAATCCGTCAATGCATCTGGTCGTTTTTTGTATGTCAATCGTGCATGGCGAGAAACTTTGGGATATAGCGAAGCTGAAATTGCGAATATGAATGTTTTTGAGATTATACATCCAGAGTTTAAACAAGACTGTTTGCAAAGATTTTATCGCGTGCTATCAGGAGAAAAGTTTGGGCAAGTAAAAGCCGCATTCCTTACTAAAGACGGTCAAACAATCTTTTTAGAAGGTAACATTAACTGTAAATTTATCGAAGGTCATCCAGTTGCGACTCGCGGCATTTTTCGCAATGTCACCCAGCGACTAGCAGCAGAAGAAGCGCTGCGACATCAGCAGGAAGAAACCGAACGTTTATTGCTGAATATTTTGCCCGTCGCAATCTCGAAACCCTTGAAAGAAGAACCGGCTAAGATTGCCGAAGACTTTGCTGATGTCACAGTTTTATTTGCAGATATTGTCGGTTTTAGCGAAATTGCTGCTTCTGTGAGTGCAATTCAACTGGTAAACTTACTCAACCCAATTTTCTCAGCTTTCGATCGCCTCACCGAGCGATATAGTTTAGAGAGAATCAAGACCATTAGCGATGCTTATATGGTAGTTGGTGGCTTACCCACGCGCCACCCAGATCATGCTCAAGCGATCGCTCAAATGGCACTGCACATGCAAACTGCGATCGCTCTATTTAATACTGAGAATAACCAAAACTTCAGCATTCGTATTGGCATTCATAGAGGTTCCGTAGTGGCGGGAGTAATTGACCTCAACAACTTTACTTATGATCTCTGGGGAGACACGGTAAACATCGCTAGCTGTATGGAATCCCAAGGTATTGTTGGTAAAATCCAGGTTACAGAAGATACTTATAAGTGTTTGTGTGATGAATTTTTATTTGAAAAGCGGGGCGAAATCGAAGTTAAAGGTAAAGGGAAAATGACAACTTATTTGTTGATTGGACGGAAGTAAAACCTCACCCCAACCCTCTCCTTGGTAAGGAGAGGGAGCAAGAATCTTGTTTCTCATCTGGTATATTTGCAAAATTGTGTCCTGACGGACATCCCTCTCCTTAATAAGGAGAGGGACAGGTTTTGCATAGCAAAACCAGGGTGAGGTTTCTTTGGGCTATTCGATAAATTTTGACGCACTCCCTAGTGAGTATTCGGAATCAGCCGACCACAGGGATAAGTCGCTGTTTGCTTTTCAGCACTATCAGCCACTCCTGCTGGAATCTGATCCGATGGTCGGGTTTTGGCTGCTAGATAGTCTTTTTGCAGTTTGTCGAAAATGGCTTCTCGCCTGTCGTAGATTCGCTTCAGGGGGCGAGGCTGGCACTTATTCAAGACGTATGCTGTTACCAAAGGTAGAGCGATCGTGCTATCGGTATAACAAACAATTGTGTTAGGTAACTCCTCTGGGTCAATCTTACCCCAGCTGACGGCTTCCGATGGGGTTGCTCCAGACAAACCGCCTGTATCTGGACGCGCATCGGTAAACTGTACAAAGAAATCGTGTCCTCGTTCTTCTAGTCCCAATACTTCGTGAAGTTGCGGTTGAGTTTGTAGCAAAAAGTTTTTGGGACTACCGCCACCGAGAATTACAGCTGCACTTTTTCCTCCTGATTCACGGGCATTATATGCGATCGCAGCCGTCTCATTTACGTCAATTGATGGATCTATCACCAACTGCGAACCTTCCAAAGCTAAAGCCGCCACGTTCATCCCAATTGAGCTATCTCCTGGAGAAGACGTATATATCGGCACGCCATACTCATAAGCTGTCGCCAGCAAGCAGGAATGTTGCACACCCAACTGCTTTTCTACTTCCCGAACATACTTACCCAATAAATAGTGAAACTCAGCAGTTCCCATCCGCTTCTGAAACGCTTCCCCTTGCAGAATCTTGCGGATGAACGCATCAGTTTCCAGCAGCACATCGTAACCAAAGATAATGTCATAAATGCGAATAGTGCCTTCCTGGCGCAGTTTCACATCATCCAAAAACGGATTACCAGCAAAGAGTTCAAAACCCAAACCGTAGTGCATATCGTGGTAAAGATTTGCACCAGTGCTAATCATCCAGTCAATAAAGCCGTTGCGAATTAAGGGTGCAAGTGCTGAAACCCCAAATCCTGCTGGTGTCATTGCACCGGAAAGGCTAACTCCCACCGTGACACCATCCTTTAGCACATCACGACTCAGAAGTTGGCAGATTTCCCGCAACCGCGCTGAGTTGTAAGCGGTAAAGTATTGATCAATCAAATCCACCACATTGATATCATTTGATATCGGTGTCGGTGCGATTTTTTGACCCAGCTGTTTAGACATTTTGGCACTCCCGAACTAGTAAACACGCCCGAATCTAATGTTATCTAGCTTTCAACCAAAGTGACAGCAATTTAACTAGCCCATTTCATTAAAAAACAGTACAACGGCTGAGATTAGGGACTTCCAAATAAAAAAAAATATCCAAAAAACTCTCTCTTCCTCATTCCTCTGTGTTCTCTGCGTCTCTGTGGTTCGTTGATTTAGGTAATTTATTTCTTGGAAATCCCTTAAATCGTCTCAATTACCTCAACGCTTACAAATGAGTTTGCGGAAATATTAAATTTAATGGAAGATTTAATGGATCGAGATAGGTGTACGCTACCTAGATGGGAATGCGTCAACAGAGGACTCAGCCAATGGGATATGTAATTGCTACTGCAAATATGAAAGGTGGCGTTGGTAAAACCACCCTCACTGTCAACTTAGCTACCTGTTTAGCTAAAAATCATGGTAAGCGGGTGCTTGTTCTTGATTTAGACAGCCAAATTAGCGCCACACTTAGTTTAATGTCGCCTTTAGATTTTGCCAAGCGTCGTAAACAAAGTAAAACATTTAGATATCTGATAGACGAAGTTATCAATCCAGACCCACAAGCAAAACTGACAATTAAAGATATCATTCAATCGCAGGTTTGTAATCTTCCAGGACTGGATTTATTACCAGGAGATATCGACTTGTATGATGAATTTGTTGTGTCAGAAATGCTGCATCAACAAGCAACTGCTTTGGGTGAACAGGACTTTGAAATGATTTGGAATCGCTTTGAAAGAGTCCTGATTAATAACATCTTAAAACCAGTACGTGAAGAATATGATTTTATCCTTCTCGATTGTGCCCCTGGCTATAATCTATTGACTCGTAGCGCTTTAGCCGCTAGCGATTTTTACATACTTCCTGCTAAACCAGAACCTTTATCTGTAGTGGGTATTCAACTGCTGGAAAGACGCATTGCCCAATTAAAAGACAGTCACGGACATGAAAGCAAGATAGATATAAAAATGCTGGGAATTGTATTTAGTATGTCCAGCGCTAACCTTCTGACTGGCAGATACTATAAACAAGTGATGCACCGCGTTGTTGAAGATTTCGGTGTAGAAAAAATTTGTAAGGTGCAAATACCAGTTGATGTCAATGTTGCTAAGGCTGTTGATAGTTTTATGCCAGCTGTTTTAATTGCTCCCCAATCAGCTGGTTCAAAAGCGTTCTTTCAGTTAACTCAGGAGTTGTTGCAAAAGCTTTAAGGGAGTGGGGAATGGGGAATGGGGAATAGAGAATGGAGAATGGGGAAATTCCCTACTCCCTACTCCCTACTCCCTACTCCCTAAAAATTTCCGGCTAAGGCTGCAACACATCGATCGCAAATTAGCGGATGTTCTGCTGATTCTCCCACATGAATGGAGTAGTTCCAACAGCGATCGCATTTTTCTCCGTCTGCTTTGTGAACCTCAAAATATATGTCAGCATCATCTCCTTCCTTAGAAATGGGTTCAGATGGCACTTCTACTTGAGAAGCTAAAAATAGATAACGTAACTCATCTACACCATTACTTTTTTCAACTGAACCGTGAGTATTGGGATTGAGAGCTTGTAAACGTTGACGCAATCTCTCATCAAAGACATGCACGACAACTTTTGCTTCTAAAGAAGATCCGATTGTCTTTTGCAATCGATATATTTCTAGAGTTTTGTTGACCTTATCACGAATTTTCCGTAACTCTGTCCAAAATTCCGCTAATTCTGGATTACGCCATTTTTCCTCTAGCTGCACCCAACCAGCTTCAAACACCGATTTGTAAGGTGTTTTATAAGGGAGATATTGCCAGATATCCTCGGCGGTGTGGCATAATACTGGAGCGATCGCTCGTGCTAAATTTTCTAACGCTATCTTCAGCACTGTTTGGCAACTGCGACGGCGGAAAGCATTGGTTGCACTGATGTACAGCCTATCTTTGGCAACATCTAAATAAAAGTTAGATAAATCCACCACGCAGAAATTCTGCACTGTTTGGAAAAAGCGGAAGAATTGGAAACTCTCAAAGGCTTCCGTCACTTCCTCAAACACTTCGGTGATGCGGTGTAGCATATAACGGTCAAGTTCTGGCAATTCCTCGAAAGCTACTGCATCTTTTTCGGGGTCAAAATCATCCAAGCTACCCAACAAGAACCGCGCCGTATTGCGAATCTTACCTCTGACATCATTCAGCTGCTTGATGATGTTTTTACCAATGCGGACATCGCCGGAGTAGTCTACCGATGATACCCACAGTCGCAATACATCTACACCGTAGGCCGGTTCTACTTTTTGATTTTTCCCGCCTTCAATGATTATATTTGGGTCAACCACATTTCCTTCGGACTTACTCATCTTTCGCCCTTGTTCGTCCAAAGCGAAGCCGTGAGTTAGCACAGTTTTGTAAGGCGCAATGTCATTCACTGCTACACTGGTGAGCAAGCTTGATTGGAACCAACCGCGATGTTGGTCGGAACCTTCCAAATAGATATCAGCAGGATAGCGTAACTCTGGACGCTGTTTGGCCACAGCTGCCCAAGATGAGCCAGAATCAAACCATACATCCATTGTGTCTGTACCTTTGCGGTAAGACTTACCATTTTGGCGATAGGATTGGGGTAATAACTCCTCAACCGACAGTTCCCACCAAGCATCAGAACCAATTTCTGCGATAATTCCTTGAACGTGGTTGATAATTTCTTCATTCAGCAATGGTTCTCCCGTGGCTTCATCGTAGAAAACGGGAATGGGTACACCCCAACTCCGCTGACGAGAGATACACCAATCAGAACGTTCCGCCACCATTGGGGTGATGCGATTTTCACCTTGGGCTGGAATCCATTTTACCGTGGCGATCGCCTTTAATGCTTCTTCTCTAAATCCTTCCACCGAAGCAAACCATTGTTCAGTCGCGCGAAAAATCGTTGGCTTCTTCGTCCGCCAATCATAAGGATATTTGTGGGGGTATGCTTCTTCCTTCAACAAAGAACCAGCCGCAGTTAATGCATCAATTACCGCTTGATTCCCATCACCCAGCACATTCAACCCCGCAAATTGTCCCGCTTCTTCGGTAAAATTGCCATTGTCATCCACTGGTGCAAGGATAGGCAAACCGTAACGCAGACCTACAATGTAATCTTCTTGACCATGACCGGGGGCAGTATGTACCAACCCCGTACCCGATTCAGTGGTAATGTAATCACCACCTACAACAATCGGACTTTCGCGGTCAAATAAAGGATGACGGTAAGTAGTATGTTCTAAATCATTCCCCTTAAACGTGGCTTTGAGAGTTAACTTAACTCCCAACGTCGAAGATAAACGTTCCACTAAATCAGCAGCAACGATGAGATAGCGAAACCTCACTCTTTCCGTTAACGGAGAATGAGAAGAAACTTCCTCACTCCCCCTAAGAGCTTGCGGGGAGGGGGTTGGGGGGTGGGGTTCCACTTCCACCACTGCATAATTCAAATCTGCATTTACCGCCACAGCCAAATTCGCCGGAATTGTCCAAGGTGTAGTTGTCCAGATAGCCACACCCAAATCTGACAGATATTCCGCCAACAGTGGTTTTACAGCTGACGCCAAACCTGTGATGGGAAAAGCTGCATAGATACTGCGGGAAACGTGACCTTCTGGATATTCCAACTCAGCTTCCGCCAAAGCGGTTTTAGAACTCGGACTCCAGTGAACCGGCTTCAAACCGCGATAGATGTAGCCTTTCAAGAACATCTGACCAAATACGCCAATTTGAGCCGCTTCATATTCCGGCTTCAGAGTTAGATAAGGGTTGTCCCAATCTCCCCAAATACCGTAGCGTTTAAAATTTTGGCGCTGCTCATTTACGGTCACTAAAGCAAATTCTTTCGCTTTTTGCCGCAGTTGTAAAGGCGTTAAGTTTTGCCGTTCTGCTGACTTCATGTTCTGCAAAACTTTTAACTCAATTGGCAATCCGTGACAATCCCAACCAGGGACGTAACGAACTTTACGCCCTTGTAGCAGTTGGTAGCGGTTAATAATATCTTTGAGAATTTTATTTAAAGCGTGACCAATATGCAGAGAGCCATTAGCGTAGGGAGGCCCATCGTGCAGTATAAATAATTCGCCGGGGTTATTTTCGGAGAGGCGATCGTAAATTTTATTATCTTCCCAAAATTTTTGGATTTCCGGCTCCCGCTTGATGGCGTTTGCCCGCATCTCAAAGTTAGTCTTGGGTAGGTTTACAGTATCTTTGTAACTTCCTGATTCGGTCACAGTCTCATGCCTAGAAATAGGTGTGCAGGTTTTATTAATTATAGAAGTTGACTACTCTCAGCGAGTCACCGCGACTGAGATTCCAAGAATCACTTCTTAGAGTTTCTGCTTCATAGCACCAGCCTTCCGAGATTTACTCTCTTCAGGTCTTACAGTCGCTCCACAGACATTCACCGCAAGCCCTGCGGCAAGAATATTTTTAGCAGCATTCACATCTCTATCGTGATGTGTACTGCACTTAGGACAGTCCCACTCTCTGATATTTAAGGGCAACTTATCAACGATATGTCCGCAATGTCCACACCTTTTGGAGCTAGGGAACCAACGGTCAATTTTGACAAAAGTACGACCATACCAGTTGCACTTATATTCAAGTTGCCTGACGGTTTCACCCCAACTAGCATCACTAATCGAGAGAGCGAGTTTTTTGTTTTTAACCATATTCTTCACGGACAAATCCTCGACTGCAATCACTTGGTTTTCACGAACCAATCGAGTTGTCAATTTGTGAAGAAAATCATTACGAGCATCGCTAATTTCTGCATGAACTTTAGCGACTTTCAATCTTGCTTTGTGGCGATTGTTAGATCCTTTTTTCTTGCGACTAAGCGCTTTCGTAGCTCTACGCAATTTACGGCGCTTTGCTTTGAAGGTTTTAGGATTAGCAATCTTTTCACCATTACTCAAAGCCATCAAGCTAGTAATACCCAAATCCAAGCCAATTTGATTAGGAGATTCAGGTAATGTTTCAATCTCAACATCTACAAGCATTGCAACTGTCCACCGACCAGATGGCGAGAGCAACACCTGTATTGTTGATGGTTCTGCGCCTTCTGGGAGTTGGCGGCTCCAAACAATAGGCAACGGTTGAGAACATTTAGCCAAGAATACTTTGCCATCTTTCCACTTGAAAGCCGACTTAGTAAATTCAGCATTGCCACCGTGATGCTTTTTCTTGAAGTTAGGGTATTTTGCCCTTCCTGCAAAGAAATTGGTAAAAGCGGTTTGTAGATGCCTCAATCCTTGTTGTAATGGCACACAGCTAACTTCATTGAGAAACTGCAAGTCTTCTTGCTTTTTCCAGCCAGTTAGCATTTTTGAGGTTTCAGCGTATCCGACTCGCTCAAGTCGTTCATACCATGCTTCTGTCCTTGCAGCTAATGCACGGTTATAAACTAATCGAGCGCAACCCATCGTTCTTCTAAGTAATGTTTCTTGCGACTGTGTTGGATAAAATCGGTACTTGAAAGCTTTTTGTGTCATACTCACATTATAGCATTTATTCTGTGAAAATAGCCAATTAAAAAAGACTAAAGGCAATAAATTGCCTCGCGCCGTTTCCCTCTCAGGGCTAAAGCCGCGCTCGTTTCCTACATCCCGTGAGGTTCTATGACATGAAAACCAAAATTTGCTATCTTATCTTCTCCCTCCCTTAAACTAAAGTTCCAGTCTTTCCCTCTCCGACTCGGAGAGGGACGGTTTTACGTAGTAAAACCAGGGAGAGGTCTTTTTTCCTCTGGACAATCAGGAATTTTGCGGAGGTTGAGAGTTAATCAACACAAAGTAGTATACTTTTCTAGGTTCGCCTAAAGCTATCCAAAGGTTTCGTTTAAAAACAATTAATTTTGGGGTTGCTCTAATGCTAAGTCCTGTAGTAACAATCAGTATCTTTCAAAAACAACCTGATCCTCAAGCATTTTCAGCAGGCCAAGTCATTTTTGAAGAAGCACAAACTGGTGATAAAATGTACGGCATTCTCGAAGGAGAGGTAGATATATTAGTCAATGGCAAAGTTATAGAAACCATTGAGACTGGCGAAGTTTTTGGTGTTGGGGTACTTGTAGGAGTCAAAAATAGAACTTACACTGCGATCGCTAAAGTAGATACTAAACTGGTTTTCCTTAATGAGGAAAGGTTTCTCTTTGCCGTTGAGGAAACACCCAGGTTTGCTCTACAGGTGATGAAAAGTTACTCAGAGCGTCTGAGTCGCTTGCAGCATATAGTTTAAAGCACCTCAGAAGACAAGGGGCAGGAGGGTGCAATAGGTAGCACGGTTTTCTCCCAAGTGGCTTCTCTGCCTTCTGCCTTTTTAATCAAAGATGCAAGATTTACCGGAGATAGCAATGGTGCGTAAACGCTTAATTATTGAGATGGGGATGGGAATAGATCAGCATGGACAAGATCCAACAGTAGCAGCATCTAGGGCGGTACGCAATGCGATCGCTCACAATGCCTTACCTGGTGTTTGGGAAGTTGCAGGTTTAAGTCACCCCAATGAAATGATTATAGAGGTTCAGGTAGCAGTACCATATCCAGAACAAGTTAGAGAAGAAGAAGTACTAGCTGTACTACCATTTGGTCGGAAAACCCTCACCGTAGAATCTGGAGGGATGATAGTTCAAGGGCGGGCGATTCCCGAACTCAACGATAAAAATGACGAAATGTTGATTGCGATCGCAGCCGTAACAGTTCTGGTTGAAAATGAGTAGCTGAAGTCAAACCCATAGAACGCCGATGCTCGACTAACCTTCGTAATCAGTTACAAGAATCGGTTTTGCTCTCGTGCGCGATTGAAAAAATCCCACTTAGGAACGTGGATTCTGTACCTTTGGGTGTCCCCTGCTCACCCTACTGAAATCGTTATACTAACTGTGGGAGGCTGTGAATCTAACCAGCCAGCTTCCATAGTTGTGTTTTTTTATAGCTTGCTGCACTATGTCCTTCATCCAAACCCCGCTAATTGGTTTAAAAGCTGACTCATTTCGTCATCCATTAGACCTGGAAGCTACCAGAGCGCTCAAGCAGATACCAGGCATAGATATGTTGGTGCGAAATTGGCTTGGGCCAATGGCAGAGCAGGTTTTCTATGTGGAAAATATTGCCTCCAGTATTCTGGTGGGTGAAAAGCAACTGCCCGATTTATACAAACTGTTGTTAGATGCCTGTAAAATCCTGGATATAGAGCCTCCCCAATTGTACGTCCGGCAACATCCGGCTCCCAATGCCTATACTTTTGCTGTGCGGGGTAAGCAGCCCTTTGTTGTGCTACACACATCCCTGATTGATATCCTCACACCAGTAGAAATACAGGCAGTAATTGCCCACGAGTTGGGGCATCTTAAGTGTGACCATAGCGTTTACTTGACTCCTGTAAATTTATTAATATTAGCTGCGGCGATTGTGCCCAATGTCGGAACCTTCGTTGCTCAAGCGATACAGGCACAGCTTTTAGAATGGGTACGTTGTGCTGAGTTTACCTGCGATCGCGCCGCATTACTAGCAACCCAAGACCCGAAAGTTGTCATGTCAGTATTGATGAAGTTGGCGGGTGGTTCCCCCACCTTAGCGCCACAACTGAATCTCGATGCCTTTGTTGCCCAAGTCCGCGCTTACGATGATATTAGCAAGACCGAACTAGGCGAAATGGTCAAAGCCGCCCGCACAGCCCAATTAACCCATCCAGTACCAGTGCTACGGGCGCGAGAAATTGACCGATGGGCAAGCAGCACAGAATATCAAACTCTGTTACACAGTCACGGGCTTAAGTATACTAATGAAGTTACACCCAAAGGCGGGTGGCGCAATTGGTAGAGTTAAGCTAAAACACATCTAATTTGCATATTAAAATTTTCTCAATATCTTGTGGGGTGGGCATCTTGCCCGCCCTGATTATGCAACTTCAATGCCGATTAGCTTACCAATCATAACCACTGCATTAATTAGTGCATTTGTCAATATTATGAATGCGATTCTGGCGACAAGCCGTTTCTCGACGAGACGCTCTGCGTAGGAATATGCGTCTACGCACTCATGTAAAATATTGGTACAGCTAGAAAATCAGCTAATGACCAGGTTTCCCTACGACCAGTTCGCAAAAGACTATCTTAAAGAATTGTTACAGCCATTGGGAGAAGTGGAAACAAGTCGAAAGGTTCCGGCGGAGATTCGAGAGATTGATGTTTATTTTGTCCCTTCACCGCAATCTGCAAGCGATACAATAGCATTAGGACTGTTAGGGAAATTTGCGGCTGAACCTGCATTAATTGAACCATTTAGAAATGCGGCTACAATTGCGGAAATTCGTAGTTGTATGAATAAATTATTTGATATTTTCGCCGAAGTAAAGCGTCAAAGTAAAGGTGATAAAAACCGGATTGTGGAATCAGATTTACCACGCTTATGGATTTTTTCACCTACAGCTTCTGAGTCTATATTGGATGGTTTTAGAACTAACCTAGATCAAGAGAATTGGGGAATAGGAGTACATTTTTTAGGCGATTATTTGAGAACAGCAATTGTGGCAATTCACCAATTACCGTGTACAGAAGAAACACTATGGTTGAGAATTTTAGGTAAGGGAAGAGTCCAGCAACAAGCAATAGATGAACTAGAAGCACTTCCCCAAAATAATCCCTTACGTTCCAAAGCAATTGATTTATTATTGAGTTTAAAGACCACCTTAGAATTCAATCAAAATATAGACGAGGAGGATAGAGATTTAATTATGCGCTTATCACCTATTTACGAGCAAAAATTAGCAGAAGCTAAACAAGAAGGAATCCAAGAAGGAATCCAAGAAGGAATTCAAGAAGGAATTCAAGAAGGAATTCAAGCAGAACGTCGTAATGTTATAGAGAATTTGTTGCGAGTTCGCTTTGGTTCTTTAGATGCCGAAATAAGAGTAATTATTGAAGCTTTGTCGGCATTATCTCCAGAGGAATTTACTCCTTTATTACTGCAACTATCCAGGGAAGAATTATTAGATAGGTTCCTTTAGAAGAACCTTACATTTAATTATGTCTACCGACTTATCCAACGACGATCGCTTTCAACCCATAAATCTCTTTGAGTACGAAAAGTTAGCAAAAGAGTATTTGTCTCAAATTACACTTGATTACTATAGCAGTGGTGCTTGGGACGAAATCACATTGCGGGATAATCGTGCGGCCTTTGAGCGAGTCAAGCTGCGACCTCGGATATTAGTTGATGTTAGCGATGTCTACGACGGGCGTAGCTGCCGCAATCTAACTACATCCATCTTAGGACAACCCCTGCAACTACCTTTATTAATTGCGCCAATGGCTTTTCAATGTCTAGCCCATCCAGACGGAGAAGTTGCCACCGCCCTAGCTGCCGCCTCAGCAGGTGTGGGCATGGTGTTAAGTACAATGGCAACAAAGAGCATTGAAGAAGTAGCGACTGCATCTGATAAATTTCCAGATTCTCTGCAATGGTTCCAGCTTTACATCCATAAAGATCGGGGATTAACTCGTGCTTTGGTAGAAAAAGCCTATAAAGCAGGCTACAAAGCACTTTGTCTGACTGTAGATGCACCTGTTCTCGGACAGCGCGAGAGAGATAGACGTAACGAATTTGCCTTACCCCTAGACTTACATCTGGCTAATCTTGCCAGCATCTCAGGGCTAGATATTCCCCATGAAAAAGGCGAATCTGGGTTATTTACCTATTTTGCCCAACAGCTAAACCCAGCAGTAACTTGGCACGATTTAGAATGGTTACAGTCTTTATCCCCACTACCTTTAGTCATCAAAGGAATTTTACGGGGAGATGATGCTGTGCGGGCTGTAGAATATGGAGCCAAAGCAATTATTGTTTCCAATCATGGTGGCAGACAACTCGATGGTGCGATCGCTTCTTTAGATGCCCTAGCTGAAATAGTCGCCGCAGTTGATGGTAAAGTAGAAGTGCTGTTGGATGGAGGCATTCGTAGAGGTACAGACATACTCAAAGCTCTGGCATTAGGAGCAAAAGCGGTACTGATCGGACGACCCATTTTGTGGGGACTAGCAGTAGCAGGACAAGCCGGTGTATCTCACGTTATCTCACTGCTACAAGATGAGTTAAATGTGGCAATGGCACTTAGCGGCTGTGCAAAACTACAGGATATTGACCCTAGTTTATTGACCCTGCCACGCCTTTAAGCCTTAGAATTATCAGAGCTTATTCCACCAAAGGTTTGAAAATTAATTTTCTCACTTGTTACAAAACCCCTCAACTAGAGTATAATAGTTAAGATTGGATATAAGGGCGGGTGGCGGAATTGGTAGACGCACCACACTCAAAATGTGGCGGCCTTACGGTCATAGGAGTTCGATTCTCCTCCTGCCCACTACCAAACAATGGATAGAGAGGGTTAAAAAGTTATGCGCCTAAAAAGATGGGAATCACCCCGTAAAGAAGGTAGGAATGAGAAAGGTAGAGGCGGTTCTGCGAGGAAGCGGCAACTCAAAAAGCAAAGGCAAATGTTACGGCAAAGACTCAAGGAAAGTAACAAACCAGACAACAACAAAAACAATAAAGCAGGGAAAGATAAACTTATCTTTCCCTTATTTTTTTGGCTTTTATTTCATAAAAAAATAAATTTTAGGGATTTTTCAATACATAGGGTAAATTAGATTTTTCATAAATTGGGAAAATCATAAGAAAAAACTATTAGCCTATTATTCAAAATATACTAATTTGAATTGAACCTCTTAAGCGGATACTTACGTATCAAAATCATCAAACCAAATACAACATTTCATTAATTCATAGCGAATTCTCTGCGTGCCTCTGCGCCCCTACCCTCCGGGAAGGCGAAGCGCCTATGCGTTTAAATTTCAACCCTACATTCGCCACGATTTTACGCAAAGCTGTACTAATACCATTTCTTTGTAAAGCTGCGCCAAACCCTTTTAACTTCTTTCTTTCTTTCATTTCTTTCTTCGTGTCCAACTCTTGGAGACGCGTTCGCGTTCGCGTCCAACTCTTGGAGACGCTGCGCGTAGCTTGTCCTCCGCAGGAGTACGCGGTTCGTTTTTCTTTCTTGTACTGAAATATGGTTTAGCGCATCTTCATACAGAATTGGTATAACTGTCTAGTATTTTGCTTCCCCATCTAATTTTTATTTATATGTAGCAAATATCATGCAAATAAACACATATTTATAAGGAATGTATCGCAATTGTAATGCTTAGATGAACAAATCAAAAATTAATTATGAAGGAAGTATGAATTTTACCAAGCAGTGTCTGAAATCCCTTGGTGAAAACGTAAACTAGGACACAACAGCAAATAATTCTAGTATTACCGATAAAGCCAAAAGTATACTAAGAAGGCAATTGCATCTCCATGTGTTAACTTCCAACGATGACACAAGCCTACAAAAAGTCAGGAGTCATCTAATCTGAATTATTCAATATTCGGAATGGTCTAGGTAATCTATGGATTTTTTTCTTGGACACAGGAGTTATTGATGGTGGCGAGAGTGCTTCTACCTACTAAAAAAGTGCTTGATTTTCCTATTACTGCTTTACGCTTTGACGACCAAGTACAAACAATACTTAAGTGGTCGAGTCGGGGTGAGAGTAAAAGTGTATACGTAGCAAATGTACACATGCTCATTGAAGCTCATTGGAATCCAGAGTTTGCCACAGTATTACGAAATGCAGATATAGTTACTCCTGATGGTATGCCTCTGGTATGGATGATGCGAAAAATGGGAGCTATTTACCAAGACCGTGTGGCAGGAATGGATATTTTCCTAGCATTGTGTCAGCTAACTCAAACACAAAATCTGAGTATTTTCTTTCTAGGTTCTCAAACAGAAATTCTTTCTAGGATGCGAAAAAGGTTAGAGCAGGAATTTCCCCAAATGAAGATTTCGGCGATGGAACCTCTACCTTTTCGTCCTCTGAGTGAAACTGAAGACGAAGCTTTGATTCAAAAGATTAACTCTAGTGGTGCTAGCGCCGTCTTAGTATCTCTGGGATGTCCTAAACAAGAAAATTGGATAGCTCAACATAAGGGTAAAATACAAGCTGTAATGATTGGACTGGGCGGAGTTTTCCCCGTTTATGCAGGAATTCACAAGCGGGCACCCCGCATAGTTCGAGACTTAGGACTTGAATGGCTGTATCGATGGATTCAAGAACCGCGCCGACTTTGTGGCCGCTATGCTAAGACTATTCCACTATTTATCTGGCTGGCTACGAAGCAACTACTATCATCAAGTCGAATTGCAGCCGTCTTTCTTCACGAGACTGGCGATTAACAGCTTCTGGAACCATATTTGCGACATTAAGGAAATGTCGGGCATGAAACAGTTAAAATATTCATCCGCTTTTTCGTACAGAATACCCAACTGAATTCTGACGACTGGCGCCAATATTGCTGTTCGATAAATCCTGCTTGAAATTGAGTTAGAGCTATAGCTCTAGCGATGATTAATGATAACGTCATAGTATATATCTTCGTCAATAGCTCCTTTAGCGATACTGGTAGCATACGTAAAAAACTAATTAAATTTCATCAAAAATTAGCTGTAGTGTTGCCGATTGTAGGAAAACTGGCTATAGAACAGTAAAACTACTGTAAATCAGGGTGTAATTGCTTTGCATGATCTACTAGTTGGTTCTTTCCTTCCACTATTCAGAGACTTAACTGCATGAAAGTGCTGTTGATACATAACCATTATCGACTTGCAGGCGGTGAGGATGGAGTAGTGAAAGCTGAACAATCCTTACTGAAAGCAAATGGTCATCAGGTATCTTTACTGGAAGTCAGTAATCTTGACATTAAAAATACCTGGGATAAAGTTGCAACTGCTATTAGTGCAATTTACTCATATTCAGCAAAACAACAAGTTCGCATCAAAATTTCCCAACTCCGCC
Source organism: Nostoc sp. (assembly GCF_036919575.1). Classification (GTDB taxonomy): domain Bacteria; phylum Cyanobacteriota; class Cyanobacteriia; order Cyanobacteriales; family Nostocaceae; genus Nostoc. The sequence continues at coordinate 34,903 of NZ_JBALBY010000056.1, read as the reverse complement.
CTGATGTCGTGCATGTACATAACTTTTTTCCCCTACTCTCTCCTTCGATATATGATGCTTGTCGAGAGCATAGGCTAAGTATTGTTCAAACTCTTCACAACTATCGGCTTGCTTGTCCCAAAGCAATGCCTTTTCGAGATGCAAAGGTTTGTGTGGATTGCTTTGGACAAACAGTGCCGTGGTCTAGTGTTGTACATGGCTGCTACCGCAACTCACGTCTCCAAAGCTCGGTGATAGCAGCAATGAACAGCTGGCATCGGTTGCGAGGTACTTGGCAAGAACAGGTAGATGCTTATATTGTCTTTACCCAATTTCAAAAAGACAAAATGTTACAGGCTGGACTACCCGAAGAAAAGTTGTACATCAAACCTAATTTTGTGTTTGCTCCAGACTCTCGAAACCAAAATGGTGAACATAGTGACTACTTACTTTTTGTTGGTAGATTGTCTGAAGAAAAGGGAGTTTCTGTTTTAATTGATGCATATATACAGAAGAAATTATCCACACCACTAAAAATTGTCGGTGATGGTCCTTGCGGTCAAAAGTTGCAGCAACAGATTAAAAATACCAGTTCCGAAAATTTCATCGAATTTTTAGGCTTTCAGGATAAGCCAACAGTGTTGGCACTAATGCAGAATGCCCAGTTTTTAGTATTTCCTTCCATTTGGTACGAAGGTTTTCCCTTAACTATCGCTGAAGCTTTTGCCTGCGGTCTACCTGTACTGGTGTCCAAATTAGGTAGCATGGTAGAAATTGTCGAGAATGGAGTAACTGGTTTACATTTTGAAGCCGGCAATCATAGGGATATGGCAGCCAAAATTGAATGGGCAACCACTCATCCTGAAGCTATGAGAACTATGGGGAAAAATGCTCGGCAGGTTTATGAGACTAAATATGCTCCTGAAGTTAATTATCGGCAGTTGATGGCAATTTACCAACAAGTCATCAATCAGAAGAAATAGTGTGTTCTTAGTAAAGGAATTGCGATCGCACAATTAATTTTGTCCCTTAACCCGGATTTCATCACTATCGGATAAATTAACATGAGTTCGACGATAGAGCCAAACGTTGATTCAAGAGTTCACCCCAAAGTGATCAAAGAGTCTAAGTGCAAGGATTTCGACCAATCAACGTCCTGTTGTAAAAACCCATTATCTGAAATCAACTATTAAAGTACTTGACATTAACCCACGACTAAGTGCTATATTAACTAGAGTAAAGTCGTTGGGGCGTCGCCAAGTGGTAAGGCAGCGGGTTTTGGTCTCGCCATCCCTGGGTTCGAATCCTAGCGCCCCAGTAAATCTAAAGACAGGCATAACAGCCTGTCTTTTAGAGTATTTAATTACATTTTCAAGATGCGTCTCAATGCATCTAATTTTTTTCTAACCCTTACTTGTCAGGCGATTTGAGAGCTTGATCCAGAGTCTGCCGAGCCTGTTCTGCTTTAGCTCGCGCTTCCTGGTAGCGCACATTAGCTTGGGCAAAATTTTTGAGAACTTTAAAACCTTCCTTGAGTCGAGTAATTTCCTCTTCTGTCACCGACTCGTCGGTGAACAGAACATCAACCGCTTTGCGGATTTCCAACGCTTCAGCTCGTGACTCCTGAACTTTCAGCTTGAGCGTGGCCAGGTTACTTAGAACCTGGACAGCTTGTGTAATGGTATCCTCACCGCTAGCAGGATCAATAATTGACTCTTTAACCTCAATTAATTGTTGAGGGCCAAATCCTTCTTCCAGTTCCGTGGGTAGCTTACCTGCATCCATCAGTTCCATCAGCTGATCCATTGCTTTATCGCGGGCTTTAGCTGAATCTTTTCCAGAAACAGTAAGGATAATTTCTGGGCTTTGAGCGAGAGTGTACTGAACCATATTTGAGCAGAAAATTTGCTGGTTAACCAAGCTGAAGCAAATGATTATAACATGTTGCGCGTCAGGTTATTTGTTGGTTTATCGCAAATTATAGCGGTTCTCGCTTGAGTGAAGTACAAGAACCCCACCCCCAACCCCTAAGAGCAAGCGAGGAGGGGAGTATGATGTACCTGATGTGATTAGGAAACGCCATAAAGGGTTTAAGACCGAACGTCAACATGTCGCAGAGAAGGGGTTAGGCTCCGACTCCGCTCAGTTACCCTGCGGGAAGGAAGCTACAGTGGGAGTTTAAAATAAGAGTCTGAAACTCTCTTCTCTACCTGACTTTTCACGTTATGTGGAAAAGTCCACGAAAACCTAACCCCCTAACCCCCTTCCCGACACGGGAAGGGGGAAAATTCAAAGTCTCTCTCCTAAAAGGAGAGAGACTTTGAAGTGAGGTTTTTCAGATACCGTGAAAAGTCAGCTTCTCTACGAGACGCTGCGCGAACAATTTTGAATTTTGAATTTTGAATTTTGAATTGTTACCCCTACCTCTGCCAAGCCACTCAAAATAAAACTTTATACTTAAGAAAAGGGAAATAAGTTTCAACAGGAGAGGAGAGCAATGGCTCCCAGTCCCACCATCATGCAAGCTGTGGAACAACTGGGCTACCGTGTCACCGTTGGTGATGTGGCAACTCAGGCAGGATTGAACGTTGCTGAAGCTAATCAAAGCTTGTTAGCCCTGGCATCTGATGCTGGGGGACATTTGCAGGTAGCGGATTCAGGTGATATAGTTTACCTTTTTCCACAAAATTTTCGAGCAGTTTTGCGTAATAAATACTTAAAGTTACGATTGCAGGAATGGTGGAAAAAGGTCTGGAATGTTCTGTTTTACCTGATTCGCATTTCTTTTGGAGTTTTCTTAACTGTTTCCATTGTCCTGATAACTATTACCATCTACATTATCATTACCTCTACCAATTCAGACCGGAACGGCAACAATCGGGGCAGTAATTTCGGTGGTGGCGGGTTCTTCTATTTTCCAAATTTATTCTGGTATCTTAGCCCAAATTATGATACCCGCAACCAGGAACGGCGACGTGAAAGGCACCAAGAAAGCAATCTGAATTTCTTTGAAGCTGTCTTTTCGTTTTTGTTTGGCGATGGTAATCCTAACGCCAATTTAGAAGAACGTCGCTGGCAAGAAATTGCTACGGTGATTCGCAGTAACCGTGGCGCAGTGGTAGCGGAACAAATTACCCCATATTTGGATGACATTGGGGAGGGATATACAAGAGAGTACGAAGATTATATGCTGCCCGTTCTGACGCGATTTAATGGGCAACCGGGGGTAAGTCCAGAAGGGCAAATTGTTTATTATTTCCCAGAGTTGCAGGTGAGTGCAACCAAAAAGCGCCGTCATGCAATATCAGATCACTTGGAGGAATTTCCCTGGCGTTTTAGTGCCGCAAGTTCCGGGCAAATCATGCTGAGTGCTGGATTAGGTGTACTAAATTTTGTTGGTGCTTTAGTACTGGGAAGTTTGTTGAGAGATGGCACAGTTGCCGCCCAATTAGGTGGACTGGTAGCTTTTGTGCAAGGAATTTATTGGCTGCTATTGGCTTACGGAGCAGGTTTCTTAGCCATACCGTTGTTGCGTTATTTTTGGATTCGGTGGCGTAATCGCAAAATTGTTGATCGCAACCGCGATCGCATTTCCAGAGCAAGGCTACTGGTAAGTCCTGATGCACCTTTGCAACAAAAAATCGACTATGCTCAACAATTTGCAACAGAAAAAGTCATTGGCAACGAAGATTTAGTGTATTCTAGCGAAACTGACTTACTCGACCAGGAAGTTGAGCGTTCTGCACAAACTGACGCTGAATGGCAACGGCGGTTAGACCAGTCATAAGTAATTCGCTCAGTCAAAATTTAGAATAATCAGAAGGGAACAAAAATGGGCGGGCATCTTGCCCACCCAACTGAGTCTTTCAGGAAGTGCGATCGCTTGAGCGTACTAATTCAATTCCGATTTTTCTCAAAAGCTCGGCGTCTGCGCCCATTTTCAAACAGAGGTTTTCGCAACGGTACTACCTCAGCTTCACTACTTTCGCGTGCTACCCGAATCAGCAACCCAGCAGCTATTAAACTGGCAATCATCGAATTACCACCATAACTAAACATGGGCAAAGGTAAGCCAGTAGTCGGTAGAGAACCTGTAGCAACACCGATGTGGAGCAATGATTGTCCTACCATCAAAATTGTCACACCGATCGCTACCAATCGATGTACTATATTTTTAGCCTTCAGCGCCACGATTAATCCGAGAGTAGCGAATGTAGCTAAAAGTGCCAATAACACCATACTGCCAACAAAGCCAAACTCTTCAGCGAACACGGCAAAAATAAAATCCGTGTCCTGAATTGGTAAATAAAACAGCTTTTGTTGAGAAAGCCCATATCCAGCTCCCCAAGTTCTACCAGAACCCACGGCTAGTAGACTTTGCACCAACTGGTAGCCATCTCCTGTAGCATCCGCCCACGGATTCAGGAATGACATCACCCGCTTACGCTGATATTCTTTAATACTAATACTGAGTATAGCCAACATCACTCCACCAATTGCTGTTCCTCCCAAGTACTTGTAAGGTAAGCCAGCAGCGAGAGCAATTAGCCAGATAGTCATGCCGCAAAGTGCTGTTGTACTCAAGTTAGGCTGGGCAAGAATTCCTAAAAGTACCAGACCGAAAATACCCAACCAAGACAAGCGAACCCGCCAACTGATTCGTTCCCACTGACCAAAAAGCCGCGCACTTTGCAGCACCAAAAAGGGTTTAATTAATTCTGAAGGTTGAATCGGAATTGGCCCGATCGCAATCCAACGCGCTGCATCAAAAGCCTTTTTTCCGAATCCTGGGATCAGTGTGACAAAAATTAACGCCAAAAACAGCAACAAAAACCAATGGGATAGTCCCAAAATTTTCTGCAACGGCAAATTAACAATAATATTGAATCCGATTAAGGAAACTAACACCCAAAGCAGTTGACGCTTAAAGTAGTACAACCCATCATGTTGACGGGCGTCAGCCACGGGATAGGATGCTGAAAATAGCATTATCAAGCCGGCGAACAGCCAAATCAATGTTAACCAGCGCAACAACCGCGCTTCTAATGCCCAGTTGGAGGCAGAAATATCAAAAATTGGAATCAGGCGGCGTAGATTCACGATCAGTACAGGTAAAAAGTTAGGAATTAGGAGTTAGAAATAAAACTCATAAATCATAACTTATAACTCATAAGTAGGCTTTGCAACCATAAATCTGAGAGTTGTTAACTTTCAAGACACCGCTCGATCAATATTTCTGACAAATTGTGTTGGCCATGCCCGCCGTACCCTTTGGGATCTTGCTACGCGTAGCGTCTCGTAGAGAAGGCATTGCTACCAGGGCTTATTAAGTAGTATTTTATACTTTACAAAGCTCCTTTAAGGGACTGACAACAAATAAATTATCCAATCTTGTGGAGTGGGCATCTTGCCCGCCTTGGACTACGGGATCTCGTGTCGCCCACCCCACAAGAAATAGTTGAGTATTTTTTTATTTGTCAGTCCCTAACAGCGATCAATTTAAACTTGACAAACTACTACATCTATGGATTAGAAAGCAGTAATAAATCAGCAGACCAGCTATATTTAGAGATTTTACGCTGAATTCCGTTAAAAAATTGGACACGGGCATCCATAGCTTCTGTAATAGCCAGCTTTACCTTGATATCGTCCTCAATATTGGTGATTCGAGGTTCAATCACTGCTGCTAGCTTCGCTGCATGACTATCATCCACATCAATATGGACTTCAAAAAATATCAGGGATTCTTTGGGTAAGGGAGCAGCACCGACAATTCCTTTGTATAGTTGCGTATACAGTGAGCTAACAATCCCTTCGGAAGCATAACAGACGGCACCCAATGCAGCTAAATAGCCATACTTATGTGGCATCCGCAAGTAGGTTTCAATAAGGGCAAGAGTTTCAGGTGCAGTAGGTAGTGCTGTCAGAGTTTCGTCATCGATACCTAGTGCGCGGGTAAATTGACGAAACAATTCTGGATGGGACTGACTTATATCTCCCTGTCCCATTTCGTCAAATAGGTTTTCCAAGATGACTAACTGACTACTTTCATCTTGGCAGCAAGACAAAATGCTAGCCAAGATACGATTAAATTCTTTGGAGAATTTGTACATCTGAACAGCTAGTATCTGGACATCGGGTAAAAATAAATTTCCAGTCCGACATCGAGTTAAGAACTCATGATTCCATAGAGGATGATTAACTGTTATTTCACGGAAGGAATTTCTAACTAAAAAAGATGTCTGTGTCATCGTGATATTTGTAGGGCTAAATGGAGGGGTTGGTCAAGTAAGGGGCTAAAAAATGATTCATCTATTGCGATATGTTCTGGAGTCACACGCAATTCTTGTAGGATTGGCATGGTATTAAAGCCAGCCATTTTCAGAGCATTAAAGTAATCCTCAAGAGTTTTGTGAATCAATTGGACATTTAGCCAAGAACCATCTCGTTTCCAAATACGACCAGGAAACTGCTGATCTCGCTTGCTGAAGTAGCCTGCACCCTCGACTTGAAAATAAAACGGATATGCTGCCTCCCGCATATACGGGAAAGATGGATGGGGAACGCTGAATACAAATCGACCGCCCGGACGAAGAATACGTACAACTTCTGCCATGCATTCTTGGGTCTGAGCAATTGTCAAATAGTTAAATAGAAATACTGCAACAACTAGGTCAATTTCACCATCCTCAAACTGCTTGAGATTGGTAGCACATCCTACTTCATAGCTAATACCCATCGCATCTTCTACTTCTTGCAAATTTGCTGCTGCAATCATGCCTTGGGAAAGGTCTATTCCATGCACCCATGCAGCACCACGTCGGCTTAATTCTCGGCTGCAATAACCTTCTCCACAACCTATATCAAGTACTCGCAACCCAGCAACAGGCTCACAAAGCTCTAGTACAAAAGGGCGTGCTGTAAAGTCTGAGAGGGAAGTAGGTTCTCCTCTAATCCATTCTGATGCTGTGCGATTATATAAGTTTTTAGTCGAGTTTTTGTGATTCACACTTGATATCATTCAGTATTTATTTATATTTAGCTTACGCTAATTCAATTTAGTCCGATCAGAACTATTATCATCTTGTTCGTTTCTTCAAAAAAAAACCGCTAAATATAATTGAGCTTTATATTTTTTTTGTAGTTACTTAGTCAATCGCTACTTCAGGCATAGCTAGTTCGATTCTTCAGCTATAACTTTATATATGCTTTACTAATAAAGTTCAAATTAACTTTTTTAATCAAGATAAGTAAGTGAAATAAAACAGTATATTTTACGAAGTATAAAGAGAATAATTTTGTTAATTTGTAATAGCCAGATTCGTTTTCAAAACGAAATGGCTTTGGATACATGAGTTATTTAGCCAATTTAGAATAACGTTGGAAGAAATGATGTTAGAAGAACTGTTAGCAGGATCACCAGTGCGCGATCGCCTACAATATGAGCGTGCGATGTCTACGACGGGCGACGCCTACGCATTTTCTGAGCTTGGCGATCGGCTCTTTGATGAGCTTGCTGATAAAATTGCTACGGGACGACAGTACAGACTACTGTTTGAACACAGATTAAAGCCTGAATTATTCCAGCAAATCCGAGTTGCTGCTGCGGGTTATATTGCAGCATGTCTGAATAGTCCGATCATTCTCTCAGAAGCTGAAATGCTTCAACGACTACTGGAAGCAAGAAATACTTTGCCGAACTACACTGGCACTGGTCTTTTGATGCCCAAGCGAGAACACACTCTCGCATTTAACCTCTTTCAAAAGAGCGTCGCTGAGGCTTTCTACCAACTAGGAGCAAATGACCTGATTGATGCAGTGGATTTACCAGTAAATCTCCGCATGGTCTACGGTAACACTGACGCAAAGAAGTTGCATTTGCCCTTCGCTAGCTCAAAATGTCATAGCGATGTCTGGGCAGGTGTTGCTGCTGATGCAACTGTAGTGGTTCTGCCATTATTTGGCGACATCGATAATATAACCATCGAAGCAGGTGAAATGCCCCGCGAAATGGAACTACAAGCTATGCGGGTGATGTCAGACTTTGATGAAGGTGGGGATATTCCAATGGTTGTCTCCTACACGGAAGCACAACTACAACACGGCACAATGTACTTTAATGATGCCCGTGGATTGCATCAAACAGTAAGAAGGAAAACTGAAGGTCTGAGAATTTCAGTAGATTTCCGGTTCCGCAGGAAATTCAATGAAGCTTACCGGGCAATGGTAGCGCCTAATATTGGTGGTGTTGAAGAAGATATGAGTGTGCCCTATGAAGACTGGCTGAAAGTTGGTAAGGAAACGCTGATTGTGTTTGATGAAACTTCTGAACAAGCAAGAAAAAAACAGAATTCTGGCGCTCCAGTTCCGCTATATACTCGCGGGTATCGCCTTGTAGAAATGTTTAACTTTTAACTTTCAGAAATATAAGCAACAAAAACAAAGAGGTCTAATACAGACCTCTTTATCAATGTTTATCGCCTATAGACCTAGATTCGTAAATTTTGGGATTTAGTTGCTCAAAGTATTCTTTTCTATAAAAACTTTTTTGAGCCATTTGATTGTGTAAGTGCGTTATCGGCATTTCTACAAAAATAACTTTAACTTTTGCCTGTGAAGCTAGCTTAATAAAATCTTCTAAATACGTTTTTGAAGGCTCAAATCTCCAGTATTTTAGATTCCTGTATAATTCTTCATAACGACCTTCTTCTGATTTAATTAGCTGAGTAATTGCTTCCTTACGCACAATATTACGGAAATCCTCAAAGCCACCTGCATTGTTATTTATTCGAGACGCTTTGCTAAATCCCAGCAGTAGTAACAACCCCTCTATCTTCCATGTTCCGTAAAAAAAGTAGCTGCTTAAGAGGAGAAAGTAGTTTCGCCATTTATTAGGCAGTAACCAGTACGTGCCAAAAATGATAATCAAGAAGATGGCATATGTAAAACTATTAAATAACATATAACTTTACAAAAGGGAGCTTACGGGTATTGTTGTACCAGTATTGCAGGCAATAAACCGATTGCTGTGGATTTAGTACGAATGCATAAGGCATACCTGAGGCTCAAGGCAGTTGGGCGCTACCTTCTCAGTCAATTGCCTATTTTGCAATTATATGCTCGTGAATATAATAACAACTTCTAGCAGATAGACGATTGCTTTTCAATAGTAGTATCAATTCTCAACAAAAAAGAGGTCTTTGCTGACCTCTTACCAATTCCCTAAAAGAATGTTGTATTTACAGAATTACGACAAGCCAGTATTAGCGCCTTGCTTACCAGTTACTAGCTGTACCTTGATGATTTTGCCGCCTGCTTTTTGAATGCGTTGCTGTTCGCGGAACCAGTTCTCATAGGGAACTAGCTTAGTGAAATAAGTATTTTGCAGTTCGCGTTGGGTACGAATTCGGGTTTGGCTGGGAACTAGAGCAGTAATTTTAAACAAACGGGACATATTCTGAAAATCTCCTGTATACTTTGTGAAAACTTTTTTTATCTCAAAATCTTGAGTGCAAATCTTTTAATCATTCCAAGGCTGGAAATCAAACATCAATACTAGACCACCAACACTCATCAATGATAATTTACCAAGATAAGCAATATAACGTTCTAGCACTCACGACTGATTTCCAGACCTTAATAAAGCCGCACCTAAATTCTTAAGCGCAAACTAGCTCTTAGCTTAAGCCAGAAGAGATATAGTCTAAGTAAACACCGACTTCCTTACCAGCATCAGAACCTACCAAGCTGGCGGCTACTTCCTTGATTGCTTGGATAGCTTGCACGGTAGCACCGACGGGAACGCCTAAAGAGTTGTAGGTTTCCTTCAAGCCATTTAGCACACGCTCATCTAGGATGGAAGGATCTCCAGCCAACAAAGCGTAGGTAGCGTAGCGGAGGTAGTAGTCTAAATCACGGATACAAGCAGCATAGCGGCGGGTGGTGTACATATTGCCACCGGGACGGGTGATGTCAGAGTATAGCAAAGATTTTGCTACAGCTTCTTTGACGATCGCAGCAGCGTTAGCGCTGATGGTGCTAGCAGCACGTACCCGCAGTTCGCCTGTGGAGAAGTAAACTTTTAGCTTTTCTAAAGCAGCGCTGTCAAGGTATTTACCTTGAACGTCTGCGGAGTTAATGACAGCGGTAATTGCGTCTTGAGCCATGTTGTTAATTCCTTATTTCCAACCGTATTGCAATACTTCTGTTTCAGTAGGTAAACAGCTTTACCCTATCCTAGAAGGGCGCCAACTAGGTAGTCGAAGTAGCTACCAGCTTCACTAGCGTCATCACCAGAGAGCAGGCTAGCAGAGACATTCTTCAGCCCACGGATACCTTCAGCAACACCATCGATAGGAGTTCCCAAGGACTTGTACAGTTCACGGGCACCGATAACACCAATTTCTTCGATGGGGGTAACATCACCAGCAACGATACCGTAGGTAACGAGGCGGAGGTAGTAATCGAGGTCACGCAGACAAGTAGCGGTCAATTCTTGACCGTAAGCGTTCCCACCAGGAGACACAACATCAGGACGCTTTTGGAACAGTTGATCGCCAGCTTGTTTAACAAGCCGTTCACGATTTTCTGACAAAATTTGAGCAATCCGCACACGGCGCTCACCACTTGCAACGAAGGATTTGATCCGATCTAACTCACCAGGGCTGAGATAGCGGGCTTCTGCATCAGCATTCACGATAGCTTTCGTGACAATACTCATTAATGGATTCCTCCAATACGAATGAAACCAGGATTTGATTAAACTGGCGCGACTTGAAATTTGGTTTACTGAGTTTGTTTTCTCGTTCTTTTAGACACAACAGTTTGATAACTGCTACGGCTGATAAATTACGAGTTTGCTTGAGTCAACATAAGTTCACAAGCTTTTAAACTCAATTACCTTCCGCAAAACATTTTCCGGCATTCTGTTGAGCATTTATGACTGCTCTTAACACTTTGTAATATTGCTTTTCAGAATTTACTGTTTAACTGCAATCCGAGAGCGTTATTACGAAAGGTTACGAATGGGGATGGGGCATGGGGCATAGGGCATGGGGCATTGGGCATGGGGGATGGGGCATGGGGCATGGGGGATTAACTCCTAACTCCCCACTCCCCACTCCCTACTCCCCACTCCCTACTCCCTACTCAACCCCTACACTACCGAGGTAGTTACCTACTGGCAGAGATGGGAAGCGGTTGTAAGGTACAACATCTTCACCGAAGTAGCAGCTATATTCTGGGCTTTCGACCATTGCTTCTACAGCAGATGACAAACCGCTATCGGCTAGCAGCTTGTTATACTGGCTAATTTCTTCCTGAGTTGCGGGTGTACGCCCCAACAGGTGGCGGAAGAGGAACTCAATCACCTTGGCATGAGGATAAGGTGACAAGAAGCGCTGGCGATAGATTTGGGAACTGGCTAGTTCACGCACAAACTCCCGGACGGAAATTTCACCATTCTGGAGTTTGCCGTCTAGGTCAGTACGGCGGAAATGATCAGGCACTTCACCGCTAAATACATCCAATACTTGCCGATAAATGGCGTTGATTGCCTGTTGTTTTTCGCCTTGGTTGCTACTTTCCGTTAAACGGTAAATGCGTGCATGTTTACGCACATCTAGTTCCACGGATTGTCCGCTACCATCGTTGTAGGAACGACCCAGTTCAGCAAATGATGGCTTGTTCTGGTTTATACTATTTGTTTGGGCTGCGATATCTGCGATCGCCTGTACCACGAGCGGTGTATCGTTACTAGCTCCGACGCGGGCTTGTACTGGCTTAAAGCTCGGCACAACTACGTCATCGTTTTGCTTGGTAAGCTGGTTGTACAGCTTTTCCGTATTCGGGAAGTTTGCCGCAGGTAGGGTCGGGAAACGACGGTAAGGCACCGTATCTTCACCGAACACCTGGTTATATTCCACACTATCTACCAAAGCACCAATAAAGGCACGAATACCTTGAGTAGCCAAAATCTGGTTATACTTGCGGATTTCTGCTTGGTCTAGTGGCGCACGTCCCAGGAAGTGTTTGGTTCCCAACTCAATTACTTTGGTGTTGGGGTAAGGTGTATAGAACTCTTTCAGGTAGAGGTTAGAATAACCCAAACCTTCAATAAATTCCTTCACACTAATTTCGCCATTCCCCAGCTTGCTTTCCCATTTTGTAAATTCGTTTTTGGCGATGTAGGGTGCAATATCCCGCTCAAAAATCTGACGATAGGCAGCGCTAATCAAAGTTTGCACTGCAACTTTGTCACTAGTATTCGCCACCAACTTGAAGATTTTGGTTTGTTCCCGTTGCTTGCTGACACCTTGGTTAATGCGGAACTGAATATCTGGTTCTGACCGATTTTCTGTGACTGTACCCAGTGTCACAAAGCTCGGTGTTACTTCCTTCTGGACTTTCGCAGCAACATCATCACGAATGCTACCAACGCGCAATTGTCGCCCTGATACACCACCAGGAGTCAGATACCGTTCGTAAGGAATTGTATCTTCACCAAATGCTTCGTTGTATTCTACGCTGTTAATAATGGCATCAACTACCGCGTAAAAGCCCTGTTTAGCGGCGATATCGAAATACTTGTTGATTTCTTGACGGCCATAGGTCGGACGACCTAACAAGCGGCGGTGAATATACTCGATCGCTTTACAAACATATAGCGATGTCCAGTAGAGATTGCGGAATACATCCGACTTAGCCAAACCACGGATAAACTCCTTCACGGAGATGTTGCCGTTTTCCAGCTTGATTTCCAATACCTTCTGGCGCTGACCTTCGTAGACATCGCGACCGAAAACTTGCAGGTAAGCAGCTCTAATCACTGCTTGGGTGGAGCTTTCGGAGTATCTGACGCTAGAATTTTTGGCAGCCTTTTTACCAATAGTACCAGGCAGTTGATCTAACTTGAACACCTTCGGTCCAAGAGTACCAGGAGCTTCACCCCGCGCCTTGGGATTACTATTTTGGTTATTAATCCCTGCCCCTTGGTGAATCAGGATGCGTTTGGTATCCTTGCCAAAAGGAGCCGGACTGGTACTGGGGTTGCGAGTTTCTTTCGGGAAAATCGCCCCAAACTGAATTTCCAAGGGGTCATTACCAGAACCGTAGGGATGCTGATCTGGTAGGGGTTGCTCGTAAGCGGCAAATGTGGTAATGAACTGAGGTATCTTGCGGAAAGGCGCACTGTAATTAAACAGGTCTTGCTGCGGCCCCCAGTTGCGACATTCTTGTGCTTCTTGACCCAGACCCCGCAGGTAGGGTACTGTTTCTTCACCAAAATAGTCGCCGTATTCAGCAGAATCTACTAAGGCATCTACCAAGGCTGCTAGACCACCCTTAGAAATAATCGAGAAGTATTTCTGTACTTCTTCGCGGCTACTTGGCCCCCGTCCCAAAATGTGACGGAAAGCTAGTTCGATGACTCGGCTGTTAATAAAAGGCTGGTAAAACTGTTTTTGGTAAAGAGGAGATTTAGCTAAACGACGGACAAACTCTTTTACAGAGATGTCGCCATTCTTCACCTTGGATTCTAGGTCAGATATGGACAAGCTATAAGCACGGGTAATGTCGCGCTCAAAGATTTGCCGATATGCGGCCTTGATTACCTCATTTTTTTCGCTAGCTGATAACCCAGTCTTTAAGACAAACTTGGGACGCCGTTCTGCTGCATTAAAGTAAATTTGTGGCAGTTGCAGCCCTTGCTGGTCGCTAGAGGGGCGTTGGCGCACTTTATTTGAAGGTGTGGCTGCTTTGAATTCTGTTAACAAAACATCCATGTACTGAGACACAATCTCTGTAGCCTCAGCATCGTTGCGGAAAAAAGAAAGTGACCCGGCTTTGATTTCCTGCAAAGCTACCAGCGTTGCTTCACCAGAGCAGGCATTTTCAATTATTTCCCGCAAACCCCGTGTATTCACCGCTATGATGTTGGGGTCGCCAGCAACGATCGCATAAGTAGCGTAGCGCAAGAACCAGGATAAATCCCGCAAGCTCTTGGCCATGTTGCTCGGGCCATAACGGGCAATGTTAATTGGTCTGAAACCTGCGGGTGTAGGACCACTGGGGGATGAGTTAAAGATTGAGCGTAAATTTTCGAGGAACCCACCACGACTTTCAACGTAGGTTACGGTTCCCAGTTGCATCCCTTGTTGAACATTAGCACCACCACCAGCAGTTACTAGTTCTGCTTCTCTGGGCTTTTCTAAAAAAGCCATTGGCGAACCACCGACAAAAATCCGGTTGGCAGCGCGAGATACGATAATCTCGGCATTTTCCGTCAGCGTCTGGGAAATTTCTAGACGCTTTGCACCAGATGCAAAATAGCTTGCCAGTTCATTTAATTCACCATTTCCCAAGAAGCGGTCTTGCTGGTCCGCTTGGGTAATTGTGGCTACAGTTAGGGTTTGATATAGTTGCGGACGCGCAACTGAGCTTCCACCACTCGCCTTAACACTCATCGGATTTGTAAAACTCCCATCATAAGCGTTTATGTGTTAAGTCTGGATCGTTTTGAGGCTTGACACATCGGTGTGTCTATGCTTTATGAGCTTGAGAGTATTGCCTGCAAAACTGCCAGTAAATTAACCCAGTTAGCTTTTAGATTAGAACGTTTTGCGTTCTCAAGGCTGGTTTATTAAGAAGTGTGTAGAACCTCGATCTTGAATGTATCCAGTCTTAAGAATGGATACTCTTATTTGGCTGAGATAAAATATAAGTTTTGTAACTACTTATCGCCAGACAGTGGACACCAGACGATTATTGCAACTGGTGCAAAATCTCTGTTGAAACCAAATTGACTTTAGCAATGTCAGTGGACAGTAGTCATTAGGGGATGTTAAGTTATTTTTGCTACTACTAGCTTTGTCTTAATAAATAACGCCATCCGGGAAATAATTCTCAAATTATGGTGGTTTTAGCTTTAGCTATTAGCATTCTTTAACAGGAAAATACTATGCTCAAAAGTTCTAAATTTAACTATTTATTCAATGTTACCCTGTCTGCGATCGCAATTATCTTAACTGTCACTCCGGCAAATGCCCTTCCAGAACAAAACATCGACACCGTTGTGAAATGGGCAAAGACCAGACCTCAACTACCAACTCTGAGATACAACAGCGAAGCCCACGGCTATGAGGGTACAAAGGGAAAATTATACTTTTACGCTGATGTCACTTCTGAAAATGGGACAGTGACTAAAGAAGGAATAACTGTGAGTGGTGACTCAAGCCTCAAATTCACCACAAAAAATGCTAAAGCAGTGAAATTGTTACAAAATATTTATAATGCCAACATTGCCAATGACTTCCAGAAGTCTCGATATATCACCAAAGTTGGACGTGACCAGTTTTATCGCGGGCAAAAGTTTGCTTACATCACTGCTGAGGTACAGGGCGGGTCATCATTGCAGATAATTTCCTTGAATAAGTTGCAGGGATTTATAGATAATGCCAAATATTGTCAAACCAATCAATGCGACATTTAATTAACCCTGTAGCCTGTAATTTACATAAGCATTATCAGTAAATAAAGGCACGCAATCACTAACGTTGTAGGCGGCGGACAGTTCAACATCTGACTCAAAACCTTTTTCAATCAACTCTTTACCCGAACTGCATTTTTTCAAGTAGCCCGGTAAATCCTGGTGGAAAGCCTGAAATGTTGCCACAGCAACTTCAGATTCTGGTGATAGACTGCCATGTAAATAACTGAGAATTGCCCCAGCACCAATCAAATCTTCAAATGCAGGACGTAGGCTACCATCATCTTTCCACCTCTCACCGGCAGGAATCACAGCGATTTTATCACCATACTTTTGAGCAAACTGCGCCACAGCTTGGCAATTTCGCAAGCAACCCGCCAAAGTTGGTGTATTCCCTGTATGTAAGGTCAGAAAAGAACCATTCGGTGAGGGTAAAACTAGTCTAGTTCCAGCCGGAATCTGAACAACCGATTTTGGCGAGAGAGAATATCCTGTTGTAGTCCAACGTTGTCTATGACTTGCCAACTCTGCTCGCACTGACTTGGCATAATCTATAACAGATTCATCTCTCATTGCGTAGGGAAAAATTATCGCGCCGTTGTTGGTGGCAATTTCCACGCAGGTAGAAAAAGAGAGAACGTCAACTATCACAATTACATCACTGATGGGAGCGAGTTGAGCAACTCCTTGTGGTCCCCATTCACAGCGTAAATCAAACTCTGATTGGTTGTAAATCATTTTACTCTGATATTCATTAATTTCTTGTAAGATGGTGTCTTGCCCATTCCACAATGAATATATTAATCAAAGATGATTTTAGATGCAATTTCAAAATGTTGGGATTTTGGGTATTTGTTTAGCTACATCTAATATCTCTTTAAGTGTAAAGTAAATATAGTAAAAGACTGGGATTCTATTAATTTCTATAATCCCGTATTTTCGACTTTTCACGTCTTTAGAAAACAGTTTATGTTCATACCCACGGTAATTTGGAGGAAGATTTGCTAGTTGAATAGGAGTGCATCTTTCATCAAAAGTTATGCTCCATTTAATTTTTAATTCTAATTTACCATCAGAGCCTCGTTCTAAGTCATGGAATAAGTTTTCATAAAAATAGCTTATTTTTACTTTGTTGGAATCTTTAAAATCTTCTTCTGTAATAAGTTTGGAATACGATAATTGAGTTCTGATGACACCAGCAGGATATATTTTTTGGAAAAATTCATCTACTTGCATAAATATATAATTCTCTATAGCCTTCTTTTGCCCATCGTTAGCAAATGAAATAAACGGAACGTAAGCGCTCTCAAACTCCGCATCTCCTGAAAAAGTTCCTATTATATTTTTCTTATAATTCATAAATTATCTTCTAGATAAATAGTTTGTATTAAAGAGAAGTTTGCCCTAAAGACTGTTATACCTTTAAGGTTCATATCTGGTTCTAATTCCCCCAATGGATCAGATGGTACTACGTCATAATAATAGGGAATAAAAAACTCATTTGCAGAAATATTATGTTTTTTCTGTAGAGCATATTCATATGTAAGTTGCTTAACTAGATCATCTCTATATTTTTTGGCTGACTTTGGAGGCAGTAGTTTATTCTTGTAAAACTCCAGTGGTAAATCTTTATAATCAATTATTTTTATAGTTTTACCCTCCTTAAAGTTATAGTCTACTGTTGTAGCCTTGGCTTCCAAAACTAAATCAGGACGAATAAAACGACGTAGGATTTTAATTTTACTTTGTTTCTCAATCTCATTGGATCTAGAGGATAAATTTCCGATTCTCTCATTTAAATCAAATTCAATACAAAACAGTTCGTCCCATTCAAATTTTTCTGCTTTTTCTGCGACTTTCCCTGAATTCTTGGAAATTCTCAAGGTTTTGCAGTAAACCCATTGATTCCAGTATGCAGTTCCACCATTAGCTTTGCGGTTTCCGACTCGGTTTTTATCTTCTCCTTCTCTTTTTGAGTTCTGATAACCTTTCAGAGGTATGTCCGTATCCGCATAGCAAATTTCCTCGCGGTGTTCTTTAAAGAAATAGGTGTTGCACATATCCTCCCAAATTAGGGAAAATCCATGCACTCCCCAGAATTCACCATCACCTTGCTCAGGATTGATCTCACCGTAGAGGAATATTTCAATAGCTTCGTAAATTCCCCAATAGTCAGCATCCTTATAGTAAGTATTTTTATCTATGTTATCTAGCGTTTCTTTGAGAATACTAATAGTCTCTTCAAAGGTATCTTTGCCAAAAATAGATTGGTTACTAGTGAGATAATCTTCCTTAAAGCGTTGGGCAAGAAAGCGGATATCTTGACTCCGTGCTTTAATGTTATCTGGCACATCGCTATTTAACTGCTCTATAATCTCATCTAGAATATAGCAATACAGATTTACAAGGTCAGTGCTTTCATAGCGTACCGTCGAACGCGGCAGATCCATCGCCTCAACATAGATTACATCGTTATTTAGATTGTCTTTTAGATAAATAGCCCGATCTAGATACTTGTGAATTTGAGAATATTCAATATCTTCACTACGTCTAACTTTCTTTTGGACTGAGTTGATCGCCAGTTCATCGTAGGCTTCCAGAACTCGCTCAATCATTTTAATCTTACTGTAGAGTACACAAACATCTCCTTCTTCTGTTTGGATCTTGACTCCACCAGATGAAAGAGTTGTCTGATCCTGCTCTTGTTGAAAATCAGGTTTATTTATGTTGAATCGTTTTTTGTCTAAATTATCGGCCTCAAACTTCCGAAAAGTGCGATACATTTTGAAAAATAAATTTCGTACTGCGTCGAAGTCACCTTCTGGGAAATTATCAAAGCCATTGGGCAGACAAAACTCGAAGTTATCTTCCAATTTAGACTTACGAATACCAATGAAAAAATCGTTAGTGTTTTTGACTATATTAAGGCTAGAAAAGTCAAACATTGAACGTTAAACATAGAGGCTAGTGTTTCAAATTTAAATTATGACACCCAAATCAATCAGCAAGGTTCATTATATTTTTAATTAAAGTATTATGTAGTTTAGTGAAATCTCCAAAAGTCACAAGATTATCTTTTGTTACCTTCAGAAGATCCAATAGTGGCTTTTTATCACGATTAAAAACACTGTCCCACAAAAAGAACATTAGTTTATTCTGTATCTGTTCAGCAGTTACAGGCTGTTTTATGAAATAATAGCCGATTTGCTTATCTTCAATTCCTCGAATTGAGGCATGATGGCTTTTGATAAAGTTATTTAGGTTTTTAATAAGCTTTTTCCATTCATTTTCATCTAAGATTCCTCCTTTTCCATACGTCGCCGTATTAGGCTTACTCTCATCCCAGTTCACAAATTCCCAATCCCAGCGACGTTTGAATGCACTGTCCATGAAATAAATTGAGTTATCGGAAGTATTCATGGTAGCGAGGATAGAAAGATTAGGCGGAATTCTGATAATTCTATTTACTAAATCAAACCTTAAAAATTCAATTTTCTTTTGTAATGTCTCTAATTTAGCAACTCCATCGTAAGGTTGTAATCTGTACTCATTGATATTTCCTCTTTCATCGTAACCAAACTTTGTTCCTATCAATTCTAATAACTTTAAAAATTCGATAGCGGTTAGATTAATTCCATAACTTGACCAACCATCTTCATTTCTATCTAAAAGCTGAAAAGCAGTACCAAATATAGCTGAGGAATTACCTCTATTAATTTCATCAATTACAAGAGCAACATTTTCTGGTTGGTTGAGTTGTTTACCCTCTTTATCATAGGCTTCCTTAATATTTTTATAAGATTGAGATAGTGCTTTTAAAAAATGTCCTTCATAATAGTTGTATTCTACTTTCCCTGATCTCATGGTGATTGGTACTAATTTACCCATAAAATCCCCATAAGTATATTCTGGGTGAAAAACTGTTTTGATAATGTTTTCAGGATGAGTGAATTCATCTATACCTAAGTAGTTAGGGATAATTTCGGAAACAATTCTGTGGCTTTTGCCAGTTCCCGGACTCCCGAAGAGAATTTTATGAATGGGTTTATTCATTATTGCTGACATTTCAGAAGTAACCAGTTGTTAACGCTGGATGTAGAATTTATACAACAAACCAGTTTAACTCAACTTCCTGCAAACGGGTGGTAAAACTTCTTGGCTGTGAGCAACAAATATTCGATAAACTCAGAATTCCCCCAAGATTTACTTACCATGTCCGATTCTCAAACTGTTAGTGCTGCTGTTGCCAAACTCTACAATACCTACCCCTTTCCGCCAGAAGCTCTGTTGGATGAACCACCTCCAGGCTACAACTGGCGCTGGAATTGGCTAGCCGCTCATAACTTCTGCACAGGTCAAAAACCCCAAAGGCAAGATATTCGGATTTTAGATGCAGGTTGCGGTACTGGTGTGGGTACAGAGTACCTGGTTCACCTCAATCCTCAAGCTTCTGTTGTCGGAATTGACCTCAGTACAGGCGCTTTAGCTGTAGCCAAAGAACGTTGTCAGCGTTCTGGGGCTAACCGCGTTGAATTTCATCACCTCAGCTTGTTTGACGTGGAACAGTTGCCGGGTGAGTTTGATTTAATTAACTGCGTTGGCGTTTTACATCATACCCCTGATCCAATTCGCGGTATTCAAGCCTTGGCGAAGAAGTTAGCCCCAGGCGGCTTGATGCACATTTTTGTGTATGGAGAATTGGGGCGCTGGGAAATTCAACTCATGCAAAAAGCGATCGCACTTATTCAAGGTGACAAAAAAGGCGACTACCGCGATGGTGTCCAAGTCGGGCGGCAAATCTTCGCTTCTTTACCAGAAAATAACCGAATTGTCAAATACGATAAACAACGTTGGTCACTAGAAAACCACAAGGATGAATACTTTGCTGATATGTACGTTCATCCCCAGGAAATTGACTACAACATTGAGACGCTGTTTGAATTAATTGATGCTTCAGGATTGGAGTTTATTGGTTTCTCGAATCCGAGTTTCTGGAATTTGGAGAGACTTTTGGGCAAAGCACCAGAGTTAGTAGAACGGGCTAAAGATTTGAGCGATCGCCAGCTTTACCGTCTGATAGAATTATTAGATCCAGAAGTAACTCATTACGAGTTTTTCCTTAGTCGTCCTCCCCTCATCAAAGCCGACTGGACAGATGATAACGCCCTATTAGCAGCGATTCCCGAACTTAATCCTTGCATTGAGGGATTTCCCAGTCAATGTTTCTTTAATTACGATTACCAGATTGTTAATTTATCAGTAGCAGAGTTTGAATTTATGCAAAGATGTGATAAAAATTTCACAGTTGCAGATATTTTGGCGGGTGTGGAACTGGGATTAGATGGGGTAAAAGCACTTGTCCAGCAGCAGCTGATTTTATTGGCACCTGCTTAATTACACTGCACTTTTATACGGAGTTAGCAAAACAAATTTATACTCGTGGTGATCAGCGATCGCTGATCACCACTTTTAGCAAATTAATGTAGATTAGAAAAGTGCCGAAGAAACGGGGTATTGTACATCCCAAAAGTTGGAGTTTTCTGGAATTCAGCACTGGTGCGATGTTTAACCACAAGCCGCTACTCTACGATTTCTGATTTGCGGTACGTTTATACACTCCTCAAGCACCAGTTGATTTTATTGACACCGACTTAATTCAAACACCAAGATGCTATTTAACGTCTTTGGAGGAAATTATTCTCTCAAAAAATCTGGAATTGGAAGAAATTTTGAATTTTCAGGCAGTGATTCTTGATAATTCACCCCCTCACTCCCTCAGATCATCAGCTGCTCTCTCGCTTCTGGGGGCGCGATTTTACTGACTGTCTAATGTTGATAAGAAGTTAATTGTTTTTTCCTAAAGTATTGTTACCGCATCGTGATATGATTCATCTGACTGAATGTGCAGTCATCATGTTTAACTGTACTGGTTTCAAGTCCCGTGAGCTTGTCAGACGAATCAATTGCGCCCACTCCGACAACGCAACAAGATGCTAAAACTGATTCTGAAGACACAGAATCAGGTAACTCCATGCAAGAGTTCTATCAACTCTTCCAGCGATTGTTGGTAATCACGCTTGTCTTGACGGGGGTTATTTTTATCTCTGTGTGGATTTTTTATTCCTTGAACATTGCTCTGAATTATTTAATTGGGGCGTGTACAGGTGTGGTTTACTTAAAAATGCTGGCTAGAGACGTTGAGCAGCTCGGTAGTGAGAAAACCAATTTGAGCAAAACTCGTTTTGCTCTGTTTATCGGAGTAATGATCGTAGCAACTCAATGGCGTGAGCTACAGATTCTACCCATATTTTTGGGATTTCTCACTTACAAAGCCACGCTCCTCGTGTATATGGTGCAAATTGCGTTCATTACTGATTCTTAAAAAGTCAGGCTCACAAAGACAATAATCCCATCCTCGCTTGTTGGGGAAAATGCTTGAAGAATGCAAATGCTTAGTGTCTTAAACGCCTTTAATTCTTTTCCCCTCGCCGCATTAGAAGTAGGTCATCATTTCTACTGGCAGTTGGGCAATCTTAAAATTCATGGGCAAGTTTTTCTCACCTCATGGTTTGTGATTAGCATTTTAGTAGTGGCTTCAATAGCTGCTACTCGCAACGCACAAAGAATTCCTAAAGGCATCCAAAATTTGATGGAATATGCCCTAGAATTTATTCGTGATTTGGCCAAAAACCAACTCGGTGAGAAAGACTATCGCCCTTGGGTGCCATTTATTGGCACATTGTTCTTGTTTATTTTCGTATCGAACTGGTCGGGTGCGCTAATTCCTTGGAAGCTCATCAAGCTACCTTCGGGTGAATTGGCCGCTCCCACCAATGACATCAATACGACTGTTGCATTGGCACTGCTAACCTCATTAGCGTACTTTTACGCAGGTTTTAGCAAACGGGGTTTGGGCTACTTTAAGAAATATATCGAGCCAACACCTATTCTATTGCCGATCGCAATTCTTGAAGATTTCACCAAGCCCCTCTCCCTAAGCTTCCGGCTATTTGGTAATATTTTAGCCGATGAGCTGGTAGTAGCGGTGCTGGTGCTGCTAGTTCCTCTATTTATACCTCTGCCTGTAATGGCCTTGGGTTTATTTACCAGTGCCATTCAAGCCCTGGTTTTTGCTACCCTAGCGGGGGCATACATTCATGAGGCAATCGAGGGACACGGTGAAGAAGAGCATGAGGAGCATTAAACTTCTCAGTTGATAGCACAGTTCCAAGAGCATATTTGCTCAAAACATCGCAAAAGCGATTTGTCAGAACTCGGTGCAGCAAGCGTGAAAAACACGTTTCTAGTCGTTAACGTACATTTGTTAGTTTTGTAATCAAACCAAGGAAAATCAAAATGGATCCATTAGTGCAGGCTGCTTCAGTTCTCGCTGCTGCTTTAGCGATTGGTTTAGCTGCAATTGGCCCTGGTATTGGTCAAGGAAATGCTGCTGGACAAGCAGTAGAAGGTATTGCCCGTCAACCAGAAGCAGAAGGAAAAATTCGCGGTACTCTGCTATTAACCTTAGCTTTCATGGAATCGCTGACTATTTATGGTCTAGTTATTGCCCTGGTGTTGCTGTTTGCTAACCCCTTCGCAGGATAAGACCTAAAAGTTTTTGTCAGAAACCCCACGCATAAATGCGGGGGCTTGAAAAGCCCTAATCTGACCAGACTAAGTACGATTCAGTACTACGTTAGAGGCAAGAGTTCAAGACCTACCAGGGGATGCGAAGCTAGTCCCTTGCTCTAGAACTAAACGATTAAACAGGCTTAAAAGGGTTAAACCAGTGTCGTTTGGACAGTACCGACCTCTAACATTGTCAAAGCTAACATAACCGCGAAAGCGAGGCTCCTTGGAGCAAACATTATGCGTACAGGGCGAAAAGTTTGAAGCAATAATTGTCTTGCCCAAAGTGCAACACAACAGCACACCAAACCGAGTAACCCCAAGGCGATAATGCTTTCAAAATATTCACCTCGTAAAATTCGCCTGTTCGGTGTACCCCCAAAGGATTTATCCGGGGGCTTCCACGGCGAGAGGTGTTTGGTGAACCATCACGCCTCTAGCATCTAAATATTTTGGGCATTAAATCGTTCTGATGTAGTTGACTAACAATTTTGGATTTTGGATTATCAAGAGTTTTCGGTACATAGCCCTAAGCTTGTCGGTGGAACAAATCTAAAATTGCAAATCGTTCGACTGAGCGCTCACGACGAAGCCTAAAATCCAAAATAGCTTGACCCTTGGTGGCTATGGGTCTTTAAAATATCAAAGGTTGGATAATGTTGCTAGCCAGGAAAACTGCTACTCCAGCCAAAGAGGAGAGAAATGTTTGATTTCGATGCTACCTTGCCCTTCATGGCATTACAATTCCTGCTATTGGCAGCTTTGTTGAATGTAATTTTCTACAAACCACTGACCAAGGTACTAGACGATCGCGATAATTATATCCGAACTAATACTCTTGATGCGCGGGAACGCTTGGCGAAAGCTGAACGTTTAGCTACTGAATATGAGCAGCAACTCGCAGACGCTCGCAGACAATCGCAAGCTACTGTAGAAGCAGCTCAAGTTGAAGCTAAGAAAATTACTGCCGAAAAAATCGCTGAAGCCCAAAAAGAAGCTCAGTCTCAACGAGAACAAGCTGCTGTTGAAATAGAGCAACAAAAGCAGGAAGCTATGCGTACCTTAGAGCAACGAGTTGATGCTCTAAGCAGGCAGATTCTAGAAAAACTATTGGGACCAACTCCAGTTAGATAAACTAACAAGACTGGTTCTCTTGAAAGCATACGCGCAACTGGGCAGTAAGTCCCAGAGCGCTTAATTAAGTGTCAAAAAAGGCACTTTTTCCCTTCAGGGAAAGATACTTTATTTCCCCGAACGGAAAATACAACGTATTAGCAAGCGAGCAGCGCACTTGTAAATGGGTATCATGGGCACATTCTTATTACTTGCCGCAGAAGCAAACGCTGTTCACTCTGAATTGGCAGAAGGCGCAGCAGAAGGTGGTTTCGGTCTAAACCTAGACATTTTTGAAACCAACCTGATCAATATAGCGATTCTGATTGGCATACTATTCTACTTCGGACGTAAAGTTTTAAGCAATATCCTGAACGAGCGACAAGCCAATATTGCCACCGCAATTCAGGAAGCAGAAGGGCGCTTAAAAGAGGCACAGACTGCCCTATCCCAAGCGCAAGAGCAGTTGACCCAATCTCAGGCAGAAGCAGAACGTATCCGCAAATCTGCCCAAGAAAACGCCATCAAGACTAAAGAAGCCCTGTTAGCGAAAGCAGTGCAAGACGTAGAACGACTGAAACAAACAGCAGCAGCCGATTTAAACAGCGAAACAGACCGAGCGATCGGTCAACTGCGGCAACGAGTTGCTACACTAGCATTGCAAAAAGTCGAATCGCAACTCAAAGGCGGCATTGCCGACGATGCTCAACAAAGTTTAATTGACCGCAGCATCGCACAACTCGGAGGCAATGTATGACCAGCAATGTAGCAGCAGCCGAAATAGCCCAGCCTTATGCACAGGCACTTTTGTCAATAGCGCAATCGAAAAATTTGACAGAACAGTTCGGGGAAGATGCGCGTACTTTCCTGGGCCTGCTGAGAGCAGACAAACAGCTACACAACTTCTTCAGCAACCCGTTTATTCAGTCTGAGAACAAAAAAGCTCTGATTAAACAAATACTCGGTGAAGGCGCTAACCCCTACTTACGCAATTTTTTGCTAATACTAGTAGATAAACGCCGCATTGCCTTCTTGGAATCAATTTTTCAACAATATCTGGCGCTGTTGCGGCAGCTGAATCAAACCGTATTAGCGGAAGTAATTTCAGCCGTTCCCCTCACAGAAGCTCAACAGCAGGCAATCATCCAAAAGGTCATTGCCATCACGAATGCTCGCCAGGTAGAACTAGAAACCAAGGTAGACAGCGAGTTAATTGGTGGGGTGATTATTAAAGTAGGTTCGCAGGTAATTGATGCCAGTATCCGGGGTCAGTTGCGCCGCCTTTCATTGCGCTTAACCAGTGGTTAAAAAGTTAGGAGTTAGGAGTTAGGAGTTAGAAGATAGGAGACGCGATTAATCGCGTCTGTACAGGAGTTAGGAGCAGAGACGCGATTAATCGCGTCTGTACAGGAGTTAAGAGTTAAGTAAACAATAATTTATTTTGACTTTTAACTTGTAATTTTTGCATTTTTAACTCATCACTCATCACTCTTAATTCATCACTCCTAACTCTTAATTCATCAGTCCTAACTCTTTAAATTTTCAGTCTCGAAAGCAAAAAAGATAGACACATGAGCATATCAATTAGACCTGACGAAATTAGCAGCATTATCCAACAACAAATCGAGCAATACGATCAAGAGGTCAAAGTTGCTAACGTTGGTACCGTTCTACAAGTAGGTGACGGTATTGCCCGGATTTATGGTCTGGAAAAGGCTATGTCTGGGGAACTCTTAGAATTTGAAGATGGCACAATTGGCATCGCCCAGAACTTAGAAGAAGACAACGTGGGCGCGGTGCTGATGGGTGAAGGGCTGGAAATTCAAGAAGGTAGTTCTGTAACTGCCACTGGTAAAATTGCCCAAGTACCCGTAGGAGAAGCCTTAATTGGACGAGTTGTAAACGCTTTGGGTCTTCCCATCGATGGTAAGGGAGAAATCAAGTCCTCAGAAAGCCGTTTGATTGAATCTCCAGCACCCGGTATCATTGCCCGTCGATCTGTACACGAACCCATGCAAACGGGTATTACAGCTATTGACTCCATGATTCCCATCGGTCGTGGTCAGCGAGAATTGATTATTGGCGATCGCCAAACCGGTAAAACTGCGATCGCGATCGACACCATCATCAACCAAAAAGAAGAAGATGTAGTTTGTGTCTACGTGGCGATCGGTCAAAAGGCTTCCACAGTTGCTAACGTGGTGCAGACATTGCAAGAAAAAGGCGCGATGGATTACACTGTCGTTGTTTTTGCTAGTGCCAGTGAACCAGCAACCCTGCAATATCTAGCTCCCTACACAGGCGCAAGTATTGCTGAGTACTTTATGTACAAGGGCAAAGCTACCCTAGTAATTTATGATGACCTTTCCAAGCAAGCCCAAGCTTATCGCCAAATGTCCCTATTGCTGCGTCGTCCACCCGGACGCGAAGCTTACCCTGGAGATGTATTCTACATCCACTCCCGCTTGTTAGAAAGAGCCGCAAAGCTGAGTGACGAATTAGGTAAAGGCAGTATGACCGCCCTGCCAATCATCGAAACCCAAGCTGGTGACGTTTCGGCATACATCCCCACCAATGTAATTTCCATTACCGATGGTCAGATATTCCTCTCTTCTGACCTGTTTAACGCTGGTATCCGTCCGGCTGTAAACCCTGGTATTTCTGTATCCCGTGTGGGTTCTGCGGCTCAAACCAAAGCAATGAAAAAAGTTGCCGGTAAGATTAAATTGGAACTAGCCCAATTTGACGACCTGCAAGCCTTCGCTCAATTTGCTTCCGATTTGGATAAAGCCACTCAAGACCAGTTGGCACGGGGTCAACGGTTGCGCGAACTCCTCAAACAGCCACAAAATTCGCCACTCTCAGTATACGAGCAAGTCGCAATTTTATATGCTGGGATTAATGGTTACTTAGATGACATCCCTGTAAATCAAATAACCACCTTCACCAAAGGTCTACGGGAATACTTAAAAACTGGGAAAACCCAGTATGCAGAAGGAGTACAAGCATCTAAAGCCCTAGGTGACGCCGAAGAAGCTGCCTTGAAGGAAGCACTCACCGAATACAAGAAGACCTTCAAAGCTACAGCGTAATTAGTCATTAGTCATTAGTCATTAGTCATTGGTAAATAACTAATGACTAGTGACAAAGGACAAATGACAAATGACTAAGGACTAAAAACAAGAATATGGCCAATCTAAAAGCAATACGCGATCGCATTCAGTCGGTCAAAAACACCAAAAAAATCACAGAAGCCATGCGCCTAGTTGCAGCAGCTAGAGTGCGTCGGGCGCAAGAACAAGTGCTAGCGACTCGCCCCTTTGCCGATCGCTTGGCACAAGTATTATATGGTTTGCAAAGCCGTCTGCGCTTTGAAGAAGCAAACCTACCACTACTGAAAAAACGCGAAGTTAAGTCAGTTGGGCTGTTGGTTATTTCAGGCGATCGCGGCCTATGTGGCGGCTACAATAATAACGTTATCCGTCGTGCTGAAAACCGCGCCAAGGAAATCAAGGCAGAAGGTATAGACTATACATTTGTGATCGTCGGACGCAAAGCTACACAATACTTTCAACGCCGCGATCAGCCCATTGATGCTACTTACAGTGGCCTAGAGCAAATTCCCACCGCACCGGAAGCCAATCAGATTGCTGACCAACTACTTTCCTTATTCCTTTCGGAAAAAGTTGACCGCATCGAATTAATCTATACCAGATTCCTTTCCTTGGTTAGCTCCCGTCCTGTGGTGCAAACCTTACTACCCCTCGATCCGCAAGGTCTAGAAGCAGCCGATGATGAAATCTTCCGCTTGACAACCCGTGGCGGTAAATTTGAAGTAGAACGGGAGAAAGTGACTAAGCAAGTTCGCGCTTTGGCTCCTGACATGATTTTTGAGCAAGATCCAGTGCAGATTCTCGATTCTTTGTTGCCCCTGTATCTAAGTAACCAGTTATTGCGGGCGCTACAAGAATCTGCCGCTAGTGAACTAGCAGCGCGGATGACAGCCATGAGTAATGCCAGTGAGAACGCCGGTGAACTGATTAACACCCTCACATTGTCTTACAACAAAGCCCGACAAGCTGCAATTACCCAAGAACTCCTTGAAGTTGTGGGCGGTGCAGAAGCACTAACTTAGAAAAATACTTGTTGTAGATCATGGCAAATAGCCAATTGCTAATGGTTTTAAAATTAGCGATTGGCTATTTTGAGTAATTGGAGCCATATATTCCGACTTTGATAATTACGAATTACGAATTACGACGAATTACAAATTACGAATTACAAAATCGTGTACTATAATTGAAGTATGAAGTGCATGGGTCCGTCACGGTTTCGACAGGTTGGCGAACGCTGCTCTGTGATTCAGGTCGAGAGTGAGTCTCCTCTCGCAAATCAAAGGCTCGAAAAAAAAGTAAATGCGAACAACATCGTTAACTTTGCTCGTCGGGAAGCTCTAGTAGCTGCCTAAACACCTCTTATAGGTTCGAGCGTCTTTAGTTTGACTCCGTTAAGGACTGAAGACCAAACCCCAACGGATGCTCTAGCAAGCGTTCTCTGGTTGGCTTGTTAGCTAAGATTAAATCAGAGCATCCTACGTTCGGGATAATGAACGATTCCCGCCTTGAGGGTCAGAAAGGCTAAACCTGTGAATGAGCGGGGGGTCAATACCCAATTTGGACAGCAGTTCGACTCTGCTCGGATCCACTAAGAATAAGCAACAAATCCACCAAACACTTTAATGTTTAGGTGGATTTTGTTTTATCTAGACAGAATTCAGGAGTCAGGAGTCAGAATTCAGAATGAATTGGAGTCCGATGGTTACTAAGCAGTCAACTTAAGCCCTGGCGAATAGAATTCGCGGCTACACAAACAAAGTCCACCTCCGTGGACTACAAAATCAAGGGATCTTAACCCACGGAGGTGGGTTTTGCCTCGTGTAGACGCGGTTTCTAACCGCCCTTTTAGCCTTAAGTTGACACCAATGGCGAGCGTCTTGCTTCTGAATTCAGAATTCTGACTTCTGACTTCTGACTTCTGAATTCTGACTTCTGAATTCTGACTTCCTCTTCAACAGTTATTCAACAATCAGCTAATTCTTCTGTTCCTGGGGTTGTGTGCGTGGCCTTTCAAACCTCCTTCCCCTTTTTTTAAGTACCCGCCGTAATCGGTCTGCACTCAAGCTTACTTGACGCTCAGATGCCAGTTTTTTTGCCAGTTCTTTTGAGTTATAAGTCTGTGGCTCTTGAGCTAAACAATTTTCTAGATAAACCAAATCTGATTCGGAATATCGGGGTTTTCCCCCCCGACCTGGAGCATCCCACAGACCTGCTAAACCCATCTTTTCCCAGCGATGAAGAGTTTGACGTACTGTTGAAATAGCCCAGTTTAAGCCTTTAGCAATATGCTCATTTTTTAAGCCGCGAGCATTCAGCAATAAAACTTGAGCCCGATCTTTAGTACGTTGAGGAACATCTTTGGCTTTTCTTAACTCTTCTAAAGTCAGCTTTTCTTCTTCATTTAGAAAGACTTTCAATCGGCATCCCATAAACGATAACCTTTCACATAGTCAATTTTTGGCATTCTTATATCTATTCACGTATCTATTCACGCCTCTATATTTACTCCGGTATGTATTGAATAATACATTTGTAACTTGAATGACAAGTATTAAGTATCCGAAGTCTAGCCTTATGGCTGTTATGCGCGAAGTATTAGCTTGAGAACATTGTTAATGTTTGTAATTTATCATAGGTAATGAATTTTCCTAAAAAGTTAGGTACACAAAAAACGACACCCTTAGCCTGTATGGGTATGTACATTGGATAGCCAGACGCTGTTGCTTATGGCTATGATGAAAATAATTTGTTGGCGTTGTTTTGATTAATGGTTAGGTTGATAATAAAGAAACTGTATCATCAAAATTATTAGATTATTCGTATTCTTACGGTCATTCATCGAAACTTTAAAAAGACTTTTACGCTAGTTTATACTTGAATGAGCAGAAAAAGGTATACAGTCCCAGTTCTTTTTATTCAACTCGTCTCAGAAACTTGCCCTTGATTATCTCTAAAAAGACATCTGTTTTCTCGACTTTACATAAAATTTATATTTTACCCAACAAGATTCTTGCTTGAGACAACTATATATATAATACCCATTGGAAAAAATAGTGGGAACTGCTCATTTGAGGGATATTTAAAATGTTGTCCTACCTTTCCTACCTTTCCTACTTAGTTATAAGAAAGGACTTCAAAAAAACTAACTTTTTCTATTCTCTTAAGACATCGATTTTGCGATCGCCCAATATTCTGCGCCACAATTACAAAGTTTCTTTATAAATCCTGTTATGTCCTTAGCATTCATACGTCATTCTCAAAAAGAAAGGTTACTATAACAGTTGTGGATATGTGATATTTTTTGAATTTTGAAGTTTTTAAGTTTTTATTGTCAAATAATATGATGAACATGATATTTTTGAATTAGGATAAAACCAGATAAATAGGAAAATTATATACTCAGTAATTCTTTAGAAAAAATTAATATTTAGGAGATTTTTGGAGTCATGTTTTTGGCTAAAAAACAGCAATAATTGATACAAGTTAAATTTATCAAAAACTGATATTCATTACAACTTAAAATAAAAATAATAGAGACAATGGGGGCAGAAGAAAAACCTGTTAATTTGCGCTCGGAGACGAAGAATGGTAGCGATGTCTACGACCGGCAAGGCCAACGCAGAGAACGTTCAACATCGGCTAACTATACAAACTGTAGAAATTGCCCCTAACACAACGGCGATTCGCTCTCTTGATTGGGACCGCGATCGCTTCGATATCGAATTCGGACTGCAAAACGGTACAACCTACAATTCATATCTCATTAGGGGTGAACAAACAGTTTTGATTGATACTTCTCACCAGAAGTTTCGCAATCTGTATTTAGAGACTCTAAAAGGTCTTGTCAACCCCAAAACAATTGATTACATAATTGTTAGTCACACAGAGCCAGACCATAGCGGCTTAGTAGAAGATGTCCTCCAGTTAGCTCCTAGAGCCACCGTTTTAGCCTCAAAAGTTGCGCTGCAATTTTTAGAAGGTTTGGTACACGATCCTTTTTCTAAGCGGGTTGTAAAAACTGGCGATCGCATCGATATTGGTAAAGGACACGAAATGGAATTCGTGAGTGCGCCTAACCTGCACTGGCCAGATACAATCTTTAGCTTTGACCGCAAAACCCAAACCCTTTACACCTGTGATGCTTTTGGGATGCACTTCTGTGACGATCGCACCTTCGACGAAGATTTAGAAGCGATCGAAGCTGACTTTAGATTTTACTACGACTGTTTGATGGGCCCTAACGCTCGTTCGCTGCTGAATGCGATGAAGCGGATGGGCGATCTAGGGAAGATTAATATTATCGCCAACGGTCACGGGCCATTATTATACCACCATCTCGATGTTCTAACCGGGTGCTACGAAAATTGGAGCCAAAAACAAGCTAAAGCAGAAACAACAGTTGGCTTGTTTTTTGTCTCAGATTACGGATATGGCGAACGCCTCGGTCACGCAATTGCCGAAGGTATACTAAAAACTGGCGTTGGCGTAGAAGTACTGGATCTAAGTACTGCTGAAAGCCAAGAAATTCAAGAACTAGCCGGGAGAGCAGCTGGGATCATTATTGGTATGCCCCCAACTAGCGCCGCCGCCGCCCAAGCTAGTATCAGTTCAGTGCTAGCTGTCGCCAAGAACAAGCAATTTATTGGGCTGTTTGAATGTTACGGTGGGGATGATGAACCCATTGATACACTCCGCAGAAAATTTCTTGACTCTGGCATCAAAGAAGCTTTTCCAGCCATTCGGATTAAAGAAGCTCCCACGGCATCAACATTCCAGTTGTGTGAAGAAGCCGGTAAAGACTTGGGACAATTGCTGGTGCGCGATCGCAACATCAAGCAAATCAAGTCCCTCGATGTGGACATGGAAAAGGCGCTGGGTCGGATTAGCAGTGGACTGTATATAGTCACCACTAAAAAAGGAAATATGTCAAGTGCAATGCTGGCGTCCTGGGTAACGCAAGCCAGTTTGCAACCATTAGGATTGACAATTGCCGTTGCTAAAGACCGCGCCATTGATTCCTTAATGCAAGTAGGCGATCGCTTCGTCCTCAACGTTTTGGAAGAAGGCAATTATCAAGAATTGAAAAAGCACTTTCTGAAGCGCTTGCATCCCGGTGCTGACCGATTTGCCGGAGTGAAAACTCAAACCGCGAAAAACGGTTCGCCGATTCTAACTGATGCTCTGGCATATATGGAATGTGAAATACAAAGCAGCATGGAATGCAGCGACCACTGGATTTTATACTGCACCGTCCAAGAAGGTCGTGTCTCCAAAAATGATGGACTGACAGCCGTTCGTCATCGGAAAGTAGGTAATTACTACTAAAGATTGGGGGAGTGGGGAGTAGGGAGTAGGGAGTAGGGAGTAGGGAATAAAGAAGTAGGGGAGCTTATAAGCAGAGAAGAAATTGTACAAGTCTTTGCCCCACTCCCCATTCCCCATTCCCCACTCCCCATTCCCCACTCCCCATTCCCCACTCCCCACTCCCATTCCCCATTCCCCACTCCCCACTCCCCATTTTCAAACACCTATGACCAATTCCAAGCCACGCGACGTCCAAGTTCTACCAATTGCTACAAATACTAAGGCTCTCAGGGCACGTAGTTGGTCACGTCTGCGGTTTGAAATTGAATACGCACTTGAAAGAGGTACTACCTCCAATTGCTATTTAATTGAAGCTGATAAAACCGCACTTATTGATCCACCGCCAGAAAGCTTCACCGAAATTTATTTAGAGGCATTGCGCCAGACTTTAGATTTGCAACATTTGGATTATATTATCCTGGGTCATTTTAATCCCAACCGAGTTGCAACCATCAAAGCAATTTTAGAACTGGCACCACAGGTAACTTTTGTCTGTTCTCTTCCCGGTGCAAACAATTTGCGTGCTGCTTTCCTAGAGCAAGATTTGAAAGTCTTGGTGATGCGGGGGAAAGAAACTCTGGATTTAGGCAAGGGTCATGTTTTAAAATTCTTCCCCACTCCCAGTCCACGTTGGCCGGAAGGACTTTGTACCTACGACGAGCAAACCCAAATTCTTTACACAGATAAGTTATTTGCAACTCATCTCTGTGGTGATGATGTGTTTGATGATAACTGGGAAGCGCTCAAAGAAGACCAGCGTTACTACTTTAACTGCCTGATGGCTCCCCAATCTGCTCATGTGGAAGCAGCTTTGGAGAAAATATCAGATTTGCAAGTGAGAATGTATGCTGTGGGTCATGGTCCCTTGGTACGCACCAGCTTAATCGAACTTACCAAAGCTTATGGAGAATGGAGTCGCGCTCACAACGATCGCGAGATTTCTGTTGCTCTACTTTATGCTTCAGCTTACGGGAATACGGCGACTTTAGCACAAGCGATCGCTTTGGGACTAACTAAAGGTGGAGTCGCAGTAAAATCAATCAACTGCGAATTTGCCACCCCTGATGAAGTTCGCATTAACCTAGCACAGTCAGAGGGTTTTATCATTGGTTCTCCCACCATTGGTGGTCATGCGCCAACTCCCATTCATACTGCTTTAGGTATTGTCCTATCAAGCGGTGACAACAGCAAACTTGCTGGGGTCTTTGGTTCCTATGGCTGGAGTGGCGAAGCATTTGACTTAATCGAAGGTAAACTCCGCGATGCTGGATATCGCTTTGGCTTTGACACCCTGAAGGTGAAGTTTAAACCTGATGATGTCACTCTCAAATTCTGTGAAGAACTAGGTACAGACTTTGCCCAAGCACTGAAAAAAGCTAAAAAGGTACGCGTACCACAACAAGCCGCGACTCCAGTGGAACAGGCTGTTGGTCGGATCGTTGGTTCCGTCTGCGTGGTGACAGCTAAACTTGGAGAAGTGTCTACCGGAATGTTAGGCGCTTGGGTTTCTCAAGCCACCTTCAACCCACCTGGACTCACCGTTGCGATCGCTAAAGATCGAGCGATCGAATCTTTGATGTATCCAGGCGGGAAGTTTGCCTTAAATATTCTACCTGAAGGCAATCATCAAGATTACATGAAGCATTTCCGTAAATCTTTCGCGCCAGGGGAAGATCGATTTGCCAACTTTCATACAGCAGTTGCGGATAACGGCTGTACCGTCCTTACCGACGCTCTAGCATATTTGGAATGCTCAGTCAAGGAACGTATGGAATGTGGCGATCACTGGGTTGTGTATGCAACTGTGGATGAAGGTAAATTACTCAAGCCCGATGCTGTTACT
Organism: Nostoc sp.; assembly: GCF_036919575.1. Lineage (GTDB taxonomy): Bacteria > Cyanobacteriota > Cyanobacteriia > Cyanobacteriales > Nostocaceae > Nostoc. The sequence goes on along the minus strand of NZ_JBALBY010000056.1, from coordinate 375 downwards.
GCCATCAACCATCGCAAAACTGGCACTCATTATTAATATAGTGAGAAATCCCGGTTAAGCAGCGGCCTGATACCAATTCACGAAAATCCTGATACACATAGATTTTTCGTAGGGGTTTAGCAATGCTAAACCTTTACCCACGTATTTGTATCATTATTAAAGTGAAATGGTACTAGTACAGTTTTGCATAAAAACGTAGCGTTTTTAATGTAGGGGAACGCATTGGCATTGCAGAGCATTGCATTGGCATTGCAGAGTCTTGCATTGGCATTGCAGGGTATTGCATTGGCATTGCAGGGTATTGCATTGGCATTGCAGGGTATTGCATTGGCATTGCAGGGTATTGCATTGGCATTGCAGGGTATTGCATTGGCA
>NZ_JBALBY010000055.1:0-4791 GCF_036919575.1 Nostoc sp. | reverse complement strand
GGCTCGTTTGTGGGAACAACGGCGAATAGCATTAAGTTTGCTGATGGAATAGAGTTTAGTGCGACTAATCCCGGTGCTACGCCGTTGTTGACGATCAGTGTGCCAATTGGGTTGCAAATGGGTAGCAATCCCGCATCAATCACCGTTCAAGGCACAGGACATGCCTTAACCTTAGGCTTAACCAATAATCTAGCTTCCATCACTCGCACTCCTAGTCCGACAGAACTGCGAGTACAGCCTGGAAAAACTCTGGCGTTGGTGGGTGGTAATCTAAATCTGAATGGGGCAACCCTGACTGCCGAACAAGGGCAAATTGAATTGGGCAGCGTGAGTGGCATCGGGCTAGTTAACTTGATACCAGATGCTCAGGGTTATACGCTTGGGTATGCTAATGGGCAAAGCTTTAGTGACGTTAAACTCACTGGGCGATCGCTGCTGGATGTGAGTGGGATGAATGCAGGTTCAGTTGAAATTCAGGGTAAAGAGATCCAATTTACCGATAGTTCGCTAGTGCTGGCACAAAATTTCGGTAATCTCCCTGGTGGCAACCTGCATCTTCAGGCATCGGCAGGAATCGATCTGACTGGTACAACCAGCGGAGTTCGGAGTGAAACCTTGGGGATTGGAACTGGTGGTAACATCAGCGTCATTACTCCCCAATTAAGCCTCCAGCAGGGAGCGGCATTAAGTAGCATAACCTATGGAGTATCTGCCAGTGGCAATATTCAGCTCGATGCCTTAGCGCTAGAGATATCTGGCTTCTCGCTGACCATTTTAAATGCCAGCGCTATTAACACTGGTACATTCGGTTCCGGGAGCGCAGGTAATATCTTCGTCAATGGCGATAGTTTACTAATATCTAATAGTGGAGCATTGTTTTCAGCGTCGCTGGGTGTTGGTGACAGTGGTGAAGTTATCATTCACAACATTGATACCATCATCAGGGGAAGTAGCTCCCGACCTAGCCCCACTGTAATTAGCTCAACTGCCTTCAGTAGAGGAAATGCCAAAACCATAACACTAAATACTGCCAGGTTACAACTGCTAGATGGGGGAACAATTACCACAGGCTCGTTATTTGTCGGTCATGGAGGAGATATTAGCGTAAATGCTACAGAATCCATCCAAATTAGTGGTGGCACTAAGTTAAGAAATAGCGCCATCGACTCGTCTACCATGTACCTAAACCCAACATTCCAGAAGCTACTTCGTTTGCCTAATATACTGACAGCCGATGCCGGTACGATCAGCATCACCACGCCGAACCTAACGCTGAGAGATGGCGGGACAGTCAGTGTCACCAGTCAAGGCAGTGGCAATGGTGGCAGTCTCAATATCACAGCCAATACCATCCGATTAGACCGTATTGGAAGCATCCAAGCACAAACAGAATCAGGTAATGGAGGTAATATCGCCTTAGAAGTTGGGAAGTTGTTGGTGCTGCGTGACAATAGCGCGATCGCAGCAACAGCAGGCGGTAATGGTGATGGAGGTAATATAAACATTAATGCACCGATCATCGTCGGCTTAGAAAATAGTGACATTATTGCTAATGCTTTTAATGGTAATGGCGGTAACATTAACATCACCACTCAAGGCATCTTTGGGCTGAAGTACCGCGATCGCCTCACAAGAGAAAACGACATCACCGCCAGTTCCGAATTTGGTATTAATGGTACAGTTGATATTAACAATTTTGGAGTTGACCCCAATTCCGGTTTAGTAGAATTACCAGAGAATGTCACCGACCCATCGCAGCAAATTGCTACAGGCTGCGCGGGTGGTGAAGGCAGCCGCTTTGTAGCAACGGGTCGGGGTGGAATACCGCAAAATCCAACGCAGGAAATTGGGAGCGGTCGCACTTGGTCTGATATCCGCGACATCTCTGCATACCGAAAAACTGGTGAGGTGACAGCCCAAATACCCCCAACCCCGGAAGTTCTTATCCAAGCTACTTCCTGGCATCGCAATGCTGACGGCAAAATTGAGTTAGTTGCAGATAAATCTCCTACTCAGGTGCAACAACCATTAACCTGTGCTGCTGTTCCTAAAATTTAATCATGTTATTAATCATGCCCGAAAAGGGAACTCTAACTTGAAATCAGTTAAAGGAAGTTTTTGGTATGAGAGCGATGTCTACGACGGGCTACGCCTACGCTTTTCTATCTACACTTACAACAGGCTTTTGGACTTACGGGATGGTGTTACCTGCGATACTCCTTTGGAGTCGCGGCGCGATCGCACAGGTGACATCCGATAGTACTACCAACACCATTGTTAACCAAAGTGGTAATAATTTCACAATTCTTAATGGAGTTAATAAAGGTAATAATTTATTTCACAGCTTCAGTAATTTCTCTGTGCCTACTGGTAGTTCAGCCACCTTCAATTTAATGAACACACCAAATATTACAACCATATTTAGCCGGGTTACAGGTGGAAATGTTTCCAATATTGATGGGTTAATTAGCACGCTTAATAGTAGTAATGCAGTGAGTTTGTTTTTGATGAATCCTGCGGGGATTGTGTTTGGTAAAAATGCCCGTTTGGATATTGGCGGCTCCTTTGTGGGAACGACGGCGAATAGTATTAAGTTTAGTGATGGGACAGAATTTAGTGCAGTGAATCCGACTGCGACACCGTTGTTGACAATAAGTGTGCCGATCGGCTTGCAGATGGGGCAAAATCCGGGCAATATTAGAGTCGAAGGCCAAGGTCATAGCCTGCTGCATCCCCCCTCATTTCTCGGTTCGGTAAGCCGCGATCCACTATTAAACGGTTTACGGGTGCAGCCAGGAAAAACCTTAGCGCTCCTGGGAAACGGCATTCAATTGGATGGCGGCGTTTTGATCGCTGAAAGCGGACAGGTTGAATTGGGCAGTGGGAGGGCGGGTATAGTGACTCTAGACACCACCACGCCCCATTGGACTTTCAACTATGCGGCACTGCCGACTTTCGCCGATATTCATCTCACGCGGGCATCCCTCGTAGACGCAAGTGGCAATCCTGGCGGGTCAATCCATTTGCAAGGTAAAGCGATTCAGCTTCAGGATAGTTCCGTCGTCTTGATTCAACAGCAGGGCGGACAAAATCTTCCTGGTCGCATTCAAGTCAATGCAGATTTGCTAGAACTAAGCGGCACATTGTCCAAAAAAGATCCAAGTTTAATTCTGTCGGAAAATCTGGGGAGTGGGCAGGGCAGCAATATTGAGGTTTCAGCCCGACAGATTATAGCCCGCGACGGTGGCAGACTGATCACCACGACCTTCAAAAATGGGGGGGCTGGTGGAAATCTCACCGTCAATGCGACCGAATCGATCCATCTGATTGGCTATTCACCCTTTGATGCGGTAGTGAGCAGTGGTATCTCCACACCCTCTACTAACGGAGGCGGGAGAGGAGGAGATATTATTATCAATGCTCCAGAGATACTCGTTCAGGATGGTGCTGTTATCAGCTCTAGCGTGTTCGGTGGTAACGGCGGGGGGACGCTGCACATTTACTCAGATCAAATTTCCGTAATCGGCGGGAACAAAGGTAATGGTGCTGGTTCCGCCATTTCCGCTACCTCTTTTTGGGGGGGATCTGCAAGGACGATCGATATTCAGACTGGGCGACTCCTGCTCAGGGGGGGTGGTGTGATCTCCAGCAGCACCTCCGGGGCCAGCAACGCCGGTAACCTCACCATTCAAGCCCGTGAATCTGTTGAAGTTGATGGAGCGGGCTCATCGGGGTCGCTGCCGAGTCGAATTACGGCTTCTGGGCAGCAGCCGCCAGGACGGTTCCAGCAAATTTTTGGGTTACCCCCATTGCCCAGTGGGAATGGGGGCAACTTATCCATTACAGCGCCCAGCATTCAAGTGCGGAATCAGGGGTATATTGCAGCAGACAATTTGGGTAGTGGTGATGCGGGAAGCTTAACTCTGAATGCAAACGCGATCGTGTTAGATCAACAAGGTCAAATCAAAACCTCCACCACGGTTGGACAAGGGGGCAATATGGAAATCACGGCACGGGATGTATTGCTCCTGCGCCACAATAGTTTGATTAGTTCCAAGTCCGGTGGACAGGGGAATGGCGGCAACATCACGATCGATTCGCCCATCATTGTAGGTTTAGAAAACAGTGACATTATTGCCAATGCTTTCCAAGGTAATGGCGGTAACATCAACATCACCACCCAAGGCTTATTCGGACTCAAATACCGCGATCGCCTCACACCTGATAGTGACATCACCGCCAGTTCCGAATTTGGTATTAACGGTACAGTTTATATTAACAATTTTGGAGTTGACCCCAATTCCGGTTTAGTAGAATTACCAGCAAATGTCACCGACCCATCGCAGAAAATTGCTACAGGCTGCGCGGACGGTGAAGCTAGTCGCTTTGTAGCAACGGGTCGGGGTGGAATACCGCAAAATCCCCTTCAACAAGTGACGAGCGATGTCTATGACGGGCTACGCCTACGCACTTGGTCTGATATCCGCGATATCTCTGCATACCGCAAAACCGGGCAAGTCACGGCACAAATACCCGAATCTCCAGAGGTTCTTGTCCAAGCTACTTCTTGGCATCGCAACGCCCAAGGCAAAATTGAGTTAGTTGCAGATAAATCTCCTAGCTATGTGCAGCAATCATTAACCTGTGCTGCTGTTCCCAAAACTTACAGCTATTTTCAGGTAGAATAGACCACGCGGTAGGGGCACAGCAATGCTCATTGGTGTCAACTTAAGCAAAAAGTCAGCATAAGATGTAATCTAAGAACATTGCAATTGATGTTCTTAGTGATAC
>NZ_JBALBY010000054.1:0-11375 GCF_036919575.1 Nostoc sp. | reverse complement strand
TTCTATCGTATAAACTAGCCGGATTGCGAATCTAGCGATCGCACCCTATAAGTTAGTCACAGAGATACTTATGCCGTTTTCGGAGATGTCTATTGTAAAAGGTAGCTGCCTATGTGGAGCAGTAAGCCTGTCCACAACCAGTATGAGTAATCAGATGGGAGCGTGTCATTGTAGATGGTACGGTATCGTTCATGCTATTTATTCTATTTTTTCAGTGACCCACCCGACGACTTGAATCACCACACCCTTGGGGTCTGTTCAAAATACAGTTGGAGTATCTGTTACCACGCGCTATCAAATTCTATCTGCGGATTTTCATTAACCATGTTGTCAAGCTGCAACTAAAACATTAGTATAGTACATTGTTACTAAAAAGTTGGAGCCAATTAATTATCATGTTGCAAGTAGTTAAACAAATTAAACAGCGCAGTAAAGTTAAGCTCAAACGGAAAGATATTACATACGAGCTTTGGCGTTTGGATGATGCTGAATTTAGAAAACTTCGGCAAAAAAGCCTGCCTATTAAAGATGATTATATGTTTTATATGCACTTTTATCTTTCCGAACGCGAGAACAAAAAGAAACTCAATTTGGCTGAATTATATGTCTGCTTAACGCACTTGTTTGGTGATAGCAGTGATTGGATTGACGATTGGAAAGGTACTTTCTCTTTTCCAGTATTATTGGTTTTAGAAAAAGCACAAGGTAGATTCTTTTGTTACACATTTACGGAGTAGTACTAAAGCATTTGCTACGTCTGCACCCACATTCCCTGCGCCAATGACACCGACCTTGGATGTTTTGTTACTCATGTCATATCTACTTTTTTGTCACTGCCCCAATTGGTTAACATACTCCGTGGGTTTAAGTCCCCCGGTTCAAAAAATAGGTAAGTTTTGGGTCGGGGTCAAATCCCCTTACAATAACTTTACTTCCGACTTCCGACTTCTTTAATGTTAACTCCAGAACTAGCCGAGCAGTATTTCTCGCTCTTGGTGGGAGCGGGTAAAATATTACGATCGGCTGGCGATTGAGCGAGTGGAATGCGGGGTTGATGCAGTAAAGGAATTACTCAGTACGCTAACGAGTGATGAGCGGTTGGGTGTGATGCTGGAGTTTGAATACGCTTGCCCTGACAAATTTGCTCAACTGGTAGCAGATGCGCCACAGTGGACTGAATGGATGGCGTGAGAAAGCTGAGGTTGGTATAGACCAGTTTACTTTCACTCAAGAGAGAAAATGCTTCAAAGTTTGACCGTTCACCCCATACTGGTTGGCGAGACAATCGGTGCTGCCAGATATAAACCGTTTTGCCACGGATATAGGGGGCAGTTTCGGTATTTGACCCATTCTTTTTCTATTGCTCCGACAAATCATTCGACATATACTTAACATTTATACTCAGTATCTATGTCATTACACCCTAGACTTCAAACAATTCTTCATCATATTTGCTTATTCAGCTTGAGCCTCACACTCAATAGTTGCTTATCCAACTCACAAAAATCTAGTCAATCAGCTACTAACCCACCGCAAGTAGTTGAAAATACTGCTACTCTAGTTTCAACTCCTACACGAGACGACAAAGCCATCCCTAAATATGACCATATCTTTGTGATTGTTGAAGAAAATAAATCCTACGACCAAATTATTGGCAATCCCAATGCACCCATGATCAATCAACTGGCAAAAACCTATGGTTTGGCTAGTAATTTCTATGGCGAAGTACATCCTAGCGAAGCTAACTATGTTGCCATTTTAAGCGGCAGTACTTTTGGTATTCATGATGATGATGCTTTCTATTGCTTTGCTAATAGTAATCAGCAATTTTGCCACAACTCTCGTCAAGCTGACTATGCCAACCATACCATTACCTCTTTTAGCTTAATCGACCAGTTGTCACAAAAGGGACTGACTTGGAAAGGGTATTTTGAAGATATTCCTTCTCCAGGCTCTAAGTCCGTTGTCGCTCCCAGTCTCAACCGTGCATTATATGCGGTCAAACATAATGGTTTTCTGAACTTTAAAAAAGTGCAAGATGACCCAAACTTACCCAGTAAAATAGTCGGGATTGATCAACTTACTACTGACCTGAACAGTGATAAAGTTCCCAACTACAGCCACATCATCTTCAACCAATGTCATGAAATGCACGGTTTAGCAGAGTGTCCCCAATTGCAAAAACTGATTCAAACTGGCGACATGATGATTGGAAAAGTTGTTAATCAAATCACCACTTCTAAGTTGTGGGCTGAGTCTGGCAATAATGCAATTATTATTACCTGGGATGAAGATAGTAATCCTCCTGACAAAGCCAAAATTCAAGGTTGCTGTGGTTTTGACCCTGATAGTAACGCTAACTTTGGTGGCGGTCACATTGCGACGATTGTGATTACTAATCACGCATCACGAGGCGTTGTAGATAACACACCCTATAATCACTAATCATTGCTACGAACTACTGAAGATGCTTTTGGCATCTATGAATACTTAAACTCTGCCAATGACACAACTAAAGGAGTTAAGCCGATGACCAATCTATTTGTGAAAAAATAATCAAGATATAATCTACTACACCAACTCTTTCACAATTCATCTCTTCAGGTTCTATATTCGAGGAAGAAATTGCTTATTCTAGAGCAGTTGTTGATGGATAACAAATAAAGATAGAATCGAGGGCAATGTTGCCACTAAGCCTTTTATACAGCAGTACTCGTTATGAGAACCAAAATTGTTGATCAACTCTTAGCTGACTGGAAAAATAAAATTCAAGTAGTTAGCCAAAACCTGTTTGATCTACAAGAACTCCCAGTATATCAACGCCTTTGTGGGAGTCCTGGTTTTCCTAAAGTTCATTTGACAGGCATTACTGCTCAAAAAGTGACTCCAGCGTTGGAGGCAATGAACGATTTATTTCAGTACTTTGACCTATTGGTGCAAACAATAGATCGAGCCAGTAGATTGCGGCAGCAACTACCACGATTTTTGGCAACAGAGGAAAAAATTGATGAAATTAAACAACTATTAACAGGCACTTCGATTCATCTGTCTGTTGTACAAACGCCATTGGCACAGAGAGAATTACTGACTGTGACCCAACAAGCAAACGCGATCGCTCCTGCACAACTATTGCAAGTAATGACTCAGGCTTTTTCTGTGGCCAGAGATGCAGTTCTAGCGGTTGATACCGCTTGGACAAATCTAGAATTTATACTCCAAGATGCAGAATCACAAATTATCTTAGGGCAAAACTTAGCTGCATCACTCAATCCAGCCTCTAGGAATGAACTGGTACAAGCTCATGAGGCGATCGCTTCTCTACGAGAAAGGATTGAGCAAGACCCTTTAGGAGTGAGCAAAGAGATAGATCGGCAACTCAAACCTTTATTGGCACAAGTTAAATTAGTCTTAGAGCAAGCCCAGAAACAACAGGCTCAGATACAAGAGAAACTGGCGATCACTCACAATTTATTAGCACAATTAATTAGACTTCACTCACAATCTATTACCACTTTTACGGAAAGCCAAGAAAAAGTTTTGTATCTAACAAAGCACACTCCATTACCCCAAGAGCAGATAGATGCCCTTAGCCAATGGCTCACACGCTTACAAAACAAGCTAGAGGAGGGTTTAGTTAGTCCAGTTATGCTCGGTTTAGATAATTGGATAGCCAAAGCCAAAGAATACATAACTGTAGAGCAACAGACGTACACAGCTAATAGTACTTTGTTACAAACTCGTCGGGAGTTACGTGGACGAATGGATGCCCTCAAAGCTAAAGCCTTAGCGCGGGGATTGATTGAAGATATTACCTTGGTTGATTTAGCCCAAAAAGCAACGCAACTCCTCTATATCCGCCCAACTCCATTAGACAAGGCATCGGAATTAGTTTCCCAATATGAAAAACGTTTAAACAGCTAATTTTAGGGGAACAATAAAAAATGAAGTCGGAAGTCGGAAGTCGGAAGTCGGAAGTATGAACAAGTCGCACACAATTCCACTCGGTTTTCAACCTTCGCTTTTTGGATAAAGTAGATATTTGGTGAAAAAGATCGGGAGAAGAATAAACAATGATTTATGACTATAGATTTAGGAGACTTCAATGAACAGTCTTCGCTGTCTGCGGAATGGATGTACTGGCACTATTGAAGATGACTACTGTAATGTCTGTGGGTTAGCAGCATTAAAATCTCTTGATGTCAGCCAGAAGCAAAATGCCTCACTTACACTCAGAAGTTCACCAATTACCACAGCCACAGGTTCCTCTCCATTAACCAATCGTTCCAAGGGTTCGCGGCGTACCAGTAGCACTTCTGCCCGTAGTAGCCGCAGACAACTAGGAGCAGGATTAACTTCTGTACCAGAACTACCTTCAACAGAGCCAGAAAACGCGATTATTCCTAACCCAATGGTGCCAGAGAATAAACGCTTTTGTAGTAATTGCAATCATTCTTTGCGACGAGAAAACGGATTTTGCAGCAAGTGTGGGCAGAAGTATTCTTTTATTCCGACTCTGAAGCCTGGTGATGTAGTTATCGGGCAATACGAAGTTAAAGGAGCGATCGCCTATGGTGGTTTAGGATGGATTTATTTAGGCTTCGATAAAACTTTATCTCGCTATGTAGTACTGAAAGGATTGCTCAACAGCGAAGACGCATCCAGTGCAGCCGTCGCCGTGGCAGAAAGACAATTCCTAGCAGTAGTAAAACACTCTAATATCGTGGGAATTTATAATTTCGTCAACCACGGTAATGAAGGTTTTATCATCATGGAGTATGTGGGCGGTAAAACCCTCAAAGAAATCCGCAAAACTCGCGGGGCGTTACCCGTAGCAGAAGCGATCGCATATATTCACCGCATCTTGGGAGCTTTTGCCTATCTACATTCCTTGGGGTTGGTATACTGCGACTTCAAGCCAGATAACATCATGATCGAAGACAACGACGTGAAATTAATCGACTTGGGTGGTGTCCGTCGCGTTGACGATCCTAATGGTGATATTTACGGTACAGTCGGCTATAGCGCTCCTGAAGCCGGCGAAGGTCCAACAATCGGTTCCGATTTATTTACCATTGGCAGAACTTTGGCGGTGTTGCTCACCGAGATTAAAGGTTTTAGTAAGGAACATTTATACACACTTCCCAGTCCCCAAGAAGAACCTTTATTTGCCCAACAAGAATCACTGTATCGCTTTCTGATTAAAGCCACCGCCGAAAATTCTGATGACCGATTTCAGTCAGCCGATGAAATGGCAGATCAGTTATTGGGTGTACTGCGGGAAGTTGTTGCCATTTCTACCAATATTCCCCGTCCCACCACCAGTAACCTGTTTGGCGGCGATATGTTGGCCATTACCCACAGTGGAAGTTTTGAACCAATTAAGCCAGAATATCAGCAATTACCGATACCAATATTAGATGCTAGCGATCCGGGCTTTAATGCAGTCCTAAATGCCAGCGCGATCGCCGATCCAGTCCAGCGAGCCGTCGGTTTAGGTGTTGTTGTCAAGCAATTCCCGAAATCAACTGAAGCCTTGTTGCGCTGGGCAAATACCTTAATTGATACCAATGATTACCAAGAAGCAGAACAAGCTATAGCCCAAGTCGTAGCTAAAGATCCTTGGGATTGGCGGAGCTTTTGGTATCGTGGGCGATCGCTGATGGCGCAAAATCAACCCGCAGAGGCGCAGAAAGCATTTGACCAAGTTTATTTTGATTTACCAGGAGAATTAGCTCCGAAACTGGCGCTGGGGTTAGCCGCAGAACTTGCCGAAAATTACCAATTAGCAATTAAGATGTATAGTTTGGTGTCCCGCACCGATCCGAGTTATGTATCAGCAGCTTTTGGGTTAGCACGTTGCTTTTGTGCCACTGGAAATCGCAATGGTGCTGTGACAGCTTTGGAAAATATTCCGCAAACTTCTAATTTATATACACGAGCGCGAGTCGAAATTGCCCGAACTTTAATCAATGGCGATCGCTCGGCTCCAGGTACTCAAGAACTCAAAGCCGCTTCTGTGGCCATTGAAGCACTGACTTTAGTTGGTAGCGATCGCTATCGCCTGACTAAACAAGTATTAGAAACTGCTCTCAATTTAATCACCTCGCGCCAACTCCAAGCTGCTGCTGATTTAACAATTTTGGGACAGCCATTACAAGAAGTGCATCTGAGAAAGGGATTGGAAAAAGCCTTACGCGACATGGCGCACCTCGCAACTGAAGACGAAAAAATCTCTTTAGTTGATGAAGCTAATCGGGTACGTCCCAGAACCCTAATTTAAACCAATTCGCAATTCGCAATTACGTTTTGTGACGGGGATTTAGCTTAGGCATCAAAACGCGCTGTCTGTAGAGACAGGGGACTTAAACCCCCAAAGTTCGTTAAACCTAATGAGAGCAAATTATGCAGTGTATATGTGGTGCATCGATTTTAGCTGATGATAAATTTTGTGAAGAATGCGGTACACCCTTAAGGGCTAGTAAACCGCCAACTGCGATCGATAAATGTGAAAAATGTGGTGCAGGAATTGATCCTGAAGGCTACTGTTGCCAATGTGGATTTCGCCAAGAACCACCAGTGCATGATTGGTTAGAAGTAATAATTAATTCACAGCTAGCCGGAGTTAGCGATCGCGGACTCAAACACAGCCGCAATGAAGATTTCCTCGCTTTACAACAACTCAACAGCAGTCAGCCAAATATTCTCGTAGTTTGTGATGGAGTTTCTAGTTCCGAAAAACCTGATTTAGCTGCTAAAACTGCTGCTGAAAGTACTTGTCTGGCTCTAGCTAATGCGTGGGAAACAGGGGAAAATTCCGCTTCGGCAATTAAATCAGCTTTTGCTACTGCTTTAGCTAATGTATGTAATATTTCTTATAGAAATAGTGGAGATTTGGAACCACCATCTACAACTATTGTGGCTGTAATTGTTCAAGAAGGTATCGCTACTATTGGCTGGTTAGGTGATAGTCGCGCTTACTGGATTTCTGCTCACATTTACCAACAATTGACTCAGGATGATTCCTGGTTAACTGAAGTAGTCGCAGCCGGAAAAATCAGCGAAGCAGAAGCTAGACTATCTCCCAAAGCTCACGCAATTACGCGCTGGCTGGGAGCAGATGCCGTTGAAGATGCTGTTCCCTCAATTGTGAAGTTTACTATTCCTGGTTCTGGATATCTGATTTTGTGTAGTGATGGACTGTGGAACTATACCTTAGATACAGCACATTTAGCTAACCTAGTGCAGCGATCGCCCGATCGAGATGCGATCGGCATATCTCGCACTCTTGTAGAATTTGCCCGTAATCGTGGTGGACATGACAACATTACTGTTGCTGTTCTCTGTTTTTGAATTAAACTCTCATACTCATAAAACAATACAGTTTGTTAAGTATTTCTTCCTCCTCTTCCTTTTCTTCCTTCTCTCTCTGTGTCGCGCCAGTTGCTTCAAGTCGGGGAACCCGACGCCAGGTGCAACAAGAGTGGCTCGCCGCCCAACGCACTGGCTCCCCAACGCACTGGCTTCTCTGCACCTCTGCGGTTCGTTAAAAAAACCCTATTCAAACAAACAAAACACTATGTCTGATCAATTTAAAGCCGAAGTTTTTCAAAACCAATATCTACCCCAAGGAGCCAGAGAAGTTGATGCCATTATGACCATTACCGTCGAAAAAGGCGATAGTGCGATCGCAACTGGGCACAATGGCAGACTTTTTGGTATTATCTGCGACACATCCGGTTCAATGGGAGGTGACAAGATACATGCAGCCAAAGATGCAATGACCAAAATTGTGAAATTGCTCCCAGAGGATGCCCATTTCTTCATCGTCACCGGTGCTGGTAAAGCCACTGTAGTTTTTCCTGTTTCTCCAGCCACGACAAAAAAAAAGCAAGAGGCGATCGCATCTATTAAGAGTACTTTAGCTAATGGCGGTACTCTCATGTCTACTTGGTTGGCTCAAGCCTTAACACAATTCAAAAAGATGCCTAGCGCAGTTCGTCAAGCACTACTACTCACCGATGGGCAAAATGATGATTCTGATGAGAAATCCTTGAAGAAAATTTTACTTGAATGTGAAGGTGTCTTTCAGTGTGACTGTCGTGGTGTCGGAACTGATTGGCGAGTTGCTCAACTTCAAGAAATTGCCAGCAAACTTTTAGGGACAACCGATATTATTCCCAACGCCGCAATGATTGAAAGTGACTTTCGTGCCATTTTAGAAAAAGCCATGAGTAAAAATGTCAGCGATGTCGCTTTACGTTTATGGACACCACAAGGAGCCAAAGTCTTGTTTTGTAAACAAGTTAGTCCCGATATTGTTGACCTTACCCACCGCCATAAACCTGTCAAGCCTCAGATGGTTGATTATCCCACTGGAGCTTGGGGAAGTAACGAGTCTCGTGATTACCACTTCTGTATCGAAGTCAATCCAGGTAATATCGGCGATGAAATGTTAGCAGGTCGAGCCAGTTTAGTATACACCCTCAACGGCACAGAAACTAAAGTTGCAGAAGCACGCATTTTGGCAACCTGGACTAATGATGAAGCCAAATCTACCAAAATCGATCGGCGAGTTGCCCACTATACTGGACAAGCAGAACTGGCTCAGTCAATTCAAGAAGGATTGGAAGCTCGTGCTAGGAATGATATTGAGCTTGCTACTGCCAAATTAGGCAAGGCAGTAAAACTAGCCCATGAATCAGGGAATGAAGCCACAGCCAAACTACTGAAAACCGTAGTTGAGGTGGAAGATGCACCGACAGGGACAGTCCGGTTGAAGCGAGAAGTCGCCAAAGAAGATGCAATGGCATTGGAAACACGTTCCACAAAAACTACTCGAATTCCTAAATCTCCGAATTAATTGTTATTGGTAAATACAAACGACTTATACCGATTTAAAAAATTACTTCAGTAACTATGTCAATCTATAAATGTCCTAAAGGACATGAATCAACTGAATTAGATTTTTGTTCAGAGTGCGGTACTAAGATTCTGGGTGTACCTGAACTTCCATTCGTCCAAAAAACAATTGACTCAACAGTAACGCCAACTAAGTCCACAGAAAATTGCCCAGATTGTAGCACCGCCCATGAATCAAACAGTGGCAATTTTTGTGAAATTTGTGGTTACAACTTCGTCACAGGGGCGCATGGTGAAGTACCCATTGCCAAACGCACCCAAGAAGAAATGAGAACAATGCGACAGACGAATACCAATAGTTCTAGGTCTGGATTAATAGATTCTCAATTGTTAGTTATTGGTTGGGATCTAGTTGTCTATATTGACCCATCTTTACGCCATCCCGAAAGTCCAGAACCACCTATAAATCAGCCACCGATTACATTTCATCTCGATAAGACAATTAACCTAATTGGTCGCAATAGCGAAGTCAGAGCAATTCATCCAGAAATTGCTTTAGATTTTGATGATGCTGTCTCACACCGCCATGCCTTGCTTACTCTGGAAACAGACAATACATTAACTCTCCGTGATATTGGTTCTGCTAATGGTACACAATTAAAAGCTGTGGAATTGAAGCCGATGGTAGATATAAAACTTCACGATGGAGACGAATTTACCCTTGGACATTGGACTCGGATCGCGGTGAAAGCTGTTCGGAAATTAGGATAAACCTGTAAATAAAATATATGAGTAAAATCATCGCTCTTTTCAGTCAGAAAAATTATAAATTGACGACTCCAGAACGACTCCAGATAGGATTATACTTAACCGGAGCAACCAGTTTACTATTACTGATTGCGATTATTAGCGCAGTTCAAGGGCAAAGACACGCGATCAAAACCGTTGGTCAAGATTCCACACCCAGCATCGTCACTGCTCAACGCCTCAAGGACGCATTTGCCGATATGGATGCTAATGTCGCTAATGAACTTTTAGTACCAGCAGGACAAAACCAAGATGCAGTCAAAGGTTACGAAGAGCAATACCAAAAAGCTGCTGAAAGATTAGTTGCTGCTGCTGAGAATATCACCTACGCAGATAAAGAGCGAAAACCCATTCAGACGATGCAACTCGGCTTAGGTAACTACATAGCCCAAATTCAGCAGGCACGGGATTTTCACGCACGCGGTGATACTAACGCTATGCTGATTGCTTACCGTGCAGCTGCGGAACTTATGGATAAAACCTTACTGCCAGCAGCCGACGAGTTAGATAAAGTAAATATACAAGCTTTAGAAGAAACTTATACCGAACAAAAGGTTGCTGCTAATAATTCTTTGATCTTAATTTTTGTTTCTGGTGCAGCACTGATGATTGTGCTAGTAGGGATTCAGATATTTCTGAGTCAAAGGATGCGCCGCACCCTCAATCCTATGCTGTTGGTTGCCACAGCGATCGCCTTGGCTTTATTAACTTATACCACAGTCACGTTGCAGGCTGCTGGGGATAATCTCCGAACGGCTAAAGAAGATGCGTTTAATTCTATGCACGCCTTGCGACAAGCTAGTGCTAATGCCTACATCGCTAATGCTGCTGAAAGCCGCTATTTACTTGACCCAGCTTTTGCTACGAACTACGAACGAGCTTTTTTCAGCAATATAGTGCAAATTGCCCAAATTCCTCAAGGTCAAACTGCTGAAACTATAGCATCTGCCTATAATTCTCAGGGTAAAAAGATAGATGGTTTTAAAGGTTACATCGCTGAGGAACTGAATAATATCACCTTCCCAGGTGAAAAAGAAGCCACCCTCGCCAGTCTCGTGAGTTTGGGTCAATACCTTGCCATTGACCAACAAATTCGCCAGTTAGAGCGCAGTGGCAAGCATCAAGAGGCGATCGCTCTATGCGTAGGAAATAAGTCTGGACAGTCCAACTGGCTGTTTGAAGAATTTAAAACAGCTAATCAAAAGACATTTGATATCAACCAAGCAGTTTTTGATCGGTCAATTCACCAAGGTTTCAGCAATATAGATGGTTTTGAGATTAAAATGGTGATTGCAGCAACTACAGTTGTGCTTCTGAGTTTCTTTGGATTGTTACCGCGTCTCAAAGAATACTCAAATTGAGATGATAATAAACGAAATCAACATCAGGCAAAGTCTTTCAATATTAGATAAGCTCTTGAATCAGGGTGAGTTAGTCATTAAGTGGCATCGAAAGATAAAAAACAAGGGTAATGGTAGCTATGTTGTAATTTGAATGCCGATTAGCTTAATCGAATTATCCTTCAAATTAATAAAGCGAATTCGTTAAACGACAGAATCCATTGTATCTCTGTACAATTAACGGTTTTTTCCCTTGATTAAACTACTCAAACTATGGCGTTGAAAAAAGCTCCAAATTGCCCTACTTGCATTCAAACCAAGCTGAATATTTAACTGATTTAATTTAGTATCACTTGAAGCACCACCAGG
>NZ_JBALBY010000053.1:0-5699 GCF_036919575.1 Nostoc sp. | reverse complement strand
TCAATTGTCATTTGTCCTTTGTCCTTTGTGAAAACCAATGACTATAAATGGTCATTAGTCAATTGTCATTTGTCCTTTGTGAAAACCAATGACTAATGACCAATACTTCTCTACGAGAGGCTGCGCCAACGGCAACGCTACTTTGACCCTTCTCTACGAGACGCTGCGCGAACGGCGCTCAGGGCAACGCGTCGCTCAGTACAAGTCAGTACAAGTGACCAATGACCAATGACCAATGACCAATAACCAATGACCAATGACCAATGACCAATGACCAATGACTAATGACTAATGACTATATCTGTGGTGGGTAAGACTGGTAAATAGTGGCGAAGTGCCTTGCGCGTAACTGCTAAATTGCAGGTGAATGCAATTTGCTCTCTTTCTAGTAAACCCAAAATGCGATCGGGTTTGTCTCGTGCTACCACTGGCAATTGATGCAAACCTCGAAGATTCATTCGGTCTAAAGCTTCAGATAATAGTTCATCTTGCCATGCGTAGAGGATTTCAGTAGTACAAATGTCTATCAGGGTTTGACTGGATAAATTATCTGGAATTTCAGTTAGTGAATTTGGGTAAGTTTGCCAAAGAGCAAGGGCACGGTTAATATCTTCCAGAGAAACTATACCAACTAATTGCTCTGTTTCATCAATTACTAAAGCACTACGGACGCGATCGCGGCTCATTTCCACCGCTGCATCTAACACCCCCAGAGTTGCAGGTAGCTTTTTTGGACAGGGATACATGGCATCTTCTACCAAAATTTGCTGCACAATTTCCGCTTTTTCATCTTTCAATTCCGAAAGACCAATTTGTTGTAAGTTAGAGTTAGAGTTAAAAGTTGGTTTAATCCTTTCCACTAGCCAAACACTCAAACCCACAGCAGCCATCAACGGTAAAACAATCCGATAGTCGCGGGTTAATTCAAACAACATCAAAATAGCCGTTAATGGCGCTCTGACACTAGCAGCCAATACTGCTGCCATTCCTACCATTGCGTAAGCTGGGGGAGCCGCCATCTGATCGCAAATTGCCGGGAATGCCACAGCCAAAATTTTGGCGTAAGCTGATCCAAAAGAAGCACCTAAAAACATTGCTGGTGCAAACAAACCGCCAATGAAACCACTACCCGCACTAATTGCAGTTATCAATAACTTCACCACCAACAGCACCACCAACAGGTAAAGTGGAAACTCCACATCCTGAAGCATTGCTTCGACAGTTTCATAACCAACCCCCAGAATTTGCGGAAAGTGCAAAGCAACTGCGCCAATGATCACACCGCCAATAATTGGATGAATCGGCTGAGGAATTCGTCCCAAAAAGGCAAAACCAGGAACCTTACCAGCAAAGCAGGCTTTTGCTCCCCGAATTGATTGAGTATAAGCCAGAGAAACTAGACTGGCCCCTAAACCCAAGCCAAGGTAAAGGGGTAATTCCAACGGACTGCGGACTTGGTAAGCAGGTAAATCAAAAGCAGGTTGTGCCCCCAAACCAATTTGGGCAATTAATGCTGCTACTACCGCCGCTAACAACACCACACTGACAGCAGAAGTAGCGAAAGATGTAGCTCCCATCACCACCTCTAGGGCAAAAAACACTCCAGCGATGGGAGCATTAAATCCCGCCGCAAGTCCAGCCGCCGCGCCAGCACCCAACAACAAACGTTGTCGTTCTTGAGATACATTCAGGATCACAGAGAACAACATCCCAAAATTTGCGCCAATTTCTACACTCGGTCCCTCTGGTCCCAAAGAAGCACCGCTCCCTAAAGAAACAGATGCGGCCAACATCTTCGTAACTGGTCGTAGTGGTCGCCTAATCTCTGTTCCCTGAGAGGCGGCGATTAAAGATGAAAGTCCCGGGCCAAAATCTTGAGTGCGCCAGCGCATCAAGCCAACGATTAATCCGCCAAGGATGGGAACGCAGGCTAAAGTCCAAGCACCCCAGACGCCGATTTGACCCATTAAATTTTCCAACATCAGCTGGTGAATCAGTTGGATTAAATAGTGAAAGGTGACTACACCCATACCAGTACCACCGCCAATGAGCATGGCTAAAAACAGCACGACGGTTTCTGGGGATGGTTGAAAACGATTAATTAGGTGAGCTAAACGAGCAGAAGGTGTAGGAAAGGCAGGTTGTTCCGTTACCTTCCTCAGTTGAGTGGGAGGCAAGAGAGTCATTGAGAGGTGGGGTAAATGTAAGAAAAAATTTAAATTTTTATCTGTTACTTCTCATTGTGAGCCATTATTTAGCAACCAGACAAGTAGACTTTATTTGCTTGATTTATAAAGCTTTAGTAAAAAATGTCATTGTGCAAAATTTTTGTGAGGAGAATGGTTAAATGAGAGACAATTATTATTTAAGGATCAACGAGCGCTAGTGCGGTGCGAGTGGGCACCAACACTATTCTTTCTAGAGACAACAGAGTTTTTGGGGCTGGGTGGACGCACCCGCAAACATTAACTAGGAGTCATCCTTGCCTAAATCTAGCTATACTCGTGTTGCGACCATTGACTCATCCTTGGTAGTAATACAATATATGTATGATTTATGGCTGATGTCAGAGCATACATTGATCCCGATTCAATATATCTATTGTTATAGAGCGAGTAAATGGACTAGGCGGACGAGGTAAATGAATATACACACTTTTGATAATCATTATGTTACTTGCCCAATTTGCCAAAGAAATGCTACGCCCAAACCAGTTAAAACGCGCATGGGCTTGTTTTGTTGTCCCTATTGCCAGGAACGGCTAGTAGTCTGCCAAAGCGGTCATTATGTCCGCGATCCGTTTACTTGGAGACAATTGATGATTTCTTCGGCGCTACGTCGTCAAAGCCGACCTTTAGCGAGGATTGTCAGAGATTTTGTCCTGCTGAAGCGTCCGATGATCGCTTTGGCTGTAGGAAGTGCTATTTTCTTTAGTGCGCTCGCTCTGACTCAGGAAAAGACAAACTGCGATCGCCAAATCTTTCCCACAACAGAGAAAGTTAATCAACCAGGAAACAAATCTCAGTAAATGGATTACTTTGATATCAATCAAATTTTACTTTGGTTGTTGTAATTTTATAAGTAAATACTCCTGTAAAACCGTGTCTTAAGTTGATGTGCAAGCTAAATTGTATAACACGAAAACCCAAAAATATTGTAGTGCGGGCATCTTGCCCGCGTCCAATATAAGGAATTTCTGACGTTATAAATTGCGATCGCAGACATTCGTAAACCAACTTCTAGAGCGGTTTCGATAAGGATATCAGGCGCAACTCCTGAAACACTGTGAATTTCGGGTGTTATTGGGTTAAAAAAGAAACATGAAAATCATCAAACCCATCACCAATTGGTTAGAAACCCGCGCTTGTGCCCCTTCTTATAGCGGTTGGATACTAGCAGCAACCGCTATTTGTTTTTTTGGAGCAGGTATCAATACAATGGCTGGTTGGCTGTACGCCATTAGCGGCATCAGTTTTGCCCTTTTGGGTGTAGCAGCCATCTTACCACCGCGATCGCTCACAGGTTTATCCATCACCCGCCGTCCTATGCAGCCTGTGTCAGCCGGCGATGATCTAACAGTGGAATTAGAAATCCGCAATCAGACACAGCACCCAGTAAGCTTATTGAAAGTTGAGGATATGCTGCCCTTCGTCTTGGGGAAACCAGTACAAAAGGCTATCGAAACAATTTTTAGCCAAAGCAGTTACCGTTGGATATATTACCACCCTACTCAGCGTCGGGGTATCTATCGCTGGCACACAGTCGAACTGGGTTCTGGTGCGCCTTTGGGATTATTTTGGTGTCGCCGTCAGCGTGATTGTGCTGCAATGGCGATCGTCTATCCCACAGTGTTACCCTTGGCTACCTGCCCCTTAGTAGATGAAATGGGGCAAGAAGAGAGTAAAAAGGGCGATGCCCGTGGTAGACCCTTGCAGACAGCGACAACGGGGCTGGTGCGATCGCTCCGTCCCTACCGCATTGGCGATCCTACTCGTCTGATTCACTGGCGGACTAGCGCCCGCTATGGCGAATTAAGGGTGCGGGAATTAGAAATGGTGACAGGTGGACAAGAAATAGTTATTGCCCTTGACAGTGCTAGCAAGTGGGAAGATGAAAACTTTGAACAAGCAGTAATTACCGCAGCTTCGCTGTACTTTTACGCACAGCAGCAGCAATTAGAGGTGCAACTTTGGACAGCATCAACAAATTTAATTAAAGGCGATCGCTTTGTTTTAGAAACTTTAGCAGCAACCACAGCCTTAGAAGATGCCAGTTCAGTAGTTCCAAAAAGCTATCCCTTGATTTGGCTGACTCAAAACCCCTTGAGCCTTGCTTCTCTTCCTCAAGGTAGTCGCTGGGTTTTGTGGCCAAATATTTCCTCCCCAGCAGAACCAGAGGTAATCAATTGGGAACACCCTGGTATAGTTTTGCAAAGCGATCGCCCACTGCAACCCCAACTGCAAAAAACGTTACATTCATAAATATTGGGCATTGGACATTGGCCAAACAGGGCATTGGGCAAAGAATTCTTATAACTCCTAACTCCCCACTCCTAACTCCTAACTCCCCACTCCCTACTCCCTACTGCCCCACATATCAGCCTTTGAGCAAAGATAAAACAATTTGAACAGGTAAGGTTGGGGAAATACACCCAGTAATCCTCACATGATGCTGAGGTACAATGCAAAGAAATATTTAAATTATGAGCGACATGATCACATCAGAACATAACACAAAATCCAGCGATAAAAGCCTAGAGGCAATGCGACATTTTTCCGAACAATACGCCAAGCGTACTGGAACATATTTCTGTTCTGAACCTTCTGTCACCGCAGTTGTGATTGAAGGACTAGCCAAACATAAAGACGATCTAGGTGCGCCCTTATGTCCTTGTCGCCACTACGAAGATAAAGAAGCTGAGGTTCACGCCACATATTGGAACTGTCCTTGTGTACCCATGAGAGAACGCAAAGAGTGCCATTGCATGTTGTTCCTCACCCCTGACAACGAGTTTGCTGGAGAAAAACAAGAAATCTCTCTCGAAACAATTAAAGAAGTACGAGAGAGCATGGGATGAGCGAAATTATGCCCCAAGAGTTTTGGCAAGGCGTAGAACAGTTCAATTCTGGTCAGTTCTATGCCTGTCATGACACTTTAGAGGCTTTGTGGATTGAAGCTAGTGAACCAGAAAAAACCTTTTATCAAGGCATTCTCCAAATTGCTGTAGCGCTGTATCATTTGGAGAATCTTAACTGGCGAGGTGCAGTAATTCTACTTGGAGAAGGCGGCAATCGCCTGCGGCGTTACCCATCTAGTTACGGCGGGATTGATGTCGATGAGTTATTGAGTCAGAGCGCAGCATTGTTGACCACATTACAAAAAATCGGGCCAGACAAAATTACATCTGGTGATTTGGGTGAAAATCAAGTCTTATCTTTGCCTAGAATTGTGCTAACTACTGATTATTAATGAGTTGAAGTTGGGAAAAGTAGCTGCAATATTCGGCAGAATAACTAATTTTTGGAATAACCGCATTTTCAGCTTGGATGTTTGATTATAGATATTAGAGTTCCGAGTTCTGAGCTTACAGCAGTTTTCATGTACTTGAACCACATCTGTCGTAGGGGCACAGCACTGCTCATTGGTGTCAACTTAAGCAAAAAGTCAGCATAAGATGTAATCTAAGAACATTGCAATTG
>NZ_JBALBY010000052.1:0-105545 GCF_036919575.1 Nostoc sp. | reverse complement strand
GGTTAGGGTGGGGTAACGCGGATCGTGATGAGAAGCCAAAGAATTGAATATCACGTCTTGGCAAGGGTTTCACCTTAAGTTGACACCTATGAGCACTGCTGTGCCCCTACCCGCGTGGTCTATTTACCTGAAAATAGCTGTAAACCCACGGCTGCTAATAAAAAATCAAGAGTTTCATAACCTGCGGAGGCAGGTTTTGTCTGTATAGCCGCGATTTCTAATCGCCAGGATACTTCTTTTTTGTTAAACTTCTCTACCGCCTGTATGTGAGGAAGTTAATGTTAATAGATAGCCGTCCGGTGCAGTCAAAGTAAATGAACTGTGGATTCTGCCTGCTTCGATCTCAGAAACAGTCAGTCCCCACTTCTTAAAAGTATCTCTGGTGGCAGAAACATCATCTACCATCAGATCAAAAGGCGCATTGATTCCAGGCGCGATCGCCTCTGAACTTGTTCTCAAAACTAAGTGCGTTCCTCCCCGTAATTCTAAAACAGCTAATTGTTCTGATTGAGCGATCGGTCGCAGCCCTATCTTGATAAAAAAATCGCTAGCCTCCGGTACATTACTCACATATAATCTCACATGACCAATCGCTACAGGAGGACGGGTATCCTTTTCTTTTGCAATAGTTTCTGGTGACATAGCTTTAATCCAAAAATATTTAGTTACCGTTTAGGGATTTCCAAGAAATAAATTATCCATCTTGTGGGGTGGGCATCTTGCCATTGGTGTCAACTTAACATTAAAAGGGCGGTTAGAAACCGCGTCTACACAAGCAAAACCCACCTCCGTGGGTTAAGAACCCTTGATTTTGCATTAATCCACGAACGCGAACAGCGTCTCGAAGAGAAGGTGGACGAGAGTTTGTGTAGCCGCGTTCTATTCCATTCGCCAAAGCTTGAGTTGACACGTATGGACAGCGACTAGCTTACTACGTAGCAATAAATGCAAGCATTGATGAAACAAATCTTTTCGCGGGATGCTTGATTCTTTTGTCTATATTGTGATAGTTTTCTTTCTACACCCTAAAATTACTATAAGTCTATCGAGTTACAGTAGATTGTTAAATATCATTAACCTAGTTGTGGGAATTTGGGGTTAAGAAGGACTAGCGAAATCTATCGAGTTTATTATTGTAGGCAGTACATCGTGAACCACCGATCTAGAAATTCATTTCTAAGCCAGGGCATTCTCTATGAGTAAAATACGTGCTGTGATTGTTGATCCGAATGTGGTTGGACGTTTGGCACTGAGTGAAGTGACTGCACCAACACCTGCGCCAGATGAGGCACTAGTCAGAGTGGCCGCGATTTCTCTCAATCGGGGAGAGGTGAAACGTTCAACTTCTGCTGAGGCTGGTTGGCAGCCTGGTTGGGACTTGGCAGGTGTAGTAGAAACCCCGGCTGCCGATGGTTCAGGGCCTGCCCAAGGGACGCGTGTAGTTGGCTTGCGCCGCGCCGGTGCTTGGGCAGAACTCGTATCTGTTCCCACCAACGCCTTAGCAGAAGTGCCGCCATCGGTATCCTTTGCTCAAGCTGCCACACTGCCTGTAGCGGGTTTAACCGCGTATCATGCAGTACTAAAAGGTGGTTCACTGTTAGGTCGTCCAGTTCTAGTTACAGGTGCATCAGGAGGCGTTGGTTACTTTGCGATCCAATTGGCGCAACTGTCAGGGGCGCACGTCGTAGCATACATTCGTCAAGCTGGCTATGAGACTCTAGTTAGAGAAGCAGGGGCACAATCGGTGGTGATTGGCGAAGACCTCTCACCCGCCAGCGAATATGGCCCCTATGATCTAATTATAGAGTCAGTGGGTGGCAAGACTTTGGGGGTAGCCCTTAGCTTACTGGCACAGGATGGAAAAACTGTGCTGTATGGAGTATCTGGGGGAGCAGAAGTAACATTCAACGCCGCTCAATTTTTTGGGACTGGTGGCGTGAGTTTGTATGGTTTACGTCTGTTCGATGAACTGAGATTTGAATCAGCCGCAGTCGGTCTCAAACGGCTTTTGAGTCTAGTAGAAGCAGGTAAGTTGCGTCCTCACATTGATTTAGAAGCTTCTTGGACACAAATAGCTGATGTAGCGCAACAACTACTCGACAGGCGTTTTCCTGGTAAGGCTGTGTTACACATTTCCAATTGAGTATTAGCTGATGGCATGGGGAATAGTACTGACTTCTGGTTCAAACTAGATCAACTTGTAGCCGCTAGTAATCTCAAGATAGATCGTCCAAAAGGGACATCACATCCACGTTATCCATACTTCGTTTATCCACTGGACTATGGATACTTGGAAAACACTAGCTCTGGAGATGGAGATGATATTGATGTTTGGATAGGTAGCTTGTGTAGTCAAACAGTAACTGCCGTCATTTGTAGTGTTGATTTGGAAAAGCGAGATACAGAAATCAAGATACTTCTGGGTTGTACATCAGGGGAAAGTCGAACCATTTTCGATATCCATAATACAGGCTCTCAATCAGCAATGTTATTGGTTCGCAAGTAAATTACTTAGATTTTTGAGGGTAACTTTGTATGAGCTTAGAACTAAAACTATCAGGTAAAACAGCGATCGTTACAGGAGGAAGTGCGGGAATTGGTTTAGCCACCGCCAAAGCTCTCTATAGTGAGGGTGTGAGTGTTGCGATCGCAGCCCGCAATCAAGAACGCTTAGATCAGGCAGTAGCTGACATCCAATCCCTACCCACTCCAGGCGCGAAAGTTATTGCCATCAGCGCCGATTTAACAAAAGCAGAGGATATTGAAAAAGTTGTCTCCACAACATTGGCCCAGTTTAATCAGATTGATATCTTGATTAATAATGCAGGTTCAGCCCGTGCTGGGTCTTTCCTAGAATCCACTGATGATTTATTTTTGGATGCTTGGAACTTAAAATTATTGGGCTATATCCGCCTAGTTAGAGCCGTCGTCCCCCATCAAAAAAGTCGCGGTGATGGCCGGATTGTGAATATAGTCGGCGGTGCAGGACGTACCCCTCGTCCTAACTTCCTAGCTGGTGGCACAAGCAATGCGGCTCTGCTCAACTTCACAAAGGGCATTTCTAAAGAGTTAGCTGAGTACAAGATTCGGATTAATGCCATATCGCCCGGTGCTACAGCTACTGGGCGTGCTGAACGTTTAGCCCAGCAGAACGCCCAAGCGCAAGGGATCACTGTTGAGCAAGTGAAGGCACAAAGCATTCAAAGTATTCCTTTAAAAAGAATCGCCCAGCCAGAAGAAATTGCTGCCCTGGCTCTATTTTTGGTGTCTGATCTAGCTGCATCAATTACAGGAACAGAGATTATCGTTGATGGCGGATCTACCCCTGGTGTTTAGCAGACGAGATGAATCGGTGTTTAGCAGACGCGATGAATCGCGTCTCTACTTTTGTCAAAACATAAACTTCTTGGAGATCAAAAACATGGGTTCTCAACACTTTGACATCAAACCAGTTGCAGGACGTATCGGTGCTGAAATCATTGGTCTTAATCTGAGTTCTAACCTCAGCGATGACATCATCAGCGATATTCGCAAAACTCTAGTCAAATACAAAGTGATCTTTTTCCGTGGTCAGCAACAACTCGATGCTGATGGACAGGTCGCCTTCGCTCGTCGTTTCGGTGAAGTCACTACAGCCCACCCCACCGTACCAGCGCTTCCAGAAAACCCAGAAGTCTTAGACCTGAATTATGGTCGCACCACTTCCCGCGCCAATAGCTGGCATACCGATGTGACATTTGTAGACCGTCCTCCTCTCGGCTCTATCTTACGAGCGCTTGACATTCCCCCAACCGGAGGCGATACAATCTGGGCAAACTCTGTGACTGCATACCAAGATTTACCTACCCATCTGCGTAATCTCGCAGACCAACTTTGGGCAGTACACAGCAACAAATACGACTATGCAACTGGATTCGACCTACCTGAAGATGTCAAAGCTTACCGGGCTGTCTTCACCTCGACTGTATACGAGACTCTGCACCCAGTTGTACGCATCCATCCTGAATCCGGCGAGCATGGGCTATTCATCGGCGGATTTGTGCGCCAGTTCCGTGGCTTATCAACAACTGAATCAGATGACATTCTGCGACTATTGCAAGCGTATGTAACACGTCCTGAGAATACAGTCCGGTGGCGTTGGCAAGTTGGTGACGTCGCCTTTTGGGATAACCGAGCTACTCAACATTATGCGATCGCAGATTACGGCGACCAGCCCCGCCACGTTCAACGCGTCACAATTGTCGGCGACCTCCCAGTGGGCATCGATGGTAAACAAAGTCAGGCCATCAAGGGAGACGCTTCTGAGTACAATCGACGTGAGGCAGTGACTGCCTAATAGGGACTCGCCTTAAAAATAAAATACCAGCTAGACAGAATGGCACTAAGAAAAGCCCAAACACTTGTGTAACCTCGTTCCCAGTCTTCAGACTGGGAATGTATTCCCAGAGGCTCTGCCTCTCGTCAAGAAACAGGAGGCGGAGCCTCCCAGAGTGGTTTCCCAGCCTGGAGGCTCTTAACCAGTCACGTCTATATCGTCAGCGATACCATGCGGCACAACAAATCTACTTTGCAGAATCTAATCCTGTGCAGTATGCCGATGCTTTATTGAAAAATAATAATTTGGCAGAACCGATTCTCTTCTTCAGAGCAAATCATCCTAATTCGTAATGGGCTTACGTCCCGCTTCTCTACTCTATCGTGTATACACAAGTCTTTTAGAGTTGCTAGGTAAACGTAGGGTAGGTTAATTTTTACAAGCCGATGCAATGGGATTGTCAGCCGATGCAATGGCATTGTTAGCCGATGCAATGGCATTGTTAGCCGATGCAATGGCATTGTCAACCGATGCAATGGCATTGTCAACCGATGCAATGGCATTGTTAGCCGATGCAATGGCATTGTCAGCCGATGCAATGGCATTGCAAGTCAAGATACCTGTGTGTACACCGTAGCTTTTCTACGAGAGGCTGTGCCAACGGGACACTACGCGAACGTAATTAAGACACACTGTAAACAGGAGAATGAGAAGACAATTAGCCCATGCCCTCGGTTTTTCCGCAGCCGAATTGCTTGCTGTTACCCGTAATGCCATCAAGGTAGCGTTTACATCACCGGAGCGCCGAAACGATCTACTAACCAAGTTGAGCCAATGGAGTGATGCTGATTCAGCTTAGATCGAGACTCAAAGTAGATGCCACTAAAATATCTTTCACACATTTCCTAATTTATTGACCAGATTTTTTCAAATGTTAAAACGATAGACATTTGAACCCAGTATCTAATGACGATCGCGCTTTTTATGAAACTCTTCTATACACCTAACTCGCCCTATGCACGCATTGCACGGATAGCAACACTAGAATTGAATCTCAGCAATCAGATCGAAACGCAAAAAGTCATTGCACGAGATCCGAACAGCGACCTACTGAATTACAACCCTACAGGTAAAGTGCCAACGCTAGCGACTAACGACGGATTTATTTTGAGTGAAACACGTATAATATGCGTCTATCTGAATCACTTAAATCCTGAGATCAAACTAGTTGCTGACATTTCTAATGGCTTTTTACAGCAACTTGAAGGTATGACTGGCGGGTTTATAGATGGCATTGCTGTTTGGGTACGGGAGTTAAGGCGTCCCCTGAGTGAG
This sequence comes from Nostoc sp., assembly GCF_036919575.1. Lineage (GTDB taxonomy): Bacteria > Cyanobacteriota > Cyanobacteriia > Cyanobacteriales > Nostocaceae > Nostoc. The sequence continues at coordinate 99,895 of NZ_JBALBY010000052.1, read as the reverse complement.
CAGTCTTTTGGGGTGATCGAGTTTGAGCGATCGCGGGCGTTGAGAATTTTGGACTACTTCGAGAAGATATCAGATAAACTCGACCAAACTCCGAAACTTGCTCATATAACTCTCGCCTCTGCACTTGGACTAGAGATCCGTCTTCCTGATTTGCAATGGCGACAGAAATATCCAAAACTTGCCCATTGGTACGATGAATTCTCTAAACGATCCTCCATGCAAGTAACAATACCAGAGTCCTAATAACTAACACTTTCTTGTTCCAAACAAGAGAACGAAAAAAGCATGAGTACGCCCTCACAGATAGAAATATGAGTACGAAAAAACAACTTAAACTCGGAGCATTTTTACCCGGTAGTGGTCATCACGTCGCAGCATGGCGGCATCCCAACACCCCGGCTGATGGAGGTCTGAACTTCCAACATTACAAGCAGCTGGCACAGACGGCTGAACGGGGCAAATTTGATATGCTTTTCCTCGCGGATGGTTTAGCCGTCTGGGATCGAGGGCAAGGGACTGAGGCTTTTAGCCGTTCGGGACAATTCAGCGTCCACTTTGAACCTTTAACCTTATTGTCGGCTCTGTCTGCGGTGACAGAAAATATCGGATTGGTGGCGACATCATCAACGACCTATGATGAACCTTTTCATCTCGCTCGTAAGTTTGCGTCACTGGATTATCTGAGCGGTGGTCGGGCTGGATGGAATCTTGTAACCTCTGCTGCTGAAGCCGCAGCGCAGAATTTCAGCCAAGAAAACCACCTAGAACACTCGCTGCGCTATGAACGGGCGAGGGAATTTGTGGATGTTGTCACCAAACTTTGGGACAGTTGGGAAGACGATGCTTTCCTTCACAATAAAGAGTCAGGTATTTACTTTGATGCAGAAAAGTTGCATATTCCCCACCACAAGGGTAAATATTTCTCGGTGCGCGGGCCGCTGAATGTGGCGCGTCCACCGCAGGGGTATCCAGTAATCGTACAAGCTGGATCTTCTGAGGCTGGCCAGGATTTGGCTGCTCAAACAGCAGAGGCGATCTTTACTGCACAACAGACATTGGCAGAAGCTCAAGCGTTCTATGCCAACGTCAAGGGGAGATTGGCTAAATACGGACGTTCCCCTAATCATCTGAAGATTATGCCAGGGGTATTTCCGGTAATTGGTAAGACTGAGCAGGAAGCTAAGGATAAATATGAACAACTTCAGGAGTTGATCCATCCTCTGGTAGGATTGGGACTGCTTTCTGGGCTAGTGGGCGGTCATGATTTATCTAAGTATCCCCTAGATGGGCCACTGCCTGATCTGCCAGATACCAACGGTGGCAAAAGCCGCTTGCAGCTGATCACCGATCTGGCCCGCAGAGAGAATTTAACAATCCGGCAACTGTATTTGTGGATTGCAGGAGCGCGAGGACATCGAACGATTCTCGGAACACCAGAACACATTGCCGATCAGTTAGAAGATTGGTTCGTCAATGGTGGGGCTGATGGATTCAACATCATGCCGCCGTGGTTGCCTGGAGGTTTAGATGAATTCGTGGATTTGGTAATTCCCGAATTGCAACGCCGAGGAATATTTCGTACTGAGTATGAAGGTCGAACGCTGCGCGAAAATCTCGGTTTACCCCGTCCGGTAAACCAGTTCAACGCAAATACTGCTACTCCTGAACCTGTGAGCGCCGGTTCCTTGGCATAGTTTTGATTGAACAACTGGCAGTGTTTTTGAAGGACGGCTTTGATTTCCTCAAACTTTATCTGGTTTGTTAATCCAGTGGTTTCAGTTATAAGTTGTTCCACATTCAACTTGCATAATTAGGGCGCTCATGTTGCCCACCCCACAAGAGTTATGTTTAATTCGGTTATGCAAATTAGATGTTTTTCAGCTTACAATCTAAGTCGTCTCTAAGGAAACTTTTTATCGTGTTGGGCATCTTGACGGTTCTTCTATCCTCCTTTGTTTTGACGTTTCACAACGTTACTGTCCGAGTTTTGTTTTCAGAACATCTCGTACTAGGTTTATTTTTACTTGGTGGATACGTTAAACCGGATTTGCAGAATTCCTTCTTGCTGATGTTCATGCGAATGCTGCTAGTGGTTCCACTTATGGCATCTCTATCATTCAAGCTATATCCATCTGCTGGAAAAGAATTAAAAGACTTATTCAATCGCGATCGCAGGGATATTCTGATTCAAGCTTTTGGCTGTGGAGTGCTGATGTTTGTCTATATTGCCTCACTCTACGTTGCCATTGGCTTGATTCCCACAGGTATTGCCTTGACACTCTTCTTCACCTATCCCGTATTTACAGCACTGCTGTCTTGGAGGTTTTTTGGCGATCGCCCCACATTGTTCCGTTGGCTGGTGATGGCTATTATCCTAGTAGGAAGCGCTCTCACAATTCCCCAATCTTCTGCCACCTACAGCAGTCATACCATTGCGATCGGCATTTTCGCTAGTTTTAGCGCTGGGATCGTTTACGCCTTTTATTGCATCATTGCTCAAAAATGTTTAGAAAAATTCCATCCAATTCCCTTTACCTGGATCAGTTTTGCCTCCACTTTACTGCTTTCCGGTATTAGCTTACTGTTTTGGCCAGGTGCGATCGCCCAACTTGACTGGACACCCCTATGGATTGGCAGCATATTTTCGGGTCTTGTCAGCTTTATCGGACACACCCTCAACAATGTGGGGATTCGGATGGTTGGCGCATCTACCGCCTCCATAATCGGTTCTAGCAGTCCAGCATTGACAGCGCTAGTTGCATGGATAACCATTAGCGAAACTTTAAACGTGATTCAGAGTGTGGGGATTGGTGTTGTCACATTGGCGATCGCGTTACTTAGTGCCGAAGGCTTTCTTAAATCGCTCAAAATTAGGAGTTAAATTGGGCGTGGGGAATTTTAGAATACTTTACAGCGCTTCTGTGTTGAGTCGAATACAGACCTAACAAGAACAGCCCCTTCCCTACTAGCGTTGGGGAGTAAGATTCAAAGCCTCTCTCCTTTGAGGAGAGAGGTTTGGAGAGAGGTCAAAATCTATTGTATATAAACGAGAACCGCTTTATTTACAGCTATTTTCAGGTAAATAGACCACGCGGTAAGGGCACAGCAGTGCTGTGCCCCTACGACAGATGTGGTTCAAATACATGAAAACTGCTGTAATACCAATTATCCCAAATAAAGCTAGAGATATAAACCTATAAACCCCGATTAAAATTGACTTTCTTAATTACGAATTACGAATTAATAGTAATATATGCCTTTCTCCGCTATCCTTTTTGATTTAGATGGGACATTAACAGATCCTAAACTTGGCATCACTCGCTGCATTCAGTATGCGCTCTCTGAACTCGGTTACAAACCACCGGATGCTGATGAATTACATTGGTGTATTGGCCCACCACTAAAAGACAGCTTTTCGCAGTTACTCAAGACCTTAGATAACACAGTAATTGAACAGGCTATTTCACTGTATCGTCGTCGCTTTGCCACCATTGGATTATTTGAAAACTCCCTTTATCCCCAGATTCCAGAAATCCTAAAAACTATTCGTTTTGCTGGTTATAAAACTTTTGTTGCGACTTCTAAACCATATATTTATGCTACGCAAATTATTGAATATTTTGGCTTATCGTTGCTTTTTGATGGGATTTATGGTAGTGAACTTGACGGAAGTCGGAGCGTTAAAGGCGACTTAATTAAGCATATTTTATTAACAGAAAAACTTTTACCCTCTACTGTGGTGATGGTAGGCGATCGCTCGCATGACATCATTGGAGCCAAGCACCATCACATTACTTCAATTGGCGTTACCTATGGTTATGGAACTGAGGAGGAATTAAAAGCTCATGGTGCTGACTTAATTGCCCATTCTCCAAGTGATATTCCTAGATTAATAATTCGTAATTCGTAATTCGTAATTCGTAATTCAAAATAATGCCGCCATCTTTAACACTTTTTCATGGCTTACTTCTGTTTAGTACCGCTTTCATTGCAGGCGGGTTAAATGCTGTGGCGGGTGGTGGAAGCTTTATCACGTTTCCAACTCTCATCTTTACAGGTGTACCCCCGATCGCAGCTAATGCCACCAATAATACTGCAATTTGGGTGGCGGCTCTAGCCAGTGCTGGAGCATATCGTCAAGATTTAGGCATCGAGCGACGAGATTTTTTAGTTCTATGTGGTGTCAGTTTAGTTGGTGGCATGATTGGCTCCATAGCTTTGTTATATACATCGCCAGACGTTTTTCAAAAATTGATTCCCTATCTGTTACTGCTGGCAACACTTGTATTTACCTTTGGCGAACCTTTCAAAAAATGGTTGCAGCGTCAAAGTCAAAATACATCGCCTGAGTCTGTACCCTTGTTTAATTTGGTACTGGCTCAACTAGCGATCGCAATCTATGGCGGTTTCTTCGGCGCAGGTTTAGGAATTTTAATGCTGGCAACTCTGACATTTTTAGGAATCAAAAGTATTCACAAAATGAATGCTTTTAAGACATTTTTGGGGAGTTGTATCAATGGTATTGCGATCGTTCCATTTATTTTTGCAGGTGTGATTGCTTGGCATCAAGCTATTTTGATGGCAGTTGGTGGCTCTCTTGGTGGTTACTTAAGCGCTCATTATGCTCGTAGACTTGAACCCCACTTAATTCGGAAATTTGTGATGATTGTTGCCTTCAGCATGACTACCTACTTTTTTATTCACGGTTAAAACCATTTCTTTGTGAGGCTGCGCCAAGCCTTTTTAACTTCTTTCTTTCTTTCTTTCTTTCTTTCTTTCTTTCTTTCTTTCTTTCTTTCTTTGTGTCCTTTGCGGTTCGTTTTCTTTCTTGTACTTAAATATGGTTTAGCGCATCTTGATACAGAACTGGTATAAGAGGATGTTTGAAAAGTCCTCTTCTCGGTAATAAAACGTTCTAGATCCCCCTAAATCCCCCGATAAATTGGGGGACTTTAATTCCAGTTCCCCCCTTTTTAAGGGGGGTTAGGGGGGATCAACAAGTGCCTAAAATCACAGCTAACTACTTTTCAAACAACCTCTAAGGACTGGAAACTACTCAGGCGTGATATATGGAAGCATCAAAAAAATCACAAGTTATGCTTCGTGCTTTTGGTTCCAGAAATTTTCGCCTGTACTACACAGGTCAGGCAATTTCTCTGATTGGTACGTCGATGACTCAAGTGGCTACTAGTTGGTTAGTATATCGCCTCACCGATTCCGCTTGGTTGCTGGGTCTGGTGGGCTTTGCCAGCCAAATTCCCACGCTTGTGTTGATCCCTCTGGGTGGAATCGTCGCCGATCGCTGGAATCGTCATCAAATTCTGCTGGTTGCCCAAATTCTAGGGATGCTTCAGTCTTTAGCTCTAACGTGGCTAGCCCTAAGCGGTACGATTAATATCCAGTACATTGCAATTCTTGGCGTGCTGCAAGGGATTATCAACGCCTTCGATATTCCAACTCGGCAGGCATTTCTTCCAGAAACAGTTGCTAAGGAAAATCTCGGTAATGCCTTTGCCTTGTACTCTTCTCTGGTGAGTGTGACGAGTATGGTGGGGCCTGCGATCGCGGGCTTATTAATTGCGGCCATTGGATCGGGGCTGTGTTTCCTAATTGATAGCATCAGTTACATCGCTGTAATTATTGCCCTGCTAGCAATACGGCTGACATCCAGAAAAGCCGTCATTTCCACACGCAAACCATTAGAAGAATTAAAAACTAGTTTTAACTATGCCTTTGGATTTTTGCCAATTCGATCAGTCTTGATTGGTTCAGCTTTAGTCTGTTGCGTGTGGGGATTTTACTTAGCTTTGGGTCCGATTTTTGCCAAGGATATTTTGCAAGGCGGTCCTAACACCTTCGGCTTCTTGATGACAGCTTCGAGTTTGGGAACCTTAGCTGGTGGTATCTATTTAACTAAACATAGCAATGTACTGGAGTCGGGTAAAGTTCTAGCATTGGGCATAGGTTTTATGGGAGTAAGCTTGATTGTCTTTGCCCTATCCCGTGTGTTCTGGCTTTCACTGATCTCATTATTTACAGCTGGTTTCGGCTTTATTTTGCAGATAATTGCTGGACGCACTTTGCTTCAGTTGTTGGTGAGCGATCGCAATCGCGGACAAATTACAGGTCTTTACGTAATGGCATCTACAGGCGCAGTACCTATAGGAAACTTAATAGCTGGCGCACTAGCAAGTAAAATTGGTAGTAGCAATACTGTCATCCTTGGTGCAAGTATTTGTGTTGCAGGCTCAATTTTCTTTAAACAACAAATCTCCGCTTTCAGTAATCTGGTTCGTCTGAATCTACATACTGAAGGATCTTAAAAGAAAAATAGCTCTGACTATTTGAAAGAGTGCAAAATCAGGAACATCTCACTTTTGTAAAAACACACCTGCCCTGGCGAATGGAATTCGCGGCTATACAGACAAAACCCACCTCCGTGGGTTTGAAATTCTTTTAGTCCGCGTAGGCGGACTTCGTTTGTGTAGCCGCGATTTCTAATCGCCTGGTATATTTGCAAAGGTGAGATGCTTCCTGCATAATCAGCCATAATACCAAAAATTGGTAACAACAATGACTACTATAAATGACCCTACTGTTGTAACTGAAGTAACCGATTTGTACCTCAAATATGAAAAAGCTCTTGGTAATAACAATTTGGAGGTGATGGATAGCTTGTTTTGGGATGCGCCCGAAGTAGTTCGGTTTGGGATCACAGAAAACCTCTATGGCGGCGAGGAGGTTCGTAACTTTCGTCAGAATCGACCAAACCCAAAAATAGAGCGAGAAATCTCGAATCTCAAGGTTGTGACTTTTGGAAAAGATGCAGCAACAGTGACTTTAGAATTTCGCCGCAATATTAATGGTGTAGAACGTTTCGGGCGACAAAGCCAGACTTGGTACAGGTTTACCGAAGGATGGAAAGTGGTTTCAGCCCATGTTTCATTATTGCCAGTGTGAATTTCAATATGACTAGCATTACCGAAATTGCCCCAGATATCTATCGATGACAACCTATCCCATCACATCTAGTCCATCATTAGTGCAACAAGCCGAATTTCTGGCTGCACAACTTGAGTTTACCCAATCCTCACTTCCAGAAGTTGGTCGCCTGTTGCATATCCTCACTAGGCACATCACACAGGGTCAAATTGGCGAGATTGGTAGTGGATGCGGGGTTGGTGCAGCTTGGATTGTGAGTGCATTACATCCAGATAGTACATTGATTACTATTGAAAGCGATCGCCACCTTGCCAAACTTGTACAACAGCTATTTGCAGATAAGTCTAATGTCCGCGCACTTCTAGGTGACTGGCGCGATTTACTCATCTATGCTCCCTTTGATTTGTTATTTGCCGATGGCGGAAAAGCAAAAGTTACAGAACCTCAGACATTGATAACTGCCCTCAAGCCTGGAGGCTTAATTTTATTGGACGATCTCACACCCGAAGAATACTGGCCTCCAGAATGGCACGGAAGAACAGATCCAATAAGGGAATTTTGGCTCAAAGATCCTCGGATTGCTGCCACAGAAATCCGCGTCACAGCAAGAAATTCAGTGATTCTAGCAACACGTATTCAATGAAATAATTACTGCCAAAAGCAGAAAAATAGAGGTTTAAATATGGTACATTCATTTAATTGGATTGTATTAAAATCTAGACATATAGTAAAAGATAGATGGATTTCAGTACGGTCTGATATTTGCCAAATGCCTAATGGAACAATAGTTGACCCCTATTATGTTCTTGAATATCCAACATGGGTCAATGTTGTAGCTTTAACAAAAAATCAAGAAGTTATTTTAGTAAAGCAATATCGCCACGGTCTGAAAAAAACAATTCTAGAATTGCCTAGCGGTGCTGTAGAAGCTGAAGATATTTTACCAGTGGAAGCTACAAAACGCGAATTATTGGAAGAGACTGGTTACACTAGCAATAATTTTATTGAAACTGGTATATTATCACCAAACCCAGCTAATCATAGCAATTTAACACATTGCTTTTTAGCAACAGATGTAGAACGTGTATCTGATTTAAAGTTAGACGTTACCGAACAAATTGATGTAGTTTTATTACCACTAAAAAAGGTAATTGAAGGTATTGATAATGGTATATTGCTGCAAACATTACATATTAGTTCATTATTCTTTGCTCTAAAAAAACTTGGTAAAGTGCAATTTTATTAGTCATTTAGCTATAGTTGCCTTTTTCAATAACCATCATGAAAGGATAAAAGATATATGACTGTAACAATTTCATTTGATCGCGCTATAAACACTGAAGTGCTTACTACATAGCAGGCAAAGATAAACTAGACAATGGCTAAAGGAGGATTCACCAATGATATTGGAAACCCAACGCCTATTCTTGCGGGAAATGACGCTTTCTGACCTCGACGCGCTACTGCTTGTCCTCGGCGATGCAGAGTCGATGCGCTACTATCCAAAGCCCTTTGACCGCGAGATGGTGGAAAAGTGGATTGATTGGCATCGCCGCAACTACGCACAGCACGGCCTCGGCTTGTGGGCGATGGTTCTCAAGACAACGGGCGAGGTAATCGGCGACTGTGGATTGGTTTGGCAGGACGTAGAGGGACACCAAGAACTCGAAATTGGTTATCATGTCCGCCGTGACCAACAAATGCAAGGTTACGCAACTGAAGCCGCATCTGCTTGCCAGGAGTATGCCTTGAACGTTCTGGATAGCGCTCGCGTCATTTCCCTGATTCGCCCTGAAAACATCCCCTCTCGGCGTGTAGCTGAGAAGAACGGCCTCAAAATCGTTCAGGAGACACTCTGGCGCGATATACCGCACTATATATATGCTGTGCAGCGCTCAGAAAGTAAACTTCTTACAACAAGCAATTTCTCAGAAGCATAGAAGTCACACAATTTTGGATTTTAGATTTTAGATTTTAGATTGACCCCATGCTTAAAGTCACTAGCTCTGTCATTTAAAATCTAAAATTCGGTCAAAATTTAAGGCGTAGTCGAGGTTTTAGATTTTCTCCTCGCCACTCTCTAACAAATAAATCAACGCCTCCACTAAAGCCTGATTTTGTTCATTAGTACCAACAGTAATGCGTAATTTATCATCTAATCCTGGCTGCTTGAAGTAGCGGATTAAAATTCCTCGTTTCTTCAGTTTTTGATAGAGATATTCTGCGTTTACTTCTCTTGGCTGCGCCAACAAAAAGTTAGCTTGAGAATCCCAAATATGAAAACCTAATTGTTTTAAGTCTGTTGCTAACTTAGTCCGTGATGCCTTAATCTTTGCTACACAAGCATTTTTATAAGCTTGGTCGGTAATAGCAGCCGTGCCAATTGCACAAGCGATCGCATCAATGTTATAGCTATCTTTCACCTTAAACAATCCCTGCAACAGTTTGGGATTCGCCACCGCAAACCCCAGCCGCAATCCCGCCAATGAGTACCCTTTAGAAAGTGTGCGAATTATGATGACGTTTTCGTAATCCTTTACCAAAGCCAATGCATTCTCTTCGGTAAAATCTACATAGGCTTCATCAATCACTAAAACTCCAGATAAATGGCTGGCTAATTTTCGCAGATCATTTGTTGCTACCACATGCCCTGATGGACTATTAGGCGACGCAATGAATGTCACAGAACCATCGACAGCAACCAGTTCTTCCAAAGGTAAACTGTAGTCCTCACTGTAGGGAATCTCAATAATTTCCGCAGCTTGCATTTCTGTTAATGTGCGATATAGCACATAAGTTGGCATCGGATAAACTACCTTCTTCCCAGGTTCTGCACAGGCTCGAATTATCACGCTCAACAATTCGTCACTGCCATTTCCCACAATTATCCAATCACTAGGAACTCCTAAAACTTTACTTGCAGCTTCCCGGAACTCTCCCCCGAAAGGTTCTGGATATCGCCGCAACCACTCGCCATCGATATTTCGCAGCACAGCTAATGCCGCAGGGGAAGGAGGATAGGGATTTTCGTTGCTGTTGAGTTTAATAATCTGTGTACCGCGTTGGGGCTGCTCACCGGGAATGTAGCTAGCCATTGCATTAACATTGGAACGAAAGTAATTGTTCATAGGGCATGGGGTATGGAAAAAACAGATTTTTATAAGTTAGGAGTTAGGAGTTTGGAGTTGACTAGGCATTCAATCCTTTTTATTTTTATATGATGCCTAAATCCTTGCATAATTTTGCCCAGCAAGCACTCGTCAGCCCCTATGGGGAAAAGTGAGAAGCAAGAGAAGAATAACAATGACAAATGACAAATGACAAATGACAAATGACAAATGACAAATGACAAACCATTACCGATATATTATTTTTTACAAACCCTATGGCGTTCTCAGCCAGTTTACAAAAGATGCTCCCACACATAGCACCTTGAAAGATTATATTAATGTACCTGATGTGTATCCTGTGGGACGCTTAGACTGGGATAGTGAAGGGTTGCTGTTATTAACGAACGATGGGCAATTGCAACATCGTCTCGCCCATCCGCGTTTTGGTCATAAACGTACTTACTGGGTACAGATAGAGCGAATTCCAGATGCAGATGCGATAAAAAGGTTGCAAACAGGTGTGGAAATTCAAGATTACCGCACTCAACCAGCAGAAGTTAGGCTCTTACCAACAGAGCCACAGCTACCTGAACGCACCCCGCCGATTAGATTTCGCAAAAATGTACCGACAGCTTGGCTGGAAATGACCTTGACAGAGGGAAAAAACCGCCAAGTACGGCGCATGACTGCGGCTGTAGGGTTTCCAACTTTACGGCTGGTCAGGGTCAGCATAGCCCACCTACAATTAGATGACTTGCAATTGGGTCAATGGCGCGACCTCACCACATCTGAACTCCAATTTCTGCATAATTTCAATAAATCGAAAAGTTTTCCTCCAAAGGCAAATGCTCTTTAACAGTAATTATTAAAGATTTATAGAAAATCTACATTATGTCACTCAGTCGTAGCGATCTCGAAGCCGGAAATGAACAGACAAGACTCTTAGATGCATCACACTCTGGAATCAAGCTAACTACCCTGAGCGAAGATGAGTTACAGCGATCGCTCGATGATATACTACAACAGCAACCAGCAAAATCTGATATTTGGATATTTGCCTACGGTTCGCTGATTTGGAATCCTCTAATCACATACGTTGAGCGCCGTGCTGGGATCATTTATGGTTGGCATCGGTGCTTCTGTACATGGATGATCCTTGGTCGCGGCACTCCAGAGAATCCCGGATTACTCTTAGGACTTGATCGGGGCGGTAGTTGTCGTGGAATTATTTATCGAATTGCTGCTGCTGATGTACCATCGGAATTACTGCTGATTTGGCGACGAGAGATGGTGGCTGGTGTCTACGTTGCTCGTTGGGTAAAAGTGTTTGATGGTACGGAAGAATTCCAAGCGATCGCCTTTGTTGCCAATCGCCAACATCCCAGGTACGCTGGTAAAATACCATTAACAACCACTGTTAATAGTATTGCCACCGCATCGGGAAAATTGGGTTCCTGCGCTGATTATCTCATGAAAACTGTCGATGGATTAATCGCAGAAGGCATTAAAGATAGACAATTACTTTTGTTACGCAAACAAGTGCTGGCAAAACAACAAGCCTTTTAGTTAATAGCGATCGCTCTACTTTACCGAATTTTAGATTTTAAATTTTAAATTTTGGATTGAAGATTCAAAATTTAAAATTTAAAAAAGTCTGAGAGCAAACAAATTTATTTGTGGAACAAATCCAAAATCTACAATTCTTTATTTAAAGCCCCTGCATTGATGCATCGGGTCAATCTAAAATCCAAAATCTAAAATCCAAAATTGATAATAGACGCCAGCGCCACCGCCAACATCGAAAATCACTGCGGGTGGAGGTGGTAGGTAACGGCTAATAAGTTCTTGGCTTCGGGCTAATTCCAGCAAACCTGCACCTTTTGATAATCGCTTTTGCTCCCGACCACTCGCGTAATGGATTAACGCTTCATCTGCAAGCAGATTGTTTAATTCAGATAAATCTGACATCGGAAATCTCAACTTCAATCAAGTCATTATCTTTAAGATTATATAGTTCACGAAGTTTAACATCGCAAGCGATCTCAATAATTGTTTTCGGATGATCTCCACTCTCAGTATTGTTTTTGTCTGTTCTTAAGATAAAAGCATCTCTTCCAAATATCTCACAGGGAACAATGCTAACAGAAACAGTCCCTTCATATTCTTCCTTTTCCAGACGAATTACATTTTTCGGGAGATGGTAAGGTTGATCTAGCTGAATATTTAAAGTTCCAGGGAAAAATTTCATTCCCGTTTTTCTCAAGTAATATTCCTGGAGTTTCTCAATCCAGTAAGAAAAGTTTCCTAAACCACTGACAACTTTACCTTTCAAGATTTTCATATATCTTAATTATTGTCTAATTTGCCTTCTAGCTTAGAGGCTGTTTGACAACTGAGAGTGGAGTGGCACTGATACCGCGCACAAAAATATTTACACAGGTTTCAATATAGTCCTCACAACTATAGCTGCCTTGATTGAATTTTGCACTGCGGCATAGCATTCCAGCTAACAGCATTCCTTTAAACATATCGACTGCTGGAAATGGATCAAGGTCTGCTCTGACGGTGCCTCGTTTCTGACTAGATTGCAGGTAAGCTACCAGTTTTTCTCCTAAGAGCTTGGCAGCTTCTTGAATCACTTGTTTGGCTTCTTCTGGATGACGTTTAGCTTCTCCAATGAAAGTACGAATTAAGTCTTCCTGTGCCTCTAACATCGTATTATAAAGATTGGCATAGTGTCTTAAATCAATTTTTAGATCTTGCGTCCACGCTTCGGGGTGTGCAAGGGCTTCTGTCTGGAGTGCAAAGGCATTTTCGATTACTGCTGCCAGAAGTTGTTCTTTGCTAGCAAAGTGGCGAAATAAAGTCACCTCATTCACACCAGCAACACGAGCTATTTCACGGGTAGTTGCTCCTTGAACACCTAAACTAGCAAATACCTGCGAGGCGGCTTCTATCAAACGTGTACGGGTGAGAGTTGATGAACGGATGCTTTTATTCATTTATGCTGGCAAGTACTTACTTACATCATAGGTTATCGAACAGAATTCAGAATTCAGGAGTCAGAATTCAGGAGTCAGAATGAATTTTGACCGAAAAAGCGGATAGCGTGACGGAGAGCGAGTCCGCATATGCCTGCGGGGAAACAAGCTACGCGCAGCATCTGGTAGAGAGCGTCTTGATTCTGACGCTTCGGCGGAGCGTCTCCGGTTCCTGAATTCAGAATTCTGACGAATGTATTCTTCTTCAATTCGGTTCGGTAGCTAATGTTTTACTCATTTGAGTAACTGGGACAACTACCCCACTTCTTAAATAAAGAGGCGCTCTTTTGATGGCAGTAAATCCCAGTCGTAAATAAAACCCTTCGGCATAAAGACTAGCAATTGTAATTACCTTATCTATACCTTGCTCAGTTGCTTGATCGCAAAAATGTTGAACTAAAGCACGCCCAATCCCTTTGCCTTGATATTTAGGATGGACATACAGCCCGATGAGTTCATCAACAAAAAAACTAGCAAAACCTATAACAAAATCTCCCTTGATCGCAACCCAGAAAGTTTCTACTTTCATCCTCTTCAAGATATTTGAACCATCAGGTTTATCGCGGTAATTACGCCAAGCTAAAAGTTCTTTTTGGGTGTAGAAAGTTGCAGGCAAAGTTTTGATAGCAGCAATATGAATTGCACTCAGCACCCACGCATCTGTTTCCTGGGCAGGCCGAAGAGATATTTCGTTATAGCTCATAGGTTCAGGGCTGGCATTCAGATTAAATACCTGTTTGACTTTTTAGTATGTTATATGAAATTTTAATTGGGATTGCAACACATCAACTAGCCAAATTCTCAACTACTTTACCGAACAGAATAAAGGCGCCAGTCGTCAGAATTCATGTTAGGTATTCTGAACGAAAAAGCGGATGAATAACCGGAGTTTTTGCACCCCCACAAAATCGTAGATTTTGTGGTGCAACAATTCAGCGACGGGTCCCAATCCCCAACTGATTGATTCTGAATTCTGAATTCTGAATTCTGGATTCTGGATTCTGCATTCTTCTTCAATGATATTAGCCGTTTGCAATTGAGTTACATAATATTGATGGGGTCTACATCAATGGTCAAGCTAACAGATTGGGGACAAAGCGATCGCACTTGTTCCCAATCTGGCAATTGTGGCAATGCATCGGGAGCAAATTTAATCAATATCTGCCAGCGATAACGATTAGCTACCCGTAAAATACTCGCTGGTGCTGGGCCTAATATCTCGAATTCTTCTTCTGTACTCAAAGCTGTGGCAATAATTTGCGCCGTATTCTGCACTTGAATAGGGTCAAGACTACTTAAACGTAACAAAATTAACCGCCCATAAGGAGGATAATTGAGTGCTTGGCGTTGTTCTAACTCAGCTTGAGAGAAAGACAGATAATCGTGCGATCGCACTGCTGTAATTACCTGATGCTCTGTAGTATAAGTCTGCACAATTACCCTACCAGGATCATCACCTCTACCAGCACGTCCGGCTACTTGAGTCAAGGTTTGAAATGCCCGTTCACTGGCGCGATAATCTGATAAATTTAGCAATCCATCGGCAGCAACGACGCCCACAAGTGTCACCTGCGGTAAATCTAAACCTTTGGTGAGCATTTGCGTTCCGACTAATAAATCTGCTTCGCCGTTGGCAAACTGAGTGAGTAGGGTACGATGTGAACCTTTGTTGCGGGTGGTATCGCTATCAAAGCGAATCAAGCGCAATTCTGGGAATTGTCGCGCTAGTTCCTGCGTGACTCGTTGAGTACCGCTACCGAAAAATTTTAGGTAAGGGGAACTACAATCAGGGCAGAATTTGGGATGCGATCGCGCATAGTTACAATAATGACAGCGCAATAATTCCGGTGCTTTTTCTTCGGTGTGGTGATACGCCAGCGATACATCACAGTGCGGACATTCCAACACATATCCACAACTGCGGCAAGATACAAAAGTACTGTGTCCCCGGCGATGGATAAATAAAATTCCCTGTTGTTTTCGCTCTTGCAACTGTTGCAAAGCTGCTTGCAGCGATCTACTAAATATAGAACGATTTCCCTGCTGCAACTCTTGCCGCATATCGACTATTTCCACCGGCGGTAAAGGGCGCGAGTTGATGCGTTCAGGGAGGGAGAGGTAGTAGCAGGGATGAGGGGGATGAGGGGGATGAGGGGGATGAGGGGGATGAGGAAGATTTTGCTCCCTCATCTCCCCCTGCTCCCTCATCTCCCCCTGCTCCCTCATCTCCCCCACACTTACCCAACTTTCCAACGAAGGGGTAGCGGAACCCAACACCAAGGGGCAATTTTCTAATTCGGCTCGCCACTGGGCGACAGTACGCGCGTGGTAGGTGGGTATGGGGGAATCTTGCTTAAAACTGCTGTCGTGTTCTTCATCTAAGATGATTAAACCTAATTTAGGCAAAGGGGCGAAAACGGCGCTGCGGGTACCAATGACAACTTGGGGTTCCCCGGCGAGCATTTGTCGCCAAGTGTCGTAACGTTCGCCGTCTGAGAGGGCGCTGTGATAGACGCTGACTTTATTCCCAAAACGGGCGCGAAAACGGTCAGTTAGCTGGGGTGTGAGTCCAATTTCTGGGACTAAGACAAGGGCGGATTTGCCGACTTTGAGGAGGGGTGCGATCGCTTGCAAATATACTTCGGTTTTTCCCGAACCTGTCACCCCATGCAACAAAACTTGAGCAAATCCATCTAGTGTCTGGATTGTTTCTAAGGCGCTAGCTTGGGCAGTAGTTAAGGATTTAGCGCTATCACCTGCTAATGCTGGCCCCTGTTCTGTTCGTAATACTTCCCGTTCTTCGATGACGATGTAACCCTTTTGAGCGATCGTCTTGAGGGTAGAGGAACTAGCATTACAAATTTGCAATAATTCATTTTGCCATAACTCACCACCACGCCGCCGCAGCACTTCTAAAATCTCTCTTTGGCGAGTCGTTAAATCGTGGTCAATTGTACCGATAAGCGTGACTGCTTTTTGCAGCTTTGGTCGAGTTAGTCGTGGTGGTTCTAAGTAGCTTTCTACTAAACCAAATCGCAATAACTCTCGAATTCCCCGATAAGCAGATTTGACTTTTTGTTGGAGGTAGACGAAACTGTAGTCTCCTGCTGGCTGTGTTTGTAAAAGTTCCCAAATTTGCCGCGCAGTTGGAGTCAGGAAAGCTGAAGGATTGGAAGATGGCAGTAAATAATTACTTCCCTGTGCCCCTGTGCCTCTAATGACGCGGATACGACGCTGCGATCGCCCCAGCAACCCTGGTGGCAGAGCAACCCGGATCACTTGAATCAGGGGCGTATAGTAATATGCAGCAACTCGATTGAGTAATTCCCAATAACCACTTGGGAAAAATCCAACGCTGACTATATCTTCTACTTCCCGGATTTTTTCTGGTGGTAAATCAACATTTGGTTGTGACAGTAACCGAATAGCGATCGCTCCTAATTGTTGTGCCCCAAATGGCACGCTCAGAATATCCCCTGGTTTTATTTCTAACTGGGCTGGCAATCGATAAGTAAATAGTCCTATATTTCCTGGACAGTCTACCAGTACTTCAACCCACCGATTAAGAATTGCACCCGACTGGTAGGATTCACTAGCTTGGGCTACCACTAAACGAGATAACTTTACGTCATTAATATACATATTTGCTGACTTTATAGTTAGACATTTTACTCACATAGCTGGTCAAAATTAGCCTAGCTAACTAAACTCTATTTTTTCGCTTTTTTGGACTCAAATGGTATTTCCCAATACTGTTATTATTCATAATACTTGATAAGTTTCCTCTTATGTAATCTACTAGACAATTTTGCCTCTTCTATACGTGCAATAAATATTTTGTGCCTACCTTACAAATAAAAGCATCTGGGCTAAATCTACAAAAGTTACTCCAACTACTAAATAGGGAGTAGCCTTTTTCCGCCTATCGATAGATATTCAACCCTTTCTGTATATGGGATTATTTTATACAAATAAGATCATTCCGAAATCAAGCTGCCATTATTGTAATTTCTATCATTTCGGTAACTTTAAATCGGGAATGCATAACCCCAGCAGCAGGTTTTCGATTTATCTAGTGACTTCCAACCCCTAAACATTAAAATTATTTAGAAAAATATATGAAAGTTTAGGAAATTGGGATGGTTAGCTGAGATTTTTATATTTGTTAAGGTTGAGAAAGTTTGAGGAGGATTTGACATATTTGATAATTTAGAAAAAAATGAAGAATATATATGCTGTGAGCCTGAGAAAAAAGTTTTGTTGGATGCTAACTGGAGTTTAGTTATAGGTTGTATCTAACTGTAACCTATAGTTGGTAGGTAGATACGTATTTTTATTTCTGAAGAGAATTAGCAGAAGCTTGTATTTCGCTATATAAACGGGTGCATTCGTCCATTAGGGAAAACTACCAAGCCTCAAACGAGTAGCTGTAACTAAATTATGTACCAAACAAAACAACAATCCCTAAAGGAAACTATGAATATTGTTGAATTAGGAAAAATGGAAATACTGGAGAACACTGCTGATAGCGAAGAAGCATCACTCGAAAGTTTAGATCCAGTAGCAGATGAAGAGTCTCCAATTGTAGTAGAAAATCTGGAATCAGACGAACGGGATGGAGATGAGATGGGGGCGGCTCGTCCTTCGGGATATAATAAAACCGAACATGATGATGCTGTAGGCGCATTTTTTAAAGAAATGGCGCGTTATCCGCTTCTAAAAGCTGATGAAGAGGTAGAGTTAGCGCGGCGAGTCAGGTTTCTAGAAGAAGTTAGGGAATTACAAGCTGCCTTACACTTAAAACTGGGACAGGAACCTAGCAAACTAGAAGTGGCTTCCGAGCTAGAAATGACAGAAAAGCAATTAGAAAGTCGCTTGTATCAAGGTAGAGTAGCGAAACGCAAAATGATTCGCTCGAACCTGAGATTAGTAGTTTCTATTGCCAAGCGATATCTAAATCGGGGAGTGCCTTTTCTGGATTTAATTCAGGAAGGAGCAATGGGTTTAAATCGCGCCACAGAAAAGTTTGATCCAGATAAAGGATATAAGTTTTCTACTTACGCCTATTGGTGGATTAGACAAGCGATTACCAGAGCTATAGCTAATGATGCGCGGACAATCCGGCTACCTATTCATATTGTTGAAAAGCTTAACAAGCTGAAAAAAGCCCAACGGGAACTCAAACAAAAACTCTCTCGTAATCCCACCGAAGCTGAAATGGCAGAAGCTTTGGAAATGAGTGTGCAACAACTACGCCAGCTACAACAACTACGGCGTCAAGCACTTTCTCTCAACCACCGCGTCGGTAAAGAAGAAGACACGGAATTGATGGATTTGCTAGAAGATGAAGATAACCTATCTCCAGAAGCAAAAATGAATGAAAACATGATGCGTCAGGAGATTTGGGAAGTCTTGGGTGACGTCTTAACTCCACGGGAGAAAGATGTGATTTCTCTGCGTTATGGTTTGACAACCAGCGAACCATGTACTTTAGAAGAAGTTGGCAATATGTTCAATCTTTCTCGTGAGCGAGTGCGACAAATTCAAAGTAAAGCTATGCGAAAATTGCGGCGTCCTCACATAGCTAAACGTTTAAAAGGTTGGTTGATTTAATGAAGATACAGATACAATAGCTGATCTAATTAGCTTCATTAACGAACATAGATCAAATAAAGTGCAAAACTTTAAATTTAGTCGGGCTACACTCACTCTCATTGGGAGTGTGTGGAGTACGTCACAGAGCTTGTATCTGTATATTTCTTGAGCTTCACCGACTGCAAGTTGCAAAAACCGGACGTTTTGTACCTTTTTTCGGCTTTTATTTAGTTATTACTCCAAAAAAATGCACAGTTGCCTATAGACTATGGACTATGGACTATAGACTAATGACTTCGCGTAGCAATTTGATTGTGCGTTTTGCCCAAGCAGCCGATTACAGCGTACTGTTTAAATTAATTCAGGGGCTTGCAGAGTATCAAAAATTATCTCACGCGATCGCAGGCAATGCTCTGGCACTTAAGGAACATTTATTTGGTTCACGGACGTATGTAAAGGCAATTTTAGCAGAATCTGGGGGTCAAGCTGTTGGTTTTGCCCTATTTTTTCATAATTATTCAACATTTCTGACTAAGCGAGGAATTTATTGAAAGCGGCGGGAAACTCCATCCCCAGGTGTGTGTAGAGGGATAGCCGCCCCGCCGCATTAGTCATTAGTCATTAGTCATTGGTCATTGGTACTAATGACTAAAAACTCCATCCACTCTTGGGATGGAGTTTTTTATTTTTGTAGGGGTTTTAAACCCGATTCTTCATCCGCTTTTTCGGTCAGAATACCTTTCCTGTATTCTGACGACTGATGCCAATATTGCTGTTCGATAAAACGAAGTTTGACAGCTTGTCATTTGACTATGGTAACGCCTCAACTGACAATTATGGAGGACATTGTACCGAATAAGCCGTTATTGCAGAGGGAACACGAAATGAAAAAAATGATTACAGTGATGCTGTTAGGCATAGCAATCTTCACCTTTGCCTTCAGTAGTCCAGCATTGGCAGCAGATGCTGTTAGTGGAGCTAAAGTCTTTAGTGCCAATTGTGCTTCTTGTCACGCGGGAGGTAAGAATCTGGTTCAAGCTAACAAAAATCTGAAGAAAGATGCTTTGGAAAAGTATGGTTTGTACTCAGAAGAAGCGATTATTGTCCAAGTGACAAAAGGTAAAAATGCCATGCCTGCTTTCGGCAGTCGTTTGAAACCTAACCAAATTGAAGATGTAGCGGCTTATGTGCTTTCACAAGCAGATAAGGACTGGAAGTAGACTAAAATCTAACTTCAAGAATTAACAATTAGCGGGGCTTTTTGTCCCGCTAATTTTAGGCTTGCCAAAACTGTCAAATAAGATACTTATATAGGAATCATATTTGATTTCTGAAAAAATCTCGGTAGTCTTGTAGTAGACTGTCATGGCTAAAATGATTGCAAAAAAATTGCTTTGTTGGGGAGCCACTGCGTTGCGCGGGTTAAGAGCGTTGTCGCAAGTGGCGTTGGAGGCTTTGCCAAAGCCAACATCCTGATAATCAGTTGGGTTGCGCTCCGCTCCACCCAACCTACGTCTAATGCACTATTAAAGCCTTGAGAGTCCACTACGTGCATTTCACTAATCTTATACTAGTCCTATAGTTGCTAAAAATATAGACAAATGTCTAACTTAATTAGTTTAGAAGTTTTATTCTTTGGAAGTTCCATTATACCATTATATAGGTATATTTTTACAGACAATCACTACTGTCAAAGTAAATTAGGACTTACGCCCAACTACACGCGCTCAGGGGCAATTCATGAATTGCCCTAAGAAGAAAATCACTCTTTTCGGCTATTGTTTGCGTAAGTCCTGTAAATATTGGAATCCGGCGTAAACGCATAGCTGTACAGAGGTTGTTAGTACAGATAATATGGATAAGGAGAGTGTCAAGAAATTTGGCATATACATCGATTCGGGAGAAATTTGGGGTGCCTACACTTGGCGTTAATATTGACCACATCGCCACTATCCGGCAAGCACGGCGGACGGTGGAACCAGACCCGGTGGCGGCGGCAGTACTGGCAGAATTAGGGGGTGCAGATGGGATTACGGTGCATCTGCGCGAAGATCGGCGGCATATCCAAGACAGGGATGTGCTAATATTGCGGCAAACAGTGCGATCGCATCTTAATTTAGAAATGGCCGCTACAGATGAAATGCTGGCGATCGCACTCGATATCAAACCAGATTACGTGACTTTAGTCCCCGAAAAGCGCGAAGAAGTCACAACAGAAGGCGGACTAGATATTATCGGTAAAATTGCTAGAATAGGTGAGATAGTCGATAAATTGCAAAGCGCTAGCATTCCAGTTAGTTTATTTATCGACGCGGAACTAGCACAAATCGAAGCATCTGTCAAGGTGCAAGCGCGGTTTATTGAGTTGCATACCGGGCAATATGCCGAGGCTAAGGATGAAACAAATCGCCAGCGAGAATTGGCCGTATTAGCTAAAGGCTGTGAACAAGCGATAAAAGCTGGATTGCGAGTTAATGCTGGTCATGGACTCACCTACTGGAACGTCTATCCGGTGGCTGCGCTTCCAGGCATGGAAGAACTGAATATCGGTCATACTATCATCAGTCGGGCAGCATTAGTAGGTATGGAAAGGGCAGTCCGCGAGATGAAACAAGCTATAAGAGGGAATGGGGAATAGGGAATAGGGAATAGGGCATTGGGCATTGGGAAGAAATTTGTTCAATAATTCTCCCTCATCTCCCTCATCTCCCTCATCTCCCCACTCCCCACTCCCCACTCCCCACTCCCCACTCCCCACTCCCCACTCCCCACTCCCCACTCCCCACTCCTTTAAACTGAGGGATTGTCACTGCGAAATCTAGAAATTGGGATCAAATCTTCAGCAAAAACTTCTATGAGCGCAACACAATCTAACGATCTGCCGCTTTGGGTACAGGATAGAGATCAGGTAATAGCAGAAAGCACTGATGTTGAGTGGCGCTATCAGACACCGCCTGATTATTCCCGTTCAAAAGAGAATCTCGCCCAAGAAAGTATCTATAATCACCTTGAAGGTACATTGGAAGCGATCGTGCAAAACTTGGTACGAACCTTAGAGATGGAGGTATCCTTCAAAGCTAACCCGCAAGAGTGGTTATCTATTGCAAATGACAAGTTTCGCGTGAGTAGCAATGGCGGAGTCGAGTACACAGCAGCAGATTTATCAGCCCAAGGTACTTACAATCTATTTATGGCTGATTCAGAACATTACAAGGCTTCAGAAGAAAGTTTTGAATCATCCGCAAAACTCTTCCACACAACATTTCCCCAAGGATTCCCTTGGGAAGTGGTGGAAGTTTTCTCAGGGCCACCAAATGTCACATTTAAGTGGCGGCATTGGGGACATTTTAACGGAGAATACAAAGACTATGCACCGACTGGAGAGACAGTAGAAATTATCGGCATGACCATTGCAAATGTTACCGATGACTTGAAGATCGTTTCCTTAGAACACTACTTTGACAATAGTCTGTTCTTGGAAAAGCTAACATCTGGTGGCAAACAGACAAAAGCTGAAAACCGGGGAAGTGCTTGTCCGTTCAGTTCTTGGTTCAAGAAATCCCCCAAAAGTTAGTTCTTAGGGGTACAGTGCAGCACTCTGTACCCTTGAATTATTCACATAGCAACTAAAGGATGAAAATGCAAACATACTATTACGTTTTGGCTAGTCAACGCTTTCTTCTTCAAGAAGAACCGATACAGGAAGTTATCAAAGAGCGTACCCGTCACTACCACGAGCAAGAAAAACAAATAGATTTTTGGTTGGTTGAGCAACCAGCTTTCTTGGAAACACCTCAGTTTACAGAGCTAAAAGCGAAGTGTCCCCAACCAGCAGTAGCAATTATTTCTACAAATCCCCAATTTATTACTTGGTTAAAACTGCGTTTAGAGTACGTCATCACTGGTGAATTCCAGGCTCCTTCTGAGACAATACCAGATGCTTTGGCATCGTTGGCGACTGTTTCATGATCTTAATATTGGGTTAGGGGACAGGTAATATAGAACGCGAACCGCCAAGCCCTATTAACTCAAGAGTATTTGGTAATTCGGCTTTCTCAGATACAGGACTTACGCAAACAATAGCCGAAAAGAATGATTTTCTTCTTAGGGGCAGTTCTTCCAGGAAGAACTGCCCTTTTTCTCTTGCCTTCCTCGATAAATTAGACTTTATAAACATCCTCTTAAGTTTTCTGGCGTAGAACTTCGCAGTCATGTTCTGCAAGCGTTGTATTACGCACAGTGAATTGGCTCTCGCTTTTTGTCCCATAGAGGCATAGCGATCGCAATTACCCTCTATTTAGCGCAGCTTCAAAAAGCAACGTCCTTATAATAAATAAGTTGGTACAAATAAACCTCAATACTACGGAGACGATTAATCGCCTTTGTAGAGCAGTCAAAATCATTGAACTATAGACTTTGGGCTATAGACTCTTGAAAATCGACTGTTAGGTGCTGTATCCAACTAAAATCAGCCGTTGTACAAATTTCCACAAGGATAATTGAAGTGACTAGGACTAATTCAGATTTTCTTACCTCCAGTGATCCAGCGATCGCGGAGTTAATCAACGACGAACTACAGCGTCAGCGAGATCACTTGGAGTTGATTGCTAGTGAAAACTTTACCTCTGCTGCTGTACTAGCGGCTCAAGGTTCGGTGCTGACAAATAAATATGCCGAGGGATTACCTGGTAAACGCTACTATGGCGGTTGTGAGTTTATCGACAAAATCGAGCAACTAGCGATAAATCGCGCTAAACAGATATTTGGTGCTGCTCATGCGAATGTGCAACCTCATTCTGGCGCACAAGCTAATTTTGCAGTTTTCCTGTCCCTGCTGCAACCAGGGGATAAAATTATGGGGATGGATTTGTCTCATGGGGGACATCTCACCCACGGTTCACCTGTAAATGTCTCAGGTAAGTGGTTTCAAGTTAGCCACTACGGTGTCAGCCAACAAACAGAACAACTTGACTACGACCAAATTCGGGAGCTGGCGCTAAGGGAGCGTCCTAAGCTACTGATTTGTGGTTATTCAGCTTATTCCCGGATAATTGACTTTGAAAAGTTCCGTAGCATTGCTGATGAAATCGGCGCTTACTTACTTGCCGATATTGCCCACATTGCTGGTTTAGTTGCCAGTGGTCTTCATCCCGACCCCATTCCTCATTGTCATGTAGTCACAACAACTACACATAAGACTCTACGCGGTCCTAGAGGTGGTTTAATCTTGACCAGCGACGTAGAACTAGGTAAAAAGCTAGATAAAGCCGTTTTTCCTGGCAACCAAGGCGGGCCATTAGAACACGTCATTGCTGGTAAGGCAGTAGCTTTTGGAGAAGCCTTGAAGCCTGAGTTTAAAACCTATTCTGCCCAAGTGATTGAAAATGCTCGGACTTTGGCAGAACAACTGCAAAATCGGGGTTTAAAGCTAGTGTCAAATGGCACTGATAACCATTTAATGCTCGTGGATTTACGGTCTATTGGTCTAACTGGTAAGCAGGCGGATCAGCTAGTCAGTACTGTGAATATTACTGCTAACAAAAATACAGTCCCCTTTGATCCGCAATCGCCATTTGTTACTAGTGGACTGAGGTTAGGTTCACCGGCAATGACGACGCGGGGCTTAGGAGTAGCAGAATTTACTGAGATTGGAAATATTATTAGCGATCGCCTGCTTTCTCCAGATTCCGACATAGTAACCAAAGATTGTCGGCAACGGGTAGCAGCATTGTGCGATCGCTTCCCCTTATATCCTCACCTGGAAATTCCAGTACCAGCCCTAGCATAAGGGCAATTCAATTTTAGATTTTGGATTGACGATTTTGGATTAAATTTCAATTCTTTAATCCAAAATCTAAAATCTAAAATTCTCACTCCCCACTCCCCACTCCCTACTCCCCTTCCCCAATCTAATGAGTGCAGAAATTATTTGTGTTGGTACTGAACTGCTGCTTGGAGATATCCTCAACGGTAATGCTCAATATCTCGCCCAACAATTAGCGCAACTAGGTATCCCCCATTACTATCAAACAGTGGTTGGGGATAATCCAGAACGGTTGAAGCAAGTTATAGAAATTGCTATTTCCAGAGCGCAAATTCTCATTTTCACTGGTGGACTCGGCCCGACACCAGATGACCTCACCTGCGAAACGATCGCTGATTTTTTTAAAGTCCCGTTGGTAGAACGCTCTGATATCATCGAAGACATAACTCAGAAATTCGCCCAACGTGGTCGGGTTATGTCACCAAGTAACCGCAAGCAGGCTTTGATTCCTCAAGGTGCGGAAATTCTACCCAACCCCACTGGAACAGCACCCGGTATTATTTGGCAACCCCGCCCTGAAATCACGATTTTTACCTTTCCCGGTGTTCCCAGTGAAATGCACCCGATGTGGGAAGAAACAGCCGTCCCATTTCTCAAAAGTCAAGGTTGGGGTAAAGAAATTATTTACAGCCGGAGTTTAAAATTTTGGGGTATTGGTGAATCGGCTTTGGCGGAAAAAGTTGCTTCCTATTTGAAGTTGCCAAATCCCACAGTCGCCCCTTATGCAGGTAAAGGGGAAGTCAGATTGCGAGTTTCTGCTAAAGCAACTTCAGAAGCAGCAGCAGAAGCCTTAATTGCGCCCATTGAGAAACAACTTAAAGAAATTGCCGGACTAGATTTTTATGGTGTCAATGATAATACTCTTGCTTCCGTGGTCGGTCAATTGTTGCGGGCATCAAAAGAAACGCTTTCGGTGGCAGAATCTTGCACTGGTGGCGGTTTAGGGCAAATGTTGACTGAGATTTCTGGAAGTTCTGATTACTTTTGGGGTGGAGTAATTTCTTATGACAATTCCGTGAAGGTTGGGCTGCTGGGGGTTAACGCAGAAGATTTAGATAAATTTGGGGCGGTAAGTGCGATCGTTGCAGAGCAAATGGCTGTTGGGGTGAAAACCCGGCTTGCAACAACTTGGGGATTGAGTATCACTGGTATTGCTGGCCCAACTGGAGGGACAGATATTAAGCCGGTGGGTTTAGTTTACGTTGGTTTAGCTGGGCCAAAAGATGAAGTAGCAAGTTTTGAGTATCAGTTTGGTGCAGCGCGAGGTAGAGCTTTAATTCGTCATGTGAGTGCGAATGCAGCGTTGGATAATTTGCGGCGGAAATTGTTGACCAGGTAGAAGGTATGTTATGTTTGTCATACAATTTGTATGACAAACGAACCTAACGATACGATGCGAATTAATGCACGGTTAGATGAAGAGTATGCTGACAAACTAGCTTACATCCAACAGCAGACTAATCAGGCAGTAACGGATGTGATTAAGTCTGCTATTGAATTGTATTATCAGCAGCTTCAGCAGGAGCAAAAGAACGCGTTGTCGATGCTAATTCAAACAGGCTTTATTGGTTGTGATCAGGCAGATCCGGATCTGTCTGTAAATTACAAATCAATTTTGAGAGATGGCTTAGAAGCTAAATATGATTATCGTTGATACTGGCTTTTGGTTAGCCTTAGCAAATCGAAATGACTTGTACCACACTCAAGCAATAACAGTACTTGCCAATATCAACGAACCTCTGATTACGACTTGGGCTGTTATTACAGAAACTTGCTATCTATTGCTAACAAAGATGGGCAAGCACGCGCAAGTAAGTTTTATCAATAACTTATTTTTAGAGGTATTTACGGTTTTTGATTTGCAATCGCATCATGGTAAGCGCATTTCTGAACTTATGGCAAAATATGCGGACTTACCAATGGATCTTGCCGATGCTTCGTTAGTGGTTTTGGCAGAAAATCTGGGACATGGAAGAATTTTGTCGATAGATTTTAGAGATTTTAATACTTACCGTTGCAAAAATCAGCATCCATTTGAAAATCTGATGCTATTTTAAAAAAACTTAATTACGAATTACGAATTATTTTAATTATGCAGCTATGAGCAAAATTCCCATCCTTCTGGCAAGATGGTTATCGTATTTATGGAACTACACTACTATTTAATAAAAAATCATCTTATGCCATAGTATTTGCTCCTGTGGGCTTTTTGCCCTGCATTGGGATGCTCCCCGCTCTCCACAGATAGATTTATAATTAAGCTAAAGTAGATATAAGTAGGAAAAAGCTAATGACATTGCAAGAATTGCAAAAACAAGCATTGCAATTACCAATTGATAAACGCTGGCAGTTGGTGCAAACCTTACTCGAATCTTTAAAGCAAGAAACTTATTCAGTACAGAAGAAAGGGAATTTATCTCGATTGCGAGGTATTGCTAAAAGTACAGCAGTATCAATTAATGAAGATATTGTAACAGATTATGTTACTTGTCTCACCGAAAAATATAAGTGATAAAAGTCCTAATTGATACAAACATAATTATTGATTTCCTACAAGACAGGCAACCTTTCGTAGTAGATGCGGTGAGACTTTTTGAGAAGGTTGACACTGGTGAGGTTGAAGGGTTTATCGCAGCAACAACAATCACCAATATTTACTATATCGTTCGCAGAGCCGCAGGTGTGCAAGCTGCTCAAGATGCGATCGCTCAAATATTGACTGATTTACACATTTGTGCAGTTGACAAAAGTGTATTGGAACAGGCACTGTCGCTAAATTTTCGAGATTTTGAGGATGCCGTACAGTATGCTTCTGGAGTAGCGTATGGGGTGGACATAATTGTAACTCGTGATGCTTCTGGTTTTGTGGATGCAGAAATTCCAGTTATGTCACCTGGAGAATTAAACAGAACATTAGATAGTAAATCAACTTAGTCAGATAGGCATATACAAACTGCTAATCCCACAAGCGCAAACTGACAAGTCAGGGCTTCGCGATCGCACTACTATCTAATTTAAAATCTAGTAGAGGTTGCGATCGCCTCACTTCACATACATGGAGAAGACCAAACTTTAACAGCCATATCTGCTAATGATTCTGCTCTTTTATTGATTTCTGTTTCGTTCCATTGTTTCAGATGTTGCAACCCCCGATTCAGACGTAGAGGACTATCTGCGAATCCACCATTTATATCCCGCTTCTCTATAAACGGGCGATCGCTCAACTCCGGGTTATATCCAGTTAGAGTTAGATTGCCAATAGTGTGTAGATACTTAGCTCGAATTTCTTTCCATTGTTCTCCCAAATCTGCCTGCCATTCTAAAGAAAGATTGGAATTTTGTGGCATGATATGCTCAATAGTATATTTTGGAACATTGACTAACTCTTTATGCTCATAATTTTCTAGTTTACGAAGTAGATAGTTGCAACCGCGAAAGTTGTAAATATCCTTAACTATCAACTCTCGACGAAACTCTTCATCACCTGGAAATCTTTTGTAACTCTTTTTACCACCCAAAGCAATCTGTAAACTTTCTAGGTAGTTTTCTCGGTCAATTTCTCGGCTTAAAGTGGCAAAACTCTTGTTCATAGAGCTAGTAGGAATGCCACAGATACTCCGCCGAAATACATAGCTTTCCACAAGCCTGAGAATGCTAATAAATTCTTGCCGTCCTATTTTATTTTGAATGTAATCATCATAAACTTCTATTAAAAATGGATAGGCAACATCTACCCTAAGAGTATTAATATCCGTAATTAACTGCTTAATTTCTTGGTCAGTTTCCTGAGCAAAAGCTAACTTTACAAAATATTTAGAGTAAAGGTAAACATCTGCTACTATCTCTTTGATCAAAGTATCTTTTCTATCTTGTACATAAATCTTAAAGCTACTATACACATCTCCAATATTAGGAATAGTTCCTGATCTAGATTTGATGGTCAGATAGTCCCGAATGAAGCGGTCAAATAGCTCAGAATATTCGGTTTTATGAAAACTTTTCTCAGAATATTCGGTTTTATCAAAGCTTTTCTCCATTGGACGCCAATAGAGATTGTAAATTTCGTCCTGCTTCTCCGGTTGAAGTCCCATCAATACATAGTTCCGAATCTTGTCTGCTTCTGAAAGCTTAAGTCCTGTGGAATTTAGACTTTCAAATATTAATTGTGGATTATCATGATCGCGCTCTAGAGAAATTTCTACAATCATTAACTTGCATATCCCTCGATACAGAGCATTGAGGTCAATGTCTGGTTTATGAATTTGACTCTCAAAATGTTGGTAATTATCAACAAGTTGCTGAGATTTATCGTCAGGTATTTCTGTACCTTCTAGCAGTCTAATTAAAGTTTCTCTATCCTTCTGATTTAAAACTAACTTATATCGTTCACTACCTTTCCCAAATTTATTGAAAAGATAATAATACTCTAGCGCTTCAGAACTAATATCAATTTCTTCATTGCTTGCTCTAATAGCTTTACTTAAAACAGAAAGCAGTAATGAAAGCGTTGTTAAACGTTGCTGACCATCAATAACTAATAATTTAGGTATTACTGCTGTCAGATACACACTATCTACCATGTAAACTAACGAACCAATGAAATGTCCAGAAATTGTATTATCATTTCCAGCACGCAAAATATCATTCCATAGCTGCTGGCATTGGATAATTTTCCAACTATAAGGACGCTGATAAATGGGTATAATTAATTGCTTGTTGCCTTCTAAGAACTTGAGAAAGTTGGTTTGAGTAGCTTTCATGGTTTTAGTATGTTACTGGGAAACTATAGGTATCAAAGCTTCAGCACAAACCGCTCTTACGTAATCGGCTAGGCTAGATTTAGCTATGTCATGGTTAGCAGTGGTGAGAAGCTGTCTGATATCCTAGTTCAAGTATTCCCACTAATAAGTTATTGATAACTTTCCTCACTGAAATACCAGACTTCTGCTGCATTTCCCGTTTAAATTCCTCAAGAGAACGTGTTTGACCTGCGTTTACGTCCTCCAGCACCTTTATGAATAGTAATATTTAATACATTACCTCATTAACCATCAGCCATTCTACACCTACGCATCAGCACAATTAATCTGGGGATCGCTTGCTGTATTCTTGACAATTTGTTACAAAAGTACAAAGAACTTCTAGAGACCCAAAACCACATGTTCGGCGGACTTACTGGTTTACAAGATCCTAAAGGCACAGATTGGGGAGAGCGAATGCTCAACACAGTCGCCAGCCAAACGATTCGCCATATGTTTACCCAAAGCGAGTCAGTAGAAGTCTTTGTGCGCTGCTACCCCTCCAGCAAGCTCTTGCAAGGCAGCATTGATAGCTTTAAAATGAGCGGTCGTGGCTTGGTGATTCGGAAAGATTTCGCAGTAGAGGAGATGTCATTTGAAACCGATGCGGTGGCTATTGACTTCGGCTCAGTTTTAAGTGGCAAACTCAGTCTTAAGCAACCCACTCAAGCGATCGCACAGGTAATTTTATCAGAAGCAGGCATCAACCAAGCCTTTAATGCGGAACTGGTGAAAAAGCGCCTGCTTAACCTCACCGTACCATCCCTGACAGCATTATCTGGCGGTGAACCAGTCTCATTTACCGAAGTTCAGGTACAGCTATTACCTGAAAATCGCTTACAGCTTGTAGCAAAAGCTGATTTAAACAATGGCGAACTCGTCCCCCTGAGCATGATCCTAACTATAGGCATTGAAAGGCGGCGGCGGGTTTCTTTCAAAGATCCGAAAATTCAACTTGACCAAGTGCCAGAAGCCCAACGGGAAATCTCGCAAACCTTGAGCGTGGCGTTGGTAGAAATTTTAGATAATATGGTCGATTTGGATCGCTTTGACCTGGATGGAGTGAAAATGCGGCTAAACCGATTAGAAACTGAAGGTCAAAAACTTATTTTCAGTGGATATGCTGAAATTGAGCGTATTCCACATAGCGCTTGACATGAAATTACGCAAAAACGCAAAGTAAATTAAACAAATTAAATACCGCCTAGAATCTTCTAGGCGGTATTTTAAATTTTTAGGTTTTGAAGGGAGTTAGGAGTTATTGGTTATAGGTCAATACGCTTGGGTTAAGGCTAAAACTCCAGGGCTATTTCATTCTAGACATAAACCGCCCGGAACTGAAGTTCCTTTTCTTATAGCTAAAGTCCGTTAAAACGGACTATAACCAATTCTTAAGTCGTCTTTAGACGACTTTCGCTATTAGACTCAGAATTCATTCTGAGGCGGGCTAGATGAGAATGAAATAGCCCTGGCTAAAACTCTTTGTGAAAGTTAATTTTTTTTAACGAACCGCAGAGGCGCAGAGAACACAGAGAGAAGGAAGAAATGCTTAACTGAACTGTATTCGATTATAGGTTGTATTAAACCTCCTCCATTTTGAACTCTGGAGTAGTGCGGGCATCTTGCCCGCTACTACCACCAGGGAGCTCTGGAGTAGTGCGGGCATCTTGCCCGCTACTACCACCAGGGAGCAAGATGCTCCCACTACTTTTAAAAACTATGGTTCTCAAAATAGTGTGGTTTAATTTTTATTTATCACTCCTAACTCCTAACTCCTAACTCCTAACTCCTAACTCCTAACTCCTAACTCCTAACTCCTAACTTCTAACTCCTAACTCCTAACTCCTAACTCCTAACTCCTAACTCTCTACCGTCCCACGCCTACATATTGGAATCCAGCCCGGATAAGTGTTTCAGGGTCGAGGAAGTTACGACCATCAATGATAACGGGGTGCGCCATCAGTTTTGCCATCTTCACATAGTCAAGAGTGCTGAACTGCTGCCATTCGGTGACGAGTACTAAAGCATCGCAGCCGTCAGCAAGTCTTTCGGCATCGGTTTCTACTAGCACGCCAGAAAGACCATGACGCATACCTGTTTGGGAAATAATCGGGTCGTAAGCTTTGACTTTGGCTCCCAATCGGTTTAGCTGCTCAATTAAGATGAGTGCTGGGGCGTCGCGCAAGTCGTCGGTATCTGGCTTGAATGTCAATCCGAGTAGTCCGACTGTTTTGCCTTTGAGAATTTTCAGAACTTGTTGAAGTTTCTCCAAAGCAATCAACCTCTGGCGCTCGTTGACACTGACAGCAGCTTTCAATAGCTGGGCTTCATAACCATAGTCATCAGCAGTGTGAATCAGGGCGGAGACATCTTTGGGGAAGCAAGAACCACCCCAACCAATACCAGCTTGTAAAAACTTGTTACCAATGCGAGAATCTAAACCAATACCTTTGGCTACTTGGGTGACATCAGCACCGACGCGATCGCAAATATTAGCAACTTCGTTAATAAAACTAATCTTAGTGGCTAAAAAGGCATTAGCGGCATATTTGATCATCTCTGCCGAACTCAGGTCTGTTGCCAAAATTGGCACAGGGGGTAAAGATTGATCCTCAGCGTACTTACGTTCCACAATTGGGGCATACAGTTGCTGCATTAAGGCTACTGCCCTTTGACTATTGCCTCCTAGTACAATGCGATCGGGGTTGAAGGTGTCGTGAACTGCCGAACCTTCGCGCAAAAACTCTGGATTGCTCACGACATCAAACTCGGCTGCAACCTGAAGTAATTTCTCATCACTCGATACCCCACCTGCGGGTACCAATGTTTTCTGCCGTTCAGCAATACCATCTAGAACAAGCATCCGCACCCAGTCACCTGAGCCAATGGGTACTGTGGATTTATTCACGATGACTTTATAACCACCGTTGAGATTTTCCCCAATCCCACGGGCTACAGCTTCGACGTAACGAGTATCACTTTCACCAGTGGGTAAAGGTGGTGTTCCCACAGCAATAAACAGAATTTCCCCGTGGGTAACTCCGGCAGCGATATCACTAGTAAAATGAATCTTCTCTGTTTGAATGGCAGACTGCATAATTTCTGAGAGTCCCGGCTCAAAAATTGGCGACTGCCCAGACTTCATTAACTTAACTTTTTCTTCGTTGTTGTCTACGCAAATTACATCATGCCCAACATGAGCCAAGCAAGCACCTGTAACTAAACCAACGTAACCAGTACCAATCACGCAAACACGCATTTTTTAACTCCTCACTTTTTTTGGGTTAGTCTTTTATACACTGACAGTCAACTCAGCCACTAAGCATACTAGCTACTGATAGGGTCAGCCTGGATGAAAATTCCCAGGGACGCTGGGCGCCACTTAGGTGGTTGAATTCTTGGCATCGCCTTGAATGCGATCGCTAAAATCTTCTATTGTTAGTTTTAGTCCCTCTTGCAGAGCAATGGTAGGTTCCCAATTTAACCAAGTTTTTGCTTTGGTAATATCAGGCTGGCGACGTCGGGGATCGTCTGAAGGTAGTGACTCGAACTTAATTTGCGCGTCCGGGTTGATCATGTTTTGCACAGCTTGCGCCAATTGTAAAATCGTGTATTCACCAGGATTACCTAGGTTTACTGGGCCAATGTACTCCCCATTCATGAGGCGGATGAATCCTTCCACCAAATCGGAAACGTAGCAGAAACTACGAGTTTGCGAACCATCGCCGTAAACGGTTAAAGGAGTACCCCGCAAGGCTTGAACTATAAAGTTGCTCACCACCCGACCATCGTTTTCTAACATTCTCGGCCCGTAAGTGTTGAAAATCCGAGCAACTCGAATATCAACTTTATTTTGCCTGTAGTAATCAAATGCTAGAGTCTCAGCAATTCTTTTACCTTCGTCGTAGCATGAACGTATGCCAATGGGATTAACGCTACCCCTATACTCTTCAGGTTGCGGATGAACTTCTGGATCTCCGTATACTTCGCTAGTTGAAGCCAAGAAAAACCTCGCTTTCACCCGTTTAGCCAGCCCCAACATATTCAGCGTTCCAATCACGTTAGTTTTAACGGTTTTAACTGGGTTGTACTGGTAATGTATCGGTGAAGCAGGACAAGCTAAATGATAAATTTGATCCACTTCTAACCGAATTGGTTCGGTAATATCGTGGCGGATCAGTTCAAAGTACGGATGACCTAACCATTTAAGGATGTTGCGTTTATGACCAGTGTAAAAATTATCCAAGCATATTAATTCATGCCCATCGCTCATTAATCGGTCGATGAGATGGGAACCAATAAACCCAGCACCGCCCGTCACCAAAATTCTCATAGTTTCCCAGTTACTTACAAATATTTTCAGTAGCGATCGCACTTACTTTTAGATTACCCAGCTTGGAGACAAAAATACAAAACGAAAAAAAATAACAAGGCTCAATCAAAAAGTGTTGTTGAACTTACTTATTTTTCTACGGATGTAGTTTTGTAATATTTTTACCTTTTTGCTTAACAATTTAATTAGCAAAATACCAAATTTAGTCTCAAAGTTGTCAGTCTTCCACCTAAAGTTCATCAAATCTTCAATAAAATAGAGTGTTTTTATGGTTAGTACACGCGATGTGCAACTTATTCTTAAAACCCCGATTCCATTCCTTTCCCTAAAAGGCTACGGTGTACACACAAGTTATCGAATTACCCAAAAATATTGAAAAACCTCACCCTGGTTCTGCTACGCAAAACCTGTCCCTCTCCTTAGTAAGGAGAGGGAAAGATTTACCCTTGGGTAATCTTGGGTGAGGTTTTGATGCCCTGAGCTACTTGCCGAAGTGCGGGCTACGCGATGCAGTCTAAATCCACTCAATCATACAGCAGATGTAATGCTGGTAATCGTGTTCGACATAACTACATTTGTGGTTTGAGTGCGTTGCGGTTCTCCAAGCATGACAATGGAGCAGTTGATTTGTCTGGCTAACTGGGTTGTGACATCGCTAATGGCGAACCCTCCAGGACTGGTACGATTACGTATAAAAGGTAAAACGACTAAATCATATAATCGTGCTGCTTGCAAAATTGCTTGAGCAACATTTTCATGAGCGATGATTTGAATTTCTGGGGTATTGGCCAAAGCTAATTTAGATACCAATAGGGAGAGATGCGATCGCCTCCAAGCAATTTTACTGGAACTAGTGCGGCGATCGCACACATTCAGCACCGTAATGTGGCTCTGATTTGCCTCTGCCAACATCTGGGCAAATAGCACAGGCTGTAATGTCGGTGCTGTTAAGTTTTCTACTGGTACTAAGATGCGCTGAATTTTTTTCGGTGATTCTACTAAACGTGTCACCGCGACTGGACAATGGGATGCCCAAAGCACACCATCAATCACATTCCCAAATAAACGCGCTCGTAATCCAGTCCGTTTACCCCAACCCATAACAATTAAATTAGCCTTTTGTTCACGAGCTGCTCTGCTAATTCCTTGAGCAAAAGCATCATCAATTCGCAGCATTGGTTCTGCGGCTACGCCCAATATTCGACTGTGTGCCGTGGCTTTGGTTAATAACCGCTCACTCCGTTGTAGAGACGTTTCTAACTGGGGTGCATCCATGTGAGCAGCAGCAGTAGCGATCGCCAGGGGTATAATTTTACCATGACACTGACGCGCTAATAATGCCGCCATTTCAATCAAATACTGCTCGGTCTGAGGATTATACACAGGTACGACTATAGTAAAAGCACTGTTTGTCTCTGATGCCTTCTGTTCAAGTAGAGGTGGTGTTGGATCTTCGGCTGGCGAGGAATTCAAACCAACAGCTATTCGACTGGTCATCAACGGCCCCAAAGTTGATGTGACAAGCATTAAGATAATCACACTGTGTAATACTTCTAGTGGCAGCAACCCAGCCCGATATCCCACTAAGGTTGCTGCTAACGTTGTACCAACCTGGGGAAGTGACAGCGACCACATCGTGAGCATTTCTTGCCACTTATAGCGGTAAACCAGTTTTGTGAACAAAGCTGCAATCAATTTACTGACAATCAAACCGACTATCATCAACAGTGTTAACTTCAGCGTGTCCAGGTTGTTCACAAAGGCGGGTAGATTGACCAGTAAGCCAAGGTGAACAAAGAAAATGGGAATGAACAGCACACTGCCAATAAATACCACCTTTTCTTTGACTGGGCCTTCACCCACAGCTTCATTCACCGCCAAACCCGCTAAAAAAGCACCAACAATTTTTTCTATCCCCATCAATTGAGCGCCTACAGCCGCCACAAACAGAGAAAGCAACACAAACAAAAACTTGTTTCCTTCGTCGTCTCCAGACCGCTTGAAAAATTCTTTGCCTGCCCAATCAAAACCTGTGACAACGGCAACTGAGTAAATAATTAACCAACCCGACAAGGTGAGTAGTTTAGCAAAGCTGAATGTTCCAGCATCAGCGACAGCTACACAAAGGGCTAAGATCAGCACTGCGCCAATATCTGTAAAAATCGTCGCTCCAATGGTGACGCTAACAGCTTTGTTGTTTACTACTCCCAAACGGCTGATTATCGGATATGCCAAAAGGGTATAGGAAGCGAATAAAGAGCCAATTAATATTGATATATTCCAGCCATAGCCTAAAATCAGCCCTACGAAGGTTCCCATCACTAGGGGTATACTGAAAGTCAAGCTAGCAAACCCAAAAGCACGACTTTTCTGGCGGCGGAACTGTTCTAGATCAACTTCTAGCCCGGCGACAAACAGCAAGTAAATTAACCCAATGTCTGATAGCAGGTTAATCATCGGCGAATCAGACTGAAGTAGATTCCAGCCTGAAGGCCCAAGTACTAGCCCTGAGAAAACCAAACCCACTAATCCTGGTAATCTTAGCCGCTCAAATATGATCGGTATAACTAAGATAACCACCAGCAAAATAGCAAAGGGAACAATTGGTTCCTTGCCAAGAACTTGGGAAGTTGGTTCCAGAACAAGAACTTGTGATATGAGTTCCATAGGTAGGAATTGAAGGGGCTATGGGAAAACTGCGATTACCTTGGGGCGATCGCCTGATTGATAAATCGAGAAGCCACCTGACGAACAATCAGAAATCTTAATTTACACTAACTAGGTAATTGTCTGAGAATTAACTATCTACGGGTGGATTTGACTCAGAATGAACCGCAAGCGATCGTAGTCGTCTTTAAGTAGCACACTCAAGTTACGTCCAGCTTTAATTAGCCATTCTCGGTCAGCTTTGCGTAACTGGTAGACATCTCGAATTGCAGCTGCGGTCAAAGACTCTATTGGCGCACCATTAATACAAAGCAGTGTCCGCAAAAAATCTAGTTCTTCAGTAAATTTAACGATCGCTTCTGGTTCGCAACGATAAACGGCTTGATGAATTTGTGGCGGACGGGGTGGTAGATACTGATATATTCTTTGGTTATAACCTTGATTCTGAGAAGACTGCTCAAATCCCACGATCGCAGCCCGGAATTCTGTTCTAAGCATGGCAAATATTTGGGGTTGTTCCTCCCGTAAGTCTTGCAAAGATAACCCCAAAGCTCTCGCCCGGTGTACGGAATCTATGGGCATAGTTGTGGCATAATACACTACAGCATAAATTTGATTGCCAGATTCTTCATCTACAGAACAAACCCAACTACCAAAGGGTGGCATCGAGGGAAAGCTCAAATCTTTTGGTTCCAAACACTGAGCTAAAAATTCCGTACTAGTAGTTTCAATCACCTCCGCAATGTGGTTGGGATGGCGATCGCCAGTAGCAAACTGTGGTAAGGGGAGGCGCATGGTAATTTAGTCATTAGTCATTGGTCATTAGTCATTAGTTTTTGTCAAATGACAACGGACAAATGACTAATGACTAATCTTATTTGGCTTTTTTACGTCCGGCGGTAGTTTCTACGAGTGACAATTCGCTCAGGCGGAAGGTAACTAATTTATCCCAGTTACCACCTTCAAATAATACGGCTACTTTGCCATCACTCACGCGTTGCACGAGTCCTTCATAGCGATAATAGGTATCTGCGGGATTCTTGACGCGAACAGTTGCTCCAGGCAGGATCATGTTTTTAGCCTCGCTTGTTTCCTTTCACTAGCTTAATACTTCTTATTAGTCATTGGTCATTGGTCATTGGTCATTTGCAAAGGACAAATGACGAATCAAACCGCAACGCGAGAGTCATTAGTCATTAGCTACTTAGTAAGAAAGTCCTTGAGTACCACACCCACTCTTTAACGCAATACGCTTGGGTTAAGGCTAAAACTCTTAGTCAAAGTCAATTAACGAACCGCAAAGGAGAGGCAGCGCGTTGCGGGGGTTCCCCCTGTTGTAGCGACTGCCGTCGCAAAGAAAGATAAGGAAGAAATGCTTAACTGAACTGTATTGCTCTTTAACGTGGTTTGAATTAGTCCGATGAAAGACAAAGTTTTTTTCGCCCACGTAAGCGTTGCGGGACAAGGTATGTACCAAAAACTCTTGTATCTTTGACTAATGACCAATGACTAATGACCAATGACTAATGACCAATGACTAATGACTAATGACTAATGACTAATGACCAATGACCAATGACCAATGACTAATGACCAATGACTTCAATAATACTTTTGTCTTTGTCGAAAATTTGCTACTGATTCTACTATTCCCAAGGAAATGAAGTTAGTCAGCATGGCAGAACGCCCATAACTCATCCAAGGAAGGGGAATTCCTGCCACAGGTGCCAAACCAACAGTCATGCCAACGTTCACAATCACCTGAAACATGATCATACAAAAAACGCCAATAGCCAACAAGGAGCCAAAGTTATCTTTGGCGGTTTGGGCAATATGCAGTAGACGCAAGCAAATTAAGGAGAAGACAAACAGTACTACCAAACAACCAATAAAACCGAATTCTTCCCCCACTGCGGAGAAAATAAAATCTGTATGCTGTTCCGGTACGAAATTCAGTTGCGTCATTGGCCCCTTGAACAAACCCCATCCCCAAATTTCACCAGCACCAATCGCAATGCGAGATTGAATTAGGTGATACCCAGCACCGAGGGGATCGTGATCGGGGTTTATGAATACAGTTAGCCGATTTTTTTGATAGTCTTTCAAAATATGGTTCCAGGCGAAAACTCCTAATTCGCCACCCAAGATATTCAGACTCCACGCACTAATAGCGCCAAAACCAAATCGATGCCAGGGGAGAGTTCGCCAGCCCACAATAGCCATCGCCACTGACCAAATTAGCCCTAATGCGCTAAAAGCTAATGGGCCAAAAGCTAATCCTTTAAATAAAACTATCGGCTCTGCTAAAGGCCAAGATATACTAAACAAAATGGCGGCAACCACCGGAGAAATCATCAGAATTAACCAGCCTGGGTTAGCATTTGCCCAGTAAAGCATTCCTAAAACGATCGCACCAAATACCAGTGATGTTGCTAAATCTGGCTGCAAAAATACTAATCCCCAAGGTATAGCAGTAATTGCCAGAATGCGGAAAACACCTTCGATGCTAGAAGCAGTGCGCCTGTGTAACAAAGCTGCTAAGGTGATGATCATGCCGACTTTGGCAAATTCTGAGGGTTGAACGTTAAAGCCGGCGATACTAATCCATCGCTGCGCCCCCTTAGCGCTAGTACCAGCAATCATCACAGCGATTAAGCTGAAGTTAGTCAGTGCATAAGTTACCCAGTGCCATTGCATCAGGAACTCGTAACGGGTGCGAGATAAAAACAGGGCTATAAGCACGCCGATAGCCGCTACCATCCAGTGCCACCACCAGTCAGTTACTGGCTGCTTCAGTTCCGTACTGAGGATCATGACGCCGCCAAAGATGCTGATAGCAATCGGCAAACAAAAAAGTAGCCAATCTACATCATGCCAGGGTTTAACCCAAGACTTCCAGCGAATTTTGGGGAGCGATCGTTTTAACAACATTGTGCCAGTTTAGACTTTAGCTTTTACATTTAATTATTGGGCATTGAGCATTGGGCATTGGGCATTGGGAAGAGACAAGGAAAAAACTTGTTCAATAATTCTCCCTCATCTCCCTCATCTCCCTCATCTCCCTCATCTCCCCCACTCCCCACTCCCCACTCCCCACTCCCCACTCCCTAATATTCCCAGGCTATAGCCCAGAAAGCAGATAGAAATTAAAATTAATTTATGTCAAGGCTGCAACTGATACTTTACCAGCAATGGTAAGAGCGATCGCTGTTAATGCTTTTGCCGAAGCTGAATCTGGCTCACCAACCACTATCGGCACACCACTATCACCACCAACTCGCGTAGAAATCTCTAGGGGTACGCACCCCAATAGTGGCACTCCCAATTCTGCGGCTGTTTTGGAGCCACCACCGGAACCAAAGATGTCATACTGCTTATCCGGCTGATCGGGGGGTATAAAATAACTCATATTTTCCACAATTCCCAATACCGGGACATTCATTTGTTGGAACATCCGCAATCCCTTGCGAGAATCTAACAGGGCTACAGTTTGCGGCGTGGTGACAATTACTGCCCCTGCCATCGACACTGCTTGGGTTAAAGTTAACTGAGCATCTCCGGTTCCTGGTGGCATATCTACAATCAGATAGTCCAGTTCTCCCCATTCAACTTG
Organism: Nostoc sp.; assembly: GCF_036919575.1. Classification (GTDB taxonomy): domain Bacteria; phylum Cyanobacteriota; class Cyanobacteriia; order Cyanobacteriales; family Nostocaceae; genus Nostoc. Next base: position 59,971 of record NZ_JBALBY010000052.1, on the reverse strand, counting down.
ATAGAGAAACTGACGAATTACACCATTGAGCATAGGCCCCCGCCAAATTACTGGTTGATCTCGGTCAATCAAAAAGCCCATTGAAACTAATTTGACGCCGTGATTAAAAGCAGGTTCCAGGATGTCACCTGTTTTGGTTGAGCGCACAGTAATTTGGGCATCAGCTAGACCCAGCATGGTCGGGTCATTGGGGCCATAAATATCAGCATCTAGCAAGCCGACTTTCGCCCCAGTTTGAGCTAAAGCCACTGCTACATTCACCGCCACCGTACTTTTACCAACGCCACCTTTGCCACTGGAAACAGCAATGATATTTTTCACCCCAGAAATACCAGTGCGGTCAGGTAAACTTTTTTGTTGCGGTGTTTCTGCCGTCACTTCTATGCTGACATCTGTAACGCCTGGGAGTTTTTTGACAGCTTTCTGACAGTCTTCAACGATAAATTCACGTAAAGGACAGGCAGGAGTGGTCAAGACCAAAGTAAAACTAACCTTACCATCGTCAATTTTCACGTTGCGAATCATATTCAGTTCTACCAGACTTTTGCGGAGTTCTGGGTCTTCCACTGGTCGCAACACTTCTAAGACAGAGCGGGAGTTGAGGACATCGTACATAAAAATTTAAAATTCAAAATTGAAAATGAAGAAATACACTCGTGGCGAACATCTTAGCTATTAACTGGATGCTTTCTTAAGCAAGGTCAGGTTAGTGTTTTCACTGTGACTGCCGTAATAAAACTTAGCAAATTGCATTATCACCTAATAGAATCTTAACTTTCTTTAGGCATTGGGCATTGGTTATTTCTACCCCCTACCTCCCTCATGCCCCACTCCCCACTCCCTACTCCCCCTGATCTAAAAATCAAAACAACTATCATTAAGGGATTTTTTCTTACCAGATACCGTTGGCAATGCCGTCTTTTCTACTGCCTCTACTAAAGACCGTGCTACGCGGTCTGCATAAGGACGGGATAAAGACCAAATCAGGGGCGATAACCAACCCCGTAGCGTTACAGAATAAAAAAGACAAGTACCACAAACCGTTGACTCTACTTGATAAGTCACACGTTCCTCTATCCCAGGAATCGCCAGCACTCGGATACTTAGCATCTCTCTAGGATTGACGCGTTCCACAAAAATCCGAATGGGAATCGGCGAAAAACGTGTTACAGCTTGAAAAATCAATCCTGGTTTGGGTACTAATCCGTATGGGACATTAGTACTCTTAAGTAGTGGATGCCAGGAAACATCTGTTAAATCAGCGACTTTTTGCCACAGTTCATCTACAGAAGCAGAACTAATCTCTCGATATGTCCGCACCAGAGAAGCGCAAAACCGACGACGTTTGCGGTGGATGAATTTGGATAACCAACCTTGCATTTTCCTAATCCTCCTCCCTAGACACTTTCTGGTAACTCTGGTATGGTGGCCAACTATGCTCAACCCCTAAATTAAAACTTTCTCGAAATACCCTAAACATCGCAAGCCTCGATTCCGCACAGACGCCAAGAGCCAACATAGCAATATGGCAAAGAAGTTTTGAGCAAGGGAGTCAAACCCTTGATACTTCAAGGTTACGACTAAAGTCTAGTATTTATACCAAAATATTCCAATTAAAAATAAAATTTCAAAAAAAACTCAGTCAATATACAAGCGTATACGCATTTGAGGGAAAATAACTCTAGTGATGCCCATCAATCGTATAAATGCTTAACCAGTAAGAAAAAAGCGGGTTGGGCAAATAGAGCTTGATTGTTGGCGCGTGTTTCCCCCAAATTTTAAGATAAGAAATTTGTGGCTTTCTGGAATTTGTAATTTAGGTTCGGGAATCTATGTTGACCAACTCGCAAACACCAACTGTAGCAGCAGAATCATCCAAGTCTTTGCCAGCAACTGACGCTCAGACTAGAGTCAGTCAGTTTATGAAACAGCTGCAAGACGAAATTACCGAATCATTGGCAAAACTAGATGGTGTGGCTAAGTTTCTCGAAGATAGTTGGGAACGCCCAGAAGGAGGCGGAGGGCGATCGCGCGTGCTACGTGATGGTGCAATATTTGAACAAGCAGGTGTAAATTTTTCTGAAGTTTCGGGTGATCATTTACCACCCTCAATTTTAGCCCAACGCCCGGAAGCAGAGGGGCATGGCTTTTATGCCACGGGCACTTCAATGGTGTTACATCCTCAAAATCCTTATGTGCCAACAGTTCATCTAAATTATCGCTACTTTGAAGCGGGGCCAGTGTGGTGGTTTGGTGGTGGTATTGACTTGACACCTTATTACCCCTTTGCTGAAGATGCGGCACATTTACACAAAACATTAAAACAGGCTTGTGACCAACACCACCCAGAGTATTACCCAGTGTTTAAGCGGTGGTGTGATGAATATTTTTACCTCAAACATCGTGATGAGACACGGGGTGTCGGTGGTCTATTTTTTGATTACCAAGATGGTGAGGGTGCTTTATATCGCGGGCCAAATCCCAATGGGGAAGCGGCTATTTATAGCAACCAGGTGGGAACACCAGCAACCCGCAATTGGGAAGATTTGTTTGCCTTTGTGCAAGGCTGTGGCAAAGCATTTTTACCAGCCTACGTACCAATTGTAGAACGGCGACATGGGATAGAGTATGGCGATCGCCAACGGAATTTTCAACTCTACCGCCGGGGACGGTATGTAGAATTTAACTTGGTTTATGACCGAGGCACCATTTTTGGTCTACAAACCAACGGACGCACCGAATCAATTCTCATGTCCCTACCTCCCTTAGTGCGTTGGGAATACGGCTATCAGCCAGAACCCAATTCCCCTGAAGCTGAGTTATATGAAACCTTCCTCAAGCCCCAAGATTGGATCAACTGGACACCACCTCAATAGTGCTGAGTGCTGAGTTTGGAGTTTGGAGTTTGGAGAGACGCGATTAATCGCGTCTGTACAGGAGTTTGGAGTTTGGAGAGACGCGATTAATCGCGTCTGTACAGGAGTTTGGAGTTATTTCTCCCTCATCTTCCTCATCTCCCTCATCTCCCCCACTCCCCACTCCCCACTCCCCATTAAAAATTGCTACTCAGCACTATTTTGGTGAGTTAAACTACTAAAGGTAAGCACTTAACAGAAAAAGGTGACAATTTTAGCTATAGCTTGTTAATCTCAAGTGACAGCATTAGAAAATTCTGTAACTAGTTAATCTGAAAAGGAATGCCACGGGGAGGGCTTTAGTGATTCATATAGACCAAAAAAGTTACACAACCCAAGACGGAAACACCGTTATTGTCCTGACACCAGCAGGTCGCCTAGATATCACCACTGCTTGGCAATTTCGCCTGAAGTTACAAGAGTGTATTTCCAAACTCAGCCGCCATGTAGTTGTAAATCTGGCTCTGGTAAATTTTATTGATAGTTCCGGTCTTACCTCTTTGGTAGCTGGGATGCGTGATGCTGATAAAGTCAAGGGCAGTTTCCGCATCTCGAATGTACATCCAGAAGCCAAGCTTGTGTTTGAAGTGACGATGATGGATACTGTCTTTGAAATCTTTGAAACAGAAGAGGAAGCTTTAGAAGGTGTGCCTCGTAGCATTGCCAGCTAAGAAACAAGTTAGGAGTTAAGAGTGAGGAATGAGGAGTTAATTCAAAACTTATAACTTATGACTCATATCTTTATCTTATTGAATACTGATTTCGCTTGGTGTAACGATAAGGCCCCATAATCGCTCCCCAAGTTGCTTTTTTAGTTGCGGGATCAATTCCTTTGTCGTAGCTGTGAAATTCTGCCGCAGTAGCTTCAAATCCCAAGGAAACATAGACGCTATTACCAAGATAAGTAAAGCTGCAACGAGTCTCTGGTGGTGGGGTAGCGGTAAACTGATAGCGATCGCCAGCTAGTGTTTCCTGGGTAACTGTTAGGATACAACCTGGTAGTAAATCTAATTGTTCGGGTGTCAGTGTGTTCAGTAGAGCAGGGTTATGACCTGCGCCTCTTAATGCACCTGGATCTTGAGGCATATAGTATTGTACTTCCAGAGAAGCATCAGAGTTGCTGCCCTGACGCAACCGGATAATTCGCTGGCGGTAAGGTTGATCTAGGCTAATAACGCTAGCCTGTTCGGCAAACAAGGTGATGCTATCTTCTGTGAACAGATTAACTGGTCTTTGCCACAGCCGGAGATGGACATACCAAACTGGATCTGCGATCGCTTGTTCCCGATTATCAAATTCACCAGCTAAATACTCACCTAAAGCAATTAACTGTGGCGAGAAGTTCATAAATACGATAAACGAATCATTAAGGATAATAATTTTTGGCTAGTTTTTTAGCGTAAAGGGTCTTATCCCCCGTGCCTAGAAGCTTATAAAGTACTTCTGATTTGTCTATATTGTAAATGAAACCGTCACCAGCTAAAAGCTCAACTTGGCAAAGTAGCCTTTAAGCGAGAAAATAAAGATACGTCGCCCTTAACATTTTGTTTTTCTTTGTGAATAACGTCCGTACTGTCTCTGATACAAAACGAACTTTCTACAATCTTCACACCCGTCCGATCAACACTATTTATCGTCGGGTAGTAGAAGAATTGATGGTGGAAATGCATCTACTGTCAGTAAATATCGATTTTAGCTACAATCCAATTTATGCCTTGGGTGTCGTCACTACCTTTGACCGCTTCATGGAAGGCTATCAACCAGAACGTGATCAAGAATCAATTTTTAACGCCCTATGTCGGGCTATAGAACGAGATCCGCAACACTATCAACAGGATGCCCAAAGATTGCAAACTGTAGCTAAAGGTTTACCAGTTAAAGATTTAATTGCATGGCTAGGTCAAACTACTCACTTAGATCGAGATGCTGACCTGCAAGGGCATTTGCAAGCGATCGCCAACAATCCTAACTTTAAATACAACCGTTTGTTTGCAATTGGTGTATTTTCGTTATTAGAACTGTCAGATCCCGAATTAGTCAAAGATGAAAAACAACTCACTGAGGCGCTGAAAGCGATCGCTGCTGGCTTGCACCTCTCCGATGACAAACTCAACAAGGATTTGGAGCTATACCGTTCTAACCTAGACAAGATGGCGCAAGCGCTGGTGGTGATGGCAGATATGCTCTCAGCCGATCGCAAAAAACGTGAGCAACGTAAACAACAATCAACTACCCCAGTTGCTCCCCCAAGTTCCAATGAATAATTAGGAGTTATTGAATTTTAGATTTTAGATTTTTACTTCAATCCAAAATCCAAAATTCAATTGTGCAAGGCTCTGGTTTTTCTGCTTCTGCTACTGGTAACGTGCCTTCTTTGTAATGCCATTGAGTCAACCTAATTTTGACAACATGACACGCCATGAATTACTGACTTATGTGCGATCGCACCCCAATGATACCGAAGCATTTCACAGATACATGGATTTATTGCAAACTGTACCGGGACGCATAGCAGTAACCACCCCGGAAGAACTGGAAGCCGAGATGCGAAAGCGAATAGGTAGAGCATAGCAATTTGAAAGCGATCGCACTGACTAAAAGTGCGATCGCCGTTCAGAACCTTGAAAACTAAATATATGCAGCAAACGACCAGCTACAGAGGATGCGAATAATTAACAAATAGGTAATCAGTTGACTAATCAGCCAGACAGACTAGATCGAATAGAAGCAGCGTTAGATAGGCAGTTGCAAGTAAATGCTGATCTGAGGGTAACAGCTGAGGCTTTGCTGCAAACTGTTCAAATTCATCAACAAAACTTTGAGGTAATAGTTGGTGAGATTAGACAGATGCAATCTGACATCCGAGGACTGCAAACTGAAAACCGCCGTATTTGGGAGCGATTAGAACGGCAAGATCAACAGTAAAAAACCAAGAACTGCTGCAATTGATTAGGAATTTTCCATAGTGGGGAGCGATCGCACTGACTAAAAGTGCGATCGCTGTTCAGAACCTTGAAAACTAAATACCGCTAAAAAGCAGGTAACAGCATGAGCGCGATGCCTACGGCGGGCTACGCCTACGCGTCAAATACTTCTACGGTTTGGGCATTGATCTAACTGAGGGTTAACAAGTGCATTTACCTTGTCAGTAAGCTCATTTAATTTATTGCAGCCCATTAACGTAGTGCGTTTTGACCAACGCATTAAGAGAATTTTTGTGCTGGTCGGCGAGACAAAGGAGGTAAAAATTTGAAGCCAACTCCGCAGCAACTTGAGCAGTTGTATCGGCTGAGTTACATACTGACAAATCAAATGCTTAAGCCAATAACCCTAGTCAGGATGGATGAGAGAGATAGCAGTTTGGCAATGTTGGCAGGTGACGAAATCGATATAACTATTAGTAAGGAAGGAAAAGTAGGCTATGACCAAACCGAATTTTAAGGCAATGAGTAAAGCCGAGTTACGGGCTTATGTTTTAAAAAATCCAAATGACAACGAAGCTTTTTACGAGTTGTCAGACAGGATTAAGGCAAATGCAAAGTTTGTAACGGTTGAAGAGCTTGAGGAAATTTTCAAGCAAAAAAGTCAACAATAACCTTTGTGACTCCAAATCCTTGAGAAAGCGCTGTGCTACTAACACAGCGCTTTTATTTTGTTACAAATTGTTCACTTCACAAAAATATCATGAACACAATTAACCTACCCAACAGTTAGGCACCACCTTTGTATTGCGTTTCAAAATCCAAAATTGGCAGAGTTTGGAATTACTAATAACTCATCACTCCTAACTCCTAACTCTTAGCTTTACACGCCCAACAACTTGTAGATTAAGCTGTTAATTATAGTCAGCGCCAATGCCCCGATAACAGCACTCCAAATCCCGTAACGCAAGCGAAAGCCGTCTACTAACCAAGCAGCAATACTAAAACAAACCACGGCAATCATAAATGTGAAAATACTGGATAATAAGTCCAATGTGAGTAAATTTGGTACTGCAAAAACGAGGCTTAAAATCGGTCTGACTATTGCCGTCACGATACCAAGCACTGCGGCAGAAAGGAAGGCTTTACCTGGAGTATCAATTTCGACTCCCAGAGGCAATTTGCTAATTATCAACAGGCTGATACCTGTTGCTACCCAAACAATTAAAAGCGTCACGATATTCATGCCACAACCCCTGAAACGTGAATGGCAATTGGTGATAAATTACTTTAGTTTATCGGTGGAAAAATCTTTAAAGCTCAACCAATTATCTATAAATTAGCAGGAAATTTTTCTCTAACCGAATTTTATTTTAGATATCTTTAGGATTGGGAAAGAGCTTGAAGGGGAGTCGGGAGATGAGGGGATGAGGGAGATGAGGGAGATGAGGGAGATGAGGGAGATGAGGGAGATGAGGGAGATGAGGGGGCAGGCGGAAAATTCCTCTCCTCTGCACCCTTCCCCATGCCCAATGCCCCATGCCCTATCTCATCTTTTAAGAGTAGGTTGGGTTTGTTTGGGTGCTACAGGCGCTAGAGATGCTGGTGGTTTGGAAATACCAGGATTGACCGGACTGATGCTTTGTCCAGTTGGAGGCTGACTGACGCTAGGTAAGGGTATGGAATTATTAGGTGCTAAGGGAAAATTAGGGGTAAGATTCCCTTCGGGATTGATACCTGGAAGTGGTGCTGCACCAGGATTGATTGGGAATGACGGAACAGTAGGTTGGTTGAGTGAGTTTGTGGGTGGTTGAGATGGGCCAGGAATAATTCCCAAAGACACGCGATCGCCTCCTACTTGCCGCAGCAAGTCCAATGTCTCAATCACATCATTGTAAGTTGCTGTCCGCGAAGCATTCAGCACCACAATGGCACTGGGATTTTGTTGGAGATACTGTTTTAACCTCTCTCGCAAATCCTCCCGTTTTACAGGCTGTTTTTCTATGTAAGTATTGCCAACGGCATCAATAGTTACAATCAAACTTCCACTTTGTGAGGTTATCCCAGATACTGAACTGGAGCTGGCTTTAGGCAAATCAACATTTATTGCTTGTTGCCGCGTAAATTGCAAAGCTGCTAACAAAAAAAACGTCAGGATACAAAAAATTACATCAATTAAAGGAATGATTTGAACTTGGACTTCTTCAATTGGAGTATGTAGATTAACTTTCATTGTCTCACTCTAACGTCTAGTTCGCGGGTTGAATTCTTGACTATTGCTCAGGTGAATTTGGAGGTTCAGGGGGTTCAGAAAGCCTAGTCTTTCCTGGTTTGCGTGGTGGAGTAAAATTATCCCGCACAATTGCTGATGTTCTATTACTAAAATCAGGTGGAGACTGACGGTAGAGCAATTCCATCTCATTCCCTGCCTTCCGAAAAACTTTGACTTGGTTGACTACAAAACTTTGAAATAGGCGGTAAAATGCCAAACTAATAATGGCAACTATTAGCCCAGTTGCCGTAGCAATCAGTGATTCACCAATACCAGTAGTCACCCCAGCTGTAGATTCAGTTCCCAAATCGCCAATCCGAATTGATCGCAAAGCGCGGATCAAACCCAAAACCGTACCCAACAATCCCAGCAGTGGCGCGAGGGCAATTACGGCTTCTAAAAGTTTTTCGCCCCGCCGCATTCCAGCTAATTCATCTTCTGCCGTAGCTTCCAGTGCTAGTCGAAAGGTTTCCGCATCATTTTTTGTTAAGCGTAGAGGGGCATAGAGAAAACGACCGACAGGCTGATGGCTTGCCCTGCTTGCAATGTCCGCAGCTACTTCCCAATTATCCTGGGCAGCATCCAGGATGCGATCGACTATTTGCTTTTCCTGAGTCAAAATTCGCAACCAGAACCACAAACGTTCAAAAATCACACTCAAAGACAGAATCGAGAGAACTAGCAAAGGCCACATCGCTGGCCCGCCTTTATAAAATAAATCTAAAATATCCACTGTTTAAGTTTCCTCCCTCCATGACTAGAGCAAATATGCTAAAGCATTTTAATTTTAGAGATTAATCCAAAATGAGGGACTTCTAAAATATAAATTTCTCGAAAACCTAAAAAGACCGTATAAGCATGGCGTATTTGACTTAGACTGCTGTAGAAACTTGCTGCTGCGTAGGCAATTGAATGATAAACTCACTTCCTTCACCAAGAGTAGAAAAACATTCCAATTTGCCACCATGTTTTTCGGTGATAATTTGATAGCTGATTGCCATGCCCATGCCGGTTCCTTTGCCTACAGGTTTGGTGGTGAAGAAAGGATTGAAGATCCGATTTTTAACCTCTTCTGGCATTCCCCCGGCATTATCAGCGATGCCTTCTCTAGGAGACGCTACGCGAACGGCGGGCTTTGCCAACGCTATTTCCACCAACTGCGAATTGTTGATTGAGGTGCGGATGCTAATCTGGCTAGGATTTGCCTCTATTTCCTGATAGCTGCGATTGGCGTTTACTTCATCTAAAGCATCGATCGCATTCGCCAGAACATTCATCAAGACTTGATTCAGTTGTCCGGGATAGCATTCTACTTTGGGCAACTTGCCATAATCTCGAATCACTACAATTGCTGGACGTTCTGGTTTGTCTTTCAGACGGTATTGCAAAATCAACAGCGTACTTTCAATTCCTTCATGAAGGTCAACTGCTTTGAATTCTGCTTCATCCATACGAGAAAAGTTCCGCAGTGATAGCACAATGTTCCGAATCCGGTCAGTCCCCATTTTCATAGAAGCTAGCATCTTCTGTAAATCCTCGATTAGGAACTCCAGATCGATTTCTTCAGCTAGCGCTTGCACCTCTGGATCATTGTTGGGATGACGTTGTTGGTAAAGGTGGATCATCCTGAGCAAATCTTGAGTGTATTCGTTTAGGTAAGTAATATTGCCGTGGATAAAGTTCACCGGGTTGTTGATTTCATGTGCCACACCTGCCACCAGTTGACCTAGACTAGACATCTTTTCACTTTGAAGCATTTGTACTTGAGAGTGGTGCAATTCACTCAAGGCGGTTTTGAGTTCGGTGGTGCGTTCTTCTACCCTGTCTTCTAACTCTGCCTTACTGTTTTCTAACGCTGTAAAAGATTCGCGCAATTGCCCTGCCATGTGATTAAAGGAGTGGGCAAGTACATTGAGTTCTTGGATGTTTTTGATATCTAAAGTTTGGTCTAAATTGCCTGATGCCATTGCCTGACTTGCTCGGTTTATTTGCAGAATCGGCTGTGTAATCCAGTGGGAGGTTAAATAACCCATGAGGGTTGCCACAGCCAATGCTCCCAGACAGAGCAAAATGGTAGTGCGGGTGTTGGCGTTGATTTGTCCCATAAAAGCGTGTTCCGGCACACTCACCACTACTAGCCAATCCAGTCCATATTGGTCACGCCAGGGGGTGACATTGACAAAATTTGCTTCTCCTTGCCAATTCAGTCGCAGTTTTTTGGATTCGGTGATGGACTCAAAACCATTGAAGGTTCGCTGAATTTGTTTAGCAATCGACTGAACTGAAGGATCAGGACTGTCGGTGGCTTTTATTCGTCGAATCTCTTCCTTGACCAGGGCAAAAGGCTGCTGTGTGCTAGAGTTCGCTATCAGCATCCCATTCCGCTCCAGAATGAAAACCTGTCCAGAGTGGCTAACATCTAAACCCCGTAAAAACTCACTCAATTTTAATAAATGGATATCCGCTGCAACCATCCCCAGTAATCGATTCTGCGCGTCATAAATGGGACGACCAGCTGAAGCAGAGATGTATGGATGATTGGGATAATTCCAGGTGAAAATCCGCGACCAGATAGGTTTGCCAGCTTTTATAGGTTCGGTGTACCAAGTTAAGTTGAAATTGTTCCAATCAACAATAGTATTGACATGGGTGCGATCGCCTTGGTCATCTGTGGCGTAGTTATAGGAATTTTTTGGAGGTTTGGCACTCCAATCATCAATCGTCACAGTTTTGCCATCGTAACGGGCGGCTCCTGCACCCTCACCTGTGGTCAGTCCGATGCCGATGTAGGTCAGGTCATAAGCCTGCATTTGTTTCCAGAAATATTTTCCCACAGTTTTGCGATGCCTACGGCCGGCTGCGCCTACGCGCACATCTAATAACCCCATCTGAATAGCATCAGCATTAATCTGGCTCACTTTTTGGGGAATAGATAGATAAGAATTTAAATGTTGATCTACTATATTGCTAGTTCGATCCATCAACTGGTCTGCTAACTCGTTGACAGCTTTCTGTCCATTCTTAAATGACAAATAACCTACTAAACCCACCGCTCCAAATATTTGTAAGACAAAGGGAATAATTAGAACCATCTGTAGGGGGATTTTAGATATGCTAAAGTGATGCTTCTTCATCGGTAGGTTTCATCCTGCGTTAGTGCTTCGCCTTTTTAAAAGCAGATAAATTTACACTAAAGAGGCGAAACTTTAGACTTATATAATTAGGATTCCCTTCTAAAATAGACAATCAACATCGATACAATTTATTCTTGTGCAGAATCACAGAGTAGGTATTTGGTGACAGATTACGAGTAGCGTCTTCCAGACTAACTAGGGCGGTTATTCCCACCGGAAGTTTTTAGGATAATTTGTCAAAATTAAAGATAACTGGAGGTTCAAAATATGAAATTTTCAATCCAATCACTTTACACTTGGTATCGCAATTTGCTTCGTAACCCCAAGTACCGTTGGTGGGTAATTTTAGGAACGTTAGTCTATTTGGTCAGCCCAATTGATATTGCCCCAGATTTTATACCTGTTGTGGGACAGATTGATGATGTTTTCCTTTTGACCCTGCTAGTTAGTGAGGTATCCGGGCTAGTAATTGAAGGCTGGAAAGCTCGTAAGGGTGATGTGGGTTCTGAAGTACCTAATAGTACTGAGGGTTCTACCTCCACTGGAAGCACCATTGATGTTGATGCTGTTTCTGTTAAGTAAATTTTTAAGGCAAAGGAACGCAGAGGGAAGCGCAAAGGAACGCGGAGTCAGAGTTAGAGGTTGTTGACTACGCGTTTAAGACCTTGTTTGAGGTGGAGGACGTTGAAGTTGATCAGAAGACCTAGTTTGCAGTTTGCTAGTTTGAGATAGGTTAGGAGTTGAACGGGGTGAATCGGGTGGAAGGATTCTACAGATTTAATCTCTACAATTACTTTGTTTTCGACTATCAAATCTAATCGATAAACGCATTCCAATTGCACATCTTGGTAAACCAAAGGCAATGGAATTTGCCTACCAACATTCAATCCGGCTTCCTTCAACTCGTAATCCAAGCACACCTCATAAGCCGATTCCAACAAACCAGGCCCCAAAGCAGTATGCACCCTCATCGCACACCCAATAATCACCCCACTCAACTCATTCTCTCTCATCCTCTGCGTTCCTCTGCGGTTTCCTCTGCGCCACTTTGCCTTTAAAAATCTTTCACAAACTCTGTTAAAAAGCGGAAAGCCTTCAAAATATAACTAGCGCAATCTCTAGGAGAAGTGTTGTAAAACGATCGCCACGCACTAGCCTTATCCTCATCATAGCGATCGCTGCGATGATTATGATTTTCTAGCCACGCCAATCGCACTGCATGACCAATTAACACATCTAATACGATATATTCTTCGATTTGCAAGTTGGGATTATTGGCAGCGATCGCAGCTAATTCTCTTAATGCTTCAATATTAACTTGGCGATATTCTGGAGCTTCAATTTTATTCAGCAAATGCTCAACCAACAGAGCAAAATTTCTTTCACCGGCTGTCATTTCTGACAACATTATCTCACTATCTAAACGATTGCGACGCTCTAGTTTATCGCCAATTACTAGCCCTTTGCAATGTTGCATTAATAGCCAAACTTGCTTAAAAAATTCTTTTGGTACGCGCCCCGTCGCACCCTCGGCTTGGCGAAACCGCCGCCAACCGCCGGGCGGAATTTCTATTTCTTCTCCTATTGTTGGTAACACTACCCAAGCAATATCACTTTCTTTTTGCTTGACGTGCAGTGATTCTTGCTGGCGCAACAGGTTACTCATGCCAGTATATCCAGTTAATACCTGACGCAAACGCATTTTCACTTCAAAGGGTGAAAGTTGCATTAAGTGATCGTATGCTTCATCTTGAGTGACATACAATTCCCGCGCTAGTTCGCTGGTTATCAATAAGATGAGATAGCCAACTCTCAGCGTCAATAATCCCTGAAATAGTTCGGATTCTGAGCGAATTAAGATACCAAGATAGATTAAAATCTCCTGGGTGAGGACGCGATCGCGTATATCCTCACGACAAAAATGATTAATTTTATCGGCAATTTCATCGTGTGACATGGGGACGGTAATCAAGGACGCCTCACTGTAAGCTTTACCCACAGCAATTTGCTTACCCCGTACCAAAATACTTGTCACTGCATCTGATAGGCTGATATCAACCATCTGCCGTACCCCCGCAGCCCGGCGCACCACCGCCCAAATACCTAAATCTCCAGCTTTCGTGTAAACTTCATCGAGTAAATCGGCTACGGTGACGGGATATCCTGGGCCACCGTACCCCGTATCAAATTCCATTCCTTGCAAGCGTGTTAAAGTTTGCAATAACCCGATTTGCTCGTAGATATTCTCTGATGAACGCAAATAAGAAAGTAATAACCCAAAGTTGGTTTCGCACTCCATTTGAAATTCTTGGGTATTTCCTAAGCGCCAGTTTTTATCAGGATGATCAGCTAGATAATAGCAACGTAGTCTAGCATTTTTCACTGGCGATCGCGAAAATTCTGCATTTGGCAGAAAATCAATTCTTTGGATTCCAGCTGTTAGCATTAGCTGATTTAGCCGCCCTAATTTCACCCGCACACCGTTACAAACACCATCTTTCAATTCTTGCATTAGTTCTAGTAATGCCTCAGAACCGATTTCTAACATGGTGTGCGTCAACATTAAAGTCAGAGTAGGACGACCTAAATCGTTCCAATATTTTTGAATGTAAGCTAGTTCGCTTCTAATTTGATCTAGCAAAAAATGGTAATCAAGGGTTAAGTAAAACTGTTGAGAGTCGGAAAATGAAGGTAAAAATACAATTGTTTCGCCGCTAATCCGAAAAATTCTAGATGTTGTTAAACTCCGCAGTCGCCGCGATGGACGCCCAGTTAAACCAAATTTGTCATTACGTCCAATTTGGGTATAAATAGCTGAAAGTTCTCCAGCTTCTCTCACCTGAATCGGTTCTACTTGGGTAGGAATTTGTGCTTCAATTCCGTGAACTTCTAGTTTTGTCTGTAAATCTTCATCTTCTGCTAATAAAGCAATTTGTACCAATGCTTCACGCTGTTTTCCCACACACAAATGTCTTCCCAAAGGGTCGATATCACCAACCGCCAGTAACCCTTCACTCAACATTTGACTGAGAAAATATAAACTCTGCGCCCACACCAAGGGAATATTTTCATTGGGCAAACGTGGTTGAGTTTGCGGTGCTAACTTTTCTGCTTCTATGTTTTCGGCTGGAACATAATAAAGTTCTGGCAATAAACGCAAACCATTTTGTTCTATAAGTAATGATTCTAAAAGCTCTTGGTATTTTTTAACTTGTTCTTGTTCGCCGCGAAATAATCCATCTAGAACTAAATAAGTGAAAAATAACGGCCATTCGCATTCAATATGCTCAAATTGCTTGAGTTCCCTCGGTTCGTAGTGTAAACGTTGATGATCTTCTAAAACAGTTTGGTGTCCATCACGTAGAAAGCGTTTGCAGCCGTATTTACCTGCGAGTTTATTGATAATATCGTTAAAGGTGCGATCGCGTAACTGCAAATCTTCCACTGCAAAGGCAGGATAACTAATAATACTTAACAGCGCCGCATCAATTTCTTTGGAACCAGATTCTCTCGGTAATAAGGATTCTAAAGTAATCCGGGCGCGGGCAATTTCATCTGGTAGCACATGAATCACCGATGCTTGACTACCACGCACACCAAACAAATCCAGTCCGTTGATAGCTTCTAAAGCAGCTTTTGCCATGCCTACGGAACTGGCATTTAACTCAGCACTACCACGATTAATTTTATTACCACGTTCCCAAATGCCGTAATCTGGTGTACGGTAAGCTCGTCCAATGTAGTAAACCAAATTTTGGACGAAATTCACTTCATCAATTGTATAAATTATTTGCAATCCGGCTGCGGTCATCTGGGCCAACATCAGTAAAAATATAGATGTGGCATCCAGTTGCAAATGTCCCCATTCGTCATCACCAACAACAATGTCGCCAGTCGCGGTATTATATTTAGCGTGCAGTCCATCCAGTAACGACTGAGTATGTTTAAATGTCTCTACTTTATGAGCCTGTCGCATCATTGCAAACAACAACCCGCGCATCAATTTGATGACACTGTGTTCTAGCTCATAAGTGCGTCCCTCATCGTCATCAATCTTGCGGTATGCAAGTCCTAAACCCCAAACTGCCAAAATGCTGTAAACGTTGTCTCGCACCCAGGCATCAGTATAATCGCCGTGGGCTGTAATCGCTGTACTCGCAGGTAGTAAACCAGTAATCGGATTCTGGCGAGTCAGAATGATTGTTTTGATTTGCTGGTAATAATACTCCAGACGAGCTAGCAATTCGGTGGATGTTTTCATGATTTGGTTCAGAACTACTTGCAAAATTCGACCCTGTGACTGTGAAGTTAATTACCTAAACCAAGTCAGAACAAGTTCTGTAATGGTTGATGGGACAACAGCTGAGGGTAGTGTGAGTTTATTATTATCTCGTGTAAATAGGTTTCTGAGTACTTAATTTTAGCGATCGCAAACTAAAATCTGATATTTGTTCAAATCTTCATTTATACGAATAACAATTTATACTTAAATTTATGTTTTGCTTAAGGCATAACGAATTCTTCTTGTTGATAGTTTACAGTAGATAAACCAGTGCTAATTTCAGCGAACGTTCACTGAACGTTTAGGACGTTATGACGCGGAAAGAATTTATTACGATTTCTTTCACAGCACTACTACTGAAAGCCTGCAACCGAAATCCAATAAACAAAGTTATGAAGGATGAATTTTTCTCTTATGGGCTAGACAACAAAGCTTCCTTACCTTGGCTCAAGCTATCTGAAGATGAGAGAAAAAAATATTTATCGCCATTAAAACTCTTTAAAGTTTTGCGATCGCATAAAATACGTAATTCATATATAGGAATCGCAAAGATTGCTATTGATGAATTGCAAGGAATTCTTGCTTGTTCATCAACAGATGGAAAGGTAAGTATTTGGCATCTTTTATCTGGTGAGCTTATCGCCTCATACTCTCATGATAGTAATGCTAGTTCAGTTGTAATTGGAGAGAAGGGTAATGTAATTAGTGGAGGTTGGGACAAGAGAATAAAAATCTGGAATTATTTGTCTAATCAGCTTTCACAAACTTTAGAGACGCCAAGTGCTGTAGGATGTCTTGCAATCAATCTTAGAGCTAATTACTTGGCTGCGGCGATAGATTACTCACATCAAATCAAAGTCATTATATGGAACTTAAAGTCATTGAAGCAGATTGCTGAAATTAGTGACGAAAGATTCTGGGAATTTGACCTATTAGCCTTTAATAATAATGGAGAACGGTTGTATGCACGAGGCGGACTTGGAGAAAATCGAGTTTGGGAAATGCCTTCTACAAAACTTATTAGAGCTTTCCCTGATAGTCATTATGGAGAAGTGAGTTACTGCTCAATTGACGATAGAGGAAGGGTTCTAGCTACTGCATCAGATCGACATAACGAAGTGTACCTATGGGATACTATGAGTGGCAAAAGAATACAAATAATTGAAGCAGCACCAGCATCGGATGGTGGCCCATTTGTCCCCAACGTTCTCCTAAATCATAACGGTAGTATTCTCATCACTGCTACACTAAATGGAAATATCAGGATATCGTGTACTGAAAGCAAAGAAATTTTGCAAGAATTTCCAGGTAAACACAAAGCAGGGATCAACTCATTAGCTATAAGTAATAGGTATTTGGTATGTGGAGATCATCATGGAAATGTTAAACTTTGGAAATTTACTGCCTAAGAGAGCATTTATAAAGTAAATATTTAGTTGACTAGTGCCAATCATTGTTACTCCCACTCTTCATCTTCGCCTTCGTCGTTAATTTTATCGTCATCAGTAATTTCAGTTTCGAGTTGAGACAGTTCTCAACCAATTTGTTGTCGGAGGCTTCGCAGCTGTTCTGGATATGTGGGTGGTTACATTCTCATTTTAATAGCTGTGCTAGTAGCTCTGGTAATATAAACTGTGACTTATGTACAAGAAGTTAATACGCGAGGGCGAATGGTCTCTTGGATTTTTTTGCCTACTGTTTGTTCAGCTAACCTAAGCTCATAATTTTTTTGCAAATTCATCCAGAACTCAGCGCTAATCCCAAAATACTGTGCCAATCGCAAAGCTGTATCGGCAGTGATTCCTCGCTGTCCATTAATTATTTCGGTAATCCGATTTTTAGGCACATCCAGAACACGCGCTAGTTCGCTTGCAGACATCCCTAATTCATTAATTTCATCAGCAAGAATTTCTCCAGGGTGGATAGGTGGACGTGTCATTTTACCTCTTTCAGTGATAATCTATGATTTCTATGTTGAATGGTTTAAGAGATCCTTCTGTCCAGTTAAAACAAATTCTCCACTGCTCGTTAATTCGGATACTGTACTGACCTTTTCTATCTCCTCCTAGAGACTCAAAGCGATTGCTAGGTAGCTGCATTAGATCCTCCTTACTAGTGGCGGCTTCTAATATTTCAAGTCGTTTATACGCTTGTCTCTCAAAAGACTGAAACTCTTTTACCCTTTTACCAGCAACAAACTCCTCCGTCCTTTTATCCTTGTACTTCGGAAAATCATTTGACGGAGACATAATAGCGGCAGCAGAACAGTAGTACACGTTATGCGTTACGTAACTCGTAACTTCAAATTAAATATATCACCATTAATACTTTTTTTGCAAATCACTTACAAAAAGTGACTTTTAGGAGAAGAGCGATCGCGCTGGTAACAGAGTATCAACTTTTGTTTATATATCTAAGTATATAGTAAAGTAGGCACACCCAAGAGCGATCGCCAAAGCTCAAACAGATTACCGCGACTATGAAGTGAAACCTGTCAACCCATTTTTGATTCTTCGTCGTCCAGGTGACTACGCATGAAGTTGCTTGATACCAAAGACTACTTATAATGTTGTAAATATTTTAACTGTATTCAGTATGTACCGAAGAGGGCTATTCCGGGTTAGGATGATGACTAGCGATGCCTTGAATTAGATATCGATATTAAATTGTTGAAATTTTATGGACCATAGTCCACCAGATGGCAGTATCAACCTCCTCTGAACTGGCGAGGAAGTCTCCCAGCGCGGGGGAGACTTAGGAGATATATATTATGCTCACACAAGATATTCGGGATTTGCTGACTGATACTACCGATTTAAACCAGTTGAAATGGGATTTAAATCGCTTGCAACCTGTGGATGTGGGAGAATACATTACACAATTGCCTGAAAAACAACGGGCGATCGCATTCCGTTTACTCAACAAAGCTCAAGCAATTGATGTATTTGAATATCTGCCTACAGAGGTGCAGGAAGAACTACTTAATTCTCTGCATGATGTCCAGGTAGTGCAACTTGTAGAAGCCATGAGTCCCGACGAACGGGCAGAATTGTTTGATGAACTACCTGCTGGGGTAATCAAACGGCTATTACAAGAACTGAGTCCAGAAGAAAGGCAAGCAACAGCAACGATTCTCGGCTATCCCGAAGGCACGGCTGGGCGGGTGATGACAACCGAATATGTGCGGCTGCGGGAAGGATTGACTGTAGGTGAAGCCCTGAGCAAAATCCGCCGTCAGGACGAAGACAAGGAGACGATTTACTACGCCTACGTCACAGATGATAACCGGACGCTGGTGAGAGTAGTTTCACTGCGTCAGTTATTGTTTACCTTTCCCGATGTTTCCATCAAGGATATTGCTAGTGATCGCGTCATTAAGGTGACAACTGAAACCCCTCAAGAAGAAGTGGCGCGAATCATGCAGCGCTATGACTTAATCGCTATCCCCGTGGTTGACCGAGAAGACCGATTGGTAGGCATTGTCACCATTGATGATGTCATGGATATTTTGGAAGAAGAAGCCACAGAAGATATTCAAAAACTGGGGGGTGTGAGTGGTGATGAAGCCGCTTTATCCTCTCCCCTACTCACCATCCGCAACCGCTTGCCTTGGCTGTTGGGCATTATGGCACTGTATATTGGTGCAGCCAGTGCGATCGCGCCTTTTCAATCTGTAATTGCCGCAGTGCCAGTTTTAGCAGTAATTATGCCGATTTTTTCTAACACCGGTGGCACTGTTGGTATTCAATCATTAACGGTGACAATTCGCGGCTTGGGAGTAGGCGAGGTAACACCTAAAGATACCTTGAAAATTCTCCGCAAAGAACTTTTAGCTGGTTTAGGTACAGCCCTAGCTTTAGCCACAACGATGATCCTACTTTCCTTAATTTGGGCGCGACCCCAAGAGCGATGGGTGGCTTTAATTGCCGGAATGGTAATGGCAACTAATACAATTGTGGCTGTTACACTGGGCACTTTACTGCCAATGGGTTTGAAACGACTGAAGCTTGATCCTGCCCTAGTTAGCGGGCCGTTAGTAACAACAATGTTAGATACAATTGGTTTTTTAACTTTTCTCAGTCTGATTTCTCTAGCATTGAATGTTTTTCATTTACCAACGTGATAGGTATTGGTTATTGGGCATTGGGCATTGGGCATTGGGCATTGCATGAGTTATTCTTTCTCCCCCTGCTCCCTCATCTCCCCCTGCTCCCTCATCCCCCACTCCCCACTCCCCACATCTTATGCCTACTACCACCTGGAATCGTCATCACATTCTTTCCCTAGCTGATTTCACTACCACTGAATACGATACTGTTTTGCAAACTGCTGCCAGTTTTCAAGAGGTGCTATCACGGCGGACGAAGAAAGTACCAACCTTGCAGGGACAGGTGGTGGCGAATTTATTTTTTGAACCCTCTACTCGGACTCGCAGCAGTTTTGAACTCGCTGCCAAACGCTTAAGTGCGGATACGCTGAACTTCGCCGCAGCATCTTCCTCTATGACTAAGGGAGAGACAATTCTCGACACAGCGAAAACCTATTTGGCGATGGGAACTGATATTATGGTAGTCCGCCATCGAGAGGCAGGAGTACCGAATGCGATCGCGGCTGAAATGGATCGTCTAGGTGTACGAGTTAGTGTTCTCAATGCTGGTGATGGTCAACATGAGCATCCTTCCCAAGCACTGCTAGATTTATTTACGATTTGTACTCTAATTGACCCAGATCACCCCCGATTGGAACTTTTAAAAGGAAAAAAGATTGCCATTGTTGGGGATATTCTCCATTCTCGTGTGGTGCGATCGAATATTTGGAGTTTAATTGCCAGTGGTGCCGAAGTGCATCTCGCAGCACCACCCACCCTCTTACCCAAGTTATTTGCCGAGTATATCTCTGAGCAAGTAGAGGGGAAAGAGCAGGGAGCAGGAGAAGACAAATTAATTCTCTCATCCCCCACTCCCCACTCCCCACTCCCCACTCCCCAACTATTTCTACATTGGCAACTAGAACCAGCTTTGCAGAATGCTGATTTTGTCATGACTTTGCGCCTGCAAAAGGAACGCATGACGGCTCATTTACTGCCAAGTTTACGAGAATATCATCAGCTATTTGGCATTACACGCACAAAGCTGCAACTTTCTAAACCTAACGTCAAAGTTTTGCATCCAGGCCCAGTCAACCGTGGTGTTGAAATTAGTTCTGATTTGATGGATGACCCGGAATTTAGTCTTATTCAATCGCAAGTTACCAGCGGTGTCGCCGTTCGTATGGCGCTGTTGTATTTGATCGGAAGCGGTAAGGTTTAATCCCACATTCCGCGCAGGTATGTGCTTTAGCTGAAATTAATACTACGATAATTCGATAGACATATAGTATAATATTTTCGTTTATTTGTACTATGAATCTTCTGTTAAGGAGAAGGTATCGCTTGTCAGGAGGCAGGTCTGTTGAACAGAAAACGGAATCTATCATTCATTCAAAAAGTCAAGCAAAAACTTGTTTCACCCACCGCTTGGTTAGCACTAGTTGTGTTTAGCATCTTGCTGGTTACTGGCACAACGATCGCCAGCAGTTTAGCTCAGAACCCTGCGAAGGGAGCAGGTAATGCAAGTACGCAAGCTTACGCTGGATTTAAAGGCAAAATCGGCAGAACCTTAGCAGAATCAACGCCTTGGTGGACTCCACAGCCCCCATCGGTTTTAGCCAACAAACCTCTGGCTTCATCCGGCACAGCACCAAAAGGGGCACCCAACATTGTTGTTTTCCTAATTGACGATTTGGGATTTTCGGATTTAGGCCCCTACGGTTCAGAAATCAGTACACCGAATATTGATAAATTGGCAGCTAACGGACTGCGGTTTAGCAACTTCACAACCCACCAGCTGTGTTCTCCCACACGAGCAGCTTTATTGACGGGATTAAATGCCCACTCTGCGGGTGTCGGTTGGGTTGCTGAGGGAAACCCTGGTTTTCCTGGTTATGCGGGTGAAATTCAGAGCAATGTCGTGACTCTGGCAGAAATTTTACGTAGCAATGGCTATTCTACCCTGCTGACGGGGAAGTGGCATTTGACTCAAACTTACGATCGCACCCCTACCGCTTCCTTAAATTCCTGGCCGTTACAACGGGGGTTTGAACATTTCTTTGGCTTCTTAGATGGATTGGAACATCCCCAGAAACCCCATATTCTCTACGAAGACAATACGCCGATTTCAGTTGATCGCTATCCTGAGAATTTCCTGACTACTGATTACTGGACAGAAAAAGCGATCGCATTGCTCAAACAAGCAAAAACTAAGTCAAAAGACAAGCCATTTTTCTTGTATTTTGCCAACAATGCTGTTCATTCACCGTTTAATATTCATCCAGCAGACCTTGCTAAATATAAAGGCAAGTATAATGTCGGCTGGGACGTGCTACGCCGGGAACGGTACCAGAAGCAACTTGCATCAAAGCTAATTCCTGCCGACACTCAACTACCACCCCAAAATCCAGGGGTTAAAGCTTGGGATACACTATCGGCTGAGGATAAAAAGCTATTTGCTCGTTACCAAGAAGCCTATGCAGCCTTCGTTGATAACCTGGATCAAAACTTTGGCAAACTCTATGAGTATTTAGAGTCCACCGGGGAACTCAACAACACAATTATCATTGTAGCTTCTGATAATGGGGGTTCTGGAGAAGGTGGGCCAAATGGCACGACGAATGTAGCCCGACATTACTCCGGTTTACCAGAGGATAAAGCCCTGGATATCAGTCGGTTCGAGTTGATAGGTAGTCCTCAAACTGCGCCTCACTATCCCATTGGCTGGGCAACGGTTTCCAATACACCCCTGAAGCGGTACAAGTCCCTTACCCTTGGGGGCGGTAGACGGAATCCATTGATTGTTTCCTATCCAGCAAAAATCAAAGATTTGGGTGCTACCCGGACACAATTTACGCACATCTCAGACATTACACCTACCCTGCTGGAATTGACGGGCATCAAGCATCCCGACAGTTTTAATGGTAAACCCACGAAACCTCTAGAAGGTATCAGCTTTGCCTATCTCTTGAATAATGCCAATACGCCCTCTCAAAGAACTGAACAATACTATGAGAATTCAGGCAATAGAGGGTATTACAAAAATGGTTGGTATGCTGTCACCGAACATGAGATCGGGAAACCATTTAGTGACTCCGAGTGGCAGTTGTACAACCTGAACAAAGATTACTCCGAAACCAACAATGTGGCGAACCAGTATCCAGAGAAAGTCAAAGAACTGGCAGCAGCCTTTGATGCTGCGGCATTCAAGTATCAAGTTTATCCCCTGTTAGAATCCACGCAAGATGGAGGAGTGCCGCCTTATATCAAGAATAAAGTGAAACCGAAGACATTCCATGTAGGTGAGTTGGTACTGGAACCGGACATTTTGCCGTTGGTGAGCGATCGCGATTATACCATCCAGGTGAAGGCTCAGTATAAAGCAGGCGATCGCGGGGTGATTCTTGCCCACGGTGGACAGGAAGTTGGTTATATCTTCTATATTGAGGATGGCAAGCTGTTCTACGAACACAATAACTATGGTCAGCCAATTAAGTTTCCCGCAGTCCCGCTACAGCCAGGTCAACTTAACATCGATTTGAATTACGATGCACTGGGCAAGCGCCAGGGGTCTGGAACACTCTCCGTCAACGGAAAGCAAGTCGCGGCGGGTAAGCTGGGGCTAACGTTTGGTGGCTTTCCCTATGAAGGATTGGACATTGGTAAAGATGCCCGTAGTCCTGTGTCATGGGATCTCTACAAAAAATATGGGGTCTTTAAATACACTGGTGCGATCGAGCAAGTCAAATACATACCTGGTTCACCCGCGCCTGATGCCAAAGAGCAGTAGAGAATAGGTAAGAGATATTTTTATACTTCGTTATCAACTTGATTCAACGTGAGTTCGATGAACCTCTCCCTCCCAGCCTCCCTTTCCGTTGGCGTCAGCCTGCCGTTAGGCAAGCGGAAAGGGAGGAGCAACGAAAATTCAGCTTTTTGCTCCCCTCTCCGCCTCGGAGAGGGGCTGGGGGAGAGGTCAAATAAGGCTTGTCGATCTCACGTTAATTCATGGCGTTTGTTGCATAAATATCTTTTTGTTTTGCGCCTTTGCACTTACCAGTAGGGTAGGTGCAAAGATCCCACTTCTCTAAAGAGAAACAACTTGTTTAGCGATCAATCCAACGCCTCACTGCTGGCAATTGTGCAGAGAACCATAGCGCACCTAAGATACTCAGACTACCACAGACAATCAAGGCATTAGTCGCACCAAAATTATCTGCCAAAGTTCCAGCTAACAGATTTCCAAAGGGCATCGTACCCACCATTGCTAGGGCATAAAAACTCATCACCCGTCCGCGCTTATCCTCGGCAACTAGGGTTTGGATAATCATATTACTACTGGTAATTTCGAGGATGGAAAAGCAGCCTGTAAACACTAGTATGATTATGGATAATCCAACTTGACGCGATAGTGAGAAGCAGATCAGACTCATCCCGATCAAGACTTGAGCGACTACAATCAAACGCTCTAAGCCCGCAATCCCTCGCCTGACACTCAGATACAAACAAGCAAGAAACGATCCAATCGGTGCTGAGATGCTGAGGTGAGCCATCGTAGTTGCATCCCCATTTAAAATCTTAACCGCGAAGACGGGCATGAGCGCGATATGAGACATCCCGACTAAACCTTGTAACGCCAGTATTAATAAAATTGCTCTAATCGGCTGGAATTTGGAGACATATTCAAAGCCCTCCCGCAATTTCTGCAAAGTATCGCTAAGGCTGGTAAGAATCTGTGTGGATCTGACTTTCAGCCGCATGGCTAGCAGGGTAAAGATGGCAGGGATATAGCTGAGGGTATCGTAGAGAAAACAATATTTCACTCCTAGCGTCGCAATCAAAATCCCGCCCATAGCCGGTCCCAATACCAGAGAGGAACTTAACATCACTGAATTCAAGGCGATCGCATTGCCCCAATCAGCGTGATCGTCTACGGTTTCGGTGACGATTGTATGACGCACGGGCATATCTAATCCCTTGAGAAAACCATTGAGAACACTCAGTACTAATAAGATGGGAAACGTAATCGAATTCCTAAAGGTAAGAATCGTTAAAGCCAGGGAAACGCTAATTCCCAATATCTGCACCACCATTAACAAATCACGACGACTCCAGCGATCGGACAAGACGCCCGAAAAGGGAATCACTAATAACGTCGGTAAAAATTGCACAAAGCCTGCAACTCCCAACAACCAAGCCGATTTAGTCAAATCGTATACCAGCCAGGGAATAGTTAACTGCTGGGTCATAAATGTCCCAGACATTGATAGTAACTGTCCCCCAAAAAATAGGCGAAAATTACGCCAGCGAAAGGCGGGTAAATACTGGTAAATGATATTACTTACGCGATCGCCTAGTTGTCCGGTCCAAATTTTCATCAGGGAAGTTTTACTATGTTCTACTAACAATTAGGTTAGCTAAGAATTATCGGATAAGGGACGGCTATTCCCGATGAATTGGGAGAGCTACGTCCGTCTTAGGTTGGAGTAGTTCACCCCTGATTCCTAACGGCATCCGGTGTAATCGTTGCATACTGCTGGGTAGTTAAGGTTGCTCCTTTAACATCGACTTGTTTTGGTACAACCTTCAGTTCATACAGAAGATCCGCAACCTTTTGTTGAGCGCTAATTATTTCCTCAGTAATTGGTTTCATGTCATATTTTCTTCTCGTCAGCGTCAACTCCATAGTATCGACATCAGTCTTGACCTTCGGTGCGAGGATTTCGGCAGCAGCCCGCCTGTTTTTGTTTGCCCACTGCCCAACTTGGTAGTACTCTGACAAAATTGCTTTCAATAGTTCAGCATTATTAATTGCAAAATCTCGTGAAGCTAGGTAATAGCTTCCTGGCGTCTTAATTCCTTGCGCGTCTCGTAATACCCGAATACTGCCTTCTCGTTGCAGCTTGATCAGATTAGGATCACCTTCTACAAAGGCATCAACCGTCTTGTTCAAAAACGCTGCTCTTCCATCTGCAACGGTTAGATTCACTGATTCAATATCACTGATTTTTAACCCGATCTCTTCAAACGCTTTCACCACAAAAAAGGTCTGAGCCGTTCCTCTAGAATAAGCAACTTTTTTACCTTTAAGACCTGCCAATGTTTGGATTGGAGAATCCTTTAGCACAACAATTGCGGAACCTTCTCCAGTACCTGGTGGGATATTAACTACATAAATCAGATTGGTACCAGCTGCCTGAGCAAAAATGGGTGGCGTTTCGCCAGCCGGCCCAAGGTCAATGCTACCCACATTTAAGGCTTCCAAGAGCGGAGGCCCAGACACAAATTGAGACCAAGTAACACCTATTCCTTGAGGAGCCAAGCGTTTTTCGATCGCGCCTTTTTCGTGGGTTAGATCCCCGGAAACTTGATAGCCAAGTCGAACCAGCTTGGTACTGCCTTTATTGTTACTAGTGGCATTAGCACTCAAAGTTGTGCTGCTGTTCTTTGCACTGCTATTGCCTGTGCTGCCGTTGTTTGTTCCACAACTGACTAAGGCAGTAAAAGACATTAACCCATAAAAAGTGTAAAGTAAATCACGCCTGGATATTGAGTACTTTCCAATTTGCGGTCTGACCATAGCTTTCTATCTCATCTTGACGCTGATACCGTGGGAGCAAAATCTCTGCAAGCTCACCGAATCGATTAGAGGGTTCTATCCTTGACAAGAAGGCTAGATCAAATCGCATCCGGTTTGGTGTCAAAACTAGCTTTTCTGTTAATTAACCCCCTCTGCGTCTCTAAATTCGAGAAGGAAAGGGGGAGTAAAGTTTTCTATCTGAAAGAATTCACAACCTTTAGCTAGCTGAACTTTAGAAAGGACGGCTTCCTCGAATGCTAACCCGCTTCAAAACCCGGGTTGCGTTGGAATTAAATTCGGGGCGATAGTGAGCCGTTGCCTGGTTGTCCCAATAAAGTAGGTCGCCCTTGCTCCAGTGGTGTTGATAAACAAAGTGGGGTTGCTTAATGTGTTCCCGCAACCGCTCAATTAGCTTTGCCCCTTCCACTGGGTCGTAATCAATAATATCTACCTCGCTAGCGGCATTTAGGAAGAGAACTTTCTTGCCAGTATCCGGGTGAGTGCGAACCAAAGGATGGGTAGCAACTCGTTCACCGGGTTCAACGGAACGACCGCCTGCGTAGCTAGGCTCAGGATACTCATCCCGATACTTGCCATAGAAATTAAAATGGCGCACCTGCAAACTAGCAATCTGCTGCTTGGTAGAATCGTCTAGTTCTTCGTAAGCCTGAATCAAATTCACCCAATAGGTATCAGGGCCATTCTCAGGCAGTTCTAACCCATATAAAAATGAACCGCTAGATGGTGTAGGCAACCAGTCATGATCAATATGGGGTAAAAGTTCACGATAGTTGGGTGCAACATTGACGGAACTTTCTTCGGAGGCAGCATTTGCAAGAGTCAGGACAAGGGGCGGCAGGTACGGCTCGGTTTCTCCTTTGCGGATATAGGCAGGCTGTTGGAGAATGTCGCCAAAGTAATTCGCAAACGCTAATAATTGGTCGTCAGTCAATTGTTGATTTTTAAAGATCAGGATGTGATGATCGCGCCATGCCTGCTTGAGTTGTAGAATTACTTCTGGTTGTGCTGCAAGACTGGCATCAACACCAGTAACAACTGCTCCTAAAGCTGCTCCAGTAGGCGTAATCTCAATTCGTGTTGCAGTAAATGTCATAAAAATTTCTCCTTGCACTTTGTAGGTTACGAAAGCACTGGTTGGGCTTCTTTAGACTCAGCTTTCTGCTTGAAGACGGTTGGTACTTCTGCGCTGAACGCCTCACCTTGAACTACTTCTGAGCGGAAACCATCAACCCCAACTGGAACATCGCCAGTGATGGTGGTGCGATATAAGAGACGCTCGACATCCAAATGATCTAAATCTTGAGGAGCTAAATGCACAGTGGCGCGGTTATCCCAGAAGGCGATATCCCCATTGTTCCAACGGAAACGGGTGGTATAGGCAGGCTTGGTGATTTGGTTGAAGAACAACTCAAGCAGCAGCTTGCTTTCTTCTCGTGACACATCAATAATGTGCGAGGTGAAGCCAGGATTAACGAACAACGCACGCTCACCAGTCTCAGGATGAACCCTGACTACTGGGTGGATTGAGACTAGTGGATTGACAGCGATGCGCTCGGCGAACTTACTGCTGCGGGGTTGATGCCCACCCCCATTGAACCGATGTTCAGCTTTCAATGTATCTGCAAGCGATCGCAGAGGTGCTGATAGACCCTCATAAGCTGCAACAAGATTACTCCACTGGGTGTCACCACCGAAGCTAGGGACATTAACCGCACGTAAAATTGACCCTGCTGGTGGGTTAATAGCTGCCGTTACGTCTGTGTGCCAAGGACCACCAGTGCGAAAACCGTACTGCTTCTCATAGAGGCTACGGTCTACGGGTTTGATCTGCGGAAATCCCGGAACTGGTTCCGGCTCTCCGAGTGGATGCGCGAAAGTCACTTCGCCGAAACGAGATGTGAATTCAACCTGGGCAGCATGATCGATGTTCTGTCCACGAAAGAACACGACTTTCCACTTCAATAGTGCTTTGCGAATTTCTTTGACTTGATCATCATTCAGAGGACGGGAAAGGTCTACGTTACCGATTTCGGCACCGATGAAACCAGCTACTTGTTTGACTTCAATATGTTTGTAACCCATGTAGATTCTCCAGAATTTGATTTATCGGGTGGTGTTCGCACTTGTCCGTTTCTTTTGGAATTTTGCTATCAAGTGAAAGCAATATTTCAAAGGAAGCGATCGCAGTTGCTAGTATCATACACTAACTCTATCGATTTACAGTAGTATAAGGTGACTGTATTTTTAGACTGCTGGAATAACGGGAAGTTTATAGCGCTTCTATCTGTTAAGGTGCGATCGCCATATCCGTCTTTTGCTTATTCATGCAGTGCGTGCCGCCAGCTTATCTACTTCGGTGATGGTGAAACGTGGAGTTGGTTTGCGATCGGATGGTGAAATGTGTTGATTAGCACAAATGACCAGCGATCGCTTGAGTGCCGATTAAATTACTTTCGCCGCCACTCTACCTAATGCTCCCTCCAAACGGATCAGAAATTAATTTGCAATAAATGTTTGAAACACTAATAATTAGATTACCATGTTAACTGTCATTTGCCGTACACATTCTTTGTAAGTGTTTGAGAAAGGTCACATTGTCGAAGACGGCATTGATGACGAATTAAGTAAGTCGGCGCAATTAAAGCTAACTGGCTGGGGCTGTCCTTTGTCATTCGTCATTGGTCAAGGTTTTAAGCCTATTTACGTTTCGTAACATAATTTGGTTTATTTCCAACGACTTACTTACTAGCAAAACGTGGTGCTTACTAGAGGTTGTGTCTAATGCAGGTGGATGGATTTTTGTCTGTAGAAGCCGCTCACAGTCGCAAAGTATGAAATTGACTGCCAAAAAGGAGGACAAGGAATTGCTAAGAGCCGATAGCGAAAATGAACTACAATTAACGGCTGACGTTCTGGTAATTGGTGGTGGTCCTGCCGCCGCATGGGCAGCATGGGCAGCCGCATCCCAAGGCGTCAAAGTAATCATTGTGGATAAAGGTTTTCTGGGTACGAGTGGTGCAGCTGCTGCCAGTGGCAATGGCATCATGGCACCTTCTCCAGAGAATTGGGACAAAGTTTTATCAGAGCGTTATCGCTCAGGAAAAAATCTAGCTAACTTACGTTGGATAGAGCGTGTGATCGAAAAAACTTGGCTGAGTTTGCCCCTAGTAGAAGATTGGGGCTATCGTTTCCCCAAAGAAAATGGGGAATCCGTGCGCCAGAGTTATTATGGCCCTGAATATATGCGGGTACTTCGCAAAAACCTCTTGCGTGTTGGTGTGAAGATTCTCGACCAAAGTCCGGCTCTAGAGCTTTTATTGGCTGACGACGGCTCAGTAGCTGGAGCAAGAGGTGTGCAACGGCAAAATCATTGTACCTATACCGTTCGTGCTGGTGCAGTAGTCCTGGCGAATGGCGGTTGTGCATTCTTGAGTAAAGCATTAGGTTGCAATACCAATACAGGTGATGGACTGCTGATGGCAGTGGAAGCTGGCGGCGAACTCTCCAGTATGGAAGCCTCTAATCACTATGCCATCTCCACCGCTTTCAATGCCACGGTGACACGGGGTGTTCCCTTTGGCTGGGCTAGCTTTACCGATGAAGAGGGTAATGATCTTGGTGGTTATATCGATGGTCGTCGCGATCCATCCTTCCTTCCCAATGCACTCTTGAAAGGGCCTGTTTATGCCCGTTTGGATCGAGCTACGCCGGAAGTTAAGGCAGTGATTGAGAAGTCTCATTTCATCTCTTATCTACCTTACAAAAAAGCTGGCATTGACCCCTATACAGAACGAGTGCCTGTAACACTAGTTTTAGAAGGTACAGTCCGTGGTACAGGTGGAATCCGTTTGACCGATGATAGTTGCGGTACGAAAGTACCCGGACTCTATGCCGCAGGGGATGCAGCCTCGCGTGAATTCCTAGCAGGTTTAGCTTCAGGTGGTGGTGGTCCCAATGCAGCCTGGGCGATTTCCACAGGTCAATGGGCTGGAGTTGGGGCAGCAGCTTTTGCACGTAGTCTCGGCAATCATGCAAATAAACGGGTTGCGCGTCCTGCGGGTCAAGCCGGATTGCGATCGCCTGGGGTGGGCGGAACGCCTTCACCATCTTCCTCTTCATTTGATAGCGAAGCGATCGTGCGTGGTGTTCAAGACGAGATGTTCCCTCTAGACAAGAATCATTTCCGTTCTGAGCAGGGACTTTTGGATTCTCTTTCTAAATTAGAGAAACTATGGGAGCAGGTACAGGCGAATCCGAAACAAGATACAGTGCGCGATGTGGAATTTTCTCGTCGAGCGGCCTCTCTGACGGCTGTAGCGCGATGGGCATATTTTAGCGCTTTACATCGCACGGAAACGCGTAGCGAACATATTCGCGTGGACTATCCCGAAACCGATCCAAATCAGCGTTATTATCAAGCCACAGGCGGCTTAGAAAAGCTTTGGGTGAGGCGTGATTGGATAACAGATGCGACACCCTCCGATGGGCGGAACGCGATCGCTACACCACCACTACTAACCACTCAAACCACACCCTAATTATCAAAGTTGTAGCAGGAGCAGTATCATGATCGAGCTTGTCAGCCATAAACTCTGTATCAATTGCAATGTGTGCGTCCAAGTTTGTCCTACCAATGTCTTTGAGTCGGTACCCAACCAACCACCCGCGATCGCCCGACAGGAAGACTGTCAAACTTGTTTCATGTGTGAGGCATATTGTCCTGCGGATGCGCTGTATGTTGCGCCTGAATCTCATACCAATGTTGCAGTCAATGAGGATGATTTAATTGAACGTGACATCATGGGTGAATATCGTCGCATCTTGGGTTGGGGATATGGCAGAAAAAACAATAGTGAATTGGATACTGCTCATAAGCTGCGCCAACTGCCGCGCCCCTATCAAAGTTAATTTGGGTGTTTAATCGAGGCCGAGCTTTTGAACTTGGAAGATGGTGTATAAGAATAACGAACCGCAAAGGGCGCAAAGGACGCAAAGGTAAAAATGTCACCTCCCTGTCTTCTTAATTCAACAAAGTATGTTCAGTTTAATTCCCCAGCAAGACAGGCAGCACGTTTTGTGTCGGGGTGAAATCCCCGCCACAAAACTTAATTACGAATTACGAATTACGAATTACGAATTATTTTAATCCCAGTTCTTCCTTCAACCCCTCCGGGACATTAACTGCTGTCTCTAATCCGCGCACATCTTCCCACTGCTGCTTTTTACCCCAAGTCATTTTTTCCATATTGGCGTCGCTGAGGTCAGCACCACCCAGAATGGCATAGCTGAGATTGCTGTGACTGAGATCCGCGCCATTGAGGATAGCACCACTGAGATTACTGCCACTGAGATTAGCACTATTAAGGTTCGCATAGCTGAGGTCTGTACCGAAGAGGATAGCGTCGGTAATGTCAGCACCACTGAGGTCGGCTTCGCTAAGAATCACCCCACTGAGGTCGGCTTCGTTGAGAATCACCCGACTCAGGTCTACGCCGCTGAGGTCGGCACCTAAGAACATTGCGCCGTTAAGTCTGGCATTGTTAAGTTTAGCACCGTTAAGTTTGGCGTAGCTGAGGTCGGCGGCGATCAGGATAGCATCACTGAGGTTGGTACTGAAAAGAATTGTGTCACTGAGATTAGTACCATTGAGGATAGAGTGACTCAAATCAGCACCACTGAGGTCGGCGCGACAGAGGTCGGCATGGCTAAGGCTGACGTTGCGGAGGTTGGCTTCACTTAGATTCGCACCGAAAAGGATAGCATTGCTAAGGTCAGCATGGCTAAGGTTGGTGTTGCTAAGGTCGGCGCGGTTGAGGTCGGCACTGCTAAGGTCGGCGCGGTTAAGGTCGGCACTACTAAGGTCGGCGCGGTTGAGGTCGGCGCGGCTAAGGTTGGCACCGATGAGGTTGGCACCGATGAGGTTGGTGCTGCTGAGGTCGGCACCACTGAGGTTAGCACCACTGAGGTTGGCACCACTGAGGTTGGCATCGCCGAGGTTGACACTGCTAAGGTTGGCACCGCTAAAGTTTACGCCAGTTAAGTTGGCATCGCCGAGGTAAGCACGGCTGAGGTCGGCACCGCTAAAGTCTGCCCCGGTGAGGTTGGCATCGCCCAGATAAGCACTCCGAAAGTTGCCGCCTTTGAGGAATTGCCCGACTATACTGCTAAAGTTGCCAATTTCCAGGGCATCGCTATAGTTGATGATCCGCAGCAGTTGGGATGTGAAAAAATTATCTGTGTCCGGTTGAGAAGATGGATAGAAGATGATTTTTTGTTTTAGTTCATCTCGCTCTTGGGCGTAGCGGTGTAACTCTAAGAGTAAAATCAGTACGTTCAGCCCTGTATATATGTCTACCTGTCTTAGCCCAAGAGCAATATTTTGTGCGGCTAGCTTTAACTTTGTTTGCTGAGGTAGGTTATCATCTGGTGTCCCATCGATAAATTCTCCCTGACACCAGCGATGATAAAAATCTTCTAGCCGCCAGAAAAGCAGTTCTAGGTGAATTTTTTTACCAGTCACAACCAATTCCATTAGTTGGTTGACTATTTCTGGTTTCAGGGCACCATTGCCCAGTAAATCATAAATCTCTTCATGCATCTGGCGATCGCACACTCTAAAACAAAACCCTTCAGGGAGAATGCCCAAGTCTATCTTAGAAGTCAAACCGCTCTTTGATATTGTCCATTTTTCTAAGCTTTCTTGCAGTCTTAGAGAGCATAAATCTGACTGCAAATTATCTTGAGCAAATTTAACACTTTTGTTTGCTTTAATACTTTTTCCTAGAGCTAAAACTGCTTCGGTTTCTGGCGATGTGGTCTTTGGCATCTCTTGCAACCTTGTACCTCTCACATAATTTCTCAGCAGCAGCCAGACTTGAGATAAATATGTTGACATTTCTGTGTCCGTTGTTACATTTCTATTAGTGTTTTGATAATCCTGAATTAAAATTTTTCTCTGGTAGTTTGCTTCTCACTGCCAAAAATTAATAGTATCAATAAATACTACACGAAAAATATCATTCGTTGGCGATTTCTCCGATGGGTTAGAGAGCATCTCAATGAGTGTAAAAAGCCTTTTAAAACCTCACCCCAACCCTCTCCTTACCAAGGAGAGGGAGCAAGAATCTGGTATATTTGCTTTCACTGAGATGCTCCTGATGGGCTATACCAACGGCGCTCCTGGAGGGCGACTTCTTACTAGCCTGTAGTAGCTTCAAGCTTCTTCTCCTGATATAAATAAAGTGTTAGCTTAAAAATCGGTTCCAAAATCAAGTAATTTTCCGGTTTTGGCTAATTTGTTATGCTTTTTTTACATAAATTTATGAGTCTGAATGTAAGAATAATACTTGCTGTTTGTTGTAGACGCAATTGTTAGGAAGAATTCTATAGTAAAACAAAAATTCAAGAGAGTTACGTAAGAAGGGCAGTGCCTTGCGTATTTTCCTCACGGGAATTCCTTCTTGTGTCGGAGACGCTGTGCGTAGCTTGCTTAAGAGCATGAGGTGCCCACCCAACGGACTCCTCTGCAAAGTTGTGGCGACTGCGGGAGGCGGAGTGACTCCGACTCAGAGCTAGGTGTCTTCGGTGTTAAACCGTTTAATTTCCGATAAAGCTGAAAAATGGCAACTAAAATTGAAGTCTAAAGTTAGCTGTTTAATCTAAAACACCTAAGAGAATCGACAAAAAGCAGGCTATATAGCTTTGTAAAAGTTAAAAATGAACTACGGGATAATTATCGGGTATAGATGGGATGAAAAACAGATTAACCTTTTATATGATTATGTTACATAGTTTGTTTTTAGGAATAGCAACGGCTAGCGCCAAGTCACCATCTGTTAACATAATTGATACAGATTTGTCAACCAAATATCAGGCTGTACGGGTTGTAGAAGCCGTGGTTACGAAAAGAAGTAGAGAAAAATCCTCTAGTCAGTTAACGACAGAAACTTCTGCAACTAAAATCTCAGCTTTATCGGCAAAGGGTATAAATATTCCCCCGAAACAGAGGCTACCGTCAGGGCAAGTTTGGGTAGTTAATCAAAATAAACACGTACAGGCTGAACCGTTTATTTGGGTAGTAAAAGACCTGAAAAAAGCAGGACTGCAACCATTTTTGCAAGCTATAAAACCACCAGTAAAACCGAATGTAAAGCCTAATCCTAGTGCAAAACCACCAGCAAAGGATGTTTTAGAGTCCTTTGACGAAGTAACCAAAGACACCCAAAAGTCAGGGGGATTATTCACCCTTTATCGCAATAAAGAAAAGAATAAAATTTATCTAGAAATTAAGCCAGAGCAACTTAATAAAAATTATCTAGCTACAACAACCTTGGAATCGGGCATTGGTGAACGGGGTATTTACAGTGGTATGCCTTTGCAAGATTTTTTATTTTATTTCCAACGGGTGGATGATAAACTAAACTTTGTGATTCGCAATGTGAATTTTCGCACTCGTGAAGGAGATCCCCAGGCGCGATCGCTAGCCCGATCTTTTAGTGACTCTGTTCTTTACACCATTTCGATTAAAAGCATTCATCCACAACGCAAAACTCTTCTGATCGACTTAGGTGATTTGTTGCTGACAGACTTAGCCGGATTATCTGTAAGTTTAGGAGTACCAGGAAGCACAGACCAGTCCTATTTTGGCACTGCGAAAGCTTTTCCCCAAAACTTAGAAATTGAGTCAGTTTTAAACTTCTCTGGTGGCGCTGGCCAGGAGAATCAAATACCAAACTTTGCGTCGCTAGCTGACAACCGTGGTTTTACGCTGCGCGTCCACTATAGTCTCTCCCAACTACCCAATCAAGATTATCGACCGCGCTTTGCTGACGATCGCATCGGCTATTTTATCACCGCCTACCAAGATTTATCTAAAGACGATAGCGGCGATTCTTTTGTCCGCTACATCAATCGCTGGCATTTGGAAAAACAAGACCCGAAAGCAGTAATTTCTCCTCCCAAAAAACCGATTGTCTTCTGGATTGATAACGCTGTGCCCTTAGAGTACCGCGATCCGATCAAAGAAGGTGTCCTAATGTGGAATAAAGCCTTTCTGAAAGCGGGATTCAAAGATGCAATTGAAGTCCGCCAAATGCCCGATGACGCCACCTGGGACCCAGCAGATATTCGTTACAATACGATTCGCTGGATTAACACAGTCGATGGTTATTTTGCAATGGGACCATCTCGCGTTAACCCATTGACTGGAGAAATTTTGGATGCAGACATTCTCGTGGATGCTAGCTTTGTGCGGGCACTCAAAAATGATTATCGCAAAATCGTTCAACCCAGTCAAACAGAAAATCGCACTACTTTATCAGCTTTGATGCAAAATCGTCTACTTTGCGCCAATGGTTTAGATGCGAAAAACAATGGTGTCCCTCAGCAGATGCAAGAACAACAGGGGTTGTTGAGTCGTTTATCGAAAATGGCAGGCGAGTACGATTTATGCTATGGGATGGAAGCTGCTAACCAGTTTGCCTTTGGTTCATTGGCGATGTCACTGCTGCCTGATACTATGGCCACTCCCGATCAGATGAAAAAATATATCAATCAATATATACGTTTAATCATCGCTCACGAAGTTGGACATACTCTTGGTTTACGCCATAACTTCCGTGGTAGTACACTGCTACCACCAGACGAGATGAATAATACGGAAATTACCAAAACTAAAGGTCTAACAACTTCCGTGATGGATTACATTCCCCCAAATATCGCTCCTCAAGGTACAAAGCAGGGAGATTATTTTCCCAGCATGGTGGGGCCTTATGATGAATGGGCGATTAAGTACGGCTACATGCCAATTCAGACATCAACTCCCATAGCGGAAAAGCCAATTTTGTCAGAAATTGCTGCACAATCCTACAAACCAGAGTTGAGTTATTCCACAGATGAAGATGTGTATGACCTTGACCCCACAGCCGATGCTTGGGATAACAGCAGCAATGTGCTACTTTATTCTCAGTGGCAGTTGAATAATTCGCGGGTGATGTGGACACGTCTGGATAAGCGTTATCCACTGCCTGGTGATAGTTACACTGATGTGAGCGAACGTTTTAGCACAGTATTGGGTAATTATTTTCAGCAAATATACTATACCACAAAATACATTGGGGGACAGTCTTTCTATCGCATTCACCCTAGTGAGATACCTCAGGGTAAAGTCTCTGGAGTCCGCCAACACCGATTACCATTTGAACCAGTACCAGTTGAACAACAACGGCAAGCTTTACAGACGCTGCAAAAGTATGTGTTTGCCGAAGATGCCCTGAGTTTTTCACCAGAACTACTGAATAAATTAGCACCTTCCCGTTGGCGACATTGGGGTAGCGATCCGCAAGTTGGCCGTTTGGATTATCCAATTCATGATTTGGTGCTACTCATGCAGGGTTCTGTGTTGCGAGATTTGCTCTCAGGCGATCGCCTTTCTCGCCTCAAGGATATCGAACTCAAAACTCCACCCGGAAAAGCACTGACTCTTCCAGAATTATTTGACACTTTGCAGTCAGATATCTGGACGGAAGTAATTAAACCAAAAGGTAAATTAACGAAAATTTCCAGTTTACGGCGAGGCTTGCAGCGTGAATATCTGAAGATTTTGACGGCTATGGTGTTACGGAAACAATATGTTCCAGAAGATGCTCGCACGATGGCGTGGTATAAACTCAAACAATTGGATGAGCAACTCAAGCAGGTTAATTCCGATGATGAATATACCAAAGCGCACTTATTAGAAACGCGCGATCGCATTGAGAAAGTCTTAAATGCCCCGTTGCAAGCGAATTAAAAATAGTGGGGAGTGGGGCGAAATGACCCTATGATATCATGTCAGGGCAATTAAGCATAATAAATACCCGGAACCCCACCCCGCCAAAGCTGCGCTTTAGCTCCCCTCCCCGCCGGCGGGGAGGGGTTGGGGGTGGGGTTCTTTTATTATGAGTAATATCATGTCCGCCTGAACACTTACGATAAAAATGACGCTGAGATGTTGAAATATAACGACTCTGGAAATTTTATATCGTAACTAATTACCCGGACATGATATAATTTGGCGGACATGATATGACTAGCCCCTTCAAGGTGGGTAAAAATTTTGGTCAAAAAATTTCTCTTTAATCTCTTTACTCTGTGTTCTCTGCGTCTGGAGTGGTTAAATAATTCTTTTTCAATATAGTTCCTGTTCGGTATACCGACGCGGCGTATAAACCCA
This sequence comes from Nostoc sp., assembly GCF_036919575.1. Lineage (GTDB taxonomy): Bacteria > Cyanobacteriota > Cyanobacteriia > Cyanobacteriales > Nostocaceae > Nostoc. The sequence goes on along the minus strand of NZ_JBALBY010000052.1, from coordinate 22,547 downwards.
TATATTACCATCGGGGCGCTTGATGGTTCGGGTTTTTGTGGAACCAACGAGAATAATTGTTCGCATATCAGCGTTTGCTGGTGCTAAATCATCAAGTGCGATCGCTTTCACCGTCTGTCCTGGTCTGCCGAGATTCCGGGCCAACACTACTGGTGTATCTGGTGTTCGATGTCGCAGCAAAATATTTCTTGCTTCTGCCAGTTGCCAGGTACGCTCTTTGGAAACAGGATTGTAGAAAGCAATCACGAAATCAGCTTCAGCAGCAGCAGTAATTCGTTGTGCGATCGCAGACCAAGGTTTCAAAATATCAGATAGGGAAATAGCACAAAAGTCATGTCCAAGGGGGGCACCAATCGCTGCTGCTGCTGCCTGCATAGCGGAGATGCCTGGGGCTACATGAATGTCGATACTGTCCCATTCGGGTTTGGCAAAGCGATCGCACACTTCAAAAACTGCTGTTGCCATTGCATATATACCGGGGTCGCCAGATGAAACTACAGCGACATATCGCCCAGATGCAGCCAAATCAAGAGCCATTTTTGCCCGTGCTTCTTCTTCGCGGTTGTCGGACTCATGCCGTTGCTTGCCATCAGCTAGAGAACCGACTAAATCTAAATAAGTTTTGTAACCCACTAAATCAGTTGCCGACTTGAGTATCTCCTTCACTTCGGGAGACATCCATTGTGATCCACCAGGGCCTGTACCAACAATCGCTAACCGTCCGCGTGGCTGACCTGTGATGTTGGGGTCAATTGGTTGAGGGGCAATGGCGATCGCAATCTGGGAAGATGAAGGAGTAATGGGAGATGTGCCTGTGGCGGCGATCGCTACGGCTTGGGCGGGGCTATAACCTTGTGAAAGTAGACTTTCTAGCTGATTTGGGGTAAAAAAGCGGGCAGGCACTCCCAAGGCGCTAGCTACGGCGTGGATTGCGGGATCGGCAGCAGCGATCGTGGGTGCAAATATCCCGGCGACTGATGCTTTTTCTAATTTGGCATCAGCTAATAGCTGCTGTACTAAAGCTACTGCATCATCAATCATGCCACTAATTGCGATCGCGATCGTTGCTGGGTGGTAGACAAGGCAGTTGGCTGTAGGAGTCACCAAACCTTCGGTAACTTTGATGGTCAAATCTCCCTTTGGATCTATGGGTAGTTTGCGATCGCTCAACCAAGGTGCTGTGCCTTCTAGTTTGACTTGTGCCCCGGCTAGCAAATCTGAGATAAATTTCTTTGCATCGTCTGGGTTTGCTAAATGGTATCCAGGGGGAGGAGATAACAGCGTTGTACCCAAACGTAAATCGCCTGTGGTCGTAATTGCCGGTTTGACATCAAGGGCTTCGGCAATGCGGCGAGCCAAATCGTTTACTCCAGCAAGTCCGCCCAAGAGTGGGACAACAGCGCTACCATCTTCAGCCACAGCTAGCACTGGTGGTTCCTGTCGTTTATCTGCGAGCATGGGAGCTAACGTCCTAATTAAAATACCGGCGGCACAAATGCCAATCAACGGCGTTCCCTGGACAAATAACTCGCGCAACGTCTCGCCAAAATTAGTAAAGCTGACATCAACTTCAGATGTGCGACCCTCTAGACCGTATAGCGTTGCCCCTGGTAGGACAGTGATTATTTTGCGTGCTACTGTGACGCTATTTTGACCTAATACTATAATGGCGGGTGCAACGTTCACGATCATAATTTGATATCCTTCAAATGAAACCACAGATTTAGACATACAGCGACTTCCCATTTACAAGCTTGGGGAATTCAGAGTGCGATGTCTACGACGGGCAACTCTTGGAGAGGCTATGCCAACACCTACACGCGTGGTGTCTTCGTAGTAGCTTTCTCAATACCGTTGCCAAATTACGAGGGTTCAACGCTCGTAGGAACGCGATGAATACGACCATTAGCAGTAAGCTTGGCAAAAATTCGGGTTAATAAAATAGGCTCAGGCATTTCAGTTTGATCAATATAATTATTTCTTTGATCAGCCAAACAATTTGAGATTTTTCATCTCAAAAATAATTAAAAATTATCAATTTTTCCTTAATCTAAATACAATGCTGAACTTTGAAATGCTTCTTCTGGTGTTCCATAAAAAGTACCATTATTAAATACGCTAGGTTCGTATTTTTCATTACTATAGGTGTAAAAAGCTTTTGTCCATTTCTCTTCATTCCCTTTGTAGCGTAATCGACACAGATGAATTGGTGTATTTCTTACCCTCTCTATATATTCTGAGCGTGTTACTTTAAACATTGATGGGTCATAACTATCTGGTAAAAATGGTTCTTTATAAGCATCTATGTAACAGAAATATCCCTTAAAGCGTACATCAATACGTATGTATTTCCCTGCATAATACTGCTCTGCATAGGCTAATATCCGTTCCTTTGTTCTCTCTTTAACTTGCTCTGGGATTTTTACCCCTCCTGAATGTGGATCATTTACCCATCCTCTCATGATTAGCTCCTTGGGGAATACTGAGGCTGATGTTATACTGCAACGGCAGAGATTACAAATCTAAACTTTTTGCAATTCTTATCATTAGCTCTACTTTTGTTCTTTGATTCCACAGACTTTCCACAGCTATTTCTGCTGTTTTCCAAAGTTGTTTGACAAGATAATCGGCTTCTGTTCACCCACTGGGGATTTTGTTATTGTTTATTTCCGCCGCGCTGTACTAGAGTGTTGCTTGTTTACTTTCGAGGATTTCTGTGGCAATCTTTGTAGAAAGTGGCCGGTAGAATAAAAAGCCCTGTACATCGTCACAGTTGATCGATCTCAAGAACGCCAGTTCCTCTTCTGTTTCTACCCCTTCGGCTGTCAACTTCAATCCCAAGCTCTGTCCCAAGCCAACTATGGCCTTGACAATATGAGCAACTTTGACATCGTGCGTCAAATCTTGAATAAAAGATTTATCTATTTTCAGATTGTGGAGTGGCAAAAGCTGTAGGCGCGAGAGCGAAGAATGACCCGTACCAAAGTCATCAATGGAGATGTAAACACCCATCTGCTGTATATTCTCTAACACCGTTCTGGTAAAATTTAAATCCTCAATAGCTATGCTTTCGGTAATTTCTAATTCTAAAAAGCGTGGCTCCAGCCCCGTTTGCTCTAAAACTTCGGCTATAATCTCCAACAATTTGGGTTGGCGGAACTGCTTCAGAGAAAGATTGACAGCGATCGTTATCGGTGGTAATCCCATATCTTGCCAGGTTTTATTTTGGCTACAGGCTGTCCGCAGCACCCATTCGCCGATGGGGACAATTAATCCACTTTCTTCGGCGAGGGGAATGAAGACACTGGGTGCGACCAACCCCATCTCTGGGTGCTGCCAACGTAACAGAGCCTCCATACCAGTAATTTCTTCTGTGGCAATGTTCACACGAGGTTGATAATACACCGTAAATTCTTGGCGTTCTAGGGCATAGCGCAAGCTCTTTTCTAAAGTCAGCAGTTCAGGATTTTTCGCGCTCAGGGAAACACTATAGAATTGGTAGTTATTCCGCCCTTTGTCCTTGGCGTAGTATAAAGCGGCATCTGCGTGCTGGATTAGTGTTTCGGCATCAGGACTGTTGCTATCAAGCAACGCAATACCGAGGCTGGCAGTCACATAAAGTTCATGCCCTTGGAGATGGAAAGCATCCTCTAAGGCTTGTAACATTCTATTCGCTACCAGCGTTACCTCTTCAATATCATTGACTCGCGGGAGTAAGATAGTGAATTCATCACCTCCCCAACGGGCGATGGTATCTCCGCCTCTGAGTGAGTCTTGTAATCTTTGAGCGAGGCTTTGTAACAATTGATCTCCCAGAGTGTGCCCCAGGGTGTCATTAATCACCTTGAAACGATCTAGATCGAGGAAGATCACAGCTAAACTTTCGCCATTCCGAGTAGCGTTGGGCAGAGTTTTACTGAGCAGTTCGTTAAATAGTAGGCGATTGGGCAACCCTGTCAGCAGGTCATGGAGGGCTTGATAGCGAATCTTTTCTTCTACTAGCTGACGCTGCTGCGTACCAATGATACTGGCGGCCATTGTCAAAAGGGTAGATTCTTCATGCCTAGACCAATGACGCTCAAAGGTGCAGTCTGCCAAGCCAAGATAACCCCAGAACTCCTTCTCGAAGCAAAGAGGCACTAGGAGAAGGGATTGAATGCCATCTCGAATCAGGAATTCTTGTTCGGCGATCGGAAATTTTGGGGTGAGTCCGCTAATCGACTGGCCGCTAGAGAGAACAGTATACCAACGGGCTAATCCAGAAGGTTGATAAAGCTGATTCTGCCAATGGTGGTGGGTAGATTCAATAGAGGTGTGTGTCCATTCAAACCGTAAGCTGACTGCCATTTCCCCTGTAACAGGATGAGGATGGTTCTGAAAGAGATAGGCACGATCTGCCTTGGCAGCTTCGCCCAGTACAGCTAAGGCTCGATGAATACCAGTTTCGTAATTGATTTCCCCCAGCAAATAATTAGCGGCTTCCGCAACTGCTTGTAGCAAGCGATCGCGCTGACGCAATTCAGCTGTAGCTTGTTTTTGCTCTGTAATATCCCTAATAATAAAAGTTCTAATTAAATCACTTTCAGGAAGGTAGAGAACCGATTGTTCAAAAACTTCTGCGCCGACTTCCACCTCCCGCACAAAAGAATTTTTTTCTAGATTGTTAACTCCACTCAATAGTCCTGTTAAAATCGGGTGTTGCGTCCCAACTTCTCGAAGTTTGGGAAACTTGAGAGTTGCGGCTGGATTGAGATAAGTAACTGTTCCCTCGAAATCCATCTCAATAATTGGATTGGGAATCAGTTCAGGGAAGGATGCTAGGCGAGCTAGGGCGGACTCACTAGCTGCTTCAAAGCTGGGATCGACAGCTAGGGTTTGAAAAGGATTGGCAGGACTGGCTTGCTGTGATAGGAAACCAGATAAGTCTTCAACATCAGAAGATTCCGAAAATTCTTCTTCTGAGAGGTTGGAAATAGCATAATATTTACCTTGAGCTTGATTACCGCCAAAGGCAATGACATCTCCATTTCTGAGATTATGAGAAAAGCATTTAGTACCATTCACAAATAAGCCATTAGTACTTGCTTTTCCCTTGTAGTTGCCATCAATAATCTGGAAGCCGTATTGGTCAGTTTGTGGAACAGTTACTCGCAATAAAATTGCATGTTGCATTGATACTGACCGGGAAGCTAAGACAATAGTGTTTGCGGGATGCCGCCCCAGAGAATAAGTAGTCTCTCGTAAGGGGACAGTTCGCTGCCCTTCCAGGTCTTGAATGACCAATAGATGGCGTATTTTTTCCCGCTCATTTCCTAGCATGGCTGTTCCTTAAATTCTTATATCTTTATGTCTTAGTCTGAAAAATACTACTAAGAGGTTGTTTGAAAAGTTTTTCGCTGTGACTTGAGGCACTTTTAGATCCCCCCTAACCCCCCGATAAATTGGGGGGAACCGGAATCAAAGTCTCCCAATTTATCGGGAGATTTAGAGGGATCTAAAACTTTTGATACCGACAAGAGGACTTTTTAAACATCCTCTAAGAGAAGTGCAGACTTTCAGGCTGCACTTCTGGGGAAATTTTCTCAATCAAAGTTGTCACTGTCTGTGATTTCAAAATTGGTTTGAGGGTGCAAACTAGCCTTTATCTTCATGATTAACCGCACTCAGTCGTGAGTCCTGAGTAAATTAAAAATTACTCAGTAGTTATGTATTTGGTACATACTCTGCACAGCAATTACTCCGCTTGTAGGCGGTCTTTTAACCCACATTCCGCACGGGCTAAACGCCCCGCTAACGAAATTCAGCACTCTTCATTTTCTGGAATGAGATGGCTAATTGTTTAATCAGTTTTTGCGGTAGAAGTTCTAGCTGTTTTCTCCACTCATACATAAGTTATAAACTTTGTCCCTTCGTCTATATCATCCAACCTTGTCTTTCTTAGGATACCCAGATTAACAATTCAAAATTCAAAATTCAAAAAGGATTATAGAATAAACTGAAATACAGACCGTTTTCTTGTAATGTTCTCTCATTTGAGTCAACAGATATTAAAGGAATGCCCCAGTCAAGACGAACGGTGAAGCGATCGCTCTGTGACCAACGCAAACCCAGGCCAACAGCAGCTAGAATATTAGGATCGGGATTCTCTCTACCAGAACTATTCCAGCCAACACCAAAATCCGCAAAGGGGACAACCTGTAAGGTGCTATCTATCTGGGGTAAGCGCAGAATCGGTACTTGAACTTCAGCAGAAACAAAAGTGCCATTATCCGTCAGCAGGTAATCTTGACGATAGCCTCGAACGCTATCCTGTCCACCTAAGCCAAATTGCTCTAAAGGTAATAGTGTTCTGGATGCGAGTTGCGTATTTAAACGAAGTAACAGTAAGGTTTCAGGAGCTAAAAGCCGTGCCCACTGCGCTTGCCCTTGCCAAGCAAAAAAACGGCTATCGGGAGGACTTTGATTAATCGTGGGACTCAACGCATCTATACCCAAATTAAATTGAGAGCGGAGGGCGATGACTTCATGGCTGTTACGAGAAGTCCATTCTTGAAAAAATCGCAACGCAGATACCTTGGTGCGTCCCTGTTCATCAGCACCTAAACCGGGGAAAGGTAGTCGCTCTCCCAAGGGGGAATAGGAGGCGTCACTTTCCCGTCGGGAGGCTGTCAACCCCAGGACGAATTCTTGTGTAGGAGTTTGAATTATGGGCTGGCGAAATGTTATTTCGTAATAGCGAGAAGCCGATTGGATATCTAAAATATTGAAAGGAGGTTCAATGACATTACTTGAGGTAGTGCCATAGTTGAAACTAAGGGTTCCGTTGTGGGGATTGAGTGGTAATGTATAGCTGGCGTCAAAGGAGTTGCTACCATCGGTATTAGTGTATCCTAAGCTCAGACCATCTCCGAATCCGAGTAAGTTGGCTTCATTTAATTGTAATCGGCGGCGGAAACTGCCAACGCTAGGCGATCGCCCATTATCAAGAATTATTTGGCTACTAAAAGTTTTTGCCTCACTGATCTTAACTTCTAACAGACTCACACCATTTTGCGATCCTGCCGAGAGTTCAGCAGACACGTTTTGAATCAAAGGATTAAGTTGCAAAAGTTGCAGTGCCTCTAGTAGACGCTGGCGATTCAGAGGCGGTGATGTCGCTATTGCTAGTCGGCTGCGGACATAATTTGGATTCAACCGTCGAGTCCCAGTTACCTGGATATCTTCTAATTTACCTTCGACCACCTGAATTTTGATAACACCGGATTGGATTGTTTGGGGTGGAATATACGCACCAGATGTAATATAACCATTTTTTATGTATAGATCAGTGATTTTAGAACGTGCTTGATACACTTCAGTTAGTGAGATCGGTCGTTTAGTAAATTCAGCAGTGGCTTGGGCTAACTCTTCGGGACTGAAGACTGTGCTACCAATAACTTCAAACCGTTGAACAACAATAGTTTCAGGAAGGTTGCTAGGAAGTGGTTCCTCAGGTGTGGGAGTTGGGGCAGAGGGGGGAAATAGTTCTGCTGGTGGGGGGAGTGGCTGTGGCAGTTCCGGTGAGGGAAGTGGTGAAGGTGCGGGTGGTTGGACATCCTGTGGTGGTGGGAGTTTTTGCGACAGGATGAAATTATTAGTTGGTAATTGTGTACTATCAATAGCCTGAGCTTTCTCTGGATTAGAAGATATGCTGCTGAGTGATAGAAGCATACTCAGAGGTAAGCAGGACACTTTAAAGAAGTCGGAAGTCGGAAGTCGGAAGTCGGAAGCGATGCCCTGAGCCTGCCGTTCGCGCAGCGTCTCCAAGAGTTGGGTACAGTTTTGTAATGGGGATTTAGAAAGAGCCACAAAACATAAAGCCATCCTAGAAATACGGGGTTTTAGACCCATCTTTTTGATAAGATTGTGAGGATATTTATTAATCATCGCAGTGGACTATTTTTTGTTAGGAACTGTGGGATTATACGGCGACTACTTCAGATATGAATCTTACTGTTGCTAAAGTTGATATCTTGGGCAATTCTCAATTTACTCAGCACTGATACCGTTTCAGTTCAACAATGATACAAATACGTTGGTAGGGGCACAGCAATGCTCATTGGTGTCAACTTACAGCTATTTTCAGGTAAATAGACCACGCGGTAAGGGCACAGCAGTGCTGTGCCCCTACGACAGATGTGGTTCAAATACATGATTTCTGCTGTAAGCCAAAACCCTTTTCAAACCTCGTTTCCAGCTTCTTGCTGGAAATGCTACTCGTTGCGGCTCTGCCGCAAGTCTTGAGGCGGAGCCTCTCGGAATGCATTCCCAGTCGGAGACTGGGAACGAGATAATCTCTAAAAGCCTATAGGTATCAGGGTTTGTCTGAAATGGTATGAGTAAGGTAAATGTCATATTTGTCCAGCTAAAAGAGTGTCAATGCAGACTTAAAAGTATGATGGTGTTTGAGCCGCATCAGCAAGCAGATATGTTGGAATTATCTGTGTCTGCGGGAGAAATAGACCTAAAGTATTTGGATAAATCAGGGTTTTGTCTATGACGCGATCCAGGTTACACTTATTACTTCTAAAGGTAAGCAAGTAGGCACAAATAATTAGAAGATGCTGTCGGGTGTGTACCCTACAGATCCATACCCCTTTGCTTAAACATTCCCATCAATTTATGTTTTCGAGCGTGGGTTTGCATCAAGTTTTCCCGATAGCTTAACCAGTCAGCTTTCTTCCCAGATTCCAAGTAGGCATTACGTGCCTTTTTCAACCATTCAACGGCGTAGTAGTAGTATTCGGCTTTACCTGCATCTATAATCTTTTCGGCACGATGACGAGCATTAGCAATCACCCAAGCCGGATTGTAAGGGATAGCAGCATCCATGACTCGGTGAATCAACTCGGAATAATAAGAACTGAGTTCACTAACGATCGCAATTGCATCATCAATTAGCCCTTCATATAAGAATATATCCACTTTCTCTGATTCTGTTCCCCAACCACTATCAGTACGGACAATTTTCAGCAGGTCTGTTTTGAGGCTTTCCCAGTTTTCCCCAGCCAATTCTGCCATCTTTTGGTAGTCTACAAAACAGGGCTTGACTTGAAAAGCCGCCTTGATTGCTAATAAAGCAGCTTGACTATTACCCCACTCCAGAGCCAAATCACTTGTCCAAATTCCCAATTCATACTGACAATTACCCGGTAAATTTAATCCACTCTGGGCTATATCTAGTGCTTGCTGTAATGCCCCCTGAACGCTGAGTGTTTTCGCTAAAGCAAAGGCTTCTTCCATTGAGTTCATCTGGGTTTGAGCCGCATCAATTGCTTCTTCCACTCTGCCTAAACGCCCTAGCATTGTGAGATACTCCTGGGTTTGTCCTTCCGCTTCTGCTAAATATAGGTATTCTTGGTAACGTTCCTGACGTTCGAGAATTTTCAGGCGAATTAGTGCCAAATCATCTGCATAATCTGGCACATCTTCTTCCCAAGCTCCCCTTTCGGTGATATTACCTTGGATAACTTGCACCAGTGGCGGATAATCCCAACCTTGGCGTAAAGCCTCCATAACTAGGCCAAAATCAGCATTCCATTCATCTTGCCAGGCTTCCAAATTTATTTGAATATCAACTTTTTCTTCTGGGGTCAAATCGGCACTGAGAATTGCTTCACACCAAGCATTATTTAATTCCCCGACAATTTGATCGTTTTCAGCACCATATTCTGCAACCTCATGCCAATTTTCCACACAGGTAGAGGTAATCACTTCTAAAATAGCGATCGCATTTTCACCCTCACCCTGTTCGCTAAAATCTACCGCAGTTTGGACTACACTCAGCAATTCCCCGGCAATCGGATCTTCTTCGCACCCCTCCTCAAAGTAACGCACGGCATCCCGGAGAATCTGCCGTACTTGTCCGCGAAAGGGAGCCGGATCAATACTACTACGGCGCAGAGATTTTGTGGTTGTTTCCTCGACAGCAGGATTGATTATCCAATTAACATGGCGGTTAATCGCCTCAATTAATGGTGGGTATTCTGTTACCAAATTTTGCACCAGCCTTTGAGTTTGGATATGATCCAAGCGATCGAGTAGTTGTTCTAAGGTAGGACGCTGCTGAATATTTTCGGAGTTACGCGCACAGACAAGCATCGTTGCGACAACGTGTTTACACCAACCCTCAAAGTTGTAACCACAGGTGCAGTTGACTGAGGTTAACCCACTGCTATCGAAACTCAGATTGACATGATAAGGTCTAGTTTGATTGCCCATAACATCTGCCTGAAGCAGATGACCACGTTGGGTAACAGCATTGACAGCACCAGCCGCATAGTATGCCTCGCCCTGCTGGAAAGATTTGGCGTTGGTATGACGGCGGATAGTAAATTCACTAACTTGGGGAATAGACATCGAGCGATCGCCTGTGTAAATCCTCTGGATAAATCTTAAATCCAGCTTAGGTGTTAGGCTAACGCGATGTAAAGAAATTCAAAGGAATGGGGAGTGGGGAATGGGGAGTGGGGAGTGGGGAATGGGGAGTGGGGAGTGGGGAGTGGGGAGTGGGGAATGGAGAGTGGGGAGTGGGGAGTGGGGAATGGAGAGTGGGGAGTGGGGAGTGGGCATTGGGCAATAATCTCTTCCGTTGCTTCCCCTGTTTCCCTATTTGAAGTTCTGAACTCGGCAGTTGAGGTTCTGAACTCGGCAGTTGAGGTTCTGAACTCGGCAGTTGAGGTTCTGAACTCGGCAGTTGAGGTTCTGAACTCGGCAGTTGAGGTTCTGAACTCGGCAGTTGAAGTTCTGAACTCGACACTTGAGGTTCTGAACTCGGTACTTGAGGTTCTGAACTCGACACTTGAAGTTCTGAACTCGACACTTGAGGTTCTGAACTCGGCACTTGAGGTTCTGAACTCGGAACTTTCAGAATTTAAGTCTAATTGATTACTAGCCCTGGCGACTAGAAGTCGCGGCTACACAGACAAAACCCACCTCCGTGGGTTAAAAACCCTTGATTCTTCATGCTTTCCACGGAGGTGGACGAGAGTTTGTGTAGTAGCAAATTTTATTCGCCTAATACTTTTCAAACATCCTCTAAGGCTTGATCCTTCCTAATCCTCCAAAAATTAAGCCCTCCTTTTTAACAGGACTTACGCAATCAAAGCTTGAAACCTCGATCCCCCCTAACCCCCCTTAAAAAGGGGGGAACTTGAAAGCCCCCAATTTATCGGGGGTTGGGGGATCTCTTCTGCGTAAGTCCTGTTTAAGCTACGGTGTACACACAAATTATCCGATTACCCAAAAGTCCTCTAAAACCTCAAACATCCCTCTCAAACATCCCTCTCCTTACTAAGGAGAGGGACAGGTTTTGCATAGCAAAACCAGGGTGAGGTATCTCAGGGGCTATGAGACTTAAAAACTTCTTCCCCACTCCCCACTCCCCACTCCCCACTCCCTCTCTACACAAATAATTTCAAAAATCAAAACAGACTGCTATATATAGATTTGACTATAATTACTGAAAATATCCATCTTTGGGCTATTCATGCGTGAATCATAATTTCAGTTAGCAATACCGGAACCTTAAAGGGGTTACGCTGATTGTCGGTCAAGTTGAGAATAAATAGACGAAGCACACGGGGAAACTAACGTGAGTCAAGGATTTGATTACGATTTAGTAATTATCGGCGCTGGTGTAGGCGGACATGGCGCAGCCTTACACGCCGTAAGTTGCGGTCTGAAAACAGCGATTATTGAAGCTGCTGATATGGGAGGAACCTGTGTTAATCGGGGCTGTATTCCTTCTAAGGCACTGCTGGCAGCATCTGGACGTGTGCGGGAGTTACGCAATGCCCACCACCTGAAGTCACTGGGAATTCAAATTGGTAGCGTGGAATTCGATCGCCAAGCGATCGCTAATCATGCTAATAATCTTGTATCGAAAATTCAAGGCGATTTAACCAACAGCCTCAAACGTCTAAAAGTCGATATCATCAGGGGTTGGGGAAAAATCGCTGGGGCGCAAAAAGTCGCCATTACCGGAGACGGCGGTGAAAAAATCATCACAGCCAAAGACATCATCCTTTCCCCTGGTTCAATTCCTTTTGTACCTCCAGGGATTGAAGTAGACGGCAAAACTGTCTTTACCAGTGATCAAGGTGTCAAGTTAGAGTCGTTACCAGACTGGGTGGCGATTATTGGCAGTGGTTACATCGGCTTAGAATTTTCTGATATTTACTCAGCTTTGGGTTGTGAAATCACCATGATTGAAGCCCTAGATCAGTTAATGCCAGGATTTGACCGCGATATTGCTAAACTTGCCGAACGAGTGCTGATTACTCCCCGCGATATTGAAACCAAAGTGGGGATATACGCCAAAAAAGTCATTCCCGGTTCACCTGTGGTAATTGAGTTAGCAGATTTCAAAACCAAAGAAGATGTAGATGTCATCGAAGTAGATGCTTGCTTGGTAGCTACCGGACGCATCCCGGCGACCAAAAATCTCGGTTTAGAGTCTGTGGGTGTGGAAGTTGATCGGCGGAATTTTATTCCAGTTGACGATCGCATGGCAGTATTATCAGCCGGTGAAGTAGTACCGCATTTGTGGGCAATTGGCGACGCTAATGGAAAGATGATGTTGGCACATGCGGCTTCTGCTCAAGGCATCATCGCCGTAGAAAATATAATTGGGAGGGAAAGAATAGTAGACTATCGCAGCATCCCCGCCGCCGCGTTTACCCATCCAGAAATTAGCTATGTGGGTTTAACAGAAACCGCAGCCAAGGAGTTGGGACAAACCGAAGGCTTTGAAATCGCCACCAGTAAGAGTTACTTCAAAGGAAATTCCAAAGCGTTGGCAGAAAATGAAGCCGACGGGATTGCCAAAGTAATATATCGCCAAGACACCGGAGAAGTCTTGGGCGTTCATATTTTCGGACTGCACGCCTCAGACTTAATTCATGAAGCGTCAGCCGCGATCGCCAACCGTCAATCTGTGCAAAGCTTGGCACATCTAGTTCACGCCCACCCGACACTTTCGGAAGTCTTAGACGAAGCTTATAAACGAGCGATCGCAATTTAGTCATTTGTCCTTAGTCATTTGTCCTTTGCTAATAAACAAGGACAAATGACCAATGACCAACGACCAATGACCAATGACAAATGACCAATGACTAATCACTAATTATGCAAATCCGCCGCCGTTCACCTAACCCAGCTATTAATGTGTCCATATTACGTTATCAGGCTGCCGTGCCTGACGGGGCGCCAAACAACATCTTGGAGGAAATTGTCTGGCAGAAAGAAGTAGAATATGACCAAATGCGGGAAAAGGTTCCTTTGCAGGAATTGGTCAAGCAGGTACTAACTGCACCGCCCACCCGTGATTTTGTCGCCGCCTTGCGCCAAGGTAAGACTAAGCCAGCGTTGATTGCGGAAGTTAAAAAAGCTTCACCAAGTAAAGGTGTTTTACGAGCAGATTTTGACCCAGTAGCGATCGCTCTTTCTTATCAGCAAGCCAATGCCAGTTGTCTTTCTGTGTTGACAGATGTCAAGTTCTTTCAAGGCAGTTTTGACAACTTAGCCAAGGTTCGGGCTGCCGTAGATTTGCCGCTACTGTGCAAAGAGTTTATCATTTATGCTTACCAGATATACTTGGCGCGGATTAAGGGTGCAGATGCAATTTTGTTGATTGCAGCTATCCTGGGCGATCAAGATTTGAAATACTTCCTGAAAATTGCTCACAAACTGAAAATGGCAGCCTTAATTGAAGTCCATAGTTTGGCAGAACTTGACCGTGTGTTAGCCTTAGATGGAGTCTCCTTGGTAGGAATCAATAATCGCAATTTGGAAGATTTCTCAGTTGACCTGCAAACTACTTGCGAACTCTTAGCTGCAAGGGGTAGCCAATTGCAGGAAAAAAACATCCTTGTTGTCAGCGAGTCAGGACTACACAACCCAGAGGATTTGAGTTTGGTGCTAACAGCAGGTGCATCTGCTGTACTCATTGGAGAATCTTTGGTAAAACAACCAGATCCCGGCGCTGCGATCGCCCGTATCTTGCCGACGAATTTCTGAAAGCAACACCGTCCCTGCGCCCCTTAGCGCAGGGCAACTAACTGCACACAATAGGCGAACAGGCACACTATGTGTAGATACGCAGCACTTTGCTGTTAAGTTATCATCTATATCTTTGCCAAATCTTCATTTTTAATCAAATAAAAGCCATAAGCAACTAGTTATTTCTTATGTAACAATTTATTAACAAGAGACAAACTCTGACTAATACAAAATCCCAAATATGAAATCAAAATTTAACTTCATGGAGCAAATTCCTCTACCTTCACCTATTCACTACGAACTTATACTTCAACTTTTAGAAAGACAAACCATGTTAGCGGTAAATGATAATCCAGATTTACGGCATCAGGTGAATCAGCTAATTATTACTCTCCGTAAAGCTGCTGTGCAGCAAAAGCGACTAGAAGAAATTTGCGAGTTTTCCTCTGTAACTATTGATCACCGTTGGTCGATTAACCATCATCACGATAGCAAAGTTATTGCCCCTGATTGAAATATCTAAATCTCAAATTTGGCATCTTTATTAAGTTAGCTTACTATCATCAGAAAGTGTATTTAAGTGGTCAGTAGTTAAAAGTTCCGCCGCATTTCCTTGACTAAAATTTACAGTTTGGGGTGTGATTTAAAATGATTTTGGTTACATAATTATTTATGCTTTACAAAAATACCTATAAATGCTATAGGAATCATATTTTATTTCTGAAAAAATCTCGGTAGTCTTGTAGTAGACCCTCTTGGCTTTAATGTTGCAAAAAAATTGTAGGTTGGGTGGAGGCTTTGCGTAACCCAACATCCTGATAATCAGTTGGGTTGCGCTGCGCTCCACCCAACCTACGTCTAATGCACTATTTTAGCCTAGACAGTCCAAAATAGTGCATTTCAAAAATCAAATACTAGTACAGAACGGCGTAAATAAGCCACCCATTTGTAATGTCTGAAACCCTTGCTAAAACGTAATTACGAATTACGAATTACGAATTACGAATTAGGCGAAGCGGTACTAGTCCTATAGATGAGGATTTGAAATCGGTTGACAATTTATACAATAATTCTATTAATGCTGGAGAAAAAATTCTCATCTTGATAAAATTTTAGCCCTGAAAAAGTTCATATTGATTTAGAGGAAACTGTAGATCAGCTAAAATATTGATCATATTCTCTCTCGAATTTGACGAAAGATGAAATATAACAGCATCGATGAACTCTTCAGAAATAATCAGGCTTGGGTTGCCGAGAAACTGACTCTAGACCCAACTTACTTTCAAGAATTATCTAACGGACAAACACCACCTTTTCTATACATCGGGTGTTCTGATAGTCGTCTAGCATTAACAAGCTTTACCCGTACTGAACCAGGAGAGTTATTTGTACATCGTAATATTGCCAATCAAGTTTCTCTGACGGATATTAACTTTTTAGCCGTTTTAGAATATGCAATTTTACATCTTGGGGTGGAACATATTATCGTTTGTGGTCACTACGATTGTGGAGGAATTAAGGCGGCTTTAGAAGGGAGAACCATCGGAATTCTTGATAACTGGGTAAATCCGATTCGGGAACTCTATTTACAGAAACAAGAAGAAATTGATGCCTTGCCAACAAGAGAAGAACGTCTAAATCTTTTAGCGGAAATCAATGTTGTGGCGCAAGTGAAAAATCTTTACCAAACTTCGATGATGCGTCAGGCACTCTATGAACGAAAAGCACCTATTGTTCATGGTTGGGTACTAGATATACGCACTGGGTTGATTAAAGATTTGAACATTTCAACTGTACAATGGCAATTGCACATCTGCCCCTTGCTTCTAGAGTTTAGGCTCTACGCCATGTTAAAAAACGAGAGTTAATTAGATATTTACCATTACACAAAAATATACATTTGAGAGGTGATCAATCGTACCTTTACAACTTTTATTGGAAGTGAAATAAATAGTTGTTTTTTCGCCACACTCTTATAAATTTTACGTCAAAGTTATAAAATATTTCATATTCTTTTGTAAAATTAGAGTTTTTAATATTACTAATACAAGGGTGTATTAGAGGATGTTTGAAAAGCTATTTTTGTTACCAAAAGTATTTAATACCCCCCCCAACCCCCCTTGGAAAGGGTGGGCAAATAGGCTCTTAGAGGATGTTTGAAAAGTCCTCTTCTCGGTAATAAAACGTTCTAGATCCCCCTAAATCCCCCGATAAATTGGGGGACTTTAATTCCAGTTCCCCCCTTTTTAAGGGGGGTTAGGGGGGATCAACAAGTGCCTAAAATCACAGCTAACTACTTTTCAAACAACCTCTTAAAGCCCCCCTTTACAAGGGGGGTTGGGGGGTAACGTCAAAGTGCGTTATGTGAGACTTTTCAAACATCCTATAACGCACCGTGACAGATGAAATTAACAAAGTAACACACTTTAAAAGTTGGATATTTTTTTAATTGGAAGTCCGCAATTTATTCTTAATTAAGAAGTTGCAGATATCTAATTCATAACTCTTTTGGTAGAGGCAATTTATGAATTGCCTCTATGCAAATATTACTCAGAATCATTAACGCCGAGATTGGTACACCCAACCTACCCCTACAAAGAATTATTTCTTATAAATTATCCACACTGCATGAATAATCCCAGGAATGTAACCAAAAAGCGTCAAAACTATATTAATCCAAAAGTCTATACCAAAACCTACTTGCAAAAAAACTCCCAAAGGCGGTAAGAAAATGGCACACAGAAGACGAACTAAATCCATTTGAACCTCCTGTTAATCTCACAGAAACAGCTTGTTGGCGAAGTAATTCACCACTGATCAAGCATATTTGGACTTTTTAAAGATAACATTTCTTCTCTCAATCGAGGTCACGCTTAAGATGCGGTAAACCGCACTCAAGATTAGCCACCGCTAATTTTAGCCTTATAACCTAGCTTGATCAAAATCTCGACAATTTTCTGCTTGTGTTCGCCCTGAATTTCAATTTCGTTGTCTTTAACTGTCCCACCTGTCCCACACTGGGTTTTCAACTGCTTCACCAAATTGTCCAAGGTTTCCGCTTTGCCTTGAAAACCGCTAATCACTGTGACGGTTTTGCCTTTGCGTCCTTTGCGGGAAGCTTGTACTTTGAGATTTTGTTGTTGTGGGGGCAGTTCTGGAATTGGTCTTTCTGTGGCGGCAGAGTTGTCGTTGCCAAATTCGCGGTAGACAAAGCCTTTATCGGAAGATTTGGAATTGGAAGAAGACATAAAATGAATCTTTAAGAAAAATTTCAAAAGCAGTGGAAACTTCTACGCAACCATTCTGCTGGGATATCAATTTCTAGGCTAACATCACAAATCCATTGCAAACGATTCAAAGTAATTGGGCATGGGGCCTTAACGAAAAATTTAGTTCCCAGTCCCCAGATGTGCCTCAGACTTTCTATAGCAGTTCTCGTTTGGATGCAATACATGCTAGGGGCACAGCATTGCTGTGCCCCTACGAGTGGTACGCCAGTTCGCCCAAGTCGGGAAACCCGCCCACGCGACTGGCTCCTGTATTCCATGCAATTGAGAACCGCTATATAATAATTAAGTCATTCCCGCATCAAAATCAACTCGTGACTACCACTCCCCTGTCTCCAAGTTCAACTGCTCAGGTTCCCGATACGCTAGGTCGCTTTGGACGCTTTGGCGGTAAGTATGTACCTGAAACGCTGATGCCTGCTCTTACTGAACTAGAAACAGCTTATCAGCAATACCGTAATGACCCTAGTTTTCAAGCAGAACTACAGGAGTTGTTACGGGACTATGTAGGACGTGCCACACCATTGTATTTCGCTGAACGCTTGACTGCTCATTATGCCCGACCCGATCGCACCGGACCGCAAATTTATTTAAAGCGCGAAGATTTAAATCATACTGGCGCTCACAAAATTAATAATGCCCTCGGTCAGGTATTGTTGGCGAAACGCATGGGCAAACAACGGATTATTGCCGAAACGGGTGCCGGACAACATGGAGTTGCCACAGCCACAGTTTGCGCTCGTTTTGGGCTGGAATGCGTAATTTACATGGGCGTTCATGACATGGAACGCCAAGCTTTGAATGTGTTCAGAATGAAGTTGATGGGGGCAGAAGTGCGCCCAGTGGAGGCGGGAACGGGAACTTTGAAGGATGCCACTTCCGAAGCAATCCGGGATTGGGTGACAAATGTGGAAACGACTCACTACATTTTGGGTTCGGTAGCTGGTCCCCATCCTTACCCGATGATGGTACGTGATTTCCATGCAGTCATCGGCGAAGAAACTCGCGCCCAAGCAATGGAAAAGTGGGGTGTATTGCCTGATATTCTCTTGGCTTGTGTGGGTGGTGGTTCCAATGCTATGGGACTATTCTATGAGTTTATTAATGAGTCTTCTATACGCTTAATTGGGGTTGAGGCAGCCGGAGAAGGTGTCAATACCGAAAAACACGCAGCAACATTGACAAAAGGACGAGTTGGTGTATTGCACGGAGCAATGAGCTATCTGCTGCAAGATGAGGATGGGCAAATCATTGAGGCACACTCAATTAGTGCGGGGTTAGATTATCCCGGTGTCGGCCCAGAACATAGCTATTTGAAGGATATTGGCCGCGCCGAATATTATAGTGTGACGGATGCAGAAGCTTTAGAAGCATTCCAGCGATTGTCGAAATTGGAAGGAATTATCCCGGCATTAGAAACAGCCCATGCGATCGCTTACCTCGAAACCCTATGTCCCCAACTAACCGACAGTCCCCGGATTGTAATTAATTGCTCTGGACGCGGCGACAAGGATGTACAAACGGTAGCGAAGCTCTTAAATAACGCGTAAATATACATAAAAATACATCAAATTTTCGGGAAAAAGCAATCAATAATTCCAACACGCTAAGTACACCTTTGCGTAAAATCCTAGTGTTTTTAAACGGAGAGTAAGTATCGTTCATACTTACTCTCAAAATTGAGCATAAGAGGTTTATTTTATACTTAGGTTTAAATAAAATTTCAACCTATATACTAATTGACAAAAGTCACCTTGTCTTGACTCATCCCGAATGGGTAGAGGCAAATTTTTCTCATACTAATGGTATGGAATTTATATTAGTAAGATTATTTACTATCTCTAGATAAGTAATAGCACGTAATAAATTACTGAAAATCGGGGTCTAAACATAATTTTAGGCAGGAAATACTTACGTATAATCTGACATTATTACCCCATACTTTTAATATTAAGAGCTAACTTCATACCTACAACTTACTGATGTTATAAGTGTAATTACTAATTTATAAAAATAACATTGTTTGAAAATCTCACAGATGATGGTAAAGAGTCCAATGTTTTGTAAACAGCGCAATTCTCTCGTAAGATCGTGGATTCAAACGTTTGCTAGTAATTTTTGAACATAAAACATCATAAACAGAAGTATATAGACATATAATCAATTTGTCATACTGAGATTATTTTAGTTAGATTGTCTGCAACTTTACTTTCAGCAAATGATCAAGACAACAATCTACGCCGTTGCTTTAGGCACTATTCTTCTCAGTAGCGGAGCGATCGCTACTTCTGTAACAAATCCAACTTTTACGCCAAAATCTTCACAGGTATTAAGTAATACTGTTTATATCGCAGCATCTAGCGTCAACACTGCTAGTTTAGAAGGGTTGGTTTTCAATCAAATCAATGACTACAGAGCTTCTCAAGGGCTACCAAAGCTGAGTCGTAATTCTAAAATCGATAATCAAGCCAGGATTCACAGTCAGGATATGGCTAGTGGTAAAGTTCCCTTTGGACATACGGGATTTCCAGAACGTGTTAACGCAATCGGTATTTCCTACAGAGCAGCTGGTGAAAATGTCGCTTCCAACGGGGGATATACTAACCCTGCCACAATAGCTGTTCAAGGCTGGCTCAAAAGTCCAGGGCACCTAGCCAATATCAGAGGTAACTATGATAAAACGGGGATTGGCGTCTCTAGCAAGGATGGACGCGAAATCTACTTCACACAAATTTTCCTTCGCTGATACAGCAAATTTCAAGGAAAGTGAAGTACACAACGATTCGTCTCAAACCCAGGTATAAAGCCTGTTTTACTTCAGAATTCTGACTCCTGAATTCTGAATTCTGAATTCTGAATTCTGAATTCTGAATTCTGTTTGATAATGTAGTTTAAATGACATTTGTCTATTGAATACTACATTATTTTTTTAGTAATTCATGAAAATCTGAAATTATCAGCCAAAATAACCGTGATTTCATGAAGCTGACCTATTGAAATATTGACAATTGGAAATGATTGTTTGTACTTCCCGTACAAGGATTTAGCCAGATTGCCGAAATTCATCAATCCTTAATAGGATCGTGGTGTATATCCTCGGAACAATAAGGTAGAGTAGAAGTCTTATATCTCTACACATTACGCAATTCTCCATGTTCCGACAAACTGCTTTTGGCATCGCTTTAAGTGCGCTTGTCCTTGCTAGTGGATTAACGACTGTTCCGATACCAAATTATCCTTCTACGAATACATCCACCCGTAATAAGCTGTTGTCGCTTTTTTCGAGTCAGGTTGCAATATCGACTCCTACTTTTAAAACTACGGAGCTAGAAAAATCAGTTTTTGACGAAATTAATCGATATCGGGCTTCTAAAGGACTGCCAAAGTTGAGGCTAAATGCAAATATAACTCGACAGGCAAGAATTCATAGTCAAAATATGGCTAAAGGTAAAACCCCATTTAGCCATCAGGGATTTGAAGGGCGAGTCAAAGCTATCCCTCTTCGCTACAACAGTGCGGCGGAAAATGTTGCTTTCAACCGGGGATATAGCAACCCAGTGGAGGAAGCTGTTACTGGTTGGATAAACAGTCCCGGACATCTAAAGAATCTTAAAGGAAATTACAACCTGACTGGAATTGGTGTTGCTACTAATAATCAAGGCGATGTCTACCTGACACAACTTTTCTTTCACACTAGGTAGATTTATAAGAAGAATTCAGAACTCAGGAGTCAGAATTCAGTATTCAGTATGAATTCTGTACGAGTGGGTGATGAATATTGGTTAAAACCTCGCCCGAAGTCAAGCGAAAAAAATTAAAATATTCTCGCCTTAAAACTCTATCCCTTTATGGGTAGAGTATTCACCAATTCTGTATTCTGTATTCTGACTCCTGTTTTATTTGGTGATGTTTTTGCACAATAATAATGTAGTGTCTAACAAGACTTTTGTTTGCTGGACACTGCTATTTTTTTTGAAAAATTCATGACATTACAAGATTTTCAGGTGAGCGATCGCGACCTCAGTGATGCAGCCCTTGGACAGTATTTAGAATCTACAGCGATCGCAGTTGATACAGAAACGATGGGATTATTGCCACTGCGCGATCGCTTGTGTCTCGTCCAGCTGTGCAACCTCGAAGGGAAAGTGACTGTAATCCGCATAGCTAAAGGACAAGCTGACGCCCCCAACTTAAAAAAACTCTTGCAAGCGGCGAATGTCGTAAAAGTGTTTCACTTCGCTCGCTTTGACCTTGCTACTTTACGAGCCAATCTGGGGATTCAGGTTGTCCCTGTTTTTTGCACCAAAATTGCGAGTAAATTAGCCCGTACTTACACAAATCGCCACGGACTCAAAGATGTGGTGCAAGAGTTAGAACAAGTGGAACTGGATAAAAGCTCTCAAAGTTCTGATTGGGGTAACGCCGCTAGTTTATCTGAAGCTCAACTAAGTTATGCTGCTAATGATGTGCGCTACTTACTTAGTGTGCAGCAGAAGCTAATAGAAATGCTCAAACGAGAAGAACGTTGGGAAATTGCTCAAGAGTGTTTTGAATTTCTGCCAACAATAGTTTCCTTAGATTTGTTGCAATTTAAGGATTTGTTTGAACATTGATCAAAAAGTATACCTGCCTTGAAAATAGAGAATGGGGAGTCGGGACAAGAAATTTTCATTGCTGGTTGAGAGTTTGACAAAGTACTAGAACACCAATTCAGTAATCCTGGAAGAATCTCTCCCCCAACCTATGCAGTTTAAGGTTTTTGGCGCTAATTAAACCGTATTGTTTTATAACCCACGTTCGCCCTTGGCGTTCCGCAGGAAAGGTGGGTTTTGCATGTGTAGATGCGGTTTCTAACCGCCTTTTTAATTTTCAAACTACAACCCAAAAAATCTAAGCGAGCTCTAAGTTATGTAGGGAAGCTCTAAGTTATTTTGATTCTCTAGGGAGGTAGTCCAGTAAAAGATGAAGAGAGTTTCAGACTCTTATTTAAATCCCGACTGAAACTGAAGCTACGTGTAGACGAACGCGAGTGCGTCTCCAAGAGTTGGGGGCTTATACCGTTTTACTTTAATTTATACCGTTTTACTTTAATAATGATACAAATACGTTGGTAGGGGCACAGCAATGCTCATTGGTGTCAACTTAAGCCAAAACGCTTATCCCACAGGCGTTTTACCCCCCTTAATCCCCCCTTATAAAGGGGGGAAAAAAATCCAGTTC
>NZ_JBALBY010000051.1:0-101363 GCF_036919575.1 Nostoc sp. | reverse complement strand
GGAGTTCAAAGACTCATTAATGGAGTTCAAAGACTCATTAATGGAGTTCAAAGACTCATTAATGGAGTTCAAAGACTCATTAATGGAGTTCAAAGACTCATTAATGGAGTTCAAAGCCTCATTAATGGAGTTCAAAGGCTCGTTATATAGTAGACATCTCCAGAAATTAAATATGCGTTACCCAGAACCCTTGTAGAGACGTAGCAGTGCTACGTCTCTACGTTCTTTTTCACCAGATGTCTAGTCTAAACCTAACTTCTACCTTAAGTTGACACGTATGAGGATTGCTGTGCCCCTACTGCGTGGTCTATTTACCTGAAAATAGCTGTAAAATCTTACCAAACGATGTAAAGGTTTCAAACTCAGGGATGATGAATAATTAGCAATTAAATTGACAAAATCACACTATAAAAAGTGATATTAAGCGATAGACAGCGATCGCAAAGGACTGACGGGCATGATTAAATCTTGGATGGTGATTGGAGGTGTGGCTTTCTTAGTTGCCTTGGTGGCTAACGTAATTACGCCTAGCGATCGCCAATGGTTCAACCGCTTACAACGACCCAGATGGCTAACTTTTGAGGGTGCGATTCCAATTATCTGGACTGTAATATTTATTTGCGGTGCTTGGTCAGCTTATATTGTCTGGGAAAAAGACCCAGGAAGCACCTCAACCTGGTTAATCATGGGTTTATACTTGCTTTTAGAAATTATTACCATTGCCTATACGCCTGTAATGTTTAAGCTTCGCAGTCTGAAAGTGGGTACAATTCTTGGTGGCACAGGTTTTTTCATTTGTGCTTTATTGATACTTGCAATCTTAACTATTTCTGGTTGGGCAGCATTGTTACTAGTTCCTTATTTGCTTTGGAGTCCCATTGGTACTTATACCACTTGGCAGATGATCAGTCTCAATCCTCAAGATGCCTAAGATTCGTACCAGCGAATGATTCAACCTCAGCCCTAAATTGTCAAACTTGCAGTGTAGGACTTGACAAAATACACAAAGCTTGAGTGCATTATGATTCCATCTTGGATAATAATTGGGGCTGTAACTTTCTTTATCGCTTTTGGTAGTTTCTTGATTACGCCGCGTGATATTAAATGGTTCGCACAGTTAAGTCGCCCTCGCTGGCTAGTTTTTGAGCCGCTAATTCCCCTCATCTGGACTGTGATTTTTATTAGCGGTGCAGCTTCAGCTTATATTGTCTGGCAAAAAAATCCCGGAAGCTTAATTACTTGGCTACTAATGGCTTTGTACCTCTTGGTGGAAATTATCACCGTCGCCTACATACCTCTAATGCTGAGGTTTCGCAGTCTGAAAACTGGGGAAATTCTTGGCTTAATCGGTTTGATTTTAGCCGTTGTCCTGGGAATCTGCGTTTTACCAATTTCTCTAATGGCGGCGCTGTTACTCCTTCCCTATCTAGTTTGGACTCCCATTGGTACTTACACTACCGACGAGTTAAGGGAGTTAAACCCTCAAGATGCATAAAGAAGAATTTAGAAGTCAGAATTCAGAATTCAGGAGTCAGAACAAGAAAGTGGGGAATGAGCGCTTATCGTCCCTTGGGCGTTCCGCAGGAAAGATTTAGTGTAGATATCTCTAAAAAAGAATATAGAGACGTAGCAGTGCTACGTTTCTACAGGAATTCTGGATAACGCATATTTAGAGCAGTTTTCATGTATTTGAACCACATCTGTCGTAGGGGCACAGAAAAAGCTCATTGGTGTCAACTTAACGTGAAAGCCAGCCTAGAACCAGCTTTTAGCAGATTATCTCGTTATCTCGTTAAGAGTCTCCGACTGGGAATGCCCCTCATTGAGGCTCCGCCTCTCTTCCTGGCGGCAGAGCCACCAGGATCTGCATTTCCAGCCAGAGGCTGGAAACGAGGTTTTAAAGGGGTTTGAGCTTAGGTTGACACGCATGAGCA
Source organism: Nostoc sp. (assembly GCF_036919575.1). Lineage (GTDB taxonomy): Bacteria > Cyanobacteriota > Cyanobacteriia > Cyanobacteriales > Nostocaceae > Nostoc. The sequence goes on along the minus strand of NZ_JBALBY010000051.1, from coordinate 99,429 downwards.
TTGCTGTGCCCCTACCCGCGTGGTCTATTTACCTGAAAATAGCTGTAATTTCTGGAGATGTCTTGTGATGTTTCACCATTTATGGGACTTCCAAGAAATAAATTATCCAAAGAAACGAACCACAGAGACGCAGAGAACACAGAGAGAAGAGAAATAGAGAGGATTTTTGCGTCAGTTTTGGGATATTTTTTTATTTGGAAGTCCCTATTCAGACGCTCACGGACTCCAATTCAATTCTGATAGGACTTACGCACTCAAAACCTGAAACCTCGTTCGCGTAGCGTGCGCGAAGCGCACTCCCCCCTAACCCCCCGATAAATTGGGGGGGATCTAAAAAGCCCCCTTTTTAAGGGGGTTGGGGGATCTCTTATGCGTAAGTCCTATCTGAATTCTGAATTCTGACGCCTCGGCGGAGCGTCTCCGGCTCCGCTCGTGAATTCTTTTGTGATAACGCATCTATAGAAGACGCCCATAACGTGCGGTGACAGGATTGGCTGGATTGGATTGATTATTCAGCCAAGCCCACATTTGATCGCCAACAGAAAAATGCCACCACTCTCTAGGATTGCGTTGAAAGCCTGCTTTTAACATGACATCCCGCAATAGCTGACGGTGAGCATGATACTTTTGTGATTGTTGATGGTCGCTATTGGCATAATAATCGGGATGCGATCGCTCTGACATTTCATCAATCGGCGAACCCATATTCACTATTTGTCCGGCATCATCTACTAGCGTCACATCCACCGCCGCACCTGTACTGTGAGGAGGGGGAGTTTTTTCATCTAAACTTGGTACAGCCCAAATTTCATAAACCGCTTTCCAAATCTCTTGGCGAAGATTCGGTGATAATTCCACCTCAGTCAGTCCCCTGTCCTGCACTGCTTGGGCGAAGCTGTAATCTACCATAAACTGTTGGACTGCGATCGGGCGATAGGCATCAAAGATTTGGATACGCCAGTTAGGATGCAAAAGATAAAGGTAATTTTGGGCTTGGAGCAAATTTTCAATCACGCTTTCACGGAGATAATAAGGGGAGTGTTCGCCATAAATGGCACCCAACTTTTCATAAGGATGGGGAGATTCCACCGCAAACAGTTCTAAAGGAATCTCTATTAGCAGTTCACCACACTCGAAAATTGGGATTTGATGATAAGCCCTCATCTAGTCAGCCACATAAAAATTACTACGGATTTTTACGAAAGCATAGCATTCTGTGTGATTATTAAATAAAAATCGTCACATGCAGCATTGCAACGCCAACATCTAACATCCAAAATCCAAAGTTGAGTATGGAGTTAGGGGCTTTTTTTTGATAATATTGAGCTTTGGGGCGATCGCTACTAAGTCCTTGTGCTAATTCGGTTTTACTTAGGGACTGGACGAGACTCAATCCCAGAGACTTACTAGAAATGCTTTGGGTGTAGGCGGGGTTGAGGTAAGAGACGTATTTTGGTTTTCTTGCGACGTAAGTTTGGAAGAAAGGTAAACTCAAAACGTTCATGTAACGACGCGCCTGGGAAGCATCGCCAATCATATCGGCAGGTAATGCTACTTGTTGATTTGCAGGGTTGCCATTGCCAATAGTGGAAAAGTGCGTTCCACCTACAAGCATGACGAGATACTTTTGTGAATTCGTAAACCAGGAGAAAGGTAAAATTTGCTCGGCTAAAGCTGGTGCAACTGTATCATCACTACTGCTGACAATCATCACTGGAGTTTTTGTTTGACTTAAGCCAGCTTTGCCGAAAATAGAACTAGTTATGGGATTAACTGCGATCGCGGCTTTCACTCTCTCATCCCGCAGGTTATAATCCTTGTGAGAGGTACTGATGCTCAGTTCTAAAGCACGACACTGGAGCAGTAAAGACATATTCCAGGTATTTTGCAGTGCTGCTGGTTGACAGTCTTGTTTTAGCTGCTGAAAGTTGATTTTAGCACCTGCCAAGGCCAAAGCTGTGTAACCTCCCAAAGATTGACCAAATACTCCGACTTGTTGCAGATTTAACTTACCTTTAAACCGTGAATCAGATTGATTATCTTTTTCCAATTGATTCAATATATATGTCACATCCATTGGTCGGTCTTTAAATTCACCTGGTTCTGCAACTTCAATGGCGCGTCTATTCAACAGCGAACGCAATTGTTTAGCATCACTACCAGGATGATTGGGAACGACGACGGCAAATCCGTAGGAAGCTAGATGAGTGGCTAAATATTGAAAGTTGCTGCTGTCTAAACCCAAGCCGTGAGAAATCACAATTATCGGTGCTGTGTTCTGGACGTTGGGAATGTAAACATCAGTTAATAAAAGCCGATTGCGTGTTGAGTCAAAAAACTTCAGGGTGTATTTTTGTGACTTCAACTTTCCCGGAATCTGTAAATCGGGCAATTGTGAGAAATTTGGTTGGGAAATGGTAGCAGCTTCTATTTTAGACTTTTGGGAAACAGCTGCGATCGCCCGATGAGTTTGATTAACAAGTTTCTCCAATTCCGTAGCTATTTCCAAAGTCTCTGCGACATCAAGGCGAATGCTGCTGTTGGGATATTTACGCAACACATTCAAAAGTGTCAAGCCGGACGATTCCGCAGAGGCTAAAATTAGCGCCGAACGCAAAGCATCAAATTCTGGTTCTGACTGAGGAGATTTGGCGATAATCGCTTGCGCCAACCGATGCAGCAAAAATTCTCCTTGTGGTGTGTAGAGAAGTTGCGAAACTACTACCGGACTAACTTTCACACGATTAAGTAAAATCCGCCGCAATCCTTGAAGCTTTTTAAGAGGCAGATATTGCTGATAAGCTGCCAAATCGTTGTCAATTATACCTGTTTTGGCGTAGTTTTCTAAAGCACTGACTGAAATGGAAAGCTCTAAAGCTGAATAAGATGCATAAATCCGCTCTGCTGCCAAGACAGAATTACTAATTCCAAACGTTGGCAGCACCATTGAAAGAGCCAGCAATAAAGAATTTTTTCTGAGGGTGCTAGCCCAATTACCAAACAAACTATTCATCGCTCAACTATTTCGGTGGTCTGGTGTTATCAGGTGTTGGCTTTGGTAGTTATTCGGGCGCCCTGCTTGGTTTACTTAAAGTTATCGAAACAGAATTCAGGAGTCAGGAGTCAGAGGATGTTTGAAAAGTCGTTGGCTGTGATTTTAATTGCATTTTTACCCCCCTTAATCCCCCCTTAGAAAGGGGGGAAACCGGAAAATCTAGTTCCCTCCCCAATCCATCGGGGAGGGTTAGGGTGGGGTAAAAAATATTTGATACATCAATGATAACTTTTCAAACACCCTCTCAGAATTCAGCATGAATTATGGATTTAGCTTGCTTCAAATAAGGGGTATGAATAGGTTTAAAATCCCCACGAAATCTAGGATTTAGTACAATACGGTTCAGTTAGCGCCAAAAAACCCTCAGATGCGTAGGTTGGGTGGAGGAACGAAACCCAACATTTTCGCGGGTTTGTTGGGTTTCACTTCGTTCCACCCAACCTACGATTATCCTTAACTGAACCGTATTGGGATTTAGTAGTAAAAAAAGTAGTGATTCCCAATTAACCAGTAATTGACTCTGACTTCTGATTTCTTCCTCAAGGATTTTTTTGGCTATCAGGTCAAAACTCTACAGAGTTACACTGATGGGTGAAGTATCCATATTTAAATAGGCTAACCAATTCAAAATTCAAAATTAATTACGAATTACGAATTACGAATTACGAATTATTTTGACTCCAGTAGTTTGCCTTCACTATTAAATCATAGCAAATCAAAAATACCCTGCATCAGTATTTATGTTGTAGCTTTGAATATAGCACGAATTTACTAGATGAAAAACCTAGTAAAAATCCTGAAAATCATTTTTATCGAAACACAATTCAGGAGTTATGAGTCAGTATGAATTCTGTACGACTCGCTCTAATACCATTTCTTTGTGAGGCTGTCGCCAATTTTTCTTTCTTTCTTTGTGTCCTTTGCGCCCAACTCTTAGAGACGCTGCGCGTAGCTTGCTTCTGGGCAGGAGTACGCGGTTCGTTCCTCATATAGTTTGGCGGTTCTTCATGCAGAATTGGTATAAGCATTCTGAATTCTGACCGAAAAAGCGGATGAATAATCGGCGTTTTTGCACCCCCACAAAACTAGAATTTTTGGTGGTGCAACAATTCCTGCGCCGGTCCCAATCCCCGACTGATTGATTCTGACTCCTGAATTCTGACTCCTGAATTCTGACTCCTGAATTCTGACTCCTGAATTCTGACTCCTGAATTCTGACTCCTGAATTCTTCTTCAACAAACTCTTGTGGAGTAAGTATATTAACAGCCCAGCTAATCCAACTTAAATATAGAATAGCTTACCTACCCTAGCCAAGTTTTTGTAGTGATATGGCGTTTTTTGTTCACATAAAATTAGTAAACTACGTAATTACTTTACAAGAATAATAAATTTAAAACTTGCTCACAGATGTATAATTTTTTTCGTTGTTATTTTATGACAAAAACTATGGGGATTATACCCATAATAAGCTTAGTAGTCTTTATTACTGGCTTATCAATTTATTTGCTACTAACCTCAAAAGGTCGATTTTTACTCAAATCTTTGGTGATAAAAATAAAGCGCCAAGGGCAGAGATTCAGAGATGGCAAGCTTAACTACCTCAGATCAAGATTTTCAAAGACTATAACAATTGCTGCCATTATTCTGGTAGCAGTAATAGCTGGAAATAGTGTATCAGCGCAAGTTACGGGGTCGCCTCGAGTTTCGCTCAAGAGCGTATCGGTTCCAGAGCCTAATAATCTTGGAGACTTCGTAAAAGACAAAGTAGCTGCAATCAAGTTAGGAAAAACTCTTTTTTGGGATATGCAGGTTGGGAGCGACGGACAGACCTCCTGTGCTAGTTGTCACTTCCATGCTGGAGCCGATAATAGATCCAAAAATCAGATCAATCCTGGGCTTTTGCGGGTCAACGCCGATGGTACACCGAATCCAGATACAGCTTTTAATGTAGGTGGCGCACCAAACTACCAGCTCAAGCCGGAAGATTTTCCCTTCCACAAGCTGTCGAACTCCAATGATTCTAAAACTGTTGTGTCTGACCGTAACGATGTCAGTTCCTCTCAGGGGGTCTTCAATACGAAGTTTGTTAATGTCAAACCTGGTAGTGCGGAAGACCAAGTAACAAATGAACGCGATCCCGTGTTTAATGTGGGAGGTACGAATGTGCGCCGCGTCCAGGCGCGCAACACGCCAACCGTAATTAATGCAGCATTCAACTTCCGCAACTTCTGGGATGGAAAGGCGCAAAACATCTTTAATGGGGTGAACCCCTTCGGTTTAAGAGATCCTAACGCCTCTGTGGTCAAAGCACAAAACCCAAATCAACTCCAATTTGTCAAAGTCAGCCTGAATAATTCGTCTTTGGCTTCTCAGGCGCTGGGTCCGCCACTCAGTTCCACCGAGTTGTCTGCTGATGGTCGCACTTTTCAAGAAATTGGTAATAAATTCGGAGGAGTTGACAAGAAAAAATCTGTCACCGGACTGCCGCAAGATGATCTTATGCTCGGTCCATTACTCAATTCCATTCAAGAAATTGATGATAATCTCTCGCAAATTGACAACATAAATTCTCTGAGCGGACTGCTGCAAAATGTTCTGTCAATTAGCGGTACAAAGCTCCCCCGAATACTGGCGCAAAAGTTATCTACCCTCAGACCACTAGGCAAACAGGTTGTGCATCCACAAGACAGCGTTTTAGGTGCAAACAGTAGATGGCCTCAACCCGGACTGAAGGATAAAACCTACGAACAGCTGGTTAAAGATGCCTTTAAGCCGGTGTGGTGGAACTCTAATCGACTCATCCAAGTTGATGCTCAAGGTAGACGGACTTTTGTCAACACGCCTGATAACTCTTCCCAAACCAATGAGTACACGGTGTTGGAGTATAACTTCTCGCTATTCTTTGGGCTGGCGATTCAGTTATACGAGTCTACACTCATTGCCAATGATACGCCATACGATCGCTTCTTGGAAGGAAACACCAACGCCCTCACCGTGCAGCAGCAACAAGGGAAGAAACTATTCGAGGGCAAGGGGTGCATCGGTTGCCATAGTGGGTTGGAATTAACATCTGCTTCAGTGAGCAGCGTGGCTCAAGGCGGACGAATCAAACGTGCGCCGTTTGGTGCAAAATCCGCTGAAGACACTGGCTTCTTCAATATTGGTGTCAGACCTGCCACGGACGATCGCGGTTTGGGTGGTAATGACGGTTTATCTGCTAACGGCCCAGGTAATCCCCTCTCTGAGGCACGGTTGGCTCAACTGGGGACATTTAAGAATCTCCTGGGACAAGACCCCCCTATCCTGACTCCACCGTTGAATTCAAGTGAGAGCGTAATTGCAAACGGAGCTTTCAAAGCACCTGGGCTTCGCAATGTGGAACTCACCGCCCCCTACTTTCACAACGGAGGTCAGGGGACTCTAGAGCAAGTGGTTGATTTTTACAGTCGGGGTGGTGACTTTGGAGCTCTTCCCCCGCTGAATCTGTCACCAGCGGAAAAACAGCAATTGGTCGCCTTTTTAAAAGGACTCACCGATGAGCGAGTTCTCCATGAGAAAGCACCTTTTGACCACCCGCAACTGTTCGTCCCCAATGGACATCCGGGTAACTCTACCTCTGTTACCAATGACGGCACTGGTAACGCTACAGATAGCTTACTGGAAATTCCTGCTGTTGGTAGAAATGGTGGTAGTGGCACTCGAAATTTCCTGAATTAATCCCATTTCAGGAAATACTTGTAGGACTTACGCATAAGAGATCCCCCAACCCCCGATAAATTGGGGGCTTTTTATATCCCCCCAATTTATCGGGGAGTTAGGGGGGAGTGCGCGAAGCGCACGCTACGCGAACGAGGTTTCAAGCTTTGATTGCGTAAGTCCTGTTCTTGCTGGCAATGCAACTCCTGGTGGCTCTACCGCAAGTTACGGAGGCGGAGCCTCAATGAGGGGCATTCCCAGTCGGAGACTGGGAACGAGATAAGAGCTACGGTGTATACACAAGTCAAATTACCCCCCTTAACAAGTTTAGGGGTTTAAATCCCCGTCACAAAACGTAATTGCGAATTGGGAATTGGGAATTGCGAATTGCGAATTGCGAATTGGTTTAATCCCCCCGATATATTGGGGGGAAACAGGAATCTGGTTCCCTCCCCAATATATCGGGGAGGGTTAGGGTGGGGTAAAACTGACGCCAAAACACAGGTGAGTAAACTATTTAAGACTTGTGTATACACCGTAGCCAACTAAGAGAGGAACAGACTTGAACTAAAGTTCAACGCAGAGAGAAGTTCGTTGACAGATCACGTTAAAAGAAATCAGCCATCCAAGGCGACGCACCTGCAAATATTTGCGTAGCTGCTGAAATAGCCGTTTCTGTCCCATGCAGTTTTCCCACTTGTTGCAAATGGTAGGGGGTGAACAAACTTGTATATAGTGGTGCTAGTTCTCGAACATCTAACTGCAACTCACCTTTTCCACCTTTTGTAACTTCACCGCGTCCATTGGCGACAGAAAGAATAAATTTACCATTATTTCCAGTTAGCAAATTATCTTGAATATCTAAGTGCAGTTCAGCTTGGATTCCCGAAGGATAACCCCGCATCTCCAGCGCCTTGACTACATCTACTACCCGCAGCAGCCAACGCATCGTCTGCCTGAGTTTGGCAGTTTGCTCTGGTAGCAGCAATGTCAGGGAATCAATCACAGAACTTCTCCATCGCACCCGTTCAATTTGAGAGCGATGAGTGGCAAGAAAAGACCAAAAACTTTGTGCAGCCACATCTGTGAGAATTACCCAATCTTTGATCCGCAGAATTGCGCCATCCTCTTTTGAATGTTGGCTAAAGAGGATGTAGCCTTGGGGTTTCTCTTTGCTACCGATAAAATATGCGTAAAATGTTTCTTTCTCATCTGGCTGGATTAAGCGCTCCCAAATTGCGGGATGTCGGTCTAAATATCCAGGCGTTTGTCTCGCTTGCTGCTGATATAGTTCATGAAAGACTTGAGGATTGATACTCACTATTGGTTGCAAAGGTAGGGGTTGCTCCCGCACTTGGATAGTGTTAGTAGCAACTTCCCAATTACACCAGCTACCCCCCTGCTCATATCCGACTTTTCGATACAAAGTTTGCACTGCTGGATAAAGAGCGGAGAGCGGTATACCTCTAGCATAAAGTTCTTTGAGGGTGTGCTGCATGAGTGCGATCGCAGCTCCCGAACCGCGATACTCTGGAGCAATACCTACTACCGCAATTCCGGTCATTGGTACACGCACACCACCCCACCACTGACCCATATCCAAAGTTGCCAATCCACCAATTAATTGCTGTGACTCACGAATAATGCGGAAATTTTCTACGCCAAGGAGATTGATATAAGCTTCCTCGCCACCAAGCCCACTGATGAAACATTGCTCAAAGATAGTTTCAAGCTGTTTAATATCCTGTGGATGGGCAAGAGTGCTGTATTCAAATTGAGACATCATCTCTCATACCATTAATAATACAAAACCACAATCATACTATCTCAGCCCCTTTCGAGCCAGGACAGACATGATACTCAGCCCTGCTGCGCCATCCAAGCGAGAAAACCCAAAATTTGCTCAACTGGAGGGAGGGGGTAATCTGTAAGGTCAATGGACGCGCATTGCTCTTCCAGCTTCAGAAACCGCCAAACCGTGCCACTACTCACTGTTCCGTAAATCGTCGAAATCGGCTGTTGCTTTTGTTGGTTAAAGCGTTGAGCTGCAACCATTTCGGCGAGGCATTGACCTAGCGCTGGTTTCAGGTCTTCCTTTTTTGCTTCCACTAGAATCACCGCAGGAGCTTTGATAAATAGTTGTTCTGGGGAACGACTAATGAGAAACTCAACATAGCCAGTGAGTTCAGCCTCCGGTTCTACATTGAATTCCTCGCCAGAGAAAACGCTAATCTGTCCTTTGAGTTGGCGTTTCACTTCCAGTAAGACAGGATTGATGATGCCCTCAGAACGGGCTTTCTCACTACTCACTGCGATCGCCCAGGGAATTGTTTCTTTAAGAATATCCACTAGCAAAGAGGTAGGGGTGAGTGAGGGAATTTCTGGCAGGAAACGACCCCCTTCAACGATTGTGAGTTGGAAATCCTCTACAGCTTTTTGAAGAGTGAATTTACTATAAGGCATAGATTTATAATTATTAGAAAGTATGAAGATTAACTAAACATTTTACAGGCTTGTCTTTGCGATCGCTCGCTTGTAGAATGACGGTAGAAAGTAGCGAAGGTTAAAGGGCATGCCTGCGGGGGTTGTCTCTTTCATGGGGTGTTACTTCGACGTGAAAGCTATGCTGGTAAAGCATTATACTCTATTTTTAACTTCTATTTTGTTTAAGTCCCGATAACAGCTTTATAGTCCTCAAGTTGGACTTTAAAACCCAAAATTTTGACCTTCTGAGGCTCGACTTTGACCTTCTGAGGCTCGACTTTGACCTTCTGAGGCTCAACTTTGACCTTCTGAGGCTCAACTTTGACCTTCTGAGGCTCGACTTTGACCTTCTGAGGCTCGACTTTGACCTTCTGAGGCTCGACTTTGACCTTCTGAGGCTCAACTTTGACCTTCTGAGGCTCGACGTTGACCTTTTGAGGCTCGACTTTGACCTTTTGAGGCTCGACTTTGACCTTCTGAGGCTCGACGTTGACCTTCTGAGGCTCAAAACTTGGACTTTAAAACTTGGCTGATATTAAAACTAGCATTTACGCAAAAGGTTTGAGAATAAGCTGCATATAGGAATCATATTTGATTTCTGAAAAAATCTCGGTAGTAGGTTGGGTGGAGGCTTTGCGTAACCCAACATCCTGATATAGGACTCGTATTTAATTTATGAAAAAAATCAGTACGCCCCAAAAAGGCTTCTTCTCCACTCCCTGTCTACGCAAATAATTATGGCTAGGCCACACTGCACGAACACAAATCAAAGCAGACTGCTATATATGTTGGGTTGCGCTCCGCTCCACCCAACCTACGTCTATGTCTACGTCTAATGCACTATTTTAGTCTAGAGAGTCCACTACGTGCATTTCACTAATCTTATACTAGTACAGCACGGCGGAAGTAAACCACCCATTCCAAATCAATAAAACGTTTACGTTGTATTAATTTTGACTTGTAAAGTACTTCTCAAAAAGGATTAACTTTATTTAATATTGTAGCGAGACAATTTTGATGGCAATGTCTCAATTAAGTTGTACGATGGGAACAAACTTATCCAAAACATTTCTTCCCGGACTGCTAACGATAAAGTTTATGAATGGACAACACCACGTATTCCCTTAAAATAAGGCTATTTTGTTCCCATTTCTAGCTGGAAAGACCAAAATCAAAATATATTCGGGCAGTTGCAATTGTAGCGGAATGGGAAAATGAAAAGGATAGCTGGCTAAACGCAAACCTCTCAACAAGGTTGACAGTGTGGCAGTGGTTGGAATTGTCATCGTTTCTCACAGTAAACAACTAGCTCTGGGTGTGCGGGAACTCGCCGCGCAAATGGTTCAAGGCCAAGTTTCCATCGCTGTTGCAGCAGGTATTGAAGATTCGGAAAATCCATTGGGGACAAATCCCATTCAGGTTTATGAAGCGATCGCTTCTGTTTTTTCTGATGATGGTGTTTTGGTATTAATGGATTTGGGTAGTGCTTTGCTGAGTGCAGAAATGGCAATAGAGTTTCTGCCAGAAGCACAGCAGCAAAAGGTGCATTTGTGTGAAGCACCTCTAGTAGAAGGGGCGATCGCTGCTGTAGTGGCGGCGGCGGCTGGTAGAAACATTCACCAAGTCATAGCGGAAGCACGCGGCGCACTCCTAGCAAAAGCAACTCAATTGGGTGTAGTTAGTCGGGCGTTGTCAATTGTCACCCCAACAACCCATGTAGAATCAGAATCACCAACGCGAGAAATCCGGCTGATTGTGAGCAATCGTTTAGGATTACACGCCCGTCCCGCAGCGCAGTTTGTGGCCACCGCAGCCCAATTTAAATCCCAAATTCGGGTGCAGAATTTAACGAGAAATACTGAGCTAGTCCGGGGTGACAGTATTAACCAAGTTACAACTTTAGGAGTGCGTCAAGGACACGAACTGGTAATTACTGCTACCGGTTCTGATGCAGATGAGGCGCTGGCGTCATTACAGGCATTATTCGCAAATAATTTTGGTGAAGATAATGCTGCCTTGAATTATCCACTAGCATTTCACCATGCAGTTACCTCAGCAACTCCCGGCGAACTTTTGGGAATAGCAGCTTCTGGTGGAATAGCGATCGCACCCGTTGTTAATTATCAGCCTACTCACATTTCTATTCCGCAATATCATGTAGATGATGTGGAGGCAGAGTGGCAACGAGTACAAGCAGCAATTCACGTTGCCCGACAAGAAATCCAAGCAGTTTTCTCACAAGTATCTGTTCAAATTGGTGACGCTGAAGCCGCGATCTTCGATGCCCAACTACTATTTTTAGAAGATCCAGTACTGCTGGAAGGGGCTAAAGAGCGCATCTTAGAACACCATCTAAATGCTGAAGCAGCTTGGCAAGCTGTTGTAGATGAAGTAATTACTTCCTACCACAGACTTGAAGATTCTTACCTGCAAGAGCGAGTTGACGATGTTGTAGATGTCGGCCAAAGAGTGCTGCGATTACTAGCTGGGAATGCCCCCGCTAATCTGCATCTTCAAGAAGCTGCAATTTTAGTGGCGACTGATTTAACCCCCTCTGATACGGCTCGACTAGATCCGACAAAGGTCTTGGGTATTTGTACTACTTCTGGTAGTGCCACTTCCCACAGCGCAATTATCGCCCGGACATTGGGTATTCCCGCAGTTTTGGGAGTGGATGCTCAGGTGTTGCAGTTGGCAAATGGTACACTTATGGCACTTGATGGTGAAAGTGGCAAAGCTTGGATAGAACCAGAATCACATATCCTGGATTTGCTGACAGCAAAGCAGTCAGCTTGGCAAACTACCCAACAGCAAGCACGAGCTACAGCCCACCAGCCAGCAATTACTCGTGATGGTCAGCAAGTTAGCGTCTTCGCCAATATTGGTAGTATAAATGATGCCCAAGTTGCTGTGGCTAACGGTGCAGAAGGCGTGGGACTACTCCGCACTGAGTTTCTTTATCTAGATCGGACAAGCACCCCCACTGAAGAAGAACAACTAGCAGTGTATCAGGCGATCGCCCAAGTTTTAGATCATCGTCCGTTGATTATTCGTACCTTGGATGTCGGTGGTGATAAGCCACTTCCCTACCTGAGAGTAGGGTTAAGAGAAGCTAACCCTTTCTTAGGCTGGCGGGGAATTCGTTTCTGTTTAGATCATCCAGAACTCTTCAAAACTCAGTTGCGGGCAATTTTGAGAGCTAGTATAGGACACCAAATTAAGATCATGTTGCCGATGATTGCCACTGTCAGCGAGGTACGTGCAGCTAAAGTAATTTTGGGCCAAGTGCAGGCGGAACTAAATCAAGCTGGTATCGCATTTGATGCCGCGATCAAAGTCGGAATTATGGTGGAGGTACCGTCAGCAGTAGCGATCGCTGATCGGTTAGCGGCGGAAGTAGACTTCTTTAGTATCGGCACTAATGACCTGAGTCAGTACGTTATGGCTAGCGATCGCACTAATCCCCGCGTGGCAAATTTAGTTGATGCGCTACATCCAGCAGTGTTGCGAATGGTGCAGCAAACTGTTCAAGCTGGCCATGCGGCGGGGATTTCGGTGGGATTATGTGGAGAATTGGCAGCAGATATTTTAGCAACACCAATTTTATTAGGTTTAGGACTGGATGAATTGAGCCTGAATCCCCAAAGTATACCTGCAATCAAACAGGCGATCGCTCGGTTAAGTAGAGTTGAAAGTGAAGCGATCGTGGCATCAGCATTACAACAAGATTCCGCAGTTCATGTCAGGGAGTTAATCTCAACTTCAGTTACTCCCCCTGCCTAATAGCTCATTATCAAGCGTCAGGCAAAGCAGCTTGGTAGCGAGCCTGGAGCCGTGCCATCACTTCTTCCCCATTTAACAGTTCGCCCCTGTCAGCTTGGTCAATACCCTTTTGAATTTCCTGTTGCAAGCTTTCTAGCTTCAGTTGGTTTAGCTCCTCTTCAAGCTGCTGCAATCGATTCAGCATCTGCTGGAAAACACGAGCATCTTGAACCACCACTGCTGCTTCGCCATTCACCGTTAAGATCAGTGGAGCTTTCGTTTCTTTGATTTGCTCAACATAGTTGCTGGCATTGCGCCGGAAGTCCGTTAACGAGTGGATATTTTCAAGGTTAACCATAATAGCATCTAATTAAGAACCTAATTCGATACTATTTTCTTTTGGTCTACGCGTCAACGAGAAAAGCAAATCCGTATCATCGGGAATCTTTGTGTCAGCTAATCGAGGAATGGAGACGGCGAATAAATCCGAGAGCGGTTCCCATACACGAGTTGATTCAAAATATAAAGCATTAAATTTTCTGACTGCCTTCTCGTGCTAAATTACTAAAACTTCGAGTTGGGAAACTCCGGTGAAATTCCGGGACTGTGCCGCAGCTGTGATGGGATCACCCAAGTCAGAATGCCAACTCTCAGGACACACTCACCGTCTACTCTCCGCGTTGCACGGGGAAGGAGTTCTAAGTTTGGTTTCTGGATTTGCCACTTGTCCTGGCCTGTTTTATGCTACACCCGCCGCAGATGGGATATTATCTCGCATTAGAATACCAGGTGGGATTATTAGTAGTCAGCAGTGCCGTGCGATCGCAGATATAGCAGAACAGCACGGTGGCGGCTATGTGGATGTGACTAATCGAGCTAACCTACAAGTCCGCGAAATTCGCACGGGGATAAATGCTGAGGTTTTGAAGCACCTACAAGATATGGGATTGGGTTCTGGCAATCCTGTTGTAGACCACATCCGCAATATTATGACGAGTCCAACAGCTGGTATCGACCCCCAGGAATTAATCGACACTCGCCCTTTCGTCCAAAGTTGGGATGATTATATTGCTGCACATCCGGCGCTTTCGGGACTGTCGGCAAAATTTAGCGTTTGCTTTGATGGTGGTGGGATAATTCGGGTGTGCGATCGCTTGAATGATATCGCCTTTGCTGCTGTCTTAGTTAACGGTAATGTTTATTTCCGCCTCCATCTCAGTGTAGGCGCAAAGGGTCAACCGCCTAGCGATATGGGAATTTTGTTACCACCAGATGAATGTTTGCCCGTCTTGGCAGCTTTGGCGGATGTCTATCTAGTTCATAGTAATACTACGAGTCAGAGTCGGCTACGTCTCTTAGAGTTATTAAATACTTTGGGTTGTGAAAATTATCTCCAAGAAGTTCAGCAGCGTCTACCTTTTTCTGTTTTATACAGTGAAACAAGAAAAGACCTAACCCCCCAACCCCCTTCCCTGCAAGGGAAGGGGGAGCAGAAGTATCAGCATATTGGCATCCATCCCCAACGTCAGCAAGGCTTATTTTACCTTGGTGTAGTCTTGCCCCTTGGACGATTGGAAAGTAAACAGATGCGGGGTTTGGCAGATTTAGCAGCAAAATATGGTAGCGATACTCTTAGGTTAACTCCTTGGCAAAATTTACTCCTTACAGATATTCCTCAGCAATGGGTTGTTGATGTTCAAAGAGAAATTGCTTTCTTAGGATTAGATACCTCTGCAAGCAATATCAAGAGTGCATTAGTTGCCTGTTCTGGGAAAAAAGGTTGTGCTGCTTCTGTAACGGATACCAAAGATCATGCGTTGACATTGGCAGAGTATCTTGAAACTCGCCTTACTTTGGATTGCCCAGTGAATATCCACTTTAGCGGCTGCGAAAAATCCTGCGCCCAGCATAGCAAGAGTGATATTACTCTGCTCGGTGTCAGCATTGAGGCTGACAATGGAACTGTTGAGGGCTATCACGTTTATGTTGGTGACAGCAAGCAGAAATTCGGACGTGAAATATATCAATATGTGACTTTTGCCGAACTACCTGCATTAATAGAGCGGATGCTATATGTATATAAAATTCAACGGATAAATTCTAATGAGTCCTTTGGGGAATTTGCTAATCGATATGCGATCGCCCAATTACAGAAGTTAATAAATACAGATAATTAATTACTCCCTTCACGGTGCAAGATTACCTAATTCCTCTGTTTCTGTTCCTCTGTGTTCTCTGCGCCTCTGCGGTTAATTAAATTAGCTATTCTTCTACTCAGAAATGAGTATCTATATTAACAAATCAATCCAAAATCCAAAATCCCAAATTGAATGCCCGACTACATCCGAGACGCCAACGAAATTTACCGTAATTCCTTTGCAATCATCCGGTCAGAAGCAAACCTAGATGCGCTACCACCAGATGTAGCAAAAGTTGCGGTACGTCTCATTCATGCCTGTGGGATGACGGATATTGTCACTGACTTGGGATATTCATCAACAGCAGTACAATCCGCCAGAGCCGCACTAGCAGCAGGAGCGCCAATTCTATGTGATTGCCGGATGGTTGCCGAAGGCGTTACCAGACGGCGGTTGTCTGCAAACAATCAAGTTATCTGTACGTTAAACTATCCAGAAGTGCCAGAAATTGCCCAGCGTCTAAATACTACAAGGTCGGCAGCAGCTTTAGAATTATGGCGATCGCACCTTGAAGGAGCAGTGATCGCAATTGGTAATGCGCCCACAGCACTATTCCGGCTCTTAGAAATGCTCGATGAAGTAGCTGACAAACCTGCTATAATCTTAGGCTTTCCAGTGGGGTTTGTCGGTGCAGCCGAATCGAAAGCAGCACTGGCAGCAGACAGCAGAGATGTACCATTTTTGACATTATACGGTCGGCGCGGTGGAAGTGCGATCGCGGCAGCAGCAGTTAACGCCCTGGCAACGGAGGAAGAATGAATATGAAAACCAAAGGTCGTCTCTATGGAATTGGTGTCGGCCCAGGCGATCCCGAACTATTGACTCTGAAGGCGCTGCGGCTATTGCGTGCGGCTCCGGTGGTAGCATATCAATCAGCCACAGATAAAGCAAGTATTGCGAGAGCGATCGTCGCACAGTATCTTCCTGGCAATCAAATTGAGGTGCTATTTCACCTACCCCGCGCTTTGGAGCCAGAAAAGGCAAAGTCTATTTATGATAAAGAAATTCAACCAATCGCCGACCATTTAGCGGCGGGTCGAGATGTCGTAGTGCTGTGCGAGGGTGATCCATTTTTCTATGGCTCATTCATGTACCTGTTCACACGGTTATCTGACAAGTACGAAACAGAAGTTGTCCCCGGAGTTTCCTCGCTGATGGCTTGTCCGGTAGCCTTGGGTGTACCTTTCACCTACTATACTGATATCCTCACAGTCCTACCCGCCCCATTGCCAGCAGAAGAACTGACTACACATTTGCTGATCACCGACGCAGCCGCAATTATGAAACTAGGTCGTCACTTTACCAAAGTGCGCGATATCCTGCATAAATTAGGGCTAGCATCACGGGCAAGATATATTGAGCGGGCATCAACGTCACAGCAACGCATCGTACCCCTAGATGAAGTTGATCCAGCCGAAGTACCCTATTTCTCGATGATTGTGATTCCAACTAAGAATCGACTGTGAACAGTCAAGCAAGCGTTTGTCTTGATACCAATTCTGTATGAAGATGCACTAAACCATATTTAAGTACAAGAAAGAAAAACGAACCGCAAAGAACGCAAAGGAGAGGCAGCGCGTTGCGGGGGTTCCCCCCGTTGTAGCGACTGCCGTCACAAAGAAAGAAAGAAAGAAAGAAGTTAAAAGGGTTTGGCGCAGCTTCACAAAGAAATGGTATGGGGAGCATCTCAGTGAAAGCAAATACACTACACCAGAAGATTCCTGCTCCCTCTCCGAACTCACGGAGAGGGCTGGGGTGAGGTTTAGGCTTTCTACGAAAGTGAGACGCTCCCAATGGTGTGAGCTATTTCAATGAAAGTTAGACCTACCTTTCTTTTTGGTAAAGGTATTGTTTAGCATAAAGAAATACTTCAATAAAATTTGATGGCTCCTAATAGCACCTTCACTCCTGAAACGATCGCTGCTGGCTTTCATGCCCTGTCTGACCCCCTACGGATTCAGGTATTAGAACTGCTGCGCTCTCAAGAACTATGCGTGTGTGACCTGTGCGACCACCTGGGAACCACTCAGTCTAAACTGTCTTTTCACCTGAAAACCCTGAAACAAGCTGGTTTAGTTCGCGCTCGTCAAGAAGGGCGCTGGATTTACTACAGTCTCAATCTGCCGCAGTTTGTTGCCCTAGAGCAGTATCTAGCAGAATTCCGCCGCTTTAGCCCAATATTACCGATTCGTCCTCCCTGCGAGACTTAAAAATCCATCAATTTTTTTTTGTAATGTTTTGTTTACTTCTACCTCTATAGAGATTTACAAATCAATTTTTTTTGATATGATTTCAGCAGGTCGGCACAACAAAACCCATGTATGTTTAGTTTTATAAAAACTGTGTGGTCAGCGATTTATAAGCTGTTTGCTGATTTTACATTTTGTTACATAGGTTAATTTTTTAACACCTACTTACTTAGATATACTCTTGATATAATTTACAGGGATGGTGTCTATGAAGACAACAGCAAAGGAATTAGCGATGCCTGGGTTGGGCTACGCCTACGTACTGGGGATGTTGGCTTTGATGACCAGTTGCACAGTAGCATCCAACCCATCTGCTCAAACTCAGCAGTCACAGAATGGGACTAAGGGAAGAGATTCTGGTAAGGCTGCAACAACAATAATTGAAATTGATGGTTCTAGCACGGTATATCCTATTACGCAGGCGATCGCTAAAAACTATCAAGCTGACTCAAAGAATCAGGTGCAGGTTGCAGTTAATATTTCTGGTACTACTGGCGGGTTTGAAAAATTCTGTGCTGGAAAAACCGATATTAACGACGCTTCCCGACCGATTTTGAAGGCAGAGATGGAAACTTGCAAGAAAAATGGTGTGGCGTATATGGAGTTTCCCATTGCTTTTGATGCGCTTACCGTCGCTGTTAATCCCCAAAACGATTGGGCAAAAGACATCACAATAGCAGAATTGAAAAAGATTTGGGAACCCGAAGCCCAAGGGAAAATCACTCGCTGGAACCAAGTACGTGCATCTTGGCCAGATCGCCCACTTAATTTGTATGGTGCTGGGAAACAGTCTGGTACTTTCGACTACTTTACAGAAGCAACTGTAGGTAAAACTAGAGCCAGCCGTAATGACTACACAGCGAGTGAAGATGATGAAGTATTGGTAGATGGCATCAGCAAAGATCCAAATGCTTTGGGTTACTTTGGCTATGCCTATTACGAAAAATCCCAAAATAAATTAAAAGCGCTGGCAATTGACAACGGCAAAGGTGCAGTACTGCCATCACGTCAAACTGTAGAGAAAGTTCAGTATCAGCCCCTTGCTCGACCTTTGTTTATCTACGTTAATTTGCGGGATAACCAAAACAAAGTATTAGTAAACAAATTTGTCGAATTTTACATTGATAAAGCACCAACAATAGCAAGTTCTGTGGGCTATATACCTTTACCAAATGATAGCAAACGCCTCAATTACGTTCACTTATATCAAGGCAAAGTGGGAACAGTATTTGAAGGAAAAGCAGAGATGAAACTGACAATTGGGGAATTATTACGAAAGGAAGGACAGTTTTAGGTTTGGACAATCATCCAAACCAACTAACTTGTTCATTATGAAACTTTGAATGTAGCAATATGAACCCCATGATGAACAAAAATGCTTCAAAACGCCTCTCCTTTATTGACCGCTTCCTGACCTTGTGGATTTTTTTAGCAATGGCTATCGGTGTTAGTCTGGGCTATTTCTTTCCGGGAGTAGAAGCGTTTATCAATCAGTTCCAGGTGGGAGCAACCAATATACCGATCGCCATCGGGTTAATTCTGATGATGTATCCGCCCTTAGCCAAGGTGCGATATGAAGAATTAGGGGATGTATTTCGCAACGGAAAAATTCTGGGTGTGTCACTAATTCAGAATTGGATCATTGGGCCAATTTTGATGTTTGCTCTAGCGACTATCTTCTTACACGGTTATCCAGAATACATGACGGGATTGATTCTGATTGGATTAGCCCGATGTATTGCAATGGTAGTTGTGTGGAGTGACTTGGCACGAGGCAATACAGAGTACACGGCTGGATTGGTTGCTTTCAACAGTATCTTTCAGGTCATCTTTTATAGTCCTTATGCCTGGTTTTTCATCACTGTACTGCCGCCACTATTTGGGTTGCAAGGCAGTGTTGTTAATGTCAGCATTGCCGAGATTGCCAAAAGTGTGTTTATCTATCTTGGTATTCCCTTTTTAGCTGGATTTTTCACTCGTTACTTCTTAGTAAAAGTCAAAAGTAAGCAGTGGTATCACGAGAAATTTGTGCCTAAAATCAGCCCGATCACGCTGATTGCTTTGTTATTTACAATCGTAGTTATGTTCAGCTTGAAAGGAAATTTGATTGTTCAAATTCCCTTAGATGTGGTGAAGATTGCAATTCCGATGATCATCTACTTCGTGATCATGTTTGTGGTCAGCTTTTACATGGCTTGGCGCGTTAAAACAGACTATTCTAGAGCCGCAAGTGTAGCGTTTACATCGGCAGGAAATAATTTTGAACTTGCGATCGCAGTGGCGATCGCAGTGTTTGGCATTAATTCGGGTGTTGCTTTTGCTGCCGTTGTCGGACCTCTGGTGGAAGTGCCTGTATTGATTGGTCTTGTTAATGTTGCTTTCTGGTTGGAAAAACGTTATTTTTTGCCATCTGAATCGAGAACCTGATAAATTTACTCAGATTATTTGGAGGAGTTGAACTATGAAACGTGTGATGTTTGTCTGCAAAAAAAATTCTGCGCGTTCCCAAATGGCGGAAGGTTTTGCTAAAACTCTTGGTAAGGGAAAGATTGAAGTGATTAGCTCTGGGTTAGAAGCAAGTCAAGTTAGACCAGAAGCGTTCACGAAGTGACTCTGAAAGAGTATCGCTACCATGAAAGAAATTGGTATCGACATTACCGACCAACACTCCAAACCCTTGAGTGATTTTAAAGCGCAAGACTTTGATGTAGTAATTTCTTTGTGTGGCTGTGGCGTGAATTTGCCGCCGGAGTGGGTGACACAGGAAGTATTTGAAGACTGGCAATTAGATGATCCAGCAGAACAACCAGAAATTTTTTCGAGAGTCCGCGATGAAATCAAAGAACGGATCACTCAATTGATCGAGTCTGTCAATAAAGAAATTATACCTGTTCAATAAAGATTGCGATGACTTATGCTGTCTCGGTGTTGGCGAAAATGGAGATTTGGCTTTTAACGATCCAGGAGTAGCAAATTTTCAAGATCCTTATTTCCCACTGAAGAGCGATGCCTACGCCGGGCTACGCCTACGCACTTGCGGGTTAATCTGGCGCTGAATACTTTACGGTAAGCGGTTTTGTCCCGATGTCGTCAAAATCTCAAATAACGACATCTATATCTAAATATATGGTTTGTGATAATGAAATAGATTTTTTGGGAATAATACAGCTAGTCCTTCTCTAAGATGATGTTCTTCATGATGAATATGCCAGAAAATATATTAGACCAATTCGATCACCTTTACAAACTACAGCCAGGAGTAGCAACAAAAATAAAAAATTTTATTTTAAAAACGTTTAATTATCAGCCCAAAATAGGCATTCTTGGTAAGACAGGTGTAGGTAAATCAAGCCTCTGCAACGCTCTTTTTGGAAAAGACGTTGCACCTATCGATCACGTTACGAGTACTACACGAAAACCTGAGGAATATCCAGTAGGTGTGGGTTCAGGAAATATCAAACTAGTTGATTTCCCTGGTGTAGGTGAGAATCAAGAGCGAGATATGGAATATAAGACTTTATATTCTGAACAGTTACCAGAATTAGACGTAGTTTTGTGGGTTCTAAAAGCAGATGACAGAGCTTTTAGTACTGATGAAGAGTTTTATCACAATGTCGTCAAGCCTCACTTGGTATAAGGTAAGCCTTTTATCATTGTGCTGAACCAGGTTGATAAGGTTGAACCGATGGATGAATGGAATTCAAACAACTGTATTCCTGGGTGTGAACAGCAAAAAAATATTGATGCCAAGATAAAGGATGTTGCTAAAAAGTTTGGTCTTGATACCAAAAACGTTATCCCAGTCTCCTGTGGTAAAAAATATAACATGGTAACACTTGTGGAAACAATTACCTATGCAATCCCTAAAGAGAAAAAGTTAACGTTTGTAAATTCTGTACTAAATGAAAATCGTTCAGAGAAAGCTAAGGAGGAAGCCAAAAGTGGTTTTTTTAAAGAATTCGGTGAATTTACGAATACTGTACTAAATGAAAATCGTTCAGAGAAAGCTAAGGAGAAAGCCAAAAGTGGTATTTTTGAGCGATTAGGAGAAGATATCGGAAAATCTCTAGCAGGAAACTCAGGTAAAGATATTGGAAAAACCCTTGGTAATTTTGTAGATAACAATATTGTTATTAAACTTCTTAACGAGTTTGCTAAACTTGTTTTTCCTTGGTGGCCATTCTCATAAACTGAGAATGGTTTTAAACCATCCTCAGTGGCTAAAGCATATCAGGAGTTTAACGAAGACGACACTATCAAGGATTCGCCCTACCGCGATCGCATCATAGAACAAAGCACAGATTTCTCATAAGTTAAAAAAATACTCATTTAAAAAGCTAATCAAGAGCGATCGCGTTGCCAACGCCAAAGGCGATCGCACTCATGGGCAGCACTTTTGTTCAACTCACTGTAATAACTGTTCCCATACTCTCATTCGCCAATCTATCCACCGCACATACGGCATAGGTTCCCGCTAGTTGGACAGTAGCGAAGGTTGTGCCAGCAGACAAAATTCGCCCAATCGTCCAAGTATCGCCACTCAGCCGATAAAGTGTCCAAGAACGAACTGGCTGATTATCTCCGGGCTGCCAACTTAGTTTGCGGTTATTAACTTGTAGTCCAATGGGGGGAGGGAGTGGTGTTGTATCCTGCCAAGACAAAGTTGGCGGTAATGCAGGTTTGTTATAAAGCAGACTTTGGAATTTATCAGCAATGCCTTGACTATTTTCCCTCAAAACACTGAGATTAAAGAAGATATTCCCCAGTGATAACTGTCCAGCTTGGCTACGACTAATTTTCACCTGCTTTTCAATCTCATCACTCTCCCGACTCTTGTTGCTTGGTTCTGTCAGATTGTTACCAGCGTAAACGTGTCTTTGCTTTGTATTTACCTCTGTCCACCACTTTAGCAACGCCGAATAACTTTGTTGGGTTTGATCTGTGCGCCAGTAAAGTTGAGGAGCAATATAATCAATCCAGCCTTGTTCTAACCATTTCTTCGAGTCAGCATATAGCACATTGTAAGCATCCAAGCCAGTAATACCAGCAGGTTGTCCGGGGCGATAAATCCCAAAGGGACTAATACCAAATTTAACGTCAGGTTTGGTTGTTTTAATCCCCTGCCAGAGGCGCTGTACCATTTTGTTAACATTGTCCCGTCGCCAGTCGCCAAGGCTGAGTGTACCACCAACTGCCTTATATGCAGCATAAGTTTTATCATCGGGGAAAGACTGTCCCTCGATGGGATATGGATAGAAATAATCATCTAAGTGAATGCCATCAACATCGTAGCGCTTCACTACGTCGATAATTACGTTGTAAGCTCTGTCCTGAACTATTTTCAGTCCTGGGTCCATCCAGCGTTGAGTTTTCCACAAATAAACGCTTTCTGGATTGGTAACTGCTATGTGGGGACGGACAGTTTTGGTTGAGTCGGTGGAAGTGCTAGCGCGGTAGGGGTTAAACCAAGCATGAAGTTCAATATTGCGCTTGTGACATTCTGCGATCGCAAACGCTAAAGGATCATAAAATGGTTCTGGTGCTTCACCCTGAGTTCCTGTAATCCAAGCACTCCAAGGCTCTAATTTGGATTCATATAAAGCGTCTCCCTCCGGTCGCACCTGAAAGATCAGGGCATTGAAGTTGAGCGCTTGTAATTTAGTAATAATCTCGCTGAGTTCAGCTTTTTGTTGGGCAACAGAAAGTCCCGGTTTGGAAGGCCAATCACCATTCCACACAGATACTACCCATACCCCCCGAAACTCCCGGCTATGATTTACCCTAACACTACCGATAGGTGTGGGCGTGGGCGTGGGTGTTGGTGTTGGTATGGGCGTGGGTGTTGGTATTGGTGTTGGTATGGGTGTTGGTGTTGGTGTTGGTGTTGGTATTGGCGGCTGCACTAGGTAACTAGAAGCAATTTTTTCTGCCTGACCTAAATACACCAAAGCTTGATAAATAATCACTGCCACATCTGCGCGGGTGGCTGCGAGATTGGGATTGAGTAATTTCAGATTTGGGAAACTAACCACCAATCCAGCCCTAGTAGCAATAGCTATGTGATTTCTACCATACCCAGGAATCTGAATAGAATCTTGATAAATTTGTGGGAGTGCTGAGAGGAGGTCAGGTTTCACTTTGGTAGCAATTTCTAAGCCTGCTACCAAGGAAACGAAAACTTCTACTCTAGTAATTCGGTTAGCGGAACGGAAGGTATTATCAGGAAACCCACTAATAAATGCTTTTTCGTAAGCTGCTTGAATGGCCGCTGCTGCCCAATAATTAGTTGGTACATCAACAAAGGGGACATACTGCCGCTTCTTGGGAACTGTGGGAAACGCCTTAGCAATTATGGCGGCAAACTCAGCGCGGGTGAGTGAGTTATCGGGGCGATAAGTTTCATTCGGCAATCCACTGACAATACCACGTTGGGCTAAGGCTGTAATAAATAAGCGTGCCCAATGGTTTTTAAGATCCGAGAAGGGAGGAGTAATAGATACCATTGATGAAAAGCAGCTAGCTGATCTTGATTTTGATTTCCTTAGTTAATTTAGCAATATTCACAGCGTAGGCGTAGCCAGCCGTAGGCATCGCTGCTGCAATGTCTGGTAAACTTTCACTCTTGAAGTTTGGGCATTGGGCATGGGGCATGGGGCATTGGTTATTCTCCTTGTCTCCCCCATCTCCCTCATCTCCCTCATCCCCCCATTCCCCACTCCCCACTCCCCACTCCCATCTACTAAGCAGTTTGGTCAGAAGGATTCGAGGTAGAACGCACGTTCAATGACAACATGACGCGTGAAATGCCGGTGAAAATAATACTGATACCAAGTAGTGTCCCAATCAGCCAGGGCGCATTGAAAGGCCACTGGAACCAAATCATTGCACCTAAGACCAGCGTAATAATACCATCACCTAGTATCCACGTCCAGTTATCTTGCGGACGTAACTGGAATGCCAGA
Organism: Nostoc sp.; assembly: GCF_036919575.1. Classification (GTDB taxonomy): domain Bacteria; phylum Cyanobacteriota; class Cyanobacteriia; order Cyanobacteriales; family Nostocaceae; genus Nostoc. The sequence goes on along the minus strand of NZ_JBALBY010000051.1, from coordinate 75,022 downwards.
ATTAACTCAAATGTGCCTTCAGTCAGCAAAAAAGTGCCAAGCAATAGAGTCAATGTCAAAACACCCGTATAAGGGTAAACAAACAGCATTATACCGGTTGCAATATAGAGTCCGCTCAAGAGAAGCTTCCAAATAAAACCGCCTCGATCGCGGGTTTGAGTGGCATAAACTAGTTTTGTAAATCCGGCGAAAATCAAAATCGCTGCAATCCAAGTTTCGGCGAATATGGTGCTGAAATTAGGCACTGCGATCGCAATAATCCCCAAGATACTCAGGAGAACACCAGTTATCAGTGACCCATTAATATCCTTGTTAGGCTCTCTAGAAATGTTGCTTGTCATAAAAATCTTTTCCCTATTCTTAAACTCAACTCTACATTTAGGTTAGGGAATTTATGAGTAACAGGGTATGAACCCTAAGATAGACTCATCAGTATTAACTTAATCCCGATCATAAGAGTTCTGCAAGATTGCTTAGGCGTTCATAAACAGCAATGAGACGATCGCCTTCAAGTTCAACAGAACTATTTGGATAATTCTGAATGGCTCCAAGCAGTGTAACTTCACCCTTTTGTTTAATAGATGCACTTAAAGCGCTTCGCAACGCCTGTTGATCTAGTTGTCCTGCGGGAGGGTGAACTACTTCACCAATTTGGTTAACTAAAATTGGCCCAGCCCAACTAGACAGTAAGCTATTTAAAAAGGCAGGATCGGCTTTGATTGGGGCTTTCAGTGCCTTACGAGCTAATGCGGGGTCTTGTTGAGCCGCCTGCAAATAAGCCGTTAACGTCGGGGTAGTCTTGCCCATTTCTGTAAACTGACTTAATTCTTCAACAGATATTTGCCCCTGAAAAGTACCATACTTTAAAACAACTTGCTCGGCAGCATTAGCATTACTTGAGAATAGAACAATAGCGCCTACGCCTAAAGCTAGTGTTTGAGTGAGTAACTTAGTGAAGTTCCTATTGTTGAATCGATTGAAAAGTTGATAAATCTGCATTTTGTCTAAGTTGATAATGGTATGGAGTGTACATAGGCAAAAAACGCCTATGTCTTAGTATTAAGCGCTTTCATTAGGCGAAACAGCATGAGGTAGTATTGATTTATCTTCGTCTAAAGTTGGCGCAGGTAGTCCCAAATGTTTTCTTGCAGATTCTTCAGCTAGCTTTCGATCTTGCTCGTTCTCGAACTGACTTTCATCTAACAAATGAGGGTTTTTTGCCGCTTCATCTCGGCTTGGTCGATAGCCATTTTTCCACCTGTACTTCCAGTCCATAATTTGAAAAGCAGATATACTGCAATTTGATTTCCTAGTTCTTCATCGTAGGCGTTTCATAGAAAATGATACTCCTGCTATAGGTTGAAGAGGCTCATTCAGAGGGTACAAATTCACATCTTCTGAGAGTAAGAATACTCTAATGGGCAGGAATTGATAGATTAGCACGCTGAGAACAGGTTATGAGTGGCTCGCATATAATAACTATTGTCATCATCTGCGTAGGCGTAGCCAGCCGTAGGCATCGCTGCTGCAATGTATTTTGAAGAAGAATTCAGAATCCAGAATCCAGAATTCACCAATCTTTCAGTCGGGGATTCAGACCCGCGACTTTCTTGTTGACCACCAAATTTTCTTGTTTTGTGGGGGTGCAAAAACTCCGATTATTCATCCGCTTTTTCGTTCAGAATACCCAACTGAATTCTGACTCCTGACTCCTGAATTCTGTTCGATAAACTTTCATTGAAAGCGGCGGGAAACTCCATCTCCAGGTGTCTGTAGAGGGATAGCCGCCCCGCCGCTTTAGTGATTAAGCTGTTGCGCCTTTAATTTGCACTAATATTTTTTCAATATGATTGTGGGGTGGGGTTCTTGGGCCGAGAACCCCTATATTCAATTTAAACAGCACCTGCTAAAAGTTAGGTGTTGATTAAAGCAACAGGTACAGAGACATTTGCCACAGAGGAATTATTGAGGATAGGTTGGCGGGTTTTCAAGTCAAATTTGAAGCCATGTGGCAAAATATGAAGCTTTGCTCCGCAAATTGCCAAAGATTCATCCTTTAAAATTTCGCCCATATTGTTATATGTAGCCTCTGATTCATCAACAATCGTAACTGCACCTGCACCAATAACTTCAATTTGGTTATCTGTAACTACCATAGCGGTATTCTCGTCAATACCGAATCCTAAAACCGCAGGCTGTAGTATCAAAGCTGAAATTAAGCGTCCCAAGCGTCCGCGCTGGGAAAAATGCTGGTCAATTACCACCCCTGGTAAGAAGCCTAGACCGGGACCCATTTCGACAGTTTCAATCCGAGGATGTGTTTCTGAGTCGCCTTCCACAATCATTACGTCTGGCATCACGGCAGCTCCAGCGCTTGTGCCTCCAATAACTATACCTTCAGAGAAGCGTTTGTGAATCGCCACATCAATTTCGGTGTCCTTGAGGATGCTGGTAATGCGAGCCTGGTTTCCCCCAGTAAAAAATATCCCAGTTGCTTTATTAATTGCTTGCAATGCGGTAGATGAAGATGCATCTTCGCGGGTTTCTGTATCAATAATGCGAACATTCTCCGCTCCCAGCCGCTCAAAAACTCTAATATAATTCTCTCCCACTTCTCTTGGTAATTCTGTCGCCGCCGTTATAATTACAATGTGCGCCTTCGTTCCCCCAGCCCGTCGTACAAAGTCCCGCAAAATTTGGCAATCTCCATCCTTGTCTTCGGCTCCCCCAATAATTACCAGTTGTCGTTTGGGATTACTCTGTACCATGATGCCTCCTAATTTAAGTTAATAAATTTCACTAAACCATGACAATTAAAACTATCCAAACATCCCTTTGGTAGATTACCTGATAGAAGGTAGTAGTGAACTACCCTGCCGTAAGACGGACATAGCTCTCCCAATTCATCGGGAATAGCCTCCAGAACTGCGTAGTTCTATTGGTCTTACATTCCCTCCTCTTGTCAGGAGTCCTGGTTCCCAAGACCCAAATCTTTTTCTTGCAACATATACCTGAAAGCTAATGGTTTTCGCTTATGGCATTGATGGTCAAGACATAAGCTACCTTACCAAAAAATGCTGGGGATTGGTCATACATCTGGTATTGATTTTTTGCATCAGCAAAAAATCAATACCAGATGCAATCCTCACCCCCCGCTCACAATCCCCACCCTACTAAGAGTTGAGGGTGGGGACTTCCGGGATATGTTAAAATTTGCCTAGACGCAAAGCGGTGAGGGTGTCGCAGTCTTCTCTACGAGACGCTGCGCGTTGGCAAAGCCTCTCGTAGAGAAGGCGCTTGGTGTCGATTGCGAACTCCCGTTCGCCCTTGGCGTGCCGGAGGCATCACCCGGAGGGCTAGTCGTTAGATATGGCAATCAAACCAAAAGATTTCTCCGAAAAGTTACATCCAAAATAACTATTTAATAAAATCCACAGCGTCAACTGCCTCTAGAGAGATTTTCTAAAGGCATTATTGACTATCTTGCTAATTGATTGGAAATTTATGGTGCGATCGCGAGTGAGTGCAATTAGATAATCTGATGGCAAGTCCTAATGAATGCGACTTCTGTAAAGCAAGTTAGTTAAGAAAAAACGTGCTTGTTCTAGTGGCAGATGCCTGGGTTTGCCTTGGTAGACAATTTGATACTCATTTATGTCTGGGCCATCACCATGCCCAGAGATCAGCTTTTGGTGAAAAGCTTCCTCAGCAAGTTCTCGAATTTCATCTCTTAGAGCAGCTTGTGTGCTATTCATAACTTTGCTGTCTTTTTAATACCCCACATTTATTATTTATACAGATTATTGGGTTGCTGTTGCACCTTTCAAAGGTTATATCTTTAACTAGTCATGAGGATGAATTGACTGTTCTTTATTCTTGACTGAAGAAAGGGGGTTTAATTATGCCTTGAGATAGTTGAAAATGCTTACTAATAGAGTTAGTGTGGGTTCTGAATTAGAGTAATGACTTTGCCATCACTCTCTAAAATTAATCTGAATCAATCTACAATCAATAAGTCTGAGTAACCATAACTCAGCATCTCAATTTCAGGGTGTTTAGCCAAAGGTTCGGAATCAATGGTTCTACAAAAAAGCAGTGATTTAGTCCGCATTAATGCTCGAAGAACGGACGTGTTTGATATTTTCAACTTCAAGCATTATATTGGTCCCAACCCCTATTTAGATACAGGGGCGCTAGTATTTGACTTTGCTTTAGTTGAGTCTAGAGAGCCTTTGCCCATTGAAGATTATATTGCCAGGATTGGCACAGACGCAGAGCGGCTTGTCGAGAGACATCACTATCGACACCTGGCCAGCCAAAGCTACGAATCTTATGCCCATCTATTTGCCCAAGTTGTGTCCGAAGTCGGAAAGCTGGACATGGATTTGCACCTTAACCATTGGAGTGTCAAGCCATATCCAAATTGCGCGCGGATTAGTGTGCAATCGCTACATGAACGCACAACTAGGGAGATAGTTTATTTTGTTTGGGATTGGTTTGAAGCCATTACCCAAGACGAAGACTTTAGCTTTGATGAGCAGCTAGTGAAGCTGCAAAATAGATTCCGCGCATCGGTCTATGGTGGTCCCACGGTTTACGCCCTATTGCGAACAGCCTACGAAAAAGGTATTCCCGCCTTTTATTTGCGGGAAGAAGGATTGATGCAATACGGCTTGGGAAAAAAACACGTCCGGGGGGTAGCAACAACATTTAACTGTGATAGTCATCTAGATTCGGAGTTTACGACCCGTAAAGATGACTGCAAGGCATTTTTAAAGACTTTGGGTTTCCCAGTACCTGAAGGTGATATCGTCTTTTCCGAGAAGGAAGCTGTAGTAGCAGCCAGACAAATTGGCTACCCAGTGGCAGTTAAGCCGGTGGTGGGTCACAAAGGAATTGGCGTCACGGCTGACGTTCAGGACTCAAAAGAACTGGAATCTGCTTATAATAGGGCACTGGCAGCGATTCCCGAAGATCAGCTAACCCGGATAATTGTTGAGAAAAGTATCTCAGGATCAGATTTTCGCTTGTTGTGTGTGAATGGTAGATTTGTTGCTGCCACAGAACGCCGTCCAGCATCGGTTGTTGGTGATGGGTATTTAACACTTGCAGAGTTAATCCGCCAAGAGAACCGCAAACCTGCACGTTTAGACACGCCAACCTCGCCGATGAGTAAAATTCAGATAGATGAAGCGATGGAACTCTACCTAGAGGAACAGCGCTTATCATTAGACAGCGTGATTGAGAAGGGACGCACTGTTTACCTGCGTAAAGTCGCCAATCTTTCAGCCGGAGGTATAAGCATCGATGCAACCCAGACAGTTCATGATGACAATATTATCTTGGCGCAAGATATTGCCCAACATTTCCAGCTAACTTGCCTGGGGATTGATGTCATGGCCAAAAGTCTCTCAGAATCTTGGAAGTCCAGTAACTTGGCCATTTTGGAAATCAATGCTGCACCAGGCGTTTTAATGCATCTTAAACCTTCTGTTGGTGAAAGCGTTGATGTGCCTTCTCATATCTTAGAAACCTTTTTTGAGTCGGGTACAGATGCGAGGATACCAATTATTACCTTTAATAAAATTTCAGTTGAAGAACTGCAAGCAACGATTGACCATATCCTTTTGCAACATCCCAATTGGACAATAGGCGCTATTTGTCGTGATGCAGTTTTTGTGAATCGCTCGAAAAAAGTATTGAGCAAAAATTACAACAGCAATGTCCAAACTTTGCTGCGTCATCCCAAACTTGATTTGCTGATTGCTGAGTATGCGGAAGACATCCTCAATGAAGAGGGTATGTTTTACCAGAGTAGTAATATCGTAGTTTTGGATAATCCCACCGAAACTGAGATGATCCTAGTGCGGGATGTTTCCGATGGTTCTACTGTGGTGATTAGAAAAGGCAACGGTATTTCTGTGCGTCGCAAAGGGTTGATTGAAGATTATACTTTGGGTGAAGATGAACCATTTACACGGGTTTATTTGAAAGAAACTGGAGCGATTTTGTAAGCTATAGCGGTTCTCGCTTGAGTGAGGTAGAAGAACCCCACCCCCAACCCCTCCCCGCTCTTCGAGAGGGGAGTATGATGTACCTTGTATGATTAGTAAACGCTATGAGTAAATAAACGCTCAACCCAATATTTCTGAATTCAAGGGCTAATCAACAGCACTCAATAAGCTAACAATTACAACTATAGGAATCCGGTTTGATTCGTGAAATTATTTGCGTAGGCTGGGAGTGGGGAGTAGGGAGTGGGGAGTAGGAAAGAAAACTTTTTGAGTGTACGCAGTTTTTTCAGAAATCAAATATGAGTCCTATATTAGAGCAGAAAGCCCACCAGTAAGAACCTGAAAGCCAAGCAGGTTTCAGGTTTTTACGTTCTTAAGAGGTGGGACGGGGAGTGGCTACAAGTGGGCATTAGTGCTAGGGAGTGTCAAAGAGTCTGGTAATGTGATAGAGATGGCTTTTGATGATTGATAATATTGATCGCTATCTTCAACCAATCAATATAAGTCTGTTCTCTTCGGATCACTAACTCCAGCACGAGCCTTTGCATCACCTGCTCACGGTTGGCAGACTCATCACTGAGTGATGGCAAATCGATGGTTTCACATTCAACAAGCTTTTTGTTTCGAGCCGCCAGTTGTTGCTCCAGTAGGTGAATTATGGTTTCATTCGACAACTGATCGGCAAAATGCAACTGGACTAGCATTGGTTCTCGGATAGTCGGTAAGGGCTGATGAGTCCCAAGCCATCGGGCAAATTCGGCTTTCCCTGGCTCCGTCACACTGTAGACTTTGCGGTTGGGGCGATCGCGCCCAATCTCAATCGTACAGGTAATCCAGCCTTGCTCAACTAGCTTATCAAGAGTTCTGTAAATTTGTGCCTGGTCTGCTGGCCACAAATGGGCAATGCATTGATCAAAGCAGCTCGTTTTCAGGTCGTAGCCTGTCATTTCTTGCTGCTGAAGAAGACCTAGAATTACATACGCTAGCGACATGAAGACTGTTTTCCCATAATTGACATTTTCTCGATCGGTTCTACACTATGTACTTCTTATAAGTTTATGCTAATATATGATTAATCCAATATAAGATATAACGGTTATAAAAAGATATGTTGATTATAATGCTTCTTAGCAAGGAAACCAAATACATCAACTGAGGTTGGGCAGATGGCTAATGGTGCTATTTGTACAAGACAGTCAGAAAGTGCCGCTCCTGTACCCCTACGGGGAAGCAAGCTATTTGAAAAGAAGGGAAGGAGGAAGTTATCACAAGAGCGGCAAGCCTTCTAGCGAGCGTCTATGCCACCATTGCTTATGCTATTCATCGCTAGCGGATCACTCAACAAACTAGTTGTTCGCTACGGTGTATCGTGATGAATACCGACGCAGAATTTATTTAAGGTATCGAAGATTATTGTAACGAGAGGATGGGTAACATTGACTTCTAACATACTTTCACAAAGAATACGTCAACATCAATATCTGCGTGATTTACGAAACAAATTACTCCACCTTCACAAGATGTTGCTGGAAACAGAACGCATTGCCTACGAACAGGTTAGTGGACGAGTATCAAGCGGAGAACTTCTTCAGCTGGTTATCGCTCATGAACAATTTGCTTGGCTACATCGCATTTCTGAGGTGGTTGTGCAAGTTGATGAAATGCTCGAAGCAGATGAACCGATAGCACTGGACGATTTTCAAAAGTTGATTGCTGATGTCCGCACGCTGATTGTACCGTTAGAAACGGGCAATACCTTCGAGAGAAAATATTACAATGCTCTCCAGCGCGAACCTGGTGCTGTGTTGGCACATGCGGAGATATCAAGGTTTCTCACGTCTGAGGTTTAAGGGTAACTTAGAGCGATTTTCAATACCTGACTTTTCACGGCAAGTCTTCTTGTATCAGAGAACGTGGCCATGAATAATATCATGTCCGCCAAATTACCCTGAATAAAAGAACCCCACCCCCAACCCCCTCCCCGCAAGCGAGGAGGGGGCTAAGATATAGCTCATATGATTAAGGAACGCTATATTCTCAAGATATTTTATGCAGAGACACAATTTTACTCGCATCTCTACAATGTCTTTCCATGACTTTTATTCGGCGTTGATAAATTCCAAATACCCATTGCTAAGTTCTTTCACCGCCAAGTCATAAAATTGCTTACCGTGTTCTGGCGTTGCTAAAGCCGGATTTGATCCCATGCGTCCATCTGGATAACGCACTCGAAAGTCAGCTGCACTATAAATCCTGTGTCCGCTTGCAACTTCTGGTGAAAGGGGTGCTTGCTTAATCGCCTCTGGATAAACGTACTGCGTTAGCGCAACTTCACTTGGGGTTGCATGAGAACCTTCTTGATCCCCATATAATTCTTTGGCTAGCTTATATACAGAACCACACATAAACCAGTTTGCCACTTGACATTGCACCTGTTGAGCATTGGGAATCTGCAAATCTTCTAAATGAGCATAAGTTTCTGAGAAAGCAGCTTTGAGAGTGGCGATGTTACCGCCGTGTCCGTTAATAAAGTAGAACTTGCTAAAACCAGCTTTGGCTAAACAAGTTACATAATCTCGTACTACTTGAATTAAAGTGCTGGGACGCAGACTGATTGTGCCAGGAAAGGAAGTATGATGTAGTGCCATCCCCACATTGATTGTAGGGCCAACGATCGCTTGAGTTGCATCACCTACACCAGATGCGATCGCTTCTGCACAAATAGCATCAGTACCAATTAACCCCGTTGGCCCATGTTGTTCTGTGGAACCAATAGGGAAAATAATCCCCTTTGATTGCTGTAAATAAGCTTCGACTTCTTGCCAAGTACTTAAATGCAGTAACATTTTTGATGATTTTCCTCAATAAAATTGCGGTGGGATGAAACATTTTTCTGTAATTAAACTCCCAATACGGTTCGGTTAAGGCAAGAGACGCGATAAGCGGCGTGTCATCAAAAAACCTTATCCGAACCGTATTGATTAAACTCCCACTAATACGATTATGAACTCTCTGGATTTGAAGTGGCCGCGATCGCACAAGATCCCCGACAACTTTTACGAAATCGGGGATCTATTTCTGCCACCACTTTTGTCTATTGACTAATCAAAGTAATAATGCTTCTTTACGTCCCTTGTAATTTCCCATATACAAGACATACCAGCGGGAAAAATTACTAAATCGCCTTCACCCATTTGCACTGGTTGTCCACCATCAGGAGTAACAACTACATCACCTGCCAAAAAGTAGCAAGTTTCTTGAGAATCATAAGTCCAAGGGAATTTTGAAACTTCCTTTTGCCAAATTTCCCATTTATAGACACCCAATTCATTGAGATGTTCTTCACTGGGTTGATGCTCAATTTTAATTTCCATATTGTGTATTTTTCTAGTTATCTTTAGCAGTAGGATTGAATATCCTCTCCACACTGATCTACTAGATAACACAAAGCGCGAAAACGCAAGTAGACGAGTTCGTTATAAAGCGGATTGAGTTTGCACATTGGCGGAATGTGGCCGATTTTGCGACCAAAAACCATGATATCACGCTCAAATGGACACTGGGCGGGAATCAGTTTAGCAATAAATTTGGCTAATTTCCGATTCTGAATCTCAATTTTGTCGAGCCGTTGACGTAATGGTTGCAATAAATCTAGTTTAGGTTGAGCAAATTGCTTTTTACTACCTGTTTGATTCCTTTCTTCAAAAGGGTTAATAAAAGCAGGCAGAAAAATACGCTGATTTTTTGTTTTAAGCATGGTTGTAGGCAAGGTTTTCCTTGTGTAGATGAACTATTTGCCGATTAGGAATCTTAGCATGTAATATGTCTGGTCAATTTGCATTGTGCTTGTAAACTCAGAAGCAAAGTAAGCAGAATGCAAATAATTTACATGGATCTTTGGGGTGAGAAACGGTTTAACTAATTGTTATTTAAACCCACCAAATGATCAATAACTGTCCCGTTAAATACAAAATAACAAAGAAAATATAAAAATGGCATTTCTTTAACTTATGGATTTCTAATCTGGAAGATAGTAATCTTATATATTATATTTAAGTACCTAGTTCTGAAACTGCCTAGTATCTACAGATGTAGTTTATGGCAGACAAAAACAGTTTTGTTGTTACCCCATATACATTTCACTAGGATTAGCTGCTAATATCTCTTCATTTTAGGGTATTGAATATCCATAAATTTGTCTGATAAGATTAGTGAAATGCACGTAGTGGACCCTCATGGCTTTAATAGTGCATTAGACGTAGACGTAGGTTGGGTGGAGCGGAGCGCAACCCAACTGATTATCAGGATGTTGGGTTACGCTTTGCCTCCAACGCCACTTGCTATAACGCGGGGAACCCGCGCAACGCAGTGGCTCCCCAACAAAGCAATTTTTTTGCAACTACGAACTTGCGAAATTCTGCACCTAGTACAGTACGGCGGAAGTAAACCATCCATTCCAAATCAATGAAACGCTTACGCTGTATTAATTTTGACTTTTGACTTTTGACTTCCGCGAAGCGTTACTAGTCCCTTTGAAGATCGGAATATTTAGCTGGTGAAATCTACTGGTGCAGTTAACTAACGTTTTGTTCTTTTACCAGAAGTGGTATATTGGCACTTGACCCGACCGAGTATAAACTATGCATAAGCCCACAGAACAGCGAAGTCGAGGTGTTGTACTCAGTACTAGAGGACACTCAGGGGTAGCAAGGAGAGTGGGCAGATGAACAAAAATACTGGGCAAGGTGGTCTTTTTTCGCTGTTTAAAGGCGTACCCCTAAGTTGCATCCTGGTAGCATTGTTCGTGGTGCAAATTTTCCTAGCTGTGGGATTGACTGCATATTTATCAATCAGCAACGGGCAAAAAGCAGTAAATGAGGTAGCTAGCGAATTGCGCCGTGAAGTTGCCAATGGAGTCGAGCAGAATTTACAAACTTATCTGTCAACCCCGCGTCAGGTACTACGTAGTAATCAAAATATCATTGATATGGGGTTGCTGAAGATAGAGAATCTTGCAACCTGGGAACCATATTTAATCGAGCAGTTAAAGATTTTTCCAGATGCGTTGGCCTTAACGGCAAGCAATGAACAGCAAGAATACTTAGCGGTCCAGAAGCTCAACGATCGCCAATTTTTACTCAGAAAAGCCTCTAAGTCAACTGGGTACGATCTCTACACTTACAGAATTGACTCTCAAGGTCAACGTACCCAACTACCAGAGGTGATCAAAAACTATGATGCGCGATCGCGTCCTGATTATCAAACGGCAGTTACCGCTAAAAAATTCAGCTTTAGTCAGATTTTTACACCCCTGACTGAACCAACACTCTTCATTAGTGCTTCTCTTCCCATTTATAACTCACAAGGTCAGTTACTCGGAGTCAATAGCACTCTAACTCACTTATCAGAGATTGGGGATTTGCTGCAAAATATCAAAGTTGGCAAGTCTGGGCAAATTTTTATTATCGAGCGATCGGGGCTATTAGTAGCAAGTTCTACAACGGAAGAACCATTCCGCTTACAAAATGGTAAACCAATTAGGTTGGCAGCTTCTCAGAGTGGGAATTCCTTGACTCAAGCAACTGCCAAATATTTAGCAACTAAATTTAGTAATCTTGACCAGATTCAAAGTTTACAGCAACTAGATTTCAGCTTTGACGGCAAACGACAATTTTTAGAAATTAGACCGTTACAAGGCGAACCAAATGTCAACTGGTTGATTGTGGTAGCTGTCCCAGAAGCAGACTTTATGGGACAAATTGATCAAACTACAATTTTTCTTTGCCTGGGAGCATTGGGACTAGCTACTATATTGGGGATTGTCAGCGCCCGTTCGATAACTCAGCCAATTTTGGACTTCAGCACGGCGACAAAAGATTTAGCTGATTTTACCAATGGTGAAGATTCGGTGGTGAAAGTACAGGGCATTAAAGAACTAGAGGTGCTGGGTGAATCTTTCAACGAGATGGCGCAGCAGTTACACAAAACCTTTATTGCACTAACTACCAAAAATCAAGAGTTAGAATTGCAAGTTAAGCAGCGAACTCAAGAATTACAGCAACAGATTCAAGACCGCATCAACAGTGAGCAAAGACTAGGACAGCATAATCGAGTACTGGCAGAACTGGCAAATCACAAAGCGGTTTTTGAAGGAAATCTGGAAACAGCATTTAAAATTATCACCGAAAAAGCAGCGAATGCTTTAGAAGTAGAGCGAGTGGGTGTGTGGTTATTTAATAGCGATGCCCTTCCCTACGAGACGCTCCGCGAACGACAGGCTCAGGGTAAGACCTACGGTGGGCTGCGCCAACGCACCAAACTACAATGTATAAGTCTCTATGAACGTAGTAAACAGAGACATTCGACAGATATAGAACGCAACGTTGCAGATTATCCGATCTACTTTAAAGCTCTGGCGGCTGCCCATACGATCACCGTCACCGATACTCGCACCGATCCCCGCGTACAAGAATTATGGAATGAACTGCTAGAACCAAATAATATTGTATCCCTAATTGATACCGAGCTTTGGGTTGATGGCGAAGTGGTGGGAACAGTATTGTATGAGCAGATTGGTATTAAGAGGACATGGGAACTGAGTGAGGAAAACTTCGTTAGCTCAATCGCGGAATTTGTCGCTCTGACTTTAGAAATATGCGATCGCAAACGGGCAGAATCCGCTCTGCGTGAGGCTAAAGAGGTCGCCGATATGGCAAATCGTGCCAAAAGTACCTTTTTAAAAAACATCAGCTATGAATTGAGAACTCCCTTAAACTCAATTCTAGAAATCACAGAGTCACTCCAAAATCAAGTGTACGGTCTTGTGAGTGAAGAACAGCGCCAGTCCTTAAATATCCTCGAATCCAGTGGTAAGAACTTACTAGAATTGATTAACCAGATCCTTGACCTTACCGACATCGAATCCAGCAAAATAGAACTGCAACTAGCTAATACTTCAATTCGGGGATTATGTGACTCCAGCCTAAGTTTTGTCAAACATCTGGCGTTCCAGAAAAATATCCATCTGAGTCTACAAATACCTGAAGAACTCGAACCCATCCAAGTTGATGAACGCCGCATCCGCCAAGTATTTATCAACTTGTTGACTAACGCGATCAAGTTTACTAAAGAAGGAGGCAAAGTCTGGATTGAAGTCCAGCCAAATTTCACAAATCACTATATCTTTTTCAGCGTGGTAGATACGGGTATTGGTATGCTTTCCGATGACCTTTTCAAATTATTTCAACCTTTTATGCAGGTTGAAAATGCCTCCACTCGTCGTTCCACAGGCACCGGTTTAGGATTAGTGATGGTGCAAAAAATTGTCGAATTGCACGGTGGGACTGTCCATGCTGAAAGTCAGTTAGGGAAAGGCAGTCGATTTACAATCAAACTTCCTTGGAAAAAGCTAGGGGAGTAGGGAGTGGGGAGTGGAGAGTTAGAATTAATTATTAATTTCACATCAAAAAAATGGCAGCAGAATGTTATTTCTGTTGCCAGTTTATAAGCGCTCATAATTCAATACGGTTTAGTTAAGCTTCTCTTCCTTTGCGACGGCAGTCGCTCATGGGGGAAACCCCCAAGACCGCGCTGCCTCTTCTTTGCGTCCTTAGCGGTTCGTTAAAAAATTGAATTTGACAAAGAGTGCTAGCCTTAACTGAACCATATTAGCCTATAACTCTAAATTGTTAAGCTAATGTACTTTTAATTTACATAACCAGGGCGGGCAAGATGCCCACCCCACAAGAGTCTTAGTTCCAGCTAATAAGCTGTTGCGTATTTAATTTGTATATTGGACGCGGGCTTTTCGGCCCGCACTACAATATTTTTTGGTTTTCGTGTTATACAATTTAGCTGCACATCAACTTATGCAAGTTAAATGTACAACAGCTTATCTAGTTTCAGGCAAGTTTACTTGCGGCTGCAAACCGCTTATTAATCTCATCCCAATTAACCACATTCCACCAAGCATCTAAATAATCGGGGCGGCGATTCTGGTAATTGAGATAATACGCATGTTCCCATACGTCATTACCCAAGATGGGATATTTGCCTTCACTTAAGGGACTATCTTGATTAGCTGTAGTTGTTACTTCCAACTTGCCACCTTTGTTACGCACTAGCCAAACCCAACCACTACCAAAACGACCCGCACCAGCTTCGTTAAACTGTTTTTTGAAAGCTGCAAAAGAGCCAAAATTTTGATTAATCGCGGCGGCTATACCTCCTGTTGGTTCTCCCCCACCTTTCGGCTTCATAATTGTCCAGAACATTGAGTGGTTGACATGACCACCGCCATTATTGCGTACTACTTTGCGAATATCTTGTGGTACATTGTCAAGTTTTTGCAACAGTTCTTCAACTGTTTTGCCTTTGAGTTCTGGGTGTTTGTTTAAGGCCGCATTCAGGTTTTTAACATAAGCTGCATGGTGTTTATCATGGTGAAACTGCATCGTTTTAGCATCGATGTGTGGTTCCAGTGCTTCGTAGGCGTAAGGTAAAGGCGGTAGTTGGATAGCCCCTGTTGTATTTGCTGTTGTGTCGGCAGTTGCAGTGTTTTCCTTAGGAGATTTCTCTGCCAATGCACAAGCATCTAACGCAAAAGTCCCCGCACCTGCTGTAAGTAAGAACAAGAAATGGCGTCGATTAATAGTCATATAAGTTTTTGCAGCGAATCCATTAACTCTCTATTGCAGTTTTTATTTTCTTAGATTATGGCGACAAAAAATTGGAAATTGGCGATTATTTATAAGAAGAATTCAGAATTCAGGAGTCAGAATTCAGTAGGAATTTTGTACGAGTGGGTGATAGCGTACTCCTGCGTCGAATTACCCCCCTTAATCCCCCCTTATAAAGGGGGGAAACAAGAAATCTACTTCCCTCCCCCTTATAAGGGGGGAGACAAGAAATCTACTTCCCTCCCCCTTATAAGGGGGGAGACAAGAAATCTACTTCCCTCCCCCTTATAAAGGGGGAAACAAGAAATCTACTTCCCTCCCCCTTATAAGGGGGGAAACAAGAAATCTACTTCCCTCCCCTTTATAAAGGGGGGAAACAAGAAATCTACTTCCCTCCCCTTTATAAAGGGGGAAACAAGAAATCTACTTCCCTCCCCTTTATAAGGGAGGAAACAAGAAATCTACTTCCCTCCCCTTTATAAAGGGGGGAAACAAGAAATCTACTTCCCTCCCCTTTATAAAGGGGGGAAACAAGAAATCTACTTCCCTCCCCTTTATAAGGGGAGGGTTAGGGTGGGGTAAAACTTTGGTTAATCATGAGGTAAGATTCTGTCGCCAGTTTTGGGATCAAATATAAACAAATGATTTAAATCGAGTTGTAGAGAAAGGCGATCGCCTGAACGCAAACGCACATCCCCACCCACCTGAATATTCAACACTACCGCCGAACCAGGTAAACCAGCCCGAATCAAAGTTTCCCTTCCCAAAGGTTCCACGACTTTAACTTGAACTGATAACAATCCTGAGTTTTGAGTACTGAGTTCTGAATCAGTGTTAATTTTTATATGTTCTGGACGAATTCCCAAATCAAAACTGTATCCCTGACGCAACTGGAATTTTTCTTTGACAACTGCTGGAATTGCTAATAACTGTCCACTGATATCAAAACCGTTATTTTCATAGATTGCAGGCAAAATATTCATTGGCGGACTGCCTAAAAAACTTGCCACCATCTGATTAGCAGGACTTGCATAAATAGTTTGGGGATCGCCGATTTGTTGAATCCGCCCGCGATTTAGCACGACAATTTTATCAGCCAAAGTCATCGCTTCAACTTGATCGTGGGTGACGTAAATAGTTGTAATGCCTAATTCTTGATGTAGCTGTTTCAATTCTGCCCTGGTATCATCGCGCAATTGGGCATCTAAATTAGATAAAGGTTCATCAAGTAAAAATACTTGTGGTTCACGAGCGATCGCTCTCCCTAATGCTACCCGTTGTTGCTGTCCCCCAGAGAGTTGTTTCGGTTTACGATCCAGCAGGTGATCCAGAGAAAGCGATCGCGCCACATTCATCACCCGTTCTTGAATGATTTTCCGGTCAACCTGACGCATTTGCAAGCCAAAGCCGATGTTTTGCGCCACACTCATGTGAGGATAGAGAGCGTAGTTTTGGAAGACCATCGCCACATCCCGTTGTCTGGCTGGGACATTATTCACCAAGCGATCGCCAATAAAGAGTTTACCTGATGTGGCAGTTTCTAAACCCGCGATCGTTCGCAAAATTGTAGACTTACCACAACCCGATGGCCCGACTAAAACCCAAAACTCGCCATCAGGAATTTCAAAGGTAATATCCTCAATAGCGGTGACGTTATTGAATCTACGCTTAATGTCTTCTAAACGAACGTTTGCCATTATCCAATTTGATATTTTGAGTTTGGGATCTGCGGCACTTTCAACTCAGCACTAGGGGCTTTTGTCCGCCCCCTCTCAATACGGTTCGGTTAAGGCAAGAGACGCGATAAATCGCCGTCTCTACAAAGGACTGATTATTGTAAAGACGGCGATTTATCGCGTCTTTGCGATCTAGGGCGTGTCATTAAAAAACCTTATCCGAACTGTATTGCGCCCCCTCTGAGAAACTGTGAGGCTGCTTTGTAAGTGCAGAAACTTGGTTTTTCTGCACAACTCTAATTAGAAATCTTAGAGCCTCATTGACGGCATCGGCATTGGGAAAAACCTCTGCAACATCAGGTTCTAAACGAATTGTTGTGTTACCAAAACTCTTGCGTTCAGAGCCGAACTTTCTGACCATTAGGCTCTTTAAGTCATACTCTGATCGTAGTTCGTCTTCCATTTAAATTCCTGAATTTGTAGGTACTCTTTCATCACTTTTTCTTTCCAAACAAAGTTCAATTACTTCTTTCATATTAGCCATCAACTCATCAATTGTTTCTCCCTGACTGTAACAGGCTTTTAGCTGAGGGACTTGTCCAATATAGTAGCCATCTTCATCCCGTTCAATGATCACGTAAAATTCTCGGTTGGTGGGATTGATCATAATCTGTTTATACGTAGGCTCAAAATCATTTTTCTGAATCCTTCAACCAAGCTGGGTGAGAGAGTAAAGAAGCAAAGACTCGTACCCCGCGAAGTTGATTAGAGAGGGGTAAGTGACCTCTAGGCGCACTCAAATCCCAGGTAAACTCGTTGGGGTATCGCGTCCAGGTATTACCTGCTTTCCAGCCAATTTTCGGCCAGAAATTCTCCCAATTTTTACCCAAACTTAACCAGATTTCTCGCTGGACTGAAAAGCCAAATTTACCTTCGGAGTGGACTAACCAGAGATTGTTAATGGTTTGTAAGTCAACAGCCGAGGTATTTTCTACCTCAGTAAAATACAACCATTTTCGTTGTACAGCCGTTGTCCCTGATAGTTCACACATTTTTTCGATGGTGACGCGATCGGCTGCTTGGAAGTCTTGAGTCGCCAGTAGTTGTTGCAAAGAATTATAGTTAATGCCGCACTCTGATTTTAGAGGTACAATTCCCTCAGGAAAACAAGAGTGCAGAAATTCTTTGACTTGAGGTGCATCAGAGTTATAAAGGACTTGGTAAGCTTTGCCATCAACCCAAGTCGCTGGGTTCTCACGTCGTTTCAGTAAAAATTCCATCAACACGTCTAATCCCTCATTACCCAATTCAGCTAACTGTGGGATTATCTGTTGTTGGACTTTTTCAGACCCAGCGATTAACGGTCGTCGGAGGGAGTCGATGTCATTTGCAGGGTCTGATAAAATCATTGGGTCTGTCATGCCATTCTCGTGTTAGCGGTCAGTGAAAGAGTGGTAAGCTATCGGGCATTCTCCAAGGCGAATCACTGATAGCGAAAAGTAGTTTACTATTTTTGATCGTACAAAATTGCGATCGCTTCACTGAATCCCACACTTAATCCCCAAATAAGGTACAAGGAGAATAGGGGGAAAATCTGCGCCTCATGCTTTGGTAAACAAAAGACACAGCAACATATACAAGCCTGCTAGATAAGGATTTTTTGACTAGCAGCGTATCGATTAGGAGTGTGTGAACTATGTACGACAAGATTACCCCCCCCGCAGCCGGAGCAAAAATCACCTTCAAAAATGGTGAGCCAATCGTACCGGACAATCCAATTATCCCCTTTATTCGTGGCGACGGCACAGGTATAGACATCTGGCCTGCTACCCAAAAGGTGCTAGATGCTGCTGTAGCCAAAGCATATAAGGGTCAGCGTCAAATTAGCTGGTTCAAGGTTTACGCTGGGGACGAAGCCTGTGATTTATACGGTACTTATCAGTATTTACCTCAAGATACTCTCACGGCAATTGAAGAATATGGTGTAGCTATTAAAGGACCTTTGACTACTCCCATCGGGGGGGGAATTCGTTCTTTAAATGTGGCGCTGCGGCAAATTTTTGACTTGTATGCCTGCGTGCGTCCTTGCCGTTACTATGCAGGTACGCCCTCACCCCACAAAAATCCTGAAAAACTCGATGTAATTGTTTATCGGGAGAATACGGAAGATATTTATTTAGGAATTGAGTGGCGACAAGGTAGCGAAATCGGCGATCGCTTAATTAAAATTATCAATGAAGAACTGATCCCCGCCACCCCAGAACATGGGAAAAAACGAATTCCTCTTGATTCTGGTATTGGCATCAAACCCATCAGCAAAACTGGTTCTCAGCGTCTAGTCAGACGTGCCATCAAACACGCTTTGCTATTGCCCAAACACAAGCAACAGGTGACTTTGGTGCATAAGGGTAATATTATGAAGTACACCGAAGGCGCTTTCCGCGATTGGGGTTATGAATTAGCAATTAGCGAATTTCGCCCAGAAACTGTCACTGAACGGGAATCTTGGATTTTGAGTAATAAGGAAAAAAATCCGAATATTTCCTTGGAAGAAAATGCCCGCCAGATTGATCCTGGGTTTGATTCTCTCACCGAAGAGAAAAAAGCCGAAATTGTCAAGGAAGTTGAAACTATTCTTAACTCGATTTGGGCAACCCACGGCGATGGCAAATGGAAAGATAAAGTTTTGGTGAATGACCGGATTGCTGACAGTATTTTTCAACAAATCCAAACTAGACCGGATGAGTATTCGATTTTGGCGACGATGAACTTAAACGGCGATTACTTATCTGATGCCGCCGCCGCCATTGTTGGCGGTTTAGGAATGGGGCCAGGGGCAAATATTGGCGATGCTAGTGCCATATTTGAGGCTACCCACGGCACCGCACCCAAACACGCGGGTTTAGATCGGATTAATCCTGGTTCACTGATTTTGTCTGGTGTGATGATGCTGGAATTTCTGGGTTGGCAAGAAGCCGCAGACCTAATTAAGAAAGGTTTAAGCGATGCGATCGCAAATAGTCAAGTCACCTACGATTTAGCAAGGTTACTAGAACCACCAGTTGAACCCTTAAAATGTTCTGAATTTGCCGAGGCAATTATTCAGCATTTTGGTTAATTATAGGACTAGCCCTTTCAAGGTGGGTAAAATTTTTGGATAATAATTCCTCTTTTCTCTGTGTTCTCTGCGCCTCTGTGGTTCAATAAATAACTTTTAAACCGCAGAGGCACGGAGAACGCAGAGAGGAAAGCAGAGATTTTATCAGTGACCTTGAAAGGGCTAATTATAGGACTTACGCATTGACAAAAAACGCCAACTGTGTTTGATGCAAAAACCGGATCTGTGGTAGGGGTTTAGCAATGCTAAACCCCTACGGCGCGGATCTATTTAGGGCTTGCTGAATAGATATGGAAAGGAGTTCACGCTAACTCGGTTTTATAACCGCAACTGCTAACATTATTTAGAGAAATTGAGAAGCATTGTCCGATCTAAAAAACTGATTTTTCGTTAAATCAACTTTTTCATCTTCTTCAGCTTCTTCATCTCTCAATGGCGGGTTTCTTTTCTCCTTCTCCAAATTTTTATCCAAATACATTAAAACGTCGTCTGAAACCCTTCTCAGTATTTCGATTTCATAATCAGCAATCACTTTCGGGAATACCTGATTAACCTCTTTCTGCAAATCAGGTAATATTCGCGTTTTATTGTTCAACCTAGTAAGAGGAATATTGCTAGATTTTATTATTCCTTTAGCGTTTACTATCAGCCACCCTGATAGCGAATTTATTGGTAAGACTGCGAATGCTGTTTTATATCCTTCATCCTCTTTTTTTTTCAATCCTTCCACATCCTTCTCACCAAGATGCACACTATCTTTAATTGTTGTCTTTACTTCAACAGAGAAATTAGGATATTGTGAGTGATTCCAAATGTCTATGTCTACCCCCTGAGAAGAATAATTTTCTACTTGAAACCCCAATCGGCAGAAAGTGATCGCCAATAAAATCTGGCAAGTCTTTCCAAATCCATTATCTTTTTTAGATTTGGCATTCAAGTGTAGCCAAATCTTGTTTAGGGCATCGTAGGTATCTACATTCATTTCCTACTCCACTGTGATGGAGGGACCAGCATCTTCAGTCCAACCTTCTAGTCGATAGACTTTTCTCGGCTTGGTTAACTTGCTATTCAAGTGAGTAGCAAAATCATCTTCGGATGTAGCTATGATTAATTGCTTGTTTTTCAGTACGTCATTCAAAACACCAGCTAGCCTTTCTTTATGTGCTGGATCAAGGTTTTGAGATGGATCATCTAAAACCATGAAGCTGATATTGTGAGTTAAATTGTTAGAGGTTGCTAATCCCAAGAAGATACTCAATGCTGCACAGTTAATGTCGCCTTTATTTAAAATCCGCAAGGCAATTTCAGTCTCTCCATTTCCAACTGCCATCACTTCATACTTCTCCGAATCTATTTTAATATCTGGATAATCAGTGCGGACAGCTAATTGACGATAAATGTTGGAGATTAGATTTTTGGTGGATTCTATTTTCTCTTTGGCAGAAGTTCGGAGTACATCTTCAATAGCTTCCCCCATAGTCACTACAGAGTCGCAAAGAGAAGATAATTTCTCGCGTTCGGATTCAAATTGCTTATATTCAGGGCTATCTTGAATCTCAAATAGCTTTTCAACTTCTTGCCGGCGCTGGAGTATATTGGTAATTCGTTTGATATCTTCTAGTTGTTCTTCAATGATATCAATCCGATGATTTCCTTGCTGAATAGCTTGTCGAATCTCTGCTAAATCTTTACTCACCTCACTAATTGCTTGTTCGAGTAAAACCAAAGGATCTGCCTCCTCGGAAATTTCTGTTTCCAAAGCTACTGCAATAGCCTTTTTTGCATCTCGAACATCTTGACGTTTGTCTTCTAAGTCGCGTTGGAACTGCTCAAATTTCTTGAGAACTCCCGACAAGGCTGATAATTCTGTTTCAAGTCTGCTTATTTCTGTTTCAAACGGCTTTATCTCTGATTGCATTTCCTTTTGCAATGCTTCTATTTGCTGCCGAAGTTTACTAGGAGCAATTTTATTAGAACAAACCGGACAGTGCGACTCGGTATCTTGTCCAGAATCCAAAAACTTTAGTGTTTCCCTAATCACCCCTGCCTTGTTGTTGATTGTGTAAAGCCGTTCCCTGACTACTGGTAGGTGTTCGTTCTCAATTTGGTTTTTCTTAGCTAATACAGATGAGAGACTTCCGTGCTTATCTTTAAATTTCTGAATCTCCTCATCTTGTCGCTTTTCAGCATTACGCTTGCCATCGAAACTAACTTTCAAACGAGTTAGTTCATTTTCCTGATTGAGCAAGGCTTTCTGCCTTTCAACGTCCGGCTGCTCATTGCGTAGCTTTTTGATAGCTTGCTTGCCCGATTTTAAAAACTGTTCTAAGTCTTCATTGGTCTGATATTTAGGCAGCATTGGCAACAACAAACTATAGTCATTAGCAAACCTCTGCATTGTTTCAGCAACAGTTTTACAACGGGACTTTGCCCCGTCTAATGTTAGTTCTTTTTCTGCAATGTCATGGCTTATTGCCTCCTCTTTAGCAGTAGCTAAGTCTCCTTGCTTAATTTTTTTTGCGGTTTCTATTTTGTTATTAATTTCGGCATAATCCTGATCAATTTTCTTAAATTGGTCGGTGGCTTTAGCATTTTTAATCCCTTCTGCAAGATTACGCCAATTCGTTAATCCCATGAGTCTATCAAGGGCATTACGCCGTTCTTTGGGTTCTTGGACAAGTAATGCATTTATCACCTCTTGATGAAGATAAATACAACTCATATAGTCACTTAATTCGACACCAAGTAACACCGCCAAACGGTTTTCATCTTCATGAAGAGTTCCATCATTGGTTTGATAATAGAATGATGGTTTTCCCCTTCGCTTACGATCGCAACGATATACTTTGAGCAATTCCCCGTCGTCCCGCTTAAAGATAACTTCGACAGTTGCTTCGCTTGACGTTTTATTTTTGACTAACCAATCCTTGCGCTCATCAATCTTTGTAGCAGACTTATTGGCAACTTTATCTCCAAACAAACACCATTCGATTGCGTTGAGTGTACTGCTCTTAGCTCCACCTTGGACGCCCAACAAAAGAGTGCAGGAGTTATCAAAAAGAAATTCTTTCTCCCCGGCGCGGTCTGGAAAGCCTCGAAATCCTTTGACTTTAAGCGAGATAAGCTTGTAGTTTTCCATGTCCATCCTATAAACCCATTGCTACCGTTAGAGCTTGTAAGCTTCGGTTGTAAGCTTTACGCTGTTGCTCAATTTGACTGCTAATCATTTCAGTCACCGCTTTAGATGACCCATGTTCAAATTCGGTAATCAGTTGCTCCCCCAAGTCTGCCAATGCCTGTTCGTGGTCTGAGTCAATCGCACGATTTTTCAATTGTTCTGCAAGCTTCTTCTGGTCTTTCATATCAACTCCCATCTAGTTTTTTGCAAGTGTTCTGTGCCTGGGGATGGCACGCATCTTACCCGCAGACGCGGTTTTTTGATTCCGATGCCCTGATTATCCCCGTTTGAACCTCTAAATCCCAGTCTCCCCATAATATCGGTCGAAGCGGCAACATCATTCACCGTAATTCTACTGGTAAATGAAAGTCTTTAATTGCCGATTGATACTTTTATTCATAATTTTATTGCTCCTGAAAGTGGTGATTACACCTAGCGCAATCACCACTTTGAATAGTATATTTGTATTTGATAACCCGCAACTTGGGTTATTAATAGATGTTAAGCGACTTGCTTTAGCTGAGATTTCACTAATTCCCCCGGTGCGATCGCTCCATTTTCTGTAATGATGGCTGTAATCAACTCAGCCGGAGTCACATCAAAAGCTGGGTTGTAAAAATCTACACCCGCAGGTGTGAGAATGGTATCACCAACTTGATAGATTTCTGTTGGATCGCGTTCTTCAATAGGAATTTTGCTACCATCGGCTAATTCAAAATCAACGGTGGAAAGGGGCGCAGCCACAAAGAAGGGTATATTATGGGCTTTAGCTGCGATCGCTAAACTATACGTACCAATTTTATTAGCAGTGTCGCCATTAGCAGCAATTCGATCAGCACCCACAACTACAGCATGAATCAAACCCTGTTTCATGCAATGGGCTGCCATATTATCAGTAATTAATGTCACGGGAATACCTTCTTGAACACATTCCCAAGTGGTGAGTTTTGCGCCTTGTAAGCGGGGACGGGTTTCGTCGGCAAATAAACGTTCTAAACGTCCTTCCCTCCAAGCTGAACGCACAACACCCAAAGCAGTGCCATAACCAGCAGTTGCTAGCGCCCCAGCATTACAGTGAGTAAGCAGCGTCAACTTTTCTGGGGTAGTGGGCAAGACTGCCAAACCATTGTCACCGATCGCCTGACAGGTTTGCAAATCTTCAACGTTGATTGCTTGGGCTGTTTGGAACAGGGTTTGCTTAATCTCTTCTACCGTTCCCAGCGTTTCGTAAGCGGCTGTCATCATCCGGCTAATTGCCCAAAATAAATTTACTGCCGTCGGACGAGTAGAACGCAACAACTGGGCTACTTTATCTAAGTGTTGCAAAAATTCGTGGCGATCGCTTGTGGCAATTTCCCTCGCACCCAGATACATTCCATACGCCGCAGCCACACCAATTGCCGGCGCACCTCGGACAATCATCGTTTTAATCGCCCGCGCCATATCTTCACTGCGGTGAATTTCCACAAATGTATATTCGTTAGGTAAGCGCGTTTGATCAATTAGTGACACTGAGTTGTTGTGCCAAATAACGGGATAAACTTGGTTTGTAGAAGGTGTCATAGAAAGAAGCCTGAATAAATTCTTTAAAATACCATAAAGTATGTTATCAAAACGCTAACAAGTCTTTAATTCAGTTTGGGGGTTTAACTAAAGAGCCTAAGAATGGCAACAAGTTTTGTGGCGGGGTCTAAATCCTATAAAACTTAATTACGTTCGCGTAGCGTGCCGGAGGCTCTATTACGAATTAGGAATTACGAATTATTTTAACTCTCTTGATTGCCTCGTCTTAAATAGCGGACTTCTTCTAACAAAATATTAAATCTCTGATCATTTTCTTCTTGTCGTTGCTTTATTAATTCCATATCTCGCTGACTTTGAGCAGCCACTTGTAATAAAGCTTGAACAGTTATCCTCAGACCATCAACACTATCACGCACCTCAGTAACGCTTTCCCGCACCTCAGTAACACTTTCTCGCAGTTCAGTAACGCTTTCCCGCAGTTCAGTAACACTTTCCCGCAGTTCAGTAACGCTTTCCCGCAGATTTTCTCGCAGTTCAGTAACACTTTCCCGCAGTTCAGTAACGCTTGAAGCCAATCCATCCAGCATTTCATCCGTCCATCTCTCAACCGCCATTTGATTTTTCCAAATTTAATCCAGTTTATTTTTATTCTAATTTATCAATTCTGTATTCTGAATTCACCAATTCTAAATTCTGACTCCTGAATTCTGAATTCTGTATTCTGACTCCTATTTTATTGCGATCGCCCACACCTGAGTAACAAGTGTGGGCGATTCATTCTATAAAGAATTAGCTAAACAACAGTGGATAGTTGCCGTTTAAAGAAAGCTTCTAAAACTCTCTCTGCTATTTGATGACTAGTTAAACCTAGTTCTGTTTTAGATTCATTGGGTTCAGCATGATCTACTAACACATCTGGTACACCAAATCGCTTGACAGGAACTAGAATATCTGCATCTAGTAAAGCTTCCGCGATCGCACTACCAAAGCCACCCATTATACAGCCTTCCTCCAAGGTGACGACGCGGCCGATTTTCTTAGCCAAAGGTAAAATCAACTCAGTATCCAAAGGCTTAACGAAACGGGCATTAATTACAGTTGCTTCAATGCCGTGTTCACTGAGAAGTTCAGCAGCTTGCATTCCTGGATAGACCATTGTGCCATAGGCGACGATTAACACATCATCGCCAGTGCGGAGAATTTCGCCTTTGCCAATTTCCAAAGGTTCCCAACCTTCCTCCATCAGGGGGACACCGTAGCCATTGCCACGAGGATAACGCATCGCGATCGGTCCAGTATGGTTAACACCAGTTACGATCATGCTTTGCATTTCTGCTTCGTCCTTGGGTGCCATCATTACCATGTTGGGAATGCAACGCAGATAGGCAATGTCATACATACCTTGGTGGGTGGGGCCATCAGCACCGACAATTCCTGCCCGATCCAAGCAGAAGAATACTGGCAGATTTTGGATGCAGACATCATGAATTATTTGGTCATAGGCGCGTTGCAGGAAGGTAGAATAAATAACGGCGATCGGGCGCATACCCTGAGTTGCAAGTCCCGCAGCTAGCGTAATCGCGTGTTGTTCAGCAATGCCGACATCAATATATTGATTGGGCAGTTTTGCTTGAAGTTTATCTAAGCCTGTCCCCGTTGCCATCGCCGCAGTGATCCCGATGATTTTCGGGTTTTGTTCGGCAAGTTTCACCAGAGTGTGAGAAAAGACTTTGGCATAAGCCGGGGGTTTGGGTTTAGTGGAAGGAATGGCTTTGCCAGTTGCGACGTTGAAGGGGCTTTGGGCGTGGTAGCCAACTTGATCTAGTTCGGCAATTTCATAGCCTTTGCCCTTGACTGTTGCTACGTGTACCAAAACTGGGCCTGGGATCTGATGTGCCTGTTGGAAAGTGGCAATCAATTCTTCGAGATTATGCCCATCCACTGGCCCAATGTAGGTAAAGCCGAGTTCTTCAAAAACTGCACCTACCTTAGGAACAGCCAAGCGCTTCATACCTTCTTTGATGCGTCCGAGTTCCGGTGACAGGGATTCGCCAACGAAGGGAATTTGCTTAAACTGTTCCTCAAGATTATCCTTGATAAATTGCACCGGTTGACTGAGGCGCATTTTGTTGAGATAGCGGGGAATCGCGCCGACGTTGCGAGATATAGACATATCGTTGTCGTTGAGAACAACCAACAGGTTAGTTTTCGGCAAGTGTCCAGCATGGTTGATGGCTTCTAAAGCCATACCCCCAGTTAGCGCCCCATCGCCGATAACAGCAACAGCTTTAAATTTTTCCCCTTTTGCGTCTCGCGCTAAAGCCATGCCCAATGCGGCGGAAATACTTGTAGAAGCATGTCCAGCCCCAAAGTGGTCGAACTTATTTTCACCGCGTTTGAGATAACCAGCAACTCCGTCCTTTTGTCTGAGGGTGTGGAAGCGATCGTAACGTCCTGTCAGCAGTTTGTGGGGATAAGCCTGGTGTCCTACATCCCAAATCACTTTATCCCGATCTAAGTCCAGCGTCTGGTAAAGTCCTAGTGTTAATTCAACAACACCCAACCCTGGCCCCAAGTGTCCACCGTTAACTGCTACCGTTTGGAGATGCTTATCTCGAATCTGACGGGCAATCTGTTGCAGTTGGCGAACAGATAAACCGTGCAACTGATTAGGATGGGTGATTTCGCTCAGATGCATATTATAGGGTTTTCCTCTCTAATTTCGAGTTTCGGTATTTTGATTTTCCCACGGCCGGGTTGTCCACAGAATCAAACTCTTACATTGTTACTAAGTTGTAGTGGAAAGTATAACTTCGTAATTAATAATGGTGAAAAATTTGTTCCCTATTAACAATTCGTCAAAATGAGCTTGCAATCAGCTAAACTTATAACACATTTTTGTCAATAAGTAATGCTACTTAAAAATAGTCATTTAATCCGTATATAAAAATAAGCTTTTTAGGAGCAATTTGGGGAAATTCCATAAGTAGATTAATCAGTTTTGCCTTTTAAAGTTAGTCCAAAAGAAAGTTAAATATCTCATTTATAACTATATGTTCAGCATAATTGCTGGTAAATATTTCCCAATTGTTCCTTTTATTCTTGGTTAAGAGTAGCTAATTTTCTCAGCGATCGCTAGTTGATCTGAGCGCGACAAATATGTATGTAAAAATACTTAGTTATTTTATCGAAACAGAATTCAGGAGGGGAGCAATCCCAAGCTTCGCTTCTGAATTCTGAGTCAAGCATCTCTGCATCCCATTGATTTAAAAACAGATCCTCGGATTACTGATTGGGATGAAGCTTATCGTCAATTTGGCTCAAATTTCAATAAATTCATCCCGGCTCATCGGAATTTACTGAAACGAGTTCAAAAACCAGGCACATCTATTCCTTTTATCAATAAGGTGGTTGCAATTATGAATATCAACTCTATCCGAGATGTGATTCCTGTAAGAGGAGATGATTTAACAAGTGCAGGAACTCTCTTAGAACTGCGTTATAGCAATGGTAATGAACGCTTTACTCCCATAGGATTACCAGAAACCATTGAAAATCCTGATGTCGGGGAAGTAATTTATGTTGCTGTTGATTCAGGAGAAGTAATGTGTCGTCGCTGGAATTGGCGCAATGGACTAGGACTTACGCAAAACCACACGCCCTCTGGGGCAATTCATGAATTGCCCTAAGAAGAAAATAAGGGTTTCGGCTATTGTTTGCGTAAGTCCTGCTAGAGATAGAAAACTTGGTTTTAAGCCTCGCCCGATGTTAAGCGGCTTAGTTTCCCCACTCATCTTGGTAGGCACAATTCATGAATTGTGCCTACCTCATTTTCAGATGTCTTCTCTACTTGCTAAAAGCATCCTTGATGTTTTCAACGGTGCGTTCAACAGCATTCTTTGTCTTGTCTACTGCTTTTTTAGTCCGACTGGCGTCTTCGTCTGCTCTTTCCTGAATTCGAGCCGCATCTCTCTTAGCTTTGCGCTCAATAAAGCTACCATTGTCTGTTGCTTGATCAACTTTACTTGCGTTGCTCTTGGCAGCTTCCTTAACTTTATCTTTTGTATCTTCGATGAAATTTTTGGCTCGTCCAGCATCTTCACTGGTTTTTTCTTGAACTTTATCACCTGCATCTGACGATGCAATCAAGGTTGCAATAGGATCAGCCATTGCTGAGGTGTTTGAGAAAAATGCACCTTGCCAAACGAAAGCGATCGCTAACATACAAAACAGTGTTGTAGCCATCCAGTGTTTTACGGTGGAAAACTGTTTTGTAAAATAATTCAGTTTCATAGAATACAGTCTCATGTGATTTAGTATACTATTTTTACTTCATTTAGCTGATTTGCCATATCGTTCCCTAGATAGAGGTTTTTGCGTCATAAGTTGTTAAAGGAATTCACTATTTAGATAGATTGAATTTTGAGTAAAGATTTTTTCTCTAGTAATCAAGGAGCGAATTAAAAAGTTTAGAGCTTTTGACGTTCCACAAGATTAAGAAACAGCGTCATTGGCATCACCACGGAGAACAGCTTGAGAAAAATGGTATAGACCACGAAAGACCATCTCTGTAGAAATCAGGTCTAATGGTTGATTCAAAGCGCTAGCAAAATCATCCCTCGCGTCTTCAAGAGAAACTGCGTTGGTCGGTAGTTCGGTCGAGTAGTGGGAGCATCGCGTTCACCTCTAGCAATCCCTGCCCGAATTGTTATTGCTCTTTGTCAGCATGACTATTATACGCTTTGAAAATAATTCATTTGTTTGCGATCGCTCCTTTATGATTTACTCCATTGCGTAGGCGTAGATTGCTCAAACTGTTCTTTGCTAGGTTCCTAAACACTCAAAAGTTTTTAGGATGACAAGAGAGCTTTTAGTTAGATTCCTCAAAAAGAGACGGAAAGTTACGACGACCACTTACAACCCGCAGAATTTCTATACCATCATCTAGCACTTTGTAGAAAATGATATAGCCTTGCAATGATACACCTCGGAGGTCTGGACAAATTTTTGCGTAACTTTTACCGCTGTTTGGAAAGGTAACAAGTTGTTGACACTTGCGGTTGAATTCACTGAAAAATCGCTCTCCTGCTTCAAGGCTAGTTTCAGCAAAGTAGTCGCCAATTTCATTGATATCTCGGCTGGCTAGAATGTTGATGACGTAGCGACTCATGCTTGCGCCTGATGTCCTTGTCGAAACCGCTCTATAATTTGCTTTAGGAATGTCTCCCCATCAATAGGTGGCGTTTGGTCTGAAGCTAAAATCGCCGCATCAATTTTTTCTCGCACATCCTCGATCCATTCAGCATCAGCGCGATCGTATTCATCCAGTAATCTTAAAGCAATTTCAAGGGCTTCCTCTGCGGAGCGATATTTCCCAGCCTGGAGCTTGGTTTGAATAAAGCGTTCTTGGTCGGGTGTGAGACTGATGCTCATAGAAAACCTCTATTCAGATTATTCACAATTTTAAGTCAAAAAACTCACCAGAATACGGGCGGCGAGGAGCGATGTCTACGATGGTCACTGACTTGTACTGAGCGTTGTCGAATGTCTTTACCAATAACTTGAGGATCTAACGTTACGCGGCGTTGATTATGCTGATTCTAGATGAGTGACCGGAATTTTTTCGGTTCTTTCAGGGGGTTTCGCTCCAGTTGCAACAGCATGAACCGCATGAAGAATATCGGCAGAATAGTACCGATGAGGAATTGTTCATAACGTTGTGTTGGGCAGCTGGCGCTGGGCGACTTGGATTAACAACCTTAATGCCTCATTCACTGCTTCATCGTTGGGAAAAGCTTGGGCAACATCGGGATCTAAAAGTACTAGGTTCGTTTTTGTACGATATCGCTCAACATATTTACCTCTAACCCCGCTTGCCATTTGAGCGAAGTCGTACTCAGGACGTAATTCATCTTCCATTTCGTTTTCAATTTCCTTGTTCATAGAACTTAAATCTATACACACCACCTTCGCTCAAATGTATTATAAGCCTGTGCCAATCTCATGTAGGTGCTTTTGTTAAATTCAGCAGAGTTTCACAAAAATCTGATTTATTGCAATTCGTTAGTCCCGTTCTTAAATACTGAATTGAGAATTCCTTAAAGCCTGGGCGCTGATTTAAGAAAATACGATGGAAAGTAGCCTGATCGCCAGAGAGAATATAATCTTCTATGCCACCCTGACCAACATAGTTAATCCAACGTGCTTGAAACCTTACTTCTAAGAAATATAGTGTTGAGTATTGCTTCCACTCTGACTCAAGATTATTCTTATATTCGTATAAAGCATTTTTCCAAGTACCACTGGAAATTATAAATGTTGGAGAATGATATTTAATAGCATTTTCAGCCATGTGGAGTTTTTGAAGACTGAAGTAGAATCCTGCTGTTCGATCTGAAGACTTTGGTACGTAGTATTCACCTAACTTATTTAACTGGACATATATAGGGTGATAATAAGTGCGTTGTCTAGATGCAAATGGTGTTTTAGGCAGAGAATTTGCTGTGTGGTTATACCTTGTTTTGGAATTTTCTATTAAATAACTCTCTAGTTGAGACAGGAAAGGTACTAATTCGCATTTAGGCATTAATGGTGCTTGCCAATAGCGGACTCTGACACATTTTTGACCATACTCCTCAACAAGTTGCTCAAAGGCATTTTTTCGATGATGTCCAATAAAACGAGTTTTGAAACATCCGGCTTGACCAATATAAGCTGTAGGCTCCTGATCAGTGCCTACAAAATAAATACCACCAAAGGTAGGAAGTGATTTTTTATCAATATATAAAACCCAAGGAAGTTTAGTTACATCAATACGGTTAGCAGTAGCAATAACTTGAGATGTATAAAATTTAGATTTCATTGCTAGATGTACAGCTATATTGTAAAGAATTTTGATCAGCAAGTTCTATTTCTAGAATGCCCAAAATTTACTCACATATAACGTCAATACACTTTATATTGCAATACAGTTCAGTTAGAGCCAAAAGCCTTAAACTGCGTAGGTTGGTTTGAGGAACGAAACCCAACATTTTTCGAGGTTTGTTGGGTTTCACTTTGTTTAACCCAACCTATAATTATCCTTAACTGAACCGTATTGCTTTATATTGCACTCTTATTCTACGTGTGAGAAGAGAAAGAAAATCCAGTAGGTAGCAAAATAAAAAGCCCACTGATGTGGGCTTTCTAAATCAATTAAGTAACTTTACTTAACGTTTTGCCAACTTTTTCGACATCTTCCGCAGACGAATCGATTGCGGTGTAACTTCCACCAATTCATCGGCGGCGATGTATTCCAAAGCACGCTCTAGGCTCATGTCTATCGGTGCTTGCAGTTGCACCAATTCATCGCCACCAGCAGCGCGGTGATTGGTTAACTGCTTAGTCTTACAGATATTTAGTTCCAAATCTTGGGAACGAGTGTGTTCTCCCACAATCATCCCTCTGTAAACCTTTGTGCCGGGAGTAATAAAGAATGCTCCTCTATCTTCGGCATTTCTCATGGCGTAGAAGGTAGAAACGCCTTCTTCAAAGGAGATTAAAACACCTTTATTACGGGCTTCAATGTCGCCACTGAGTTGACGATAGTCTAAGAAGCTGTGATTCATGATGCCTTCACCACGAGTCATCCGCATGAATTCACCTCGGAAACCAATCAAACCACGGGCGGGAATGACAAACTCTAACTGGGTGCGATCGCCACTACCTGGCTGCATATCTTGCATTTCGCCTTTGCGTTGTCCCAAGCGTTCAATACAACTACCCACACCATCAGCAGGAATGTCTAACACCAAGAGTTCGTAAGGTTCGCAAGGTTGACCGTTGATTTCGCGGTAAATTACCTGTGGCTGAGATACCTGAAACTCGAAGCCTTCCCGACGCATGGTTTCGATTAAGATACCCAGGTGTAACTCACCACGACCGGAAACGAGGAATTTATCGGGAGAATCGGTTTCTTCGACACGCAAAGCCACGTTGGTTTCGAGTTCGCGGAATAGGCGATCGCGTATTTGTCTTGATGTCACCAACTTGCCTTCTTGACCTGCAAAGGGCGAATCATTCACCCAGAAGGCCATTTGCAAGGTTGGTTCATCCACTTTAATTAGTGGTAAAGCTTGCGGATCATTGGGGTCAGTAATCGTTTCCCCAATATAAGCATCAGCGAAACCAGCCACCGCGACAATATAACCTGCGGTTGCTTCTTCCATCTCTACGCGCTTCAGTCCATCAAAGCCCATCAATTTGGTAATTTTACCCTTGACAATAGTACCATCTTCTGTTACTAAAGCTGCTTGTTGTCCTGAGCGGATAGTACCGTTGTGAATTCTGCCAATCACAATCCGTCCCAGATATTCAGAATAATCTAGGGTTGTAACTTGCAATTGCAAAGGCTTATTGCTGTCGCCTACTGGTGGTGGAACGTGTTGCAGAATCGCGTTAAACAGGGGTTGCATATCTACCGATTCTGCTTCCAAGCTTTCTTTAGCGAAACCTGCCATACCGGAGGCAAACAGATAGGTAAAATCACACTGGTCTTCATCTGCCCCTAATTCTAAGAACAGATCCAAAACTTTATCAACAGCAATGTGGGGGTCAACTTTACCACGGTCTATTTTGTTGATAATAACGATGGGGCGCAGCCCTTTTTCTAAAGCTTTTTTCAGGACAAAGCGTGTTTGGGGCATGGGTCCTTCGTTGGCATCGACAATCAGAAGACATCCGTCAACCATGCCGAGTACGCGTTCAACTTCGCCGCCAAAGTCAGCGTGTCCAGGAGTATCAACAATATTGATGAGTGTTTCTTTGTAGCGAACTGCTGTATTTTTGGACAGGATAGTAATACCCCGTTCCCGTTCTAGGGCGTTGGAATCCATGACGCAATCCGGAACGTCCTCGCCTTCGCGGAAAATGCCGGATTGTTTGAGGAGTGCGTCAACCAGGGTGGTTTTGCCGTGGTCAACGTGGGCGATAATGGCGACGTTGCGAATTGGGAGCGTCATAAGAAGCTTTTAGTGAACTCTAGAGAGGGTTTTGAGATTTACATTTTAATGCTAGGCTGTTTTAACAGAATTAAGTATGATTAGCAAACTCTGTAAAGAACCTTTAATAATTCTAGCGTAATCGTCACAATTGCGGTGAGGTTTGTCAAGGCTGCATTGCGATCGCCTGAGTATACATCACCGTAAATAGTAAAAGTGTACTAAAATAGTATCTGTAAGTGACCGTTAAAAATAGAAAAAAATTGTAGGTTGGGTGGAGCGGAGCGCAACCCAACATCCTAATCTATGTTGGGTTACGCAAAGCCTCCACCCAACCTACGTCTACGTCTAATGCACTATTTTATCGTAGACGGTCTACTACGTGCATTTCAAAAATCAAATACTACTACTTTTAGCAGCATCCCTTCAGGTATTACGGCCTTCCAAATAAAAAAATATCCCAAAACTGACGCAAAAATCCTCTCTATTTCTCTTCTCTCTGTGTTCTCTGCGTCTCTGTGGTTCGTTTCCTTGAATAATTTATTTCTTGGAAGTCCCTTACAGTAATACCAAATAATAAAAAAACACAAAAACTATCTATCTAAAGATATAGTTTAAATGAATATCTATCTAAAGGTATAAAAGCATAATTTGTAACGAAAAGTTTTGTTTATCTACCCCTAGTGGTGAGAGCGATCGCTCAAAAGAAAGAGGCAATATACCTAACCCCTATGTCAAGCTTATATTAGTTAAGAATTATGAACACTTTGCCGAGGAGAACACGGATGGTAGCTACTTTAGATGATACCAAACGCAATGCTATTGCTGTAAAGTTAGCAAGTATCAAAGCGCTTCAAGAGTTGGTAATTGAAAATGAGAAATTGCTTTTGAAAGAAGGACTTGATGCCGAAATTGCCGATCGCATTCGGAATTTCCTCAATGATGACGAAAAAAATCTTGGTGTTCTGGAAACTGTAATTGTTCAGTATGGCATTCAGGCTGAACCCAAAAAAACTGTTACACAATTCATTGAAAAAGCTGGCGAATTGTTCAAAGGTTCCGAGTTGAGCCTGTATGAAAAAGTATTTCAGCATGAATTGCTCAAACATCAACTAGTAATAAGTGGCTTGATAGTTCACAAGGCTGCTCAAAAAGTTGGTGCTGACATTTTGCTAGCGATCGCACCTTTGAATACGATTAACTTTGAGAATCGCGCTCACCAAGAGCAACTCAAAGGTATTTTAGAAATTCTGGGCGTCCGCGAACTCACTGGACAAGATGCAGATCAAGGAATTTGGGCACGGGTTCAAGACGCTTTGGCCGCAGTCAGTGGTGTAGTCGGTAGCGCTGTTACCCAAACCAGCGACAAAAAGGATCTAAATATCCAAGATGTCATCCGCCTCGATCACGGAAAGGTAAATACCCTGTTCACCGAATTGCTGCAAAGCAACAATCCACAGAAGATCCAAGAGTACTTCGGTCAAATTTATAAGGATTTAACTGCTCACGCTGAAGCTGAAGAGGAAGTGGTCTATCCAAGAGTACGTCCTTTCTACGGTCAAGTTCAGACTCAAGAACTGTTTGATGAACAAGCTCATGCGAAGCTGGCGTTAGAGGAAATTAAGGCTCTCAGCCCATCTTCACCCCAATTCAAAGATAAAGTGAAACAGCTATTTGATGCTCTCGGCGATCATATTCGCCAAGAAGAAACCACACTGTTTGCTGCCATTCGCAACAACTTGACCACTGAGCAAAGTGAACAACTAGCTACTGAATTCAAAGCTGCTAAGACTCGAATTCAACAAAAACTCGGTGTTGTTACTGAATCGAATGTGTAGGATGCTTTCGGGCTTTCTATATCCGCTAAAAAAGGTTAGTTAAACAAAAACTCCCAGCAGATAAGCGCTGGGAGTTTTTGTTTACAAATTTTACCAAATTCTGGGGTTTTAAGTAAAGAGCAACTAACAAGTATTGACGCACTCCCCCGCATGAATGACGGGGGATTCTATTCTATTCGCCCTGGCTCTAAGTTGACACGTATGAGCTTTTTCTGTGCCGCTACCGCATGGTCTATTTACCTGAAAATATCTGTAATTACGAATTACGAATTACGAATTACGAATTATTTTGCTGACAGTATTTATAAGCGGCATAGGCCATAGTTACAACCCCGGTGATAATCGCAGATTCATCGACTTCAAATTGGGGATGGTGTAATGGGTGGTTAATGATTCTGTCTTTGTAGCCTACACCCAAGCGAAACATAGAACCGGGGGCGTGTTCCAAATACATCGAAAAATCTTCAGCACCAAGGGAGGGTTCAAGTAAGACTTGAACGCGATCGCTACTCCAAGCTTCTTCGGCGGCTGATTGTAACAATTGCGTCAGCGCGTAATCATTTTGAACGCTGGGTACACCCTGGCGATAGTTGACTTGATATTTTGCCCCGTAGGTATGGCAAACATTAGATACAATGTTTTCAATCCAGTTCGGGAGATGGGCGCGGGTTTGGGGATGGAGCGATCGCACGGTTCCCAATAACTGCACTTTATCAGCAATTATATTCGGCGCTCTGCCACCGTTAATCTTCCCAATGCTCAATACTACAGGACGCAAAGGATTCTGCGTCCGGCTGATGGCTTGTTGCAGTGCAGTAATGACTTGGGAAGCAATCCAAATTGCATCAATCGCCTCATGGGGACGCGCCCCGTGCCCAGATTCTCCCATAATCAGAATTTCTAAATCATCGGCGGCGGCTGTCAATGCGCCGTAACGCACCCCAATAGATCCTGCGGGTATAGAAGGGAAAACATGAATCCCTAATAAAGCCGAGACATTTTCCATCGCCCCATCTTTCACCATCCAGCTTGCGCCTTGGGCAATTTCCTCGGCGGGCTGAAATAAAAACCGCACTTTCCCACCCAACTCCTCTGCCACTTGGGACAGCACCATTGCCGTTCCTAACCCCACAGTGGTGTGGACATCGTGACCGCAAGCGTGCATAACACCCTCTGCGCGAGAGGCATATTCCAAATTGGTGCCCTCTTGAATTGGCAAGGCATCCATATCGGTGCGAATTGCCAATAAACGGTCATTTTGGCTAGTGCATTGCAGTTCTCCAATGACGCCCGTTTTGCCAACTCCCTCTTGTACGTGCAGACCACTGGAAGACAAAACACCAGCTACGAAGGCTGCTGTTTGGTACTCCTGACCGCTGAGTTCTGGGTGAGAGTGGATATGGCGGCGAATTTCAATTAAGCGAGGCGCTAGTTTTGCTGCTAAGTCTTTAATACGGGTAAGCATCGATTAAATTAATCTACAAGCTTTTTTCCCATGATAAAGAACTGTTAACAAAGAAAATGCTTTTGCTATACAAGCTGAGGGAGATGAGGGAGATGAGGGAGATGAGGGGGATGAGGGAGATGAGGGAGATGAGGGAGATGAGGGAGATGAGGGAGATGAGGGGGATGAGGGGGAGTGAGAATTTGAGATTTTAGACTTCGGCGTGAGCGCTCAGTCGAACGCTTTTGGATTAAAGAATTGAAATTTAATCCAAAATCGTCAATCCAAAATCCAAAATTGAATTGCCCCATGCCCACTTTATTTTGAATAACAGGTTGTGCCTCGGGTATTTTCGGGTTTAAACTCGTTACATTCTCTGAGATTTTGACGCTCTAATGACCAATCATAAGCTTTGTCGGAGGTGACGATACCATTAGCCAGAGTTGTTAGTCGGAAGTTTGCCCCCCGAAAATTGGTAAACTGCAATTTGGCATCTTTTAAGTTTGCTGCTTCTAAATTGGCGCTGATGAAACCGGCATAAGATAGATCGGCATTTTCTAGGGATGCTGATTTCAAATTCGCTCCTGTTAAGGAAGCACCACTGAGATTCGCCGAATTCAGAATCGCAGCTTCTAAATTTGCACCGGTGAGATCAGCATTCGTGAGATTAGCTTGAGATAATGTAGCGCTGCTCAAGTCAGCCCCTCGCAAATTTGCTCCAGTTAGATTCAGTTTACTTAGGTCAGCACCACTTAAATTACACCGGGGACAGGCACTTGTTGTCTTCAACTGATCTAAATCTAGCTGATTTAACGCAAAAGCCTGCTCTGCAAATCCAAAACAAGCTAACAGGGCGACGGTAGCAACAATCTTAAGTTTCATATTTTTTACAGATATCCACAAAAATGACAATTTCCGCAGATTGCGTACTGTCATACTTACATATACCACTTCTCTAAGGAAGAACAGGGATGAAGCATTGATTAAGAATCTGTAAAAATACTATGAATTCTAATGGTAAGACTACTCAAACTGAAATCTAGGCTATAGAATCGAGTCGTAACCAACTATACCGAACCAATTATAGACTACCACATATGTGATCCCCCTAGCTCGATTCAAAAGACGACTAGGGGGATCTTGTTTTTGGGTACTTGATTAATTACGGTGCGATTCGTTCAGTCTAAACCCGAAAAGGAGGACGACTGGCTTTTGTTGAGTAACCCAATTCGGGTAGAGTTCGCACTTTAATCCTCAACAAATGACAACTCACTATCCATGTAGGTGAGGACATCTAGCCGAGCTAACAAGCAAAGAAAGCTAGAGGAGAAAGGGAAACATTCAAAGGATAACTCGAATTATAACCCAATCAAAATACACCAAGTCCTACTGTCCCGGTGCGGGATTAAAAGCACACAAAACTACCAATATAAATTGGTATCCCCTACATCCGAGACTGATTATCAAAGGTGTAAAGCGGGGGTGAAAGCAGGAATAGGTGGTAATTGCTGAAAGCACCTACTGCAAGCAAGAGTCTATGGGTAGAACAAGCAAAGTGTCGTCTGAACCATCGTTAAATCACGCCAAGGGTTATAAAGCTAGTGGCATAAGCCACCCTACTTGGAACGGGAAGAACCGACAAAGGTAGAGACTATCAGGATTCGTAAACCGCGATAGCGCACCACTCATAACCTCGGTGGATAGACACGCCCTAAAGACTCAATTATGGATATTGGGAACGAAACAACCCCTCATGTTCTCCTGAAATATATAACAGGTAGGCATCAGCCATAAGACATGAAGGCGCAGGATGACTCAAGAAGCAAAAGCCTAACCCGAATTAACGGGTAATGCCTTAAAAGGGATGGCGTAACTGCCAGGATAAGCAGACGTGAGCCGCAGTGTGGGAAAGCTAGAGGTAACATTAGCGATGAATAAACCTAATTCGGATTTAGCAATAAATATCGAGGGATGGAAAACAATCAATTGGCGACAAGCCGAAAGATATGTTTTTAAGTTGCAAAAACGCATCTATGCTGCTTCCCGCCGTGGTGATGTCAAGCAATGCCGTAAAATCCAAAAGACGCTGATGAGGTCTTGGTCTAATAGGGTGTTAGCGGTACGTAGGGTAACAGTTGAAAACCAAGGTAAAAAGACGGCAGGTGTGGACGGTATTAAATCACTGCCCCCAAAAGCACGTCTCGAACTGGCAGGGCAATTAAAGCTAACTGGCAAATCCAAGCCTACTCGTAGAGTTTGGATTCCAAAACCAGGAATAGATGAAAAACGCCCATTAGGAATACCCGTAATGTACGACCGCGCACTACAAGCTGTAGCAAAAGCTGCACTTGAGCCAGAATGGGAGGCAGTATTCGAGCCAAATTCCTATGGTTTTAGACCCGGAAGGTCATGCCACGATGCGATAAGACAGATTAAAAATTGTATTCAAAACAAGGCAAAGTACGCATTAGACGCGGATATAGCCAAATGTTTTGACCGCATCAACCATGAGGCACTGCTCCAAAAGCTAAACATCAAGGGTAAAGTCAGGCAACAAATTAAATCCTGGTTAAAATCTGGGGTGATAGACAAAGGAGCATTTACTGCCACATCTGAGGGCACGCCGCAAGGTGGGGTCATCTCTCCACTTTTGGCAAACATCGCCCTCCACGGTTTAGAAAATCGGATAAAGCAATACGCGGAAACACTACCAGGAGTAAAACGGGATAACCGAACCAGCCTGAGCCTAATCCGCTATGCCGACGATTTTGTGGTTCTCCACAAAGACAAAGCCGTTCTCCAAAGATGCCGAGAAATTATCTCGGAATGGTTAGTTGGTATAGGACTTGAACTAAAACCTGAAAAAACCCGGCTAACTCATACATTCAACCATGAATTAAGTGAGGATGGTAAAGCCGGATTCGACTTTTTAGGTCATCACATCCGACAATACCCCGCAGGGAAGTACCGTAGCAGCAGAAATGGACACGGGAAAATATTAGGTTTTAACACCCTCATCACCCCATCCGCGAAGGCGAGTAAGGCTCATATTGAGGAAATCGGAAGAATCATCACAAAACATAGGTCATCGTCCCAAGCGGTTCTCATAAAAGACCTTAATCCTGTAATAAGGGGATGGACTTCCTATTATTCAAACTCCGATGCCAAAAACGTCGGAGAACTATCGAAACAAGATTACCTCATATACCTGAAACTTCGACGATGGGCAAAACGCCGATGTGGAACAGCAAAAGCAGGTTCATATAAATACTGGACTTCCATAGACGGTGATAACTGGGTATTCGCAACCAGGGAGAGGGAAGCGAACCCCCTTCGGTTACTAAAACATAGTCAATTTGAATGCAGTAGTACTGACTATGTGAAAGTTAAAGGCGATAAAAGCCCCTACGATGGCGACCTAATTTACTGGAGTAAAAGACTAGGGACACACCCCCAAATGCCTAATCGTAAGGCTAAGTTGCTTAAGCAACAAAAGGGTAAATGTCCTTGGTGCGGTTTAAGCTTCCAAGAATGGGATGTTTTAGAAGTAGACCATAAAATCCCCAGAGCATCAAGCGGCAAGGATGAATACAAAAACCTACAACTACTGCATCGGCATTGTCACGACGAAAAGACCGCATTTGACTTAATAGAAATTCGGAAAAAAGACCGCTCAAAATTCCGAGAGAAACTTTCTCAATTCTGGAATAAAACTAACTGGGAGTGGATACATGATATTCCTAATTTCATAAGTCATGCTGTCAGGAAGTCCGATATGACAAGTGGATAACATACTGAGTAGCCGTGTGCGGTGAAAGTCGCAAGCACGGTTCCGAACGGGAGGGGTGATGCAGTAATGCACACCTCGACCCTACCAATTACGAATTACGAATTATTTTAACGCCACCCCAAAAGGCGCAATCCAGGAACAATTAGGTAGTAACTCACTCCTAACCAGAAGCTGATAAAGAAGCCCACAGAACCAAAAAAAATCAGAGGCTTGTATAACTCTGACCAGCCTGGTTGACTAGAAAATTCCCAGATAGTCGGTGCTAACTTCAAAAGAATTAAAACTGCATAGCCGATCGCACTACCAAAGGCAGCGAACACAGCGTAAACTAGGTGATGGCTGCGAAGTCCTAAGCTCAAGGTGAGTAGACAAACTGCCACTAAAATCACTGCCACTAAGCCCTCGCCGCTATCTTTTGGGGTGATTAATTGCAAAATCAACCAGCCGAAACCATAGCTAATCATCCCCATCAGCGACGCTACTAAAAACCGCCGCCGTTGACCAAAACACCCTGATACTGTCAGTCCCCAAGCGGTTCCCCAGCCTGCTGCAACGAATACCAAAATATCTGCCCCGAAGACGAATTGAGTATTTGGCACTAATTCGTTTAGCTGAGTCAAAATAAATTCCCCAATCTGGCGGCCTAAACTTGTCCGATAGGCCAAAATAAAACCAGCGATCGCACCAAAACAACCGCCGATACTACTCAGGATTATCGCCCAAATCGTCGCCAAACAAGCTTGGAAAATTTTGATAATTGCCTGAGCGATGAAAATAACGGTTTTGGTTACAGCTTGGCTAAAGTTAGCTAAAACTTGTTCAATAGCTAACTTTAGCAGTGTAAATCTCCGGTAAGCTTGCGTTGAAGCTTGCTTAACGTTGTGCCGCAGTTGGGAAAACAACCCTGGCGGCGGTAATGGTTGAGAAATCTTCGCCAAACGTTTTTGAATTATCGCTGCATTTACCGGACGCGATCGCACATCCGCCTGCACCATCTCATCTAGCAAATCTGCTAATTGGGGGTTGACATTTATCGTAGTTCGCCACTGCAATTTCCCAGTTTGCTGATCTTCCAACTCTAGCGGGTATTTGCCTGTTAGTAGTTCAATCACTGTTCGACCAAGAGCATAAAAATCGGCACTTGGCCCAACAATCCCGCCAGTCACTTGTTCTGGTGGACTGTAGCCAGAAGAAAATAATCGGGTGGAACGAGACTGAGAACGCAGCTTAGAGGGGCTAAATTGTTTTGCCCCGCCAAAATCAATTAGTACCAGGCGATCGCCCTCTGTTTGCCCTTTAAGTGGGGTTAGAGTTGGCGAAGAGGTTCCCAGCATTAAATTAGAAGGTTTGATATCCCGGTGAATAATCTGATGTTTGTGTAATTCCTGTAAAATTTGTATAGCTTGGGCAAACCAGTTTAAAACCAAATCCTCTGGACACCCTTGAGGAAACTTTTTTAATATCTCCTCTAAAGTCCGCCCATTGATTTTTTCCATTACCAGACAGGGGAGTTGGTGCGGTTTGGGATTAAACAGGTTTACGTGAAAATACCCATCGACATCGACCGTGGGGACACCCGGATGCTGCAAGCTAGATAAAACCGCCGCCTCTTGGGTAAATAACTCCAGTGCCTTTGGTGAAGCTTCTACCAACACCTTCAGCACTTTCTCGGATTGAGTTTTTTCATCCCAAACCGTGTATATTTGAGCAAATCCTCCCGACCCCAAGGGCTGAAGTGGAACATAGCGATCTAACAACTCTAGCGGTGCGCCACAGCTGTTGCAAAATTTGTTTCCCCAAGGCTGAGGATAAGGACGTTGACAATCAGGATTTATGCAGTGAACCGCACTCTGAGTGATGTGGGACACAACCGCTACAATACAAAGGCTGACTTGATTTTAGCGTTTCTTGAGAAAATACCATTCTGAGTTTTTGATTACCGAAGAAGAATTCAGAATACATCCGCCAGAATCCAGAATGGATTCTGTACAATGGTTACTGAGCTTGTCGAAGTACTAGATGTATAATATCATGCTCAGTTAATTAAGCATAATACCCGGAACCCCACCCCGCCAAAGCTGCGCTTTAGCTCCCCTCCCCGCCGGCGGGGAGGGGTTGGGGGTGGGGTTCTTTTATTATGGGTAGCTACCGGACATGATATAAGAAGGGGTTTAGAGCGAGCGATTTTAAACGCAAAGAAGAAAAAATTCTTTCCGTAACTCTTCGCCCTAACTTCAAGCGTGGGGAATTCAGAATTCTGAATTCTGAATTCTGTTTTCAGCAGGACTTCTCATTCGTGTTGATTCCCACAAAGAAAACCCTCATAAAATCTATGAGGGCATTCGTTTATATCTTGTCAGTCCTTAATTACGAAAACTTCTCTTACTCTGTCTGTGTTTCGCAACTTCTTTGCGCTTGCGTTTTTCTAGGGGCGTTTCAAAATGGCGATGCTTTCTCATGTCTGGAAAAATTCCAGCCTTGGAAACTTCTCGCTTAAATCGTCGTAAGGCTGACTCAATGTGTTCATTGTCACCTACAATTACTTGGGTCATTATCTCTCCTACTAAGTTGACTTAATCAATGAATATGCAGATGGTAACAGTGCAAAAAAAAGACAGACTCCTTGTCTGACTTTAGACTCTAGGTAAATTTTTTTGGTTCCAAGATTAGTAGCGAGAGCGTCCGCCGCCACCGCCGCCGTATCCTCCTCGATTACCACCAAACGAACCTCTATCACCTCTGTCTTCCTTGGGTTTAGCCTTATTCACTTTCAGGTCACGACCCATCCACTCAGCACCGTCGAGAGCTTCAATGGCAGCTGTTTCTTCAGCTTCAGTTCCCATTTCCACAAAAGCAAAGCCTCGCGGACGACCTGTTTCACGGTCAGTAGGTACTTGAACTCGCTTTACAGTTCCATATTCTGCAAAAATACCACTTAAATCCTCTTGTGTAACGTCATAAGAGAGGTTACCTACATAAATTGACATCGATTCTCTCCAAAATCATCACTGTGTAGAGATTTTAATTTCTCTCAGAAGTCTGTAAATACTAAAAGGAAAATGCCTTTCAATACTAAAACTAAAGACATCACTAAATTAACTCTCCTAATCTAGGATGACATAGGAGCCAACTCTCTGCATCCAGTAGATAGTTGATAGATAGTTAACCAGTGATGCGATCGCACCTAAGCGATCGCCCGCCCCCACCTACCCTAAGTACAGCCCATCGTCAAAAAGGGTTGGAAATGGAAGAAGATAAATTCTGTAGGGTGATACAGGAAATCAGACATGGAGGGGCGCATCTTTAATATCCGAATTGAACGTTTGACTGCATTAACCATGAAGCATTACTCCCAAATTTTAATATGAAAGGCAAAGTCAGG
This sequence comes from Nostoc sp., assembly GCF_036919575.1. Taxonomy (GTDB): domain Bacteria; phylum Cyanobacteriota; class Cyanobacteriia; order Cyanobacteriales; family Nostocaceae; genus Nostoc. The sequence continues at coordinate 31,402 of NZ_JBALBY010000051.1, read as the reverse complement.
CAACAATTCAAAATTCAAAATTCAAATGCTGTTCATCACCTTTCCAAGCTGTTGACAATTCGGCTTTGACAACTTGAGCAGCCTGATCTTTGCCGAGTGCCTGCAAACTTGCCTGCAAGCCAAATAGAGAACGCCCATTATGGGGATATTTTTTTAGATCGGCACGAAAGACTTTCTCGGCCTCTCTATAGTCGCCTTTAGCCAAAAGCACAGCGCCCAAATATTCCCGCGTGGGAAAATACCAGTCTGGTGGTTCCACATAATCGAGAGCATCTTCTGCTACTACTGCTTTTTCTAGTAATTGAATGGCAGATTCATAATCATGCTTTTCTCTAGCAATTTTGGCGTCTAGAACTTTTGAGGCAATGTCTAAAATACGACTGGCGGGACTCAATCCAATGGTTGCTTCAGTGGAAATTACCTGTTTGGCGGCCAGTAATGCCCGACTTTCACTTGCTGCATCTTCAAGTTTGTCGGTGGCTGCGTAGGCGCGAAGCGACTTGTCGCCAGACATCGCCATGCCGCGAGCAAAATGCCAAAGTGCTGTAGTGGTGGGCAGTTTCGCATCGGGGGCAGGAGTTTTTAAGATGGCATCCCAATCACTAAAACGTGTCTGAATCAGGATTTTGCTGCCCAGGAATCCCTCAAGCATTGGTGCATACGGGTCAATAGCAGTAGCATTTGCGACTAAAGTCTCTGCGGCTTGGAGAGCATCTTGATATTTTCCTGCCATGCTGCTGGCCACCATGAGAAAATCTATGTTGTGGTTGTAGTACATCATGGGGTAAGTGCCCTGGACTTGATATTTTTTGATGTAAATATCATCTTGAGCGATCGCCTGCTTGTTTGCCCGCATTGCCCCTTCATAATCTCCCACACGAAAATAAATATGGGAAGGCATGTGTACCAAGTGTCCCGCCCCTGGTGCTAAGGTTCCGAGTCGTTTGGCACTCACAAGCGCCCGTTCTGGCGAAGGTGAGGCTTCCACTGCATGGATATAGTAATGATTAGCTCCCGGATGATTTGGGTTACGTTTGAGAACTGATTCTAAAACAGCCACAATTTCTTCTGTATCTGGCTGTGGCTTGCCATCTTTAGTCCAGTGTTGCCAAGGATGCAGATCCATCAAGCTTTCAGCGTAAAGCGTCGCCGCATCCAAATCATCAGGATAGCGCTTGACTAGGGTTGCCATTGCTTTTGCGTAGTCTGTCGCTAGTTGATACAAGTTGACACCAGTATCTTGGGAGTAGCGTTTTGCTAAGGCGGTAATGTAGTCTCGTTCTTGGGTAGATGCTTGGGTAGAAAGTGCCAAAGCTTGTTGTACTGCTTGGTAAGCAGCTAATTCCCGGTTGGGGTCTATTTCTAAGTTAATATTAGGCCCCTGAGCTAGAGCAATACCCCAATATGCGATCGCTAAATGTGGATCAAGTTTGGCAGCGTATTGAAAAGAACGCACCGCCTCATCATGATTGAAAGCGTAAATTAAATTTAATCCCTGATCGAAAAACTCTTGCGCTTGGGGATTAGAAGTGGAAACTGGATGGTGGGTTGTGCCAAGTCCAGATATTAAAGTATAGGGCTGTCTTACTTGAGCGTAGACGCGAAGCGGCTTGTCGTCAGACATCGCTGCACTAGGAGCGACTAAAGAGAGTATAAGCACCCAAACTAGAAATAAGTACTTCATAAGAAAATCCCCGAAACGGATGGAAACCACTTGGCTTTCTTACGTAGAGGAAAGCCGAACGGCAGTAATAATAGCCGTGGCTCTCCAGGAAGAATATCCTTTGAATTTACACTGAGTTGGTAATGCATTCTGTGTTAATCGTTTGCCAGTATTTAGGCAATGTAAGCTGATTGTTTTTCTGCCTGGATTTTTTTTAGTTGCAGATTCCTGCCAACCACCGACATAACAAAATCCAAATTTTGGATGTTTGATCACTGAACCGCGTTTAAATCCCGCACTGATCGTCCCACCGTATCTAGAGCGGATATGTCCAGCAGAGTGTTGCAATCGGTGAAGTTGACGGCGATGAAATTCCAAAGGAATAACTTCAATTAGTTGAGTGTTTTCAGGCTTTATATGTCCACCAACAAACCAGTTAGCTAGCACCCATGAATCCACACAGTGGGCAGAAAAGTTATTCGACAATTTATTTCTAGACTTTTTCAAACCTAAACTTTGCCGCATGGAGTAAGTGTCTTTCCCTGTGCGAATTTCCAGGTTGGCAAGCCTTTTAAGTTCTGAGTAAAACCACTTTTTACCAACTTCTAAAGGGCTAAACATCAGGTTCCACTTACGTCCATTTTTCCAGGTTTTAGCTTTGATATCCTCAACCACAAAAGTTGAGATTGGAAATATTAATGCTAACCACTTGCAAATACGCAACTTCCATTGCCACCTCGCCTTAGTAGATGGGGGTATTTTTTGTTTATTTACAAGTCGGTTCTTGCGATTTTGTCGGCAAGGGGTATTACGAAATCGCCTAGAACGTCGCATATTACGGCGAACCAACAAATGGTCTTTTACCCAATCAACGGCATGAGTTTGGATATTTAGATATGTATGCATCTTCGATTTAACAGTGAACCCCTCACGCTTACTACCAGGGTCAATTCCAACGGCAATTGGCTGAGTATTTCTATTACTTGGCTCTTGATTTAATCGAACACAGAATACTCCCTTTTTAAAGAATGGTGTAGCTTTACCTGATTTAATCCAACGCTTTGCTCTACTAGGTGTCGTTGGCATCAGGGGACGGTTATTTTTGTCAACTACTGGTACAAACATTTACGATAAATCCTCATCTTGAGGTGTGTATATCCCATCGCTACTGATTGTCTAAGAGGTTAAAAACTTGGGAAGCATTCAAAACGTTTTGTAGGCTACCACGCCCAGGCAATTCAGTTTAGGCTTTAAGCCTGCAAGCTAGACACTTTTTTAGTCTTGTATTTAAAAGGTGGTTAGTCTTTCTCTTACAAGCCCTGTCTCTAAAGAGGCAGGGTTTGTGACTGTCTATATTCTTTTTCTTCAAGCTCTTTTTTATTTATATCCACATACCACAGTTTCCCTAAAAAAGCAATTTGTTCTTCTCCAGCTTCAGATTCTATCGACCACCTAATAATGCTTGGAAGACTCCACACCCTGTTGACATATTTACCATATCCAGTGGTAATAAGCCAAGTTGCGGTTTATCATCATCGCTATCTATCTGAAGTCATAAATGATTTTATCTCAAGATAGAACAATATAATGATACCTTTCTCTCTTTTGGATATTACTTGAATTCTCCAAGATGAATTTAACCTTTGAATAACTATGTACAACGGACACAAATATTCTTCATAAAAACATCGTCAGATAGAAGAATTAAAAGTTGTCTAAAAGTAATCTATAGATATTGCAGCGCTTTTCGAGCAAGCAACAACTAATCAACACGTAACATACTTTAGGAACAAAGAATATGAGTATCGAAGATAAAGCAAAAGCTTTTGCTAAAAACGTTGAAGGTAAAGTACAAGAGGCGGTTGGCGAAGTAACTGGCGATCCTAAAGATAAAGCTGAAGGTAAAGCTAAACAAGCTGAAGCCCAAGTCCGCCATACTGCTGAAAACATCAAAGATGAAGTTAAAAAGACTTTAGAATAGTACAGGCGGAAGTTTCCCTACCTTTAACAAGTTGCTCATGTAGGGACAGGGCTATTTCCATTGGTGTCAACTTAGAGCAATGGCGAATAGAATAGAGCCTCCGGCACGCTGACGCGTAGCTTGCTTCTCCGTAGGAGTAGGCGGCTACACAAACTCTCGTCCACCTCCGTGGACTAATACAAAATCAAGAGTCTTTAACCGACGGAGGTGGGTAAAGTCTCGTGTAGACAAGCCAGTGCGTTGGGCGAGTCCGCCGACTTGAAGCAAGTGGCGTGCGGTTTATAACCGCCCTTTTAACGTTAAGTTGACACCAATGGGCTATTTCGTTTTAGACAGAAACCGCCCAGAACTGAAGTTCGGCGAAGCTCTTTTTTTATTAATATTCAAATACCACAATTTCTCTCAGGAAGCAATTTGTTCGCCAAGAACAGCAGCACGGTGTTTATTATAGATAATAACATCGCAGCTAGCAAAGTGTTTTAGTGCAAACTTATACTTTTGAGTTATCTAGAATTTCCCCTACTTCATAGTTTGAAAAATCACCTAAGAAAAGCTGACGCATAATTGAATAATTGATGATAATTTTGTAGATAATATATGAAATAATCAATGCACCTATTACCCTAATTCCTTGAACTGCGAATATTGGGTACTTTTTTATAGTTATTTGTATCGGCTGATGCAAATACATAATGAGCATAGAAGCATTACCAAGTTCACGCAGGGCATTTCCTATGTAAGGTTTATTATGAAGCAATACTGCCAATTGCTGTGTAACAATAATGCCAGACAAAGCTATGATAAAATCAAAAATAAATACTCCATAGCTTGTACCTTTCATATTAAAAGTGAAATGCAGCAGAGTCCCTGCATCTATTAAAATCGCAGCTACAAATATTATTATTCCTAATATAATGAGTTTAGAATTAATTAATAATGATTTAGCTGCCATGTGTCCTAACCAGTAAAATGGAAGTGCCATTGCAACTACATTAATATTCCAAGGAAAGACATTTTTTATCAAATAATAATTAATCATTGCTAAACAATAACTGCAAAGCATAATTCTGATCATCAGCCAATTATTAGAGCCAAACTTTATATAGATCAGGTTATATAACTGCTGGGTAAAAAACAAACAAGTTACAAACCAAAATACACCAAACCAAAGTACCAGATTTGCTCCACCATACAATTGTTTCCAGATAATCGGAAATGTAAATATTATAATTTTATCTATTGGCAAGAATTTTTTTTGCTGCCAACTATCGATTATTAATGGTAGATACTGAACTAGAGTAAATAAAAAAAGGAATGAAAAATAAGGTACTATAAGATGAAAAAACTTTTTCTTAAAAAAAGCAGAGTAGTCAGTTTTTTTGCTATAAAGATATCCACTGATAAAGAAAAAAAGCGGCATATGAAACCAGAAAATATATTTCGATACTGGGTCTACTATATGTCCGACAACAACTGTAATTATGGCAAGACCTTTCCAACAATCAATCCATTCAATTCTTTTCGACATTAATGATACGTCTTAATATTAGCTGTGTACTGTCTTAATATTTCTAGGAAATGACTATTTAGGGCGTAGAACTTAATAAAGATGGTAGAAATATTTGGGAAATGCGATCGCTAGAGATTGATTAACTGCCTCGGAGATGGCCGAGGCGATCGCTTGTGTATGCATAAAAAACCTTTTGGCAGAATAACTGGCAGAAAGAGGCGAGGGTTTCTGCGTTCTTCTGTCATATTTTTACTTATAGCCGATTACACAACAAAGATGTAAGGGGAAACATACTGGCATTGCAGTGTGGGGTCAAATTTGCTCCTGGTTACTGCTTTTAGGGCTAAAAGTAGCGAAGACACATTTTACTCCCACACAAAGTTTGAAAACCTTGCTGTGAATATGAATCCCTACTTTTAGTTTTCGCCAACTACAGGTAGACGTATAGTGAATGTACTACCCTGCCCTGGTTCAGATGTCACACCAATCGCACCTTGATGTGCTTCGATAATGCAGCGAGATAGATATAGTCCCAAACCACTGCCAGAACGCTGGTGTTTACCTTGGCGAAATCGCTCGAATAATATTGCCTGATCTGGTTTAGAAATTCCTGGCCCTGTATCTTGGATATCAATATTCACAGCTACCGGAGTGAGATAGCAGTGAATATCTACAGAACCTTTATCTGTAAATTTGATGGCATTGCCGATGATATTTGTCAAAACCCGCCGCAGTTCTACGCGATCGCCCATGATCGTGCTTGCAGTTTCACCTCGATTAAGGTTTACAGCTAATCCTTTTTCTTCAGCTAAAGGAGTTAATTCTTGGGAAACTTCACTAACTAATTCCTGAATATTGCAGGGATAAATTTTTAAAGTTTTACAGCCCGCTTCATGACGATAAACTTCTAACAAGGTATTTACCATTTCCAGCAGGTCTTGATTACTGCCAATCATGGTATCAATTATTTCTTGCAATTGTGGCGAAACTTCGCAAAACCTGCCTTCCAGCAATAATTTTAATACGCGGTTGGAGGCTACTAGTGGTATGCGTAAATCGTGAGTAAAACGGGAGACAAAATCTGCCCGGAGGTTAGCCATCTGATCCCGTTCGTCGATACTATGCTTGAGGCGCAGGAGCGATCGCACTCGTGCATGAAGTTCATCAGGATCGAATGGTTTACGAATAAAGTCATCTGCACCCGCGTCGAGTCCTTCAACAACGCTAGACTCATAGTGAGCCGTGAGCAGCAGAATGGGAATAAATGGCAACGCCTGATTCTGTCGGACACGTCGAGTAAATTCATAGCCATCTATCTCCGGCATCATCACATCTAACAGAATCAAGTCTGGCGGTGACTCCTCAACCATAGCCAGAGCGATTTTGCTATCTTCCACCAAGCTAATTTCATAGTCCTCATCTTCTAGGACTGCTTCTAAGACCAGTAGATTGTCAAAAACATCATCGACAACGAGAATTTTATCTTTTTTGACAGTTTTAGTTAAAGACATGGCTAAATAAAAAAAGAAGTGCTTGGCTATCCCTAGCAAATCTAGTAATAGCTTACTTTACCAGCGCTGAGATTATTAAGGATTCACATTTTCCTTTAAAGTTTCCTGAATTAAATATCGGAATTGCATACGTAATTGCACTGAACTTTTATTTAAAAATGTATTAATTCATTAAATAATTCAAGCTTTTTACAAGTATCTTAGCCGTCTGATTATCCAACCAATATCTATGCCTGGGTGCTAGGGTGAGGTAGTTTAGTCCTTTTTCTGTGCATAATCCTAGCTACTGCAAGGCAACTATTTAATAGTCACCCGCTCTTGCTTTAGAAAAACTTACGAGATCAGGTTATTTATGTCTAATGGTAGATGAAGTTCAGGGCATAATACCAAACGTATTGCTTTTTGTATAAGATACCGAATAGAAGAACGAGATTATTTTAATCTGTACTTGAGATAAATAACAGTAAAGTTAAGCAACTATGAGTGAAATCAAGATCCTTGTGATTGAAGATCACAACCTGACAAGAATCGGCTTACGGGCTGCCTTACAAACCCAGCCAGAGTTAAACATTGTTGGTGAAGCAGCCAATGCAGCCGAAGGGATCAAGCTTCTGAAAACTCTCAAGCCTGATGTTGCTACTATTGACATTGGCTTGCCTGACATGGATGGTATTGAGCTAACACGCACATTTAGGCAATATCAAGCAGAGAATGAAGATTATACCACAAAGCTGCTAATTTTAACGATGCAGAATAGTGAACAGGCAGTTTTAGCAGCATTTGCAGCAGGTGCAGATTCTTATTGCATGAAGGATATCGAAACTGAGAAACTAGTGGAGGCTGTGCAAACGACCTATGCAGGTAGCTCATGGATCGATCCAGCGATCGCAGACCTTGTACTACAACAAATACGTCAAGATTTCCCCGATGGCAGCAAAGGCGCAGCTGGAAAAAGAGTCTTGATTGAAGGTATTGACCCGGATGTTGAGAAAAGTATAGTTGGCTATCCTTTAACTAATAGAGAGATGGATGTTTTAGAGTTGATTGTCGCTGGGTGTGACAATGCAGAAATTGCTAAAAGGCTCTATCTAACAGTCGGTACTGTCAAAACTCATGTTCGAGGTATTCTCAATAAACTCTGTGTTGCTGACCGGACACAGGCTGCTGTCCGTGCTTTGCGTGCTGGATTAGTACCCTAAGCAAGTAAGTAGTCATCATCAACTGCATACACAAGAACACGTAACAATTCAAAATTAAAGACATTGTAAGAGGCAGATATTAAACCTAGTACTTACGCATTGACAAGAAAACCAAAATACGTGTAGTCGGAAAATCCATATCTTTCGTAGGGGCAATTCATGAATTGCCCCTACGCGCGGGTATGTATATTTACCATCAAGTAATGATTAATAAAAGCCTAAAACGACCTATTTTGGTAAATGCATAGCATGATTAGTTTGTACAGTGCGTAAGTCCTAAAACCCTTTAATTTACGATAAAAATCTTTCTTCCCCACTCCCCACTCCCCACTCCCCATTTTTAGCGGTTAACTAGCACAAAGATTTATGAATAAATTGTTACAAAGTTTAGTAGAATAGCATCATTCACAAATAAGTATTTTTTATCATATACATGATAGCGGCTCAATTTCCCTGGCTTACCGCGATCGTCTTACTGCCACTCGTTGCTGCCTTGCTCATCCCTCTGCTGCCTGATAAAGATGGCAAGCGCGTGCGGTGGTATGCACTGGGTGTAGGTATTGCAGACTTTGCCTTGATGTGCTACGCCTTTTGGAAACATTACGATGCCAGCAGTGCTAGTTTTCAAATGGTGGAGAATTATGCCTGGATGCCTCAGTTAGGTTTGAACTGGGCGGTATCAGTTGATGGACTTTCAGTGCCACTTGTGCTTCTAGCAGGATTTGTCACCACACTCTCGATATTTTCGGCTTGGCAAGTTGATCACCGACCCCGCCTTTTCTATTTCTTGATGCTGGTGCTGTATTCTGCACAGGTAGGGGTGTTTGTTGCCAAAGACTTGCTGCTATTTTTCATTATGTGGGAAGTAGAGCTGATTCCCGTATATTTACTAGTCTGCATTTGGGGTGGGCAAAGGCGTCGTTATGCGGCTATGAAATTTTTGTTGTATACCGCAGCCGCTTCTATATTTATTTTGGTGGCAGCCCTGGCAATGGGGTTATACGGCGGCGGTGATATGACATTTGATATAACCGCGATCGCCAGGAAGGAATATCCCCTTGGTCTACAGCTGCTACTTTATGCAGGGTTGCTGATTGCATTTGGTGTCAAGCTTGCTGTTTTCCCCTTGCATACCTGGTTGCCTGATGCCCACGGTGAAGCATCCTCTCCTGTGTCGATGATTTTGGCTGGTGTGTTGCTGAAGATGGGCGGATACGGGTTGATTCGCTTGAATCTGGAACTACTCCCCGATGCACACATTTACTTTGCGCCGGTTCTAGCCATTCTGGGTGTTGTCAACATTATCTATGGTGCATTGAACTCCTTTGCTCAGACCAATATGAAGCGGCGTTTGGCTTATTCGTCGATTTCTCACATGGGGTTTGTATTGCTTGGGATTGCATCCTTCACTGATTTGGGAATCAACGGCGCGATGTTGCAGATGATTTCGCATGGTTTAATCGCATCAGTGCTGTTCTTCTTAGCAGGCGTTACTTACGATCGCACCCACACAATGGTAATGAAAGATATGGGCGGTATTGGTCAAGCCATGCCCAAAGTCTTTGCGCTGTTTACAATCGCAGCAATGGCATCTCTAGCGCTTCCCGGTATGAGCGGCTTTCCTGGCGAACTCTCGGTATTCGTTGGTCTGACAAGCAGTGACGTTTACAGTTCGACCTTCTGCACCGTCACGGTTTTTCTAGCTGCGGTTGGAGTCATCCTCACACCGATTTATCTACTTTCCATGCTGCGAGAGGTATTTTATGGTGACGGTGCAGCACTCATCTGCGACATTAATAATGCCGGCTTGGAAAATCAAGAAGATGACGGAACAGTTTGTTTTGGTACAGACTGCTTCGTGCCAGAAGATGCAGTCTACGACGATGCTAGACCGCGTGAGGTGTTTATCGCTGCCTGTTTTCTGCTGCTGATTATTGGTATTGGTTTCTATCCGAAGATGGCGATGCAGATGTATGACGTGAAGACAGTTGCAGTCAATGCTAATCTTCGCCAATCTTATGCCATAGTTTCGCAAACAAATCCTCAGATTTATGCTAATGGATTCTTGGTTCCGCAAATTTCAGAGGTTGAGGTAGCGCCCGTTTTGGGAACTTTGAAGTAAGCTTTTTGACTAATAGACTTGTCGAAAAGAGCCAATGCTAGGTATTTTTCTGAGGAAGAACAAAATATTGATAGTCGATCGCTATGGGTAGGCTATCAATGCCAGATTGGAGTTATAATAATAAACTAAAAATCAGGCTATGAATACCACAAAAGAAAAAGTTTAATCTCTGGTCAAACAATTGCCAGATGATTGCTCAATCGAAGATATCCAATATCATCTGTATGTAATTGAGAAAGTTAGTTGGGGATTAGAAGCAGCCGACATAGAAAGAGCGATCGCACAAGAGGAAGCTCAAGAACGTTTGAGCAAATGGCTTATCAAGTAGTTTGGTCTTCCAAAGCAGTAGAAGTGACATTGACATATTTGTTTTCGGAGTAAGAAACCGATGGGAACGCAATCATATTGAACTAGCAGTCTCCCTAGCAGCTTCTCGCAGCCGCTCCACATCGCGCATCGGTGGTGAACCAAAGAGCCGCTTGTACTCCCGGTTGAAGTGCGAGGCATCGTCGTACCCCACTCGGTAGGCAGCACTGGTAGCGTCAAGGTTTTCCCCCAGCATCAGACGGCGAGCCTCCTGGAGCCGCAGTTGCTTCTGGAACTGCAAGGGACTCATTGCAGTGACAGACTTGAAGTGATGGTGAAAGCCCGAAACACTCATTCCCATTTCTCGTGCGATGTTTTCAATCTTGATCGGCTCGTTAAAGTCTTTACGAAGTCGCTCAACGGCTCTGGCGATGTGGTAGGTGTAGCCACCCAGAACTGCAATATGACGGAGCCGATTACCTTGCTCTCCCATCAGGAGTCGGTAAATGATTTCCCGCTTAATCAGTGGTGCGAGAACATGAGCTTCAGCAGGGGAATCTAGAAGCCTGACAAGCCGCACCACAGCGTCCAACAGATTTGCATTCAACGAACTTACATCAATCGCTTTCACATCAACAGGGCTGCGCGATGAGGGATACCCTGCCTCGAGCATCACTGAGCCAACGAGGGTGGGGTGAAGATCGAGGCGAAGGCTAAAGTACGGTTGCGCCTTGGACGCTTCCAGAATTTGGCTGACAATCGGCAGTTCGACCGTAGCAAGCAGATAATGCATCGGGTCGTACTGATAGCGATCGCTACCCAGAAGGACTTCTTTGCTGCCCTGAGCAATTACACAAAAGGCAGGGATAGAGACACTATGAAGGCATTCCGAAGGTGAGGAGGCGCGGTTGAAATGCAATCCTTTCAGTGGCTCAATCGTCCCATCATGACCAATACCCTGTGCAATACGCTCTTTCAATTCGTCTCTGTTGGCTTGCGCTCTGTCTGCCTCGCGCTTTGCCTGCGGGTCGTTCATTAAATCGATATCGGACTTTTCACTCGTTTTGGCAGGGTTCATTTCTAAGTTTGCAGGATTGTACAACAATCTTAGACGATCGTCCTATTACTTATTCTTCAGGATTCTTAGAATGAAGCTAAAGCAACGAAAAATGATTTCGGCTTCTTGTAAGCATTCTGGATTTTTATTTAAGAGAAAACTCAGTTTTGATTGGGCAAGAGACTTGCCTGCTAGCCACCAAAATGGCATCAAGTGAAGGAATTAAGAAAATGGATATCAAAAGAAGTGGCTCACAGCCTTCCGCCAAAGGACCGGCTGAGTATTTTACCGGCACTGTCCGCGTTGACCCCCTGTTCGAGGCACACGATCCAGCACGCACGTCTGGTGCTAGTGTCACATTTGAGCCTGGTGCTAGGACAGCATGGCACACCCACCCGTTGGGACAAACCCTAATCGTGACGGCTGGCTGTGGCCTAGTACAACGCTGGGGCGGTGCGATCGAGCAAATTCGACCAGGGGACGCGATCTGGATCTCGCCGGGTGAGAAGCATTGGCACGGTGCTACAGCAACCACGTCCATGACGCACATCGCCATTCAGGAATGGCTTGATGGTAAGCCTGTGGACTGGCTGGAGCATGTCAGCGACGAGCAGTATGAAGGAATACTTTAATTGCTTTTGAGATGGTTTTCCATCAAGGGGAAAAACTGCCAGCAGAGAATGTTGATTTTGGTTCTCGCCCTAGTGATGTCCCTGAGTTACTCAGCCTGCCGTGCCGACAACAGTATGACTAGCAGTGCCTCGTTGAAGATGCCGACTGAAATATCAACCAAGCAGGCAGACAGTATGCAGATAAACATCAAGGTCAAAGATAAAGTCGTTAGAGCCACTTTGATCGACAGCAAAACTACTCAGGATTTTATTTCCCTGCTGCCATTAACGCTGACGTTAGAAGATTACGCAAGAACCGAAAAAATCAGCGATCTGCCAAAAAGATTATCTACAGAAGATGCACCCCCAGGCAGCGATCCTGCTGTTGGAGATATTGCTTATTACGCTCCCTGGGGGAATTTTGCGATATATTATCGAGATTTTGGATACTCAAACGGACTCGTGATCCTCGGAAAAATAGACGGTGGCATCGAGGCATTGAATGTGCCTGGTTCTGTAGAAGTAACAATCAAACGAACTCAGTAGAAACGTCAAAGGAGATAGAAATGAAACTGCTTGCGACAACGATCGCGTCATCTTCTCTGCTTGCTTTGGGTTTCTCTCCTAATGTAAACCAATAGGGGCATAAACCTACCTATGTACAAGACGAAAGCCTACTACTCTGCCAGCACCCCACGGCGCAATCCGACTCGCCGAGACCTCAGTCGCCGTAACTTTTTGGCTAATACTGCCCTTATCGCGGCAGCATTGGCCGTCAGCCCATCTTGCACATCATCGGATCAGCGCGAAGAAATTAACAACCAGAACGACAAAGGACTCCGTGTAGGAGAAAACAAAATGAACACACGAAAACTCGGAAAATTAGAAGTCTCGGAAATGGGATCTGGGTGCATGAGTATTAGCGCCAACTACGGACCCTCCGCAGACAGAAACCAAGGCATTCAGGTCATTCGTACAGCCTATGAAAAAGGCGTGACGTTCTTTGATACAGCCGAGGTTTACGGCCCATTTACAAGCGAAGAGGTTGTGGGAGAAGCACTTGAGCCTTTCCGCGATCAAGTCGTTATCGCAAGCAAATTTGGTTTTGACATTGAAGCTGGTGGTCTCAATAGCCGACCACAGCACATCAAGAAAGTAGTTGAGGAATCACTTAAGCGCCTTAGAACCGATCGCATTGATCTCTATTACCAGCACCGAGTCGATCCAAAAGTGCCAATCGAAGAGGTAGTGGGTGCAATTAAAGAGCTGATCCAAGAGGGAAAAGTTTTGCACTTTGGTCTCTCTGAGGCGAGTGCAAAAACAATCCGCCGAGCGCATGCGGTGCAACCGGTGACAGCAATTCAAACTGAATACTCGTTCATGAATAGAGATCCGGAACAAAACGGTGTACTTAAAGCTTGTGAGGAATTAGGAATCGGCTTCGTCCCCTGGGGTCCAGTCGGAATGGGTTATTTGACCGGGAAAATAGATGCCCGCACGAAGTTCGACCCGAAAACAGACCTTCGATCCGGGTTCGACCGCTTTTCCCCCGAAAACTTAGCAGCAAATATGGCTGTTGTTGATTTGCTAAAACGATTTGCAGAAAAAAAGAACGCGACACCTGCTCAAATCGCACTTGCATGGCTCTTGGCGCAGAAGCCCTGGATTGTTCCAATTCCAGGGACACGCAACCTAGATCACCTGAGCGAGAACTTAGGGGCAATTCAGGTTCAGATGACCTCTGAGGATCTTCGTGAAATCGAAATGGCTTTTTCTAAAATCACCGTGCATGGTGGTCGTATGAATGAAATGCAGATGCAAATCGTTGACCAAACAGTGTGACCGATCGTTGGTAAGAGCCGGTTCGTTCTAGCGATCAAAGTCATGGTACGACCTTAATTCTCAAAGACAGGAGTGCAAACAATGCAAAAGCGCAAACTTGGAAACAGTAATCTGGAAGTCTCGGCGATCGGGCTGGGCTGTATGGGGCTAAACCATGCCTACAGCCATACCCTCAGCAAGCAAGAAAGCATCTCTCTACTCCAAGCCGCAGTTGAGCGTGGCGTTACCTTTTTTGATACAGCCGAAATGTATGGGCCATTCACCAATGAAGAATTGGTGGGCGAAGCGCTCAAACCCTACCGCGATCGCATCGTAATTGCCACGAAGTTCGGCATCAAGGTACAGGACAGCAAGCAGGTGCAGAACAGTCATCCATCAGCAATCAGGGAATCCATAGAAGGTTCGCTGAAGCGCTTAAACACCGACGTGATTGATTTATACTATCAGCACCGCGTAGATACCCAAGTGCCGATCGAAGACGTAGCCGGAACCATCAAAGACTTGATCGGTGAAGGCAAAATCAAACATTGGGGGCTTTCAGAAGCGGGTGTACAGACCATTCGCCGAGCGCACGCAGTCCAACCCGTGACTGCCGTTGAGAGTGAGTACTCCCTGTGGTGGCGACGGCCGGAAGAAGCCCTGTTGCCTGCCCTGGAAGAACTCTTAATCGGTTTTGTGCCGTTTAGTCCTTTGGGTAAAGGCTTCCTGACGGGCAGTATCAGCAAAGACGCAAAATTCGACAAATCCGACTTCCGCAGCATTGTTCCCCGGTTTACGCCGGAGGCTCTCGACGCCAACCAGTCCTTGGTGGATTTGTTGAAAGAGGTGGCAAACCAGAAGAAAGCTACAGCAGCGCAAATCGCCCTGTCCTGGATACTGGCGCAAAAACCGTGGATTGTGCCCATTCCCGGCACGACCAAATTGAGCCGCCTGGAAGAAAACATTGCGGCAGCAGATATCGAACTGACGCAGGACGAGTTGAAGAGCATCGACGAGGCATTGGCGCAAATTCCAGTGTCAGGCGATCGCTATCCAGAAGAGTTGGAAAAGCGAACAGGATTATAGACAAAATCGCTGGACACAGAACTGTGATTAAAAGAAGGAGGTGCGGATGACAAATACACAGCAGAAAGACTCTGTGAGGCTAAGTGAAGCGGCAGATAAAAATCATGAGGAACTGTTTCCAAACCACAAATCGACCCTGAAAGTAACCGACCCGGAACTGATCGAAGTCTTTGATAACTTTGCCTTCGACGAAGTAATTGCTGAGAGCAAGCTGGATACAAAGACAAGAGTCGTGCTGATTCTGGCATCTATCATCGGCAGTCAGGCAGTAAGCGAATACAGGGTTATGGTGAACGCTGCCCTCAATGTCGGAGTAACGCCGATTGAAATCAAAGAGATCCTGTATCAGTCGGTACCTTACGTGGGTATGGCGAAAGCATTTGACTTCGTTCATGCCACGAATGAAGTGATGTCCAGCAGGGGCATTCAATTACCTTTAGAAGGGCAATCGACCACCAGCCCGGAAACACGCTACGACAAAGGGCTGGCAATACAGAAAGCTGTGTTCGGCGAGACGATCGATCAAATGTATGAGCGATCGCCCAAAGACCAACTGCACATTCAAAGGTTTCTGTCTGCCAATTGCTTTGGCGATTATTACACCCGCAATGGCGTAGATATAAGACTCAGGGAGCTGATCACACTGTCTATCCTCATTGCTCTGGGCGGGGTTGAATCACAGATAAAGGGGCACATTCAAGCCAATCTGAATATCGGAAACGGCAAAGACATACTGCTGGATCTGATTACACAATTGTTGCCTTGGGTGGGATATCCTCGAACACTGAATGCGTTGAAATGCCTGAATGAAGTGGCGACGGAGTAATGGCAATGATAACGATTGACTAGCGAAGAATATGTTCTCACATTCCTTTAATTCAAAGACAGGAGTTTAAAAATGCAGAAGCGCAAACTTGGAAACAGTAATTTGGAAGTCTCGGCGATCGGTCTGGGCTGTATGGGCATGAGCTTTTCCTATGGTCCAGCCAAAGACATACAGGAAATGACCGATCTTCTCCGGGCCGCTGTCGAACGCGGCGTTACATTCTTTGACACCGCCGAAGTCTACGGCCCGTTCACCAACGAAGAGCTTGTGGGCGAAGCCCTCGCTCCCTTCCGTGGGCAAGTGGCGATCGCCACCAAATTCGGGTTCGACGTCAGTCCTAATTCCGATCCCCGTGGGATGAAGGGTTCGCCAGGATTGGATAGTCGGCCGGAGCATATCAAGCAGGCCGTGGAGGGATCGCTCAAGCGACTCAAGGTCGAGACAATCGACCTACTCTATCAGCACCGGGTTGACCCGAACGTGCCAATCGAAGACGTGGCAGGAGCAGTGAAGGAACTGATTCAGTCAGGTAAGGTTAAGTACTTTGGACTCTCTGAAGCAGGAGTGCAAACGATTCGTCGCGCGCACGCGGTTCAGCCGGTCACTGCTCTCCAGAGCGAATACTCGCTGTGGACGAGGACTCCTGAGAAGGAAGTGATACCGACCCTTGAGGAACTCGGAATCGGCTTTGTCCCGTACAGCCCTCTGGGTAAGGGTTTTCTCACTGGCAAGATGGACGAAAGCACGACCTTCGATAGCTCCGACTTCCGCAGCACCCTGCCTCGCTTCACAACCGAGGCCCTCAAGGCGAATCAAGCCCTGATTAATCTGCTTGGCGGCATTGCAGAACAGAAGCAGGCGACACCTGCTCAGATTGCGATCGCCTGGCTGCTGGCCCAGAAGCCGTGGATTGTTCCGATCCCAGGCACCACGAAGCTGCATCGTTTGGACGAAAACATCGGGGCAGTCTCAGTCGAACTCACGCCCGACGATCTCCGTGACATCGATGACGCCGCCTCCAAGATCGCGGTGCAAGGGGCTAGATACCCCGAAAAGCTGGAGCAAATGACCGGTCGCTGAACGGCAAAAAATGTGTTCCCTGGTTGCATTCCTTAGCTCACTAAGCAAGACAGATAGCTGGCAGCGATAGACCTTTGGGCTATTTTTGAGCATTTGGTGTATTTCCCTTACCCTGCATGGGTTTGAGGCTTGTTTCTCCCTCAAAAATGTTTAAGTCCCGCTAATGACCAATGACCAATGACCAATGACCAATGACCAATGACCAATGACCAATGACCAATGACCAATGACCAATGACCAATAACCAATGACCAATGACCAATGACTAATGACTAATGACTCCATCCCCTTGTGGGTGGAGTTTTTTATGAGCAAATCAACCCTTTACATGGGATGCTGGTTGATGATTAGTGAGTTTTGCCAATGTCTGTTGTTTCTACTATCACTATTACCGTTCCCGCCACAACTGCAAATTTGGGGCCTGGTTTTGATTGCATCGGTGCAGCTTTAAAGCTCTACAACGAGTTTAAGTTCACTCGCCTAGAAGAGGGTGGGTTAATTATTCATGTCACTGGTACGGAAGCTGAACGAGTCCAAACTGATGAGAGTAATCTCCTCTACCAAGCTTTTGTCAAGTTTTATCAACATATAGAGCAGACGCCGCCGACTGTGAAAATAGAGATAAAGTTAGGTGTTCCGTTAGCGAGGGGTTTGGGTAGTTCGGCGACAGCAATTGTTGGTGGGTTAGTTGCTGCTAATCAACTTGAGGGTGTGCCTCTCTCTCAGTTGCAGGTGATGGAGTTAGCGATCGCAATGGAAGGACATCCTGATAATGTAGTTCCAGCCTTGTTGGGTGGATGTCGTCTAGCTGCTACCAGTGGCGCAGCTTGGGAAATTTGTGATGTTCCCTGGCATGAAAATATTGTACCAGTTGTGGCTATTCCTAATTTTGAACTTTCTACTTCAGAGGCGCGGGGCGTTCTCCCAACTAAAGTCAGTCGCGCCGATGCGATTTTCAATACCGCACATTTGGGGTTATTGTTGCGCGGCTTGGAAACTGGTAACGGACAATGGTTAAAGACAGCTTTGCAAGATAGATTGCATCAGCCCTATCGCAAAGCTTTAATCCCTGGTTATGATGCTGTCAACATAGCGGCTGTTAGTGCTGGTGCTTATGGTATGGTGATTAGTGGTGCAGGACCGACACTGTTAGCTTTGGCGGATAAGTTACACTCAGAGGCTGTGGAGGCGGCGATGTTAGCTGCTTGGCAACAAGAAGGAATTATAGCCGAGGTGCGATCGCTTTCTCTCGATACCCAAGGCGCAAAAAGCTAGAAGATAAGGGAGATGAGGAGCAGCATAAAAATTTTTAACTCCCCTACTTGCTACAGACGCGATTAATCGCGTCTCTACCCACTCCCCACTTAGCTACAGCAGATGGTTGCATAATTCCTAGCTTTTAATAGTTGCTAAAAAATCATCTGTGGATGAATTAACTGATATCCAGCCTCTTTAAGCTTTTCATTCGACACCCAAGCATTATAAGGGCGGGTACTCTTGATAGAAGTATCCCATTTAACTTTGGGTAAATTATGTTTTTCAAATAGGCTATCTAGCAAGTCTCGGCTGGTGAGATGTGCATCATCTACCAGATTGTAAATCCCTTGCAAACGACGATGACGGGCAAATTCTATCGCACTAACAATATCATCCAAATGAATCCAATTTGTGATATCCTCGCCATTGCCAGGACGGGTTGCACCAGAATATCTGCTAAATATTTTCAACAGTTCCCTGCCAGTCCCATAAATCCCTCCTAAACGGAAGATACAAACACGGAGATTTTCGCTAGATGCTGATAGCAATACATCCTCTGTTTTTCGGAGAATTTGTGCATTTAAATTAGCGGGTGCAAGCGGTGTTTCTTCATCTACCCATACACCATTTCTGTCACCATACACTGCATAACTACCTGTGTATATTAATTGTTTCACACTCTTAATCTGCTGCAAGCATGAAACTAAACTTTGGGCAGTTTGTAGATAAGTTTCTTCATAAACTTCCCCACCTTTTGCACCAACACTCAAAAGTACAACATCTTGATTGTGCAAAACTGATTTTAGACTATCTAGGTCATTCCCACGGGTAACTAAAACTCTTTGGGATACTGATTCTAGTGCCGGAACACGCTCAGGGGAAGTTGTAGTTACACTGACAACAAAATCCATTTTTTGCCGCCAATATTGAGCAAGTTTATAACCAACATAACCACAACCAATGATTGCAACGTTCATGACAAATTAGACACAAATAAATTAAACTACTCATCGAGACTATATTCTCAATTAAGGGACTGGACGTAAATAAATTTAACAGTCCAGAGCTAACAGTCAATAGTCAATAGTACAGAGATTTTTACCTATGTAAGTAGGCAAGAATAAATCAAACCATGCTACGCAATTTAAGATTAATTAAATTGGTTTTTAGTAAGGGCGTCAGCCCTATTTTCAGGGCTGAAGCCCTTATTATAAACCTTTAATTATTCACGCCCACTTACTTAATGACTAATGACTATTTTGCTAATTCTTTCTCAATTATGGCAATTATTTCTGGTGAATTTGGCTGGACACTACTATTAAATCTAGCTATGACTTCACCTTGTTTATTAACTAAAAATTTTTCAAAGTTCCAAGCAACAGTTCCCGTTGGCTTAACGGCTTTGGTAAGTCGTTCATAAAGTGGATGCTGCTGCAAGCCTTTGGCATGAACTTTATCGAATAGTTCAAAGGTAACACCATATTTACTCGTGCAGAATTGCACAATCTCTTCATTGCTTCCTGGTTCCTGCGCTCCAAAATCATTACAGGGGAACCCCAAAATACGTAACCCTGCCTCCCCATACTTCTGGTTCAACTTTTCTAGCCCCTCGTATTGAGAAGTATAACCGCAGTAGGAAGCCACATTCACAATTAAGAGTACCTTCCCCGTGTAGTCGTTTAATTGCTTATCCTCACCGTTGATGGTCTTGACTGCAATATCCGTAATTGTGTTACTCATCTAGAATCTGATTTATAGGGAATATTGCCAAGTCTCCCATATTACAGGTACTCTAAACCCGGTTTATTTAAGGAAATTAGGTTTGTTAGTCTTGTTACCTCTACGATTCTGCCTATAGCGGTTCTCAATTACATGGAATACAGACCACACTCGTAGGGGCACAGCAATGCTCATGCGTGTCAACTTACAGCTATTTTCAGGTAAATAGACCACGCGGTAGGGGCACAGCAATGCTCATTGGTATCAACTTAAGCCTTGGCGAATAGAATTCGCGGCTACACAAACAAAGTCCACCTTCGTGGACTAATACAAAATCAAGGGTTCTTAACCCACGAAGGTGGGTTTTGCCTGTGTAGACGCGGTTTCTAACCGCCCTTTTAGCTTAAGTTGACACGTATGAGCAATGCTGTGCCCCTACGACAGATGTGGTTCAAATACATGATTTCTGCTGTAACGTGAAAGCCTTTTAAAACCTCGTTTCCAGCAAGAGGCTGGAAATGCACCTCATAGCGGCTCTGCCGCAAGTCTTGAGGCGGAGCCTCTATGAAGAGCATTCCCAGTCGGAGACTGGGAACGAGATAATCTCTAAATGCTGCTTCTAGACTAACTTTCACGTTAAGTTGACACTCATGAGCTTTTTCTGTGCCCTTACCATGTGTTGCATCCGAACGAGAACTGCTATATTTTGGGCTAAATATTCTGGGTATGGTTTTTAGCGATGTCTACGACGAACTCATCACCTATTATAGGACTTACGCCTTTGAAGTTCATCGCTGCGTAAGAAGGTTTCAACGCAGAGATTGTCTTGGCATTCAAGAGCGTACTCGATTTTGCGCCATTTGCACTGACTGGAGTAATCATTCTACCGCGTGGTTCATGGGTCATCGACTGGGACTGAGGGCAACGCCCGAATTGAGTTTGATAACCTCTCCCTGAACCGTTGAAGCAGAAGGAACGCCCAGTAAATTATTGATAGTTGGAGCCACATCAATATTGTGAATCGTGCCGATACTGCCACGACGACTGATATCGGGGCCAGCCGCGTAGAAAATGGCACTCAGTTTGGATATATTCGGGTCATAGCCATGCGCTCCGTAGAAATTAGGTACTGAAAACACTAAATTGTTGGCATCCCCCAAACGAGTCACTACAGGACTTTGAATTCCGTCAAAGTTATAACCATCGCTCATAATTGCGAAGATATCACCACTATCCTGACCAACAAATTCGCTAGTATCCAGTCCAAATTTCGGCTCGTTTAAATTCGCTGGCAACGGACGAGTATAAATCTTATCAAAAATGGCTTGTCGTTTTGACGACACATAGTTGTAATTCGTGTCTACCAATTCCTTGAGAGCGGCGACAATTTGTTTTTGGATAGTGACATATTCAGAGCGACTGACGATGCCGTTGGGTTCCCGTCCCTGAAGATTAATATAAATGTTAGCTGCTGGCCCCGATGTTACACTTCGGACTTTATTTGAGTCAAAACCTTTACTCTTGAGGAAGTTATTCAGGTTAACTGTGGTGTGAAAGGTAGAAAAACCATGATCTGATACGACAATAATGTTACTATTTGGTCTTCCCTGATTATCCGTACCTACTGCATTAATGATCCGTTGTACAGCATCATTAGCTGCCCGATAAGCAGTCTGTACATAAGACTTATATCGGGCGACTTTTGCTTTGTCTTGCGCTGTACCAATTGTATTCGGATTGGTCGGATTAGTTGCTTGACGTGAATCAGTTAACAGAAACTGGTGTTCAGAGCCGTCTGGCTGCTCAATATAAACCATCACCAGTGAAGCATTGGGATTTTGCTTGATTGCTCTCAAAGCAACCCGCGTCTGATAATCTACAAACCCTCGAACTTGGTCTTCATAGATAGCTTCTAGTTCTCTGTCGGGGAAAGTGTTAAATCCCGGACTCAATCGTTCTATAATCCGGTAATCAGACTGAGGCGACCAGAAACCAACGTTATTATTAATGTCATCAACTGTAGTTTGGACTGCGGGATTATTAGGAATAGCGTTAGCACCGTAACGCCCAATCCTCACACTACTCAAATCAGGAGCCAGATTAGTGACATAAAAAGCAGTTCCGGCTTTGTTAGAACTACCTTCTAAATAAAATAAGCTGGATTTTTTATCCCGCGCTCTGACGTATGCTGGCCCAGTTGAAGGTAAATTGAAAGGTTGATGTTGAATCCCAATATTAGAATCAAAAAATACTAGGGTGTCATAGTCCTTTTGATGATTATTGCTGGTGTCAAGTGCAGCAACTTGGATATTATAGTTGACACCACCAACAAGAAATTGATCGCCAAGAGGTGCTTGCACAATTGGGCTGTAAGAAACTTTTCCTGCTGTTTTGAGTTGACTGACAGTTTGACTGGATGCCAAGCTGAAGTTAGCTGCCGTCAAACTGAAACCTTTCGCACTTGCACCAGCAAAAGCTCCAAAAGGGACTGTATAAGATACGGTTCTCTTACTAGCGGGTTGAATAATTGGGCTATTAGTTAAACCTGGTACTGGAACATCAACTCCATCTGCTCCAGGAAAAGTTGCAGTCACAACTTTCTTCCCCTTTTGCTGGAGTCCAATCCACAGGGGTTCAGCAGTTGGGTGCAAACTTGCAGCAGGTTCAGTAGTCAAATATCCGCCAATTGGAGCCGCAAAACCACTTATGTTAGAAGTGAATGGGCTGGCTACTAGGTGAAATGTGTTGGCATTAATATCATTGCGTGCAGCCGTAGAACCTGTACTGATTGCAATATGGCAAGCAGCAGTCAGAGATGCGCTACAGGTTATGTTCCGTTCTGCATAAACTCCCTTGTTTTTAATCAGTCCTAATCCTTGCTTTGGACTCAGGACACCACTCTTGAGATACTGTTCAACAAAATCTGGAGTGGCTCCATCTAGAGAAATCAAAATCACTTTGGGTTGTGATTTGCTTACTCCTGGTTGAACTGCTAAAGAATGCACACTTATAGTTAATAAACAAGCCACAAGTAAAACAACAGTTAACCGCAGGAGCCATTTATGCCTTGACCATCGAAATATTTTATCTAACTCAAAACCTCTACTTTTTTTAAGTGAATAAAATTTTCTCATATTTCCTCCCTAAACATACTGTCATATTTTTAACATGATTACTGATCTTTAATTTACTAAAAGTATGTTAAGTAAAAACTATGAAAATCTTAAGTAGAGCGATTTTTACATCCAAGTATCAGATATATTAATCTTGACAAGCAATAACTCCTATGCGTCAAAAAAAAAGGATATAAATGACGACAACATTAGATGCCCTGATTAATTCTCTAAAAGGCATAGAAACCATCACCGACTCTGCCCAAGTCGCAAAATTATCCCAGGATTATCACACCTTTAGCCCCGTACTAGTACCCAAACTAGAAGGAAAAGTTGGGGATATAGTAGTGCGTCCCGCCAATGAAGCAGAGGTTATAAAAGTTGCAGCCGCCTGTGCAAAACACCGTGTACCCGTAACAGTGCGAGGTGCGGGAACTGGGAATTATGGGCAATGCGTACCGTTGCACGGTGGTGTAATTTTAGATATGACGCGGATGCAAGAGATTCCTTGGGTAAAACCGGGGGTAGCGCGGGTAGAAGCTGGGGTGAAGCTGGCGGCTTTGGATAAAAAAACCAGAGAAATCGGCTGGGAAATCCGTATGGCACCCTCGACTTACCGCACAGCTACAATTGGCGGATTTATTGCTGGGGGGAGTGGGGGCATTGGCTCGATACAATATGGGTTACTAAGCGATCGCGGTAATATCCTAGCATTGCGAGTGGTAACTGTAGAAGATCAACCCCGTGCGATCGAATTACGCGGCGACGATGTGCAAAAGGTGAATCATGCTTGGGGTATTAACGGCATTATCACTGAAGTAGAAATCCCTTTAGGACCAGCTTATCCTTGGGCAGAAGTCATTGTTACATTTGACGAGTTTATGACAGCAGCAAAGTTTGGTCAAGCTCTTGGCAATGCTGATGGGATGATTAAGAAGTTGATTTCTGTCTTTGCATCCCAAATTCCCCAATACTTTCACGCCCTACAACAGTACATTCCTGAAGGTACTCACCCAGTATTTTTGATAGTTGCTGAATCGAGTTTAGAATTCTTACCGAGTTTAGTGCAGCAATACGGCGGCCAGATTACATATAGAAAACCAGCCGAGGAAGCAGCCAAAGGTACACATTTAGCAGAATTTTGCTGGAACCACACTACTTTACACGCCCGGAGTGTAGATACTACAATTACCTACTTACAAAGTATGTTTCCTAGCGATGGCAGTTTGCAACTAGTAGAGCAGATGTATCATCACTTCGGCGATGAGGTAATGATGCATTTGGAATTTTTTCGGGTGAACGGTGCCGTAGTTCCTGGTGCTTTGCAACTTGTGCGCTACACCACAGAAGAACGCCTCAACGAGATTATCCGCTATCACGAAGAACAAGGTGTGAGTATTGCCAATCCTCACACGTATATTATTGAAGACGGGGGTAGAAAAGTTATTGATCCTGAACAGTTAAAATTTAAAGAAATAGTTGATCCCTATGGGTTGATGAATCCTGGTAAAAGCAAGGTTCTTCAATTCCAAATTCAAAATTAGCAAACTACAGAAACACTTATCAGAACTTTCTCTGTATATTTGTGTAACCTCCCTCCAAAAACCTAGCTGTTGGGCGTTTATAATTTATGGTTTGATTTTAACCGAGTACCGTGGGTTTAAATCCCCCGGTTCAAAATCGCGCAAGTTTTGGGTCGGGGTCTGTCTTGAGAAATCGCTCCTCTTGGGCTTTGCCCAAGACCGCGTTTCTCGCTAAATCCCCGTCACAAAAGTACAGACGCGATTAATCGCGTCTCTACGAATTACGAATTACGAATTACGAATTACGAATTACGAATTACGAATTATTTAAGAGCCGTGGGGATAAAGCAAAATCCAACATCTCAAAATCGCCCATGATTGAAATTGACGGTTCCTACGGAGAGGGAGGCGGACAAGTTCTTCGCACTTCCTTAAGTCTAGCCGCCATCACTGGCGAACCCATCCGAATTGCAGGCATTCGCGCTGGACGCAAAAAGCCAGGATTAGCAGCACAACACTTAACAGCAGTTCGGGCGGCGGCGAGAATTTGTAATGCCCAACTCCGGGGTGATGCTTTGGGTTCAATGCTATTAGAATTCATCCCAGGTAGTGCTGTGCAAGCTGGAATTTATACCTTTGATGTTAGTAAAGCACAACTTGGTGGTTCTGCGGGTGCGATCGCACTAGTTTTACAGACAATTCTCTTACCTCTGGCACTAGCATCGGGCAATTCCCAAGTAACACTAAAGGGTGGAACTCATGTAAACTTTAGCCCGACAGTGACGTACATTGAGCAAGTTTATCTGCCGATATTGCAACGCATGGGTGTAGAAGCCCAAGTCAAGTTAGGCGCTTGGGGCTGGTTTCCTCAAGGTGGTGGAGAGGTAGAGTTACAGGTGAGTGGCGGTAGTCAACTCGGCGGAATCAACTTGCTGGAACGGGGAGATTTACAACAGGTGCGAGGACTAGCAGTGGTGACGCAATTACCTTCGCATATTCCGCAACGGATGGCGAATCGTGCCGAAAATTTGTTACGGTCAGCCCATTTGAAAGTTGCTGTACACGCGTTGCGAGAAAGAGGCGTGGCACCGGGGGCGGGTATTTTCCTAACTGCTGAGTATCAAAATAGCTTGACTGGCTTTGGTGGATTCGGGCGTTTACGGTTGTCGGCGGAGACAGTTGCAGAGATTGCTTGTCAGCAACTACTTGAGTTTCACCAAACCGGTGCAGCAGTGGATGAACATTTAGCAGACCAGTTATTATTGCCAGCTGCTTTAGCTTTACAGGAAAGTCAGTATCGGGTGGCTGAGGTGAGTAGACATTTGACGACAAATGCAGCAGTAATTGAACAGTTTGGGCTGGCGCAGATAACAGTAGATGAAGCTGAGAAAATAGTGTCAGTGATTCCTGTAATTGGTGGATGAGATTAAAGACTAAACACTTTCTTAAGAGCCTTGATTTTTGCACGTTGACGAGCATTGAACTGTTGAGTCTCGAAGTACATGGTGGAATAGCCAGAGTTCAGAAAGCGATCGCACTGGAAAAGGCTGTCCGAGATAATTAACTGATTGACAAAATACGCTCTATTCTCTATTTTAGCCTCTCACGAATCATATTTAAGAGTCTATTTAATAACTTGATAACTGCTTGTAATGGTGTAATTTTTTTTCAATCGTGGAATATTTTAAAGTTTTTACATTAAAAAATAATCATTAGATGTAATCTAAGTAATAGCTAAATTGATGTTTTTATTTATATCCCATTGAAAACTTTATCACAGCAGTAATATATGCAGGGTAAAGCTTTCAGACGATTGAATTGAAAATTTTATTTTTTCCATTTTGTCAATGTTTTTTTATATTGTCACCTTTCACCTATATTTAGTGGGGGTTATGTTTAAAAAACGCAAAAATGATATAACATGAATCTTGGCACTATTTTGATGTCAACATCATCAATATATCCAGTGCTTCTCAAATCTTCTGAGTTAATAGCAAAGACCTGTTCAAATCAGGCGTGGTTCTGTTATCTCTTCCCACTAATTATTTCTCCAGTTTATTTTCTCGGCGTTGGTGAATAAAAGTGTGAAATTCAAAAATTCCATGTTTGAAACTATTTCCTTTGTGCCTTTGGGGGAAACCAAATTCATGCTTTTAATCAGCAAAGCCGTTTTCTGATGGGGAAGTGACGAGATAATTTTTTTTACACTCTAAGTTAAGGAGAAACTCATTAATGGCAATTTTAACTTTTAACGGTACTAATGGCCCTGACCGTCCTCTAACTGACTATAATGGACGTGATTACTTAGATACTCTATTTGATCAAGTTTTTATCAACGGATTTGACGGTGACGACGTTATCGGCGGTGTTTATGCGAGCAACTATATCATCTTTGGCGGTGCTGGCAACGATACCCTCCTTGGCTATACTAACGACGATGTCCTCATAGGGGATGATTTCAATGGCAGCACTGGCAATGACTCGCTATTTGGCGACTCTGGCAATGATCTTCTCAATGGCGGTGCTGGCAATGATACACTCAATGGCGGCACTGGCAATGACACGCTATTTGCCGGTACTGGGAATGATATCCTGGTTGGCGGTACTGGCAATGACACGCTATATGGCCGTGCTGGTAATGATACACTCAATGGTGGCGCTGGGAATGATATCCTGGTTGGCGGTACTGGTAATGATATACTTACAGGTGGTGCCGGAGGCGATCGCTTTACTTTCGACTCTCGCAGCGAAGGAATTGACCGGATTACTGATTTTAGCGTAGTAGATGATACGATTATTGTGTCTGCGGCTGGTTTTGGTGGAGGGCTAGTTGCTGGTGCGGCGATCGCTGCTAATAAATTTGTGATTGGCACAGCAGCCACTACAAGTAGTCAAAGATTTATTTACAACAAAGGTAATGGTTTTCTCTTCTTTGATCAAGATGGCACAGGAGCGATCGCCAAAATCCAAATTGCTACACTCAATACCGGATTGTCCCTCAGTAATGCAGATATTTACGTTACTGCTTAGTTATTCCGGCGGTCTAGGATTTATATAGCAGGCAAGGAAGTTTTTATAAGCGCAGACAGAAAACTTTTGATAGTTTATTTACAGCAGAAATCATGTATTTGAACCACATCTGTCGTAGGGGCACAGCAATGCTGTGCCCCTACCGCGTGGTCTATTTACCTGAAAATAGCTGTAAGAGGATTTGCAATCCAACTTGTAAGCTGCATGTGTTGCAACAATAAGCGACTAACCAATTTACAAGGCGACTGCAAATGTAGTTGAGACTGAGTTGAGTTGTCTCTGATACTTGCTTTTTACTTAAATATGGAACAGAGCATTTGAATTTACCTCTGTCAAAGGCATATATTTAGGTTAAGTCAGCTTGCGATCGCAAGCTACCACAACTTATCAAGAGTTAAACTAAAAAAGACATTATTGGTTGGTTTACCGACTGTTATTACTATATTTCAGCCAACTTAGAACCGCTATAATCGGTGATGACGGAGTAAAGAGCAATCTCTAGTTGCTTCCTCATAAACTGAAGTGCTTTCCTAGCAAGGCTTTGAAGAGTGTGTGCTACAATTGGAGAATTATGCAGCAAAGCTGTTACTCTTTAACTTGGCACACCATCACCAGCCAGAATGCTTACTATAATTTGATTTCTTAATTTTGAATTTTAAATTGCTTATATATCGTACTTTGTATGAAAAAAGTCGTCGTTGGTCTTTCTGGTGGCGTTGACAGTTCCACCGCCGCCGCTATCCTGCACCATCAGGGCTATGAAGTGATTGGTTTGACTCTTTGGCTAATGAAAGGCAAAGGTCAATGTTGCTCTGAAGGTATGATTGACGCAGCTGATCTCTGTGAACAATTGGGCGTTCCCCATCAGATTGTAGATATTCGGGATCTCTTTCAGACGCATATTGTCGATTATCTGGTGACTGGTTACAGTGCTGGGATCACGCCTTTGCCTTGTTCCCAGTGCAATAAAACGGTAAAGTTTGGGCCAATGGTGCAATATGCCCATGAAGAATTGGGATGCGATCGCATTGCCACTGGTCATTATGCCCGAATTAGCTATGACGAAGCAACTGGACGTTACCAATTATTAAGGGCTGTTGACCGCAACAAAGACCAGTCATACTTTCTCTATGATTTGTCTCAAGATTTACTTGCAGCAACTATATTTCCTCTAGGCGAACTAGAAAAAACTGACACGCGCCGCATCGCTACTGAATACGGGCTGAAAACTGCTGATAAGCCAGAAAGTCAAGACTTATGCTTAGTGGAAAGTAACGGTTCCATGCGGGCATTTTTAGATAAATATTTAGCTCCCAAAATAGGCGATATTGTCGATGTCACAGGCAAAATTTTGGGACAGCATGATGGTGTGCATCACTACACCATTGGACAGCGCAAAGGTTTGGGGATTGCTGCGGCCGAACCGTTGTATGTGATTGAATTAGATGCGGAAAATAATAAGGTAGTAGTAGGCGATCGCACTAAGGTAACTCAGCCAGAATGCACTATAAATCGGGTAAATTGGGTTTCCATTGCTGAACCATCGTCCCCAATTCATGCCGAAGTGCAAATTCGCTATCGTTCAACGGCTACACCAGTGACGGTGATTCCGTTGGAAAACTCCCGTGTGCGTTTGGTGTTTGATGAACCCCAAATCAGCATCACTCCCGGACAAGCGGCGGTTTGGTACGACGGGGAAAAAGTGTTAGGTGGCGGAATTATTGAACAGTTTAATCATTGAAGAATAATTCAGAATTCAGGAGCGGAGCCGGAGACGCTCCGCCGAGGCGTCAGAATCAATACTTCGGTAAGCTCAGAGGCTATTTCGTTCTACACAGAAACCGCCTAGAACTGAAGTTCGGGGCTAATAGCTAAAGTCCGTTAAAACGGACTCTAACCTTTTATTAGTCGTCTAAAGACGACTTTCGCTATTAGACTCAGAATTGATTCTGAGGCGGACTAGATGAGAATGAAATAGCCCTGCGATCGCATATCCTAAAAGTGATGCGTAAAATACTCATAATTATTATTCCAAGTCATTCTCTTCTAAATCTTCATCCAAGATTCTTTCAACATCTTGTCCACCATAAATGACTCTAAGAATCTGTACACCCGAATCCGAAGGAAGATAAAAAACAAGATATTTTTTAAATCCTTTTATTGCTTGCTGTCGAACACCAGCTAAATTTGGATGAGAGAATTGACAAGGTTTTCCCATTCCTGGCTTTTTATCCAGTTGTTTGAAAGTTGTTTCTGCTGCTGCAAGAAACCTACAGCAGATTTCAAGTTGATGAAGTACACAAGCTAAGTCTCAAACCCAGGTATAAAGCCTGTTTTACTTCTGAATTCTGACTCCTGAATTCTGAATTCTGCTGTATCTGAAGCTTCCAAGTTATCTTGTGCAATATAAGTTGCTAATTCTATCAAATCGCGGATGACTTGCGGTCGTTTGCTTACGTCGCTCATTAACCTTGGTTTGACCCTTTATGCTTGGCGATTCTTTCGCGCACAGCTTGGCGGATGTCTTCCCAATCGTCAGGAGTCATCTCAGTTGCATTCCCAGAATTTAAACCTTCTAAAAGCATCGCTTCCAAACGTTCAGCCGCTTGACGCTTTTGGTCTTGGCGCACTAACTCACGGAAATATTCACTGACACTGCTATAACCACCAGTCGCCACTTTCTCTTCTACATAAGTCCGCATCGCATCAGGGAGAGATATATTTATACTTTTCACTCGCACTACTTCCCTAATTTTTCTTTCATAATATTATTTTATGGCAATTTATGCCATTTATTGCCATATTAGGCTCAATTAGCAAAAGCGATATGTGTGGCAGGCTACACCTATGTACTCTCTATTAAAAACTATTTCTATCTAATACCCCTTCAAATTCTTCTAAAGCTTGTACAGTTCCTACTTGCCAAGCCCGTTCTACTGTCGCGGGAATAATTTGAGTTAGAGGGATATTTGGAAAGTTAGGACTGTCATCTGATTCGATGTAATGTCCATTGCTGAGTAAATAAATCCTCAGCTTTTTACTATTGTAAATCCATAGTTCTGGAACAGCGATCGCTTCATAAGCATCAAGAGTTGTTTTTGATGTTACATCTGTTTCAATAGCCAAATCAGGAGGCGGATCATCTGGTTCAAGTCTGCGACGGCTAATCATTCTTTGGTAATTCTGGATGTAGAAGCAAGCATCCGGTTCTACCCCTGCTGTATTTTCACGCTTGAATGTAGTTGAACCAAAAGCTTCGTACCTTCTCCCTGTCTTCTTCAGCAAGATTTTTACAATATCTGAGATTAAGTCTTTTGACTTTTCGTGTTCGGGTAGAGGAACCATAATTTCTAACGTAGACTTGCTATAAGCAACTCGTAGCGATCGCTTTTCACCGAGTTCTTCCAAGATAGACTCAAATTCTTCCCAGCTGACATCTTGAATAGACACTGTACTACCGGGTGCTAGCCGCATCTGGCTAACAGGTTTAAAAACAGGTGATACAGCAGTCATAAGCAATTCAAAATAAGGGAACTCTTCAACTACCAAAGCGGAGATTAACTTTAGCCTAACTTAAAAAGTATAGTAAATTTTAAGTTGGGTTTTTGGCGCTAACTGAACTGTATTGATATATAGCAATCATATTTGATTTGCTCTCCACCGAGAGGCTCAGATCCCCGACTTCTTAAAGAAGTCGGGGATCTTTTTGTTCGTAACTCATTTAGGACTGCTATATAAGGTGCATTATGCTAAAGCCGATCACACCTTGAATTGTCGATGATACCCTTTTCATCACCAAAAAGATCCGTTTCGTTCACAAGAGGCTCCCTTTCGTTCACAAGAGGCTCCCTTTCGTTCACAAGAGCCTCCCTTTCGTTCACAAGAGCCTCCCTTTCGTTCACAAGAGGCTCCCTTTCGTTCACAAGAGGCTCCCTTTCGTTCACAAGAGCCTCCCTTTCGTTCACAAGAGCCTCCCTTTCGTTCACA
>NZ_JBALBY010000050.1:0-44814 GCF_036919575.1 Nostoc sp. | reverse complement strand
CCTGAATTCTGACTCCTGAATTCTGACTCCTGAATTCTGACTCCTGAATTCTGACTCCTGAATTCTGACTCCTGAATTCTGACTCCTGAATTCTGGTTTAGGTAGATTTTATTATTTTCCAGACAAAGTGGTTTATCTGCTGTAACTTTGAGTTATAAACTTTTTCAATTCCAGCTTTTAAGAAGTCAGACGGCTCGAACAAGAACAAAAATATGTCAGTAAAGCCATTCGTAATCTCTGGTAACTGATTTTTCTCAACGATTTGAAATCGCACTTTTGGATCAACTAAGTAACCAAGTACTTGTATTGGTGGAAGTATGTTAGGTGTATCACTAATTACAAGTGGTTTATTTCCTTGACTAATAATCTGAGCAATTTTAGGATATTCTTGGTATTTTTCCGGGTATTTGTTCCACCAAATCTGGGCTTGAGAGTAGAGCATACAAGATATAACTCCGCCCATAATTAGCATGAATGTTACAAGTGACCAGAGCCTTTTTTGCCAAACTTTAGTAGAAATAGACGTCATCTTAGTGGTCAATAGGTAAGCAACAGCTAACTGTATACCTAAAACTGAAGGAAGTGTATATCGACTAGTAGCGTATCGCTTTTGAAAAACGAAATCCACTAACAGTAGGGGAAGCCCTACAGACCCAATCAAGGTTAAGACAAATAACCAAACTTCTTTAGAGGTTCTTCGACAAAGAACATAAATTGAATAGATCATTAGAGCTAAAATAATTAAAATAAAAGGAATTAAGGCAATCTTAAGTTTTCCTGGATCGCTAGAGTTAATACTTAAATCAAGAAACGTCCGGCTAAAGATACCAGTCCATCTTGCAGCTGAGGCAAATAATGTTTGTTTAACATTTGCCCAATCTACTGCTTGTGGCTGAGGATGGGTAATAATAATCCAAATCCAAGGTACAAAAGTTATAAACCCCGCAAGCCATGATAACAAGTAATAAATCGATGTTTTACTCAATCGGAACCGTTCGATTACAATTACATAAATTCCCTGTGCAAAAGCAACGAAGGTAAAAAATATATGAGTATAAAACCCTAGTGATAATGTTGCCGCATAAATGCACCAACTAACCTTTGTTTTAAGGCGCATGGCTCGCAGCAGTGCTATGCTTGATATTAAGATGGCTACTATCCATAAACTGTATGCTCGTGCTTCTTGTGCATACACGACATGAACAGGTGAAACCGCTACCAACGCGATCGCTATCCATCCTATTAGTGAAGACTCAAATAATTCTTGACATAGCCAATAAAGACAAGGAAAGGTAAGCAGACTAATAAATGCTGAAAAACTTCTTGTCACTGCGACAGAATTGCCAAACCATTCTACCCAAAACCGCGTCATCAAGATGTATAGCGGCAAAATCTGCGAGTCTTCTAAGATAATCCCTTTAATTGTATCAATTGTGTTTTTTTCAGGATTGGGATACTGATATTTTTGCAAATCTTCTATGCTGAACAAACGACCATTACTTAACTGCTCATTCATTTCTGACAGCATATAGCCAGATATGCGTAATGATGAGAAAACTTCATCACCCCAATAAATTTTTCTGTCAAGATTGACGAAGCGAAAAAATACACCTATTACTAATAAAATGATGATTAAAAAACGTAACCAAGATTTAGAAATAAGCCATCTCTGTGACAATTGCTTTTTCATGCAGCTTTTAATCTCCTCAAAGCGTTAATAAACGGTGGTAAAATTTTATGATTAATTATCGCTAGAATCGTTTTTTAGCAGACATTTTAGTTTCCATGCTACTTTAAGACGTATTGCCAGACACTACAACTATTTATTAAAAACTCTTGCCACAGTCCAAAAATTTGTCTCGTTCCCAGTGTCCGACTGGGAATCCCTATTAGGGGGCTACCGCCTCAAGATTAAAAAATTGTAGGTTGGGTGGAGGCTTTGCGTAACCCAACATCCTGATAATCAGTTGGGTTGCGCTCCGCTCCACCCAACCTACGTCTAACGCACTGTGCGCCTCCCAACGTATTTATATCATTATTAAAGTGAAACGCTATAAAATAGTCATGGCCAAGAGATCCATGCTGTTTTGTCACCTTCTCTACTTATTCTCCTCACTTTGTCTCTTCCAGTAATAGAATTAAGAACGAAGCCTTTGTAAAGCCTTCAACTATCAAAAGATAGAAGCTTTAGCAGCAGATTTGACAAAATGTAGAAAAACGAAAATCTATATTCAAAGTAGGCTTGTAGTATATAAAACGCTTGTAAGATTTTTATGACTTCCCGTATTCGCTTTTTAATGTGTCCCCCTGACCACTACGACGTGGACTATGTGATTAATCCCTGGATGGAAGGGAATATTCACAAATCATCGCGCGATCGCGCCGTCGAACAGTGGCAGGGATTACACCAGATCCTTAAACAACACGCCATTGTAGACTTAGTACCACCTGAAAAAGGCTGGCCTGATTTGGTTTTTACCGCCAACGCTGGCTTAGTACTGGGGGATAACGTCGTCCTCAGTCGCTTTTTACACAAAGAACGTCAGGGAGAGGAGCCTTTCTTCAAACAATGGTTTGAGGCAAATGGTTATACAGTCAATGAACTTCCCAAAGATTTACCCTTTGAGGGAGCAGGGGACGCACTGCTGGATCGGGAAGGACGCTGGTTATGGGCGGGATACGGTTTCCGCTCAGAATTAGATTCTCACCCTTATCTAGCTAAATGGCTGGATATTGAGGTGCTTTCCCTGCGACTCATAGATGAACGTTTCTATCACCTGGATACCTGCTTTTGTCCCCTAACAAATGGCTATTTACTGTACTATCCTGGTGCTTTTGATTCTTACTCCAACCGCTTAATTGAGATGCGAGTCGCAGCAGAAAAGCTCATTCCAATTGAAGAAGCCGATGCAGTTAACTTCGCTTGTAATACGGTGAATGTAGACAGCATCGTGATCATGAACAAGGCGAGTGATGCTTTGAAAACCCGCCTTGCAGATGCAGGTTTCCAAGTGCTGGAAACGCCACTTACGGAATTTCTCAAAGCTGGTGGCGCGGCTAAATGTTTAACTCTGCGGGTGACAGAACCAGTTAGAGATGAAATTCATGCCAATGTCTCGGTAGAAAGCCGGATCATTCGCATGGAAGGACACTTGCTAGACGCAGGCTTAATTAACCGCGCTTTGGATTTGATTATAGATGCCGGGGGAAGTTTCCAAGTCCTGAATTTCAACTTGGGAGAACAACGACAAAGTACTTCAGCCGCCGAAGTGAAGGTATCAGCACCATCCCATGAGGTGATGGAAGAAATCATCTCGATGTTGATTGATTTGGGTGCTGTAGATTTACCCCAAGATGAGCGAGATGCCAAACTAGAGCCAGTAATTCAAGATGGTGTTGCGCCTGATGATTTCTACGTCAGTACGATTTATCCCACCGAAGTCCGAATTAATGGTCAGTGGGTGAAGGTGGAAAATCAACGGATGGATGGCGCGATCGCTATTACTCAAACTCCCACTAGCTTAGTCGCTCGGTGTAAAATATTACGCGATTTAAAAGTTGGCGAACAGGTAATTGTAGATGTGTTAGGTATCCGCACCATCCGCAAAACGGAATCGCGGGAACTACGCAGCACCCAAGAATTTAGCTTTATGTCGGCGGGGGTTTCCAGCGAACGGCGCGTGGAATTGGTGGTTGAGCAAGTGGCTTGGGAATTGCGGAAAATCCGCGATGCTGGTGGTAAGGTTGTGGTGACAGCAGGGCCGGTAGTGATTCACACTGGTGGCGGCGAACACTTAGGGCAACTAATTCGGGAAGGATATGTACAGGCGTTGCTGGGTGGGAATGCGATCGCAGTTCACGACATCGAGCAAAATATCATGGGCACTTCTTTGGGTGTAGACATGAAGCGAGGTATCGCTGTCCGTGGTGGACACCGCCATCACCTCAAGGTAATTAATACTATCCGTGGTTATGGCAGCATTCCCAAAGCTGTGGAGGCGGGAGCGATTAAAAGTGGCGTGATGTATGAGTGTGTTCACAACAATATACCTTTTGTACTTGCGGGATCGATTCGGGATGACGGGCCTTTGCCTGATACTGAAATGGATTTGATTAAAGCACAGGAGGAATACGCCAAACACTTAGAAGGTACGGAGATGATTTTGATGCTGTCATCAATGCTGCACTCCATTGGGGTGGGGAATATGACTCCGGCGGGTGTAAAAATGGTATGTGTGGATATTAATCCAGCTGTGGTGACTAAGTTAAGCGATCGCGGTTCTGTAGAATCGGTGGGTGTGGTGACGGATGTCGGTTTGTTCCTTAGTTTGTTGATTCAGCAGTTGGATAAGTTGACAAGTCCCTATGTTAATAAGGTAGGTTAGGGAGACGAACCGCAGAGGCGCAGAGGGCGCAGAGAAAGGGAGATGACAAGAGTAGCTTTCAGTGAAGAGTTGCAGGTTAATTGGGTGAGTTTGATTGCTGATTTTATGTTGGCGGGGATGGTTTTTGGCCCGTCTATTGCTCCCTTTTTGGCTGCGTCTGGGGTGTCTTTGCTTGGGGGAATTGCGGACATCATTTATTTTATGGGTAATCATGTATGTCCGCAACCAACTATGGGGTTAGATTTGGCACCACCGTTTATTATGGCTGTTTGTATGCGGTGCTACGGCACTGTCACGGGTTTGCTGATTACTCGTCTGTTATATGGGGTAACTGGTGGTAAGGGGTTTTACTGGTTAAGTCAGTATGGCTGGAATGGTGCAGCGATCCCTACGGGGGCAAGCTACGCTAGTGTGCTGATGATGGCTTATCCTTTGGAATTGGCAGCACAGGTTTTTGGTTTGTGGAGTTTTAATAATTATCTGGTTACGCCTTTTGGATTGATTACGGGTTTGGCGTGGGGATTATTTACTATGCCTATTTTGCATGGGTGGCATGGTGCTAAAACTAGCTTGCATGAATTGTAGAAATGGTTTTCCGGCAGTTAGTAGAGACGTTGTAATGCAACATCTCTACACTTAGCAAATCTCCACAAAGAATCCTTAACTGAACAGTATTAATTTACAGGACTGAGGGTTAACTAACGGCTGATTTATCGAACAGAATTAAGGAGTCAGGAGTCAGAATACAAGAAAGGTATTCTGTATGACTGGCGGATGAATAACCTCTTTTTAGACCCCCACAAAATCTACGATTTGGTGGTGCAACAATTCAGTGGCGCGTCTGAATCCCCGACTGAAAGATTGCTGAATTCTGAATTCTGGATTCTGCATTCTTCTTCAAGTTTACGTTTTCGCCGTAAGCCTACACTTAAAGCTCCAACAGTTAATGCACCCAATGCAAAATTAGGTTCGGGAACACTGGTAATATAGGGTTTACTAAGCAACTGAGGTACACCCAAATCTTTTTTACCAAGGTTAGTAGCTTTGAAAACGTAGCTCTCCAGGTCGGGAGCCTCTACAATAGACTTATTTTCGTTTGTAATACCATTCCAAGCACCAAACTCAGTCAAAAGCAATTGGTAGCTAAATACGCCATCTGAATCTCCAATAAGTTGCAGAGGTGCTGAAAATTTCAGGACATTGCCATCGAGGGTATATGGTACTGAACCACGAATTTTACCCCAGCCTCCTGAATTTGGTTCCGATGCACCAACTGAAAAAACATCACGTATCCGAACGTCACCTTGAACGTAAATTTCTTCTCCGCGAATAATTGAGGAAAAGTTACTATAGATAGGGGATGCATTCAAAATAGGCAATTCCCCATTCGGATCAATAAAATATTGGAAAGAGCCGGAGCGCCGATTCAATTTATCAACTGTGAAAAAGTCCGGCATCTTATTAAAATTTATAGTGAATAACACTTCTTTGGCATCAGGATTTACCACGGCTGACTCTGATTCAACTAATAGTACTGCTTGCGCTATTTGCCCTGTGCCCAAGGCAATTAAAGCTGCTCCAAAAATAGACACTGTAAAATTTTGTGCGTATGTCATAAAAATTACTTTACTAACCGTAGTATGACATCAAGATAATACAGCTATTAACATATTAATTAAAAGTTATCAGAGTAATTTCACTGCAAATTTATGATAACTTTACATAATTTTTAACAAATATCGTACTAATTCAGGATATACGATCGCATTTGTATCCAAAGTTGAAAAACTTTCATGCGATGTCTACGACGGGCGTAGCTGCGGCACCATTGGACTAGTAGCGTTGGTCAAACTCAAAGTCACTAATTAGCGATCGCTAGTATCTACAGTACTAGCGATCGTCATGTTTGCTATCGCTGTGGTCTTATACTGCCTGTACCTACCTCCACCTTCCGTGATCCTTCAACAATCTGGTAAAGTTTGTCTTCTAATTTTTGCATACATGCTGACCAATCAAATTCGAGTATGGAAGGGCGAGCGTGCCGAGTCATATCTGCTTTCAAATCGGGATTTTCCAGAATCGCAATTACCCTTTGGGCGAAATCTGTGGGATTGTTGGGTTGGGCAAGAAAGCCGTTACGACCAGGAAATACCTGTTCTGAGGTTGAGGGTGCAACAACAGCAACTACAGGGGTTCCAGACGCTAATGCCTCGTTATTTGTAGTGCAGAAGTTCTCGGTAACGGAGGGGTTGACAAAAACATCCGCTCTGGCAAACCAACCTAAAAGTTGTGTACCGTGAGACTCACCCCAAACGGTAATACCCGATCCAAACTTTTTAGCACGCTGACGGATTTCTTCATCTAGAGGGCCACTACCAACAATCACCAGATGAACATCAGGGATTTTGGCAGCTATGACTGGAAAAATATCAAGCAGTTGATTGACATTCTTTTCGGGAGTAATGCGTCCGACAAATAAAAGAGTCGGTCGGTTGTCATTAGGAATCGGGTCGTAACAAATGTTTCGCGGATGAAATTTTTCGCAATCGATGCCTTGATAAGCGACGTATTCGGCGCGTTGGCATTTCAGTTCTTCGTATTTAGTGAGTTGTTCTTTAGAAGAGAAGTAATTAAAGTCATAAAACTCACTAAATTGCTTAACCAAAACGGGAATGATCGGACGAACCAAGCTGAAGAACTGATCGCCAAAATAATATTTGATATACGCAACGATATCTGTATGAAAGAGTGATATTATTGGCGTGCCTGTTCGTTTGGCGTATTCAGTACCGATGGGGCGACCATAACCTTGCAAGAAAAATGAGTATAAACCTCTCATTTGCGCCGCTTCTTCAACAATTATAATATCGGGTTTGAATTTCTCCAATAATTTGGTATCACTCCAATGTCGATAGTGCAATGGTTGAGGAAGAGACTTGTAGAATAGCAGTGGTTGTGTGGGGAATGCGTAAGCAGAGAAATTGGGGAAAGACTGAATTTCATCTAAACCTGGCATGGGGCGATCGCCAACATTTTTGGGGTAGCGATCGTTGATTTGCGGATGGATTAGAAAAACCTCATGTCCCTGCTCTAGCAACCAACGAACCCGTTGGTGTACTGCAACGGAAACTCCAGTTAAGAAAGGAGCGTACAATCCTGTAAACAGTGCAATGCGAAGTTTTTGCTTAGTCATAGAAAAGGGGAATATTTCACGAAAATGCTGGTTTTGAATTTAGGATTTACGCAGCAAATGTTTCATGAACATCCTGATTCTTTGGCTCAGAAATTCCCACTAATATCATGTCTGGGTAATTAAGCATAATACCCGGAACCCCACCCCGCCAAAGCTGCGCTTTAGCTCCCCTCCCCGCCTGCGGGGAGGGGTTGGGGGTGGGGTTATTATGGGTAATTTAGCGGACATGATATAATACAGTTAGAGTCAGGATTTACGCATTGTCAAATAGCCGAAATTGTCGATTATGAAGTGGATGTTTATAAACCTTGCTTAGAAACTATCAAAACATCCAAAATACTAAGTCAAAATTCCCCTTAATATATTTCTCTAAACCCTTGCCATTCATCCAAATACATTCTGGTAATCAACAAGCCAAAGCGTGTATTCTGACAAGAGTTATAGCTAATATAGTTCTACTAAATATAAGATAATATAATTTGAAGACTAGGGAATGTTTAGTGTAATAACTTTCATGCCCTAGTTGATATTTAACGATTCAGTTCAAAGAGAAACCTTGCCATCAATAGGCTGATCCAACCATTGATAAGGGCGATATTCAACTAGCCGGATATTCCAGGGACTTTGAACCCGATAGCTGACACCGCGCCAAGTAACTGTTGAAATCCACAGTGACGATAGTATTGCTAACCCATAAACCCACTGTGTCAGAGGAATCCCAATTAACATTTTGATAATTGTAGCAGCTGATAATTTGGCGATCGCCTGGTCATTAGAGCGAACCAC
The DNA here is from genome assembly GCF_036919575.1 of Nostoc sp. Lineage (GTDB taxonomy): Bacteria > Cyanobacteriota > Cyanobacteriia > Cyanobacteriales > Nostocaceae > Nostoc. The sequence goes on along the minus strand of NZ_JBALBY010000050.1, from coordinate 36,450 downwards.
TCGCTGTATCTCTAATTCCAACACCAGCATTATCAAGAGTAATGCTACAGTATAGACTCCATAGCAACCTAACAAAAGAGTCGCAGCTTGCCATTTTGCCTCTAACAACCACTCTAGAATTAACATGACGACTAAAGTCGGAAACAAAATGCTAGAAACAGCTTCACTAACTAAAGCTAACCAACGTGGGTGATATAGTCGAGAATACAGCATTAGACGCTTGAGATAGTCTATTAAGTTGAATAAATCAGTCTCTTCACGATTTACTATCAACAGCGAAGGCACAAACTTTACCTGCAACCCATGTTTTTTGAGAATGTTGTGCATCATAAAATCTTCGCCTAAAGCTTGTCCCCACTTATCTAGTAGTTCTGTTTGGCGAAGCACTTCTGTTTTCACAGCCAAAGATCCACCCCAAGGAATCTGGAAGATAAACATTTGCACTACTGTGGATACATTGCCGATGTAGCGCACTAAAGATCCCCAATACTTACCTGTAGGTACGTACCAACGATTACCTGTTGTTGCCCCCACTTTAGCATCGTTTAAAGGACTGACTAATTCTCGCAGCCAATTCACATGAACTATAGTATCAGCATCTACTAAAGCAACCACCTTGTAAGAATCGTCCAACTCGCGGACAGCTTGCACTAAAGAACTGCATTTGAGACTACAATTGTTGCGTACTATTCTCAAAGGGCTGATTTGAACGTTTGTAGCTTCTTGCTCTGTGATGGTTTCACTAGCAATTTTCCAAGCGGGATCTTCGTGACTATCAACGATCAACTTTAAATCATACTGTGGATAGTTCTGATTTAGGAGCGATCGCAAACATCTAGGCAAAAAAGGATCGGCTCCGCGTAGACAAAGAATCACTGCGGTTTTGGGCAACTGATCATCTGGTAATAAGTTTTTTTTAGATGAGCGCAGATACCATATAAAGACAAGCGTAAAACACACCTGAATAACCAACCAACCCATCAAAGACTTAGAGAGAAATATCGCCAAATCTTCCATTAAATTTTTAATCTCCGGTAGAATCTCGGCTTGTTTATATGTAGGTCTGATCTAAACCGTAATTCTGAAGAATTGGGCATGGGGCAATTCAATTTTAGATTGACGATTTTGGATTAAATTTCAATTCTTTAATCCAAAATCTAAAATCTAAAATTCTCACTCCCTTTACGAATCCAGCGAATATTTGATGATAATATTGACCGTTGTATTTTTGTTTACAACAAAACTGGCATCACGAAATTTTGGTGTACCTGTTTGTATGGACACAGTTGGATTTTTGGAAATCCCAAAACCTTCTTTGGGAATACCGAAAAAGTCTTTATTGAGTTTGCGATCGCCATTCTGATCATCAACTACGGCAACAGCATAGGTTCCAGGCTTCAAACCGAAAAATTCTTTTGTTACAGAACTTCCAGTAATCTTAGCGCAGCCACTTTGATCTTCGCTATTACCACTCATCGGAAATCCTCGTTCACTTGGGTAAACTCGGAAGCAAATCTCACCTTTTTTGTGGTGTATTCCATTTACCACAACAGTCAGTTTTGCAGTCGGCTCGGCATTCACTGTTTTAGCAAAGCTGACGCTCACTAAAGTAGCAAGCAAAATACGACATACTTGAGATAGTTTCAACATAGTTTTGTACTCAGAATAGGTGATTTTAGGGCTGAAAAAAAGGGAGCATCTTAGTTTTGCAAATATACCAGATGAGAAACAAGATTCTTGCTCCCTCTCCTTACTAAGGAGAGGGTTGGGGTGAGGTTTTACAAGGCTTTTTACGCAAGTGAGATGCTCCCTGATAAAAGCGGCGATCGTTGCAGATGTTGGCGGTGCGATCGCTAGCTTTTATTTCTTTCTGAAGTAATTCGTTCAAAGTGTAACTTGCTGTTCTTGAATTGATGCAGGCTGCCAACTTTTCCAAAGTACTTGCAGCACTCTTAGCAAATCTTTCAGCAAAAGATATTCTGTCCCTTTTAACTGCTGATGTAAACTTCTATGACAACACAGGCGCTCAGACAAACTCAGGGGACTACGCCATATAGAGAGTACATATTCCCAGATTATTCTCCAATGTGGCAATAAAATTTGTCCTTTCTTTGCTGAATCAAACCACACTGAATATGCGTAGAAATCAGGCAGCATACTCAATGAGTGTTGTTTACTATTGTTAGCAAACAACAGATAATTAGGGAAATACATACTCATTGATTGTTGCGGATGACTTCTGGCGAAAAACAGGTATTCAGGAATTTCATAAAACCTACCAAGAATACCAAGTCTTAACAAGAGAATTCCATCTGCATTACCGTAACCACCCATAGGCGGTATCATTCTCAGGACACTGGCGCGAATTACTCCATAACATTGATAACATAAATGTTTGGTCAGCAATTCGTGAAAACGCTCGTGTGGTTTTAGTGCATCTGCCTTGAGTTTGATATCGTAATTTTGGAGAAAATTCCCCTGTTCATCAATGAAATATGTCTGGGAGTGACACAAGATTATGGTAGGATCTTGGTCAAGCACCTCAACACACTTGCTGATAAAATCTGGAGCATGTAGATCATCATAGGCTGCCCACTTAAAGTACTCACCTGAAGACAATTCAAAGACGCGATTGAAGTTACGAGCGCAACCGATATTATTCTCATTGCGGTAGTAACAGATACGTTGGTCTTGCTCGGCATAAGCTCTACAAATTTCTTCAGTTTTATCTGTAGATGCATTATCTGAAATAATTAGCTCAAAATCTTCAAAGGTCTGAGCCAAAAGTGAATCTATGGCTTCTTTGATAAATTTTTCACCATTATATACAGGTAATCCGATGCTCAATCGTGGCTGATTGCTACTCATACAAAACAAGTATTCAGAAAATCTGGGGATTATTTTATGCTTAATTGCAGATAATTGTTAGGCAGATGAACGGAATAATTCAGAAGCAAAAAAATTGTAGGTTGGGTGGAGGCTTTGCGTAACCCAACATCCTGATATATATATGTTGGGTTGCGCTCCGCTCCACCCAACCTACATCTACGTCTAATGCGCTATTTTAGCCTAGACACTCCACTACTACGTGCATTTCAAAAATCAAATACTAGTCCTATATTCTAATTGGTAAAACTCCCCACTCCCCACTCCCAAAGGACTATTTAATCAATTTTTGGATATCTGTTTTTTGCAGCCATTCATGTGTTCGCTGCATTCCTGATTCTAGGTCAATTGTTGGTTTATAATTTAACAGACTTTCTGCTTTGACAATAGAACAAGCATAGGGACGAGTCATAAAATCTATGGACTCTGGTAAAATATCAACTTTTTGTCGAAAAAGTTTTTGTCCTTGAACACGTAGCTTTAGAAACAACTTGATTTCATCTTTAGATAATGAAAGGGGTGCTGATAAACCTTCCATTGCTGCTAAACGCATAAAATACTCTTTCCATGAAGTTTCTTGTCCGTCGGTGATATTAAATATTTCACCGTAGGTTTCTTTTTCAATCGCTAGAAAGATGCCATCAATCAGGTTATCTATATATACATGATTGATTACTCCTTTACCATCGTTGGCACAGGCAAATAATTTTTGACGCATCATCAGAATTGGTCTGACTATCCAGGGAATACTTCCTGGCCCGTAAACATCTCCGGCTCGAATAACGATGATGCCAAAATCTGGCGGATTATTTAGTTCTAAGAGTGCTGTTTCAGCTTCTATTTTCGTTTGACAGTAGGGATTATTTTCGCCAGAGAGTGGGCCGGATTCTGTAACATTATTAGGATAGTTGAAACCGTAAACCATTACACTAGAAAGATGCACAAATGTTTTTACACCAGCCTGTTTAGCGGCTTTAGCCATGTTGACAGTACCACCAACATTGACATCACGAAAATGGTTAATTGCGCCAGCTTCTTCGGCAATTTGATCTGTATGTAAAACTATGTCTACACCCTGACAAGCCTTTTGAGCAATAGTAGCATCGGTGATACCACCAATAATTACCTCAACACCTAAATTCTGTAATTGTTTGTTCTGTTCTGTAGAACTTTGTAGTCCACGAACCTTCATTCCTTGCGCTATGGCTAACTCGGCTGTACGCAAACCGACAAGTTCATTAATCCCGGTAATTAGGATGGTTTTGTTTTTGAGGTTCATAAAGTCGGAATTATACCAATTTTGGATTTTAGATTTTGGATTTTGGATTTTGGATTAAAACAAAAGCCTAGTAGACTGTGGCGGAAGTTTGCCTATGTTTAACAAGGGGCTTAACTTGTCTTAGAAAATATCTCCCGGATCTGCGGAGCGGAGTTTATTAATAGCAAGCGCTCCTGATGTTATACACATTAATACTGTTGAGGTTAAGACAATCAGGGCATTATTAGTGGTCATAACTATTGGTAATTTAGTTGATTCTGCTGCAAAACTATATAACAACACAGAAGTAATAAATCCTGGGATATAAGCTAAAATTGCCAAAATTAAAGCTTGCTGAAATACCACATTCAATAAATATCTATTGGCATAACCGATGGCTTTTAAAGTGGCGTAAGCAACGAACTGTGTAGCAATATTGCTGTAAAGAATTTGATAAACAATAACTACACCAACAACCGCAGCCATTGTCAACATCAAGTTAAGTATAAAACCAATGGGTGTTCTGACTGCCCAATATTGTTTCTCAAAATCAATGAAGCCTTGACGTGTAAAAACTTGGACATCATTAGGCAAACTTGCTTGTAAATTTTTCAGTACTGTTTCTGCATTAGCACCAGGTTTGAGGGAAATCAAACCGATATCGATCATATCTGCCGGACGAGTATTGGGATTTATCCTCAAGAAAGTTGAGTCACTAACAAGTAAATTTCCGTCTACCCCAAAGGAAGGCCCTAAGGTGAATAAGCCACCAATTCTGACTCTATAACCAATTAATGAATTGAAGGGAAATATTTCAATTGTTTGTGCAGTCTCTCCCGCATTAAATTTTTCAGCTATTGGGCCAAACTCTGGGCGAGAACCCCGATCAAAAAGCACGACATCGGGAATTTTCAGTTTATCTAAATTTTTCTCAACTTCTGGGATGTTCATCACAGGTCTACCTGGATCGAAACCAATCACATATATTGAATATTTCTCACTAGTTGCCGGATTTTTCAGTTTGGCAAATTGCAAATACATGGGGCTAACTGACTCTACGCCATCAAACCCCAATGCTTGATATAAACGAGTGCGCGAAAAGCTTTGATTGGAGGTCAAAGATTTATATTGCGAACTAACTAAAAATAAATCTCCCTTGAGATTCTGATGTACTGCGGTCGCACTTGAATAGAGGGCATCTTGAAAACCAAGTTGCACAAACATTAGCAGCACAATAAAACCAATCCCGGCTACAGCTACTAGTAAACGGACTTTTTGCTGGGCTAGCTGTAGCCATGCTAAAGGAATTTTGAAAATCATGGATTTATTTGTCATTTGTCATTTGTCATTTGTCATTTGTCATTTGTAAATGACCAATGATTAAATATGAATGGCAACATCAACCTGTAAGTTAGTTAAACGAGCCACCCGCTTACTATCTGCGGGATTATCGATATAGATTTTTACCTCAACTATTCTGCGGTCTGTATCTGAACCGGGGTTGAGGCTGAAGATGTTTTGCTTGTCAACTTGCCAACCAATCTCTTTCACAGTTCCCTGCAATCTTCCAGTAAATGCAGTGCTGCTAATAGTGGCTTTTTGTCCTACACGCACTTTTTGAACATCGGTTTGATACACCTCTGCAATCACATACATTTGAGATGTTTTACCTATTTCAGCAAATCCTTTGTTGGTGCTGATGACTTCTCCGGTTTTGGCGTGAATTTTCAAAATTTTGCCATCTATGGGAGATTTGATGTAACTTAAATCTAAGTCGGCTTTTGCTTGTTGAACAGAAGTTGTTGCACTGTTGACTTCGGTTTGTGCTACTTGAACATCTACACTACGCACTTCGCTAATACTCTTAAGTTGCGCTTGTGCTTGCTTGCGTTGTTCTTGGAATGTGTCTTGAGTCCGCTTGAGAGTGGCTTGGGCTTCTGTTAGTTGCTGTTGGGTAGTTTTTAGTTGCAAAGCTTTGGTATCTGCTATGGAAGCCGCGATCGCACCTTGTTTGTATAATTGCTGATAGCGATCGTTTTCAGCTTGAGCATTGTCTACTTCTGCCTGGATGCGGGCGATTGTCGCCTGTTGGGTAGCAACGTCTCCTTTATATTGTGGCTCTAAACGTGCGATCGCAGCCTTTTGAGCATCGACATCTCCGGTTTTAGCTCCAGATTTCACCTGCGCTAGTTTAGCTTTGGCAACTTGCAGCTGGTCTAAAGCCTGTTGCAATGCGGTTTTAGAACGACCATAATTTTCTAGATAGGCCAATAATTGCCCTGCTTTAACCGCATCTCCTTCTTTCACCAACAGTCTGTCTACTCGCACCCCATTATTGGAAGTGGGAGCAGTCAAAGTAGTAACTTCGCCTTCTGGCTCCAAACGTCCCAAGGCAGTCACAGCAACTTTCGCAGGCGTGGCAGCTTTTGGAGGATTCGCTGGCTGAACTTTCGGTTTAGACGAAAACGGTGCCAAACTATAGAAAGCGATTAATCCAGCCGCTAAAGTCAGAGAAGCTGCTAAAATTAGTTGCGATCGGCCTACGGGTTTTGTAAATAATCGGCTTTCTTTATTTGCTGCCATATTTTCATTCCAATTCTGCTTTTTTAGAGGATAGCCTGGTTATATTTAGTCGATTAGAATAGACTCATCCGCAAATTACCAAGAGGGCTTTTCCTCTAGGGTTTCTACCTTAATCAAGTGGATGCGTCTAAATTGGTTTTATATGAATTGTTGTACGCTTTTGCCGCCCAAACTCGCTCTTGTGGCGTGAAAATTAATGGTGGTGTTACTTCAAAGCTTCCTAAGTTATATCCTAATTTGATATCTAATCCCGTAGCGTAAAATACAATAGCGCTAACCAGAAATCTTAACTCTCAAAAACAACGAAGCGCTAATAAAAATGAACTCAAAATTTGGATAAACTTGTCATTCAGTATGACGGATAAATTGCATTTTGTCAACCAATTGAATTCGCATAAGTCCTGATTCTCTCACTGAAATATTTCATCACAGTCAGATGAGAGACTGAAGAATTTACTCATCACTAATTCCTTGTCTAGCAATTGAATACCAACAAATAGTTAGCAAAAAAATTGTAGGTTGGGTGGAGGCTTTGCGTAACCCAACATCCGGATAATCAGTTGGGTTGCGCTCCGCTCCACCCAACCTACGTCTAATGCACTATTTTAGTCTAGAGGGTTTACTACGTGCATTTAAAAAATCAAATACTAGTCCTATAGCAATTGAATACCAACAAATAGTTAGTTATTAAGCAGATTTGATATTACTAACAGATTATTATTGGCAAGGTTGTGTACTATAAGACATTATTATAGCGATTCCTAGTAGGGGCAATTCATGAATTGCCCCTACTCAACTGAAGACTGATTTCACCCATATTATGTTTATTAAGCAACATACTAAAAATTAACATTTGCTTTATAAATAACTGCTTTGCTTCTTAACTTGATTTATATTGAAAATAACCAAAAACTTTGACTCCATTATGATGTTTCTCTGAGAAAAAATACTTATGGTTATTCAATTTATCTATGTATTCATTGAATTGTTACTTACTAGACAACAGATTTGCATTGTTAATAAGGCTTCAGAAAATCGAACCACAGAGGCACAGAGAACACGGAGAAATAAGAGTTTGAGAGGTATTTTGGGTAAGTCCTGGTTAATTTACAGCAATTTTCATTTAATTGAACCATATATGTTGTAGGGGCACAGCATTGCTATGCCCCTACCGCGTGGTCTATTCAAACCTCGTTTCCAACCTCGGAAATGCTACTCATTGGGCTGCTGCCGCAAGTAAGGGAGGCGGAGCCTCAATGAGGGGCATTCCCAGTCTCCGACTGGGAACGAGGTAAATCTCTCATGCGTTTATATAGCTAAAAATTATACTTTTATGCTGGATTTTATTCAAAATTCACATCAGTAATAGTTTAGAGCTATTTATAAAATAACTTTAAAGGAATGATTTAGTTTCTGTAAAGTATGTTAGTGTTTTTATTAATTCAATGCTTTAAAGTGGTTAGACAAACTAGTTATTTCATTGATATTTTGAAATTAAAAATAACTAAAGATAACTGCTTTGTGATCGTTTAATTACTTTTCCAATTGCATAAACTCGGATTGAAGGTGGTGTCTTTTCTGTAACGAACTTGTCAACTTTACTGGGTTAAGTAGCATAAAATATATTATCCTGGACCTTGAAACTGGCTATGACATTTATCAAGATACAGAATGTTGTCATTAACATCAGCTATGTTGCTGTAGTTAGGCTAGATAATCAAACGATTTCAGGTGAAAAAAGCGTTTCTACTCCTCAGTTTCTATCACTCCAGTGGGATACCATTGCTCAAAATCTCTACGATTACAAATGGATTGAATTCACTGGTCAAGCAGTTATTAGACTCCCAGACTATTTTAGCAGTTTTCACAACGTCATTGACTTATTGCCACAATATCAATAGTCTAGCGTTGTCTAACATTTTTGTGCGATGTCTACGACGGGCTACGCCTACGCAGTGTGCCAAAGTCGCCTATAAATCTAAGGCTTTCTCAGGGCAGTATGTGTCGTGTGGTGTCGATTTAGAAAAAAGCATTTAGCACAGATAGGATAGCTAACTGCTTACAAAACGAGAGTTTTCCATTATTTAGTAGGCAACAGAAATTACTGTAGCTACAGAATCCACAGTACTAACTATGCCCTATGTCTGCTTATTCAATTGATACTGCCTTAGCGGAGTTAGAGAGCCTTATCAATAATTGTGAACAGGCTGTGATGAGGTCTATTGAGGGAAAAAAAATGAAGTCAGAAAAATCAGTGTCTATCAACAAAATTAACAGACAATTACAACACAATCCTATAGCTATCGTTGGGATGGCTTCTCTATTGCCTAAAGCCAGAAATTTACGGGAATATTGGCAAAATATAGTAAACAAAATTGACTGTATTACTGATGTTCCTTCGACTCACTGGAGCGTCGAAGATTATTACGATCCAAATCCAAGAACTACTGAAGATAAAACCTACTGCAAAAGAGGTGGGTTTCTTCCAGAGGTTGATTTTAACCCGATGGAATTCGGCATACCACCCAGCATTTTGGAAGTCACAGATGTATCGCAACTATTAAGTTTAGTGGTTGCGAAAGAAGCGATGGAAGATGCAGGTTATGGCGAAAAACGTGAGTTTAGCCGCGAGACTGTTGGCGTAATCTTAGGCGTGGCGATGGCCAAGCAATTAGGAATGCCACTTTCTGCGAGGTTGGAATATCCGATTTGGGAAAAAGCACTCAAAAGCAGTGGTTTATCTGACGAAGATACCCAAAAAATCGTTGACAAAATCAAAAGCGCTTATGTGAAATGGGATGAGAATGCTTTCCCTGGAATGTTAGCTAATGTAGTCGCGGGTAGAATTGCCAATCGCCTAAATTTTGGCGGGATGAATTGCGTAGTTGATGCCGCTTGCGCTAGTTCTTTCGGTGCTTTAAAAATGGCAATTAGTGAGCTAGTTGAGCATCGTTCTGACATGATGCTGACTGGTGGTGTTGATACCGATAACACCATCATGGCTTACATATCATTTAGCAAAACACCGGCGGTTTCTCCCAGTGAAAATGTCAAACCTTTTGATGCTAAATCCGATGGGATGATGTTGGGTGAAGGTATCGGGATGATTGTACTCAAACGCCTGGAAGATGCTGAACGCGACAACGATAAAATCTATGCCGTAATCAAAGGCATTGGTACCTCCAGCGATGGGCGTTATAAGAGCATTTATGCTCCGCGCAAAGAAGGCCAAGTTAAAGCCTTAGAACGTGCTTATGAAGATGCCGGTTTCTCTCCCGCTACTGTTGGTTTGATGGAAGCACATGGCACTGGTACAATGGCTGGAGATCCGACGGAATTTGGCTCTTTAAAAGACTACTTTGATGTGCATGATGAGAAAAAACAGCACATCGCTTTGGGTAGTGTAAAATCACAAATTGGACACACAAAAGCGGCTGCGGGTGCGGCGAGTTTGATTAAAACTGCTTTGGCTTTACATCACAAAGTATTACCGCCGACAATTAACATCACTGAACCAAACCCCAAACTCAACATTAAAAATTCATCCTTTTATTTGAATACCGAAACTAGACCTTGGATTCGTCCAGAAGGGGAAGCACCCAGACGCGCGGGTGTGAGTTCCTTTGGCTTTGGCGGCACCAATTATCACGTCGTTTTGGAAGAATATGAAGCTGACCAAAACCACGCTTACCGCTTACATAATGATGCTAGTGAAGTGCTGTTATTTGCTCCCACAGTAGACCAATTGTTGGCCAAATCTGAAGAGACTTTAGGTAAGTTGCGATCGCCTGAAGCATTAACACATTATGCCCAATTAGTCAAGGAATGCAAATCGCCACAGATTCCCCTCTCTGCTGCCAGATTTGGGTTTGTAGCTGAGAATCTTGAAGACGCTTGCAAGTTGCTGCAAACTAGCATTGACTGGCTGAAAAACAAAGGAACAGCAGCATCTTGGGAGCATCCCCAAGGGATTTATTACCGCGCCTCTGGTATGGAGTTGGGCGGAAAAGTTGTCTCTCTATTTTCTGGTCAAGGTTCGCAATACTTGGAAATGGGGCGCGAACTGGTGATGAATTTTCCTTTGATGCGGCGTCTTCATGGCTATATGGATAGTCTGTTAATCAAAGATAATTTAAAGCCGCTTTCAGAGATCGTTTTTCCTCATCCTGTGTTTGAGGAAGCAGAGAAAAACGCCCAAATTGCTGCCTTACAACGCACAGAATACGCTCAACCAGCCATCGGGGTGTTGAGTGCAGGGATGTACAGCATACTGCAACAAGCTGGGTTTAAGTCAGATTTTGTGGCGGGTCACAGCTTTGGGGAACTCACAGCTTTATGGGCTGCGGGGGTTTTGAGTACGGAAGATTACCTGTTCCTGGTGAAAGCTAGGGGTCAAGCAATGGCGGCTCCCGAAGACCCGGATCATGATGCGGGTAGTATGCTGGCTGTCAAAGAAGATATCAGCAAAGTGGAAGCCGTGCTGAGACATTTTCCCCAAGTTGCGATCGCTAATCAAAATTCTCCCACTCAATTTGTCTTGGCTGGCCCCACCGCAGAAATAGCGAGAGTTAGAGAGGCTTTACACGAGAAAGGATATACAGCTGTATTGTTACCTGTTTCAGCAGCTTTCCATACACCGCTAATCGCCTTTGCTCAAAAATCCTTTGCGATCGCTACTAAGTCCGTCAAGTTCCAAAGTCCCAAAATCCCTGTTTACAGTAACGTCACCAGTAAGCAGTATCCCAATGAACCCCAAGGTATTCAAAAAATCCTGGAAACGCACCTTTCTAACTCAGTGCTGTTTAAACAGGAAATTGAAAATATCTATGCGGCGGGTGGTACTTGCTTTGTGGAATTTGGCCCGAGGAGAATTCTCACCAACTTGGTAAAAGATATCCTTGGCGATCGCCCACACACTACCGTATCTTTGAACCCCAGCACTCAAAAGAATAGCGATCGCTCTTTACGAGAAGCAGTTGTGCAGTTGCGGGTAATTGGTTTGGCTTTGAATAACCTCGATCCTTACCAACTTCCCCAAACTATACCGCCAATTGAGACGAAGAAGACATTAAATGTCCGTTTAAACGGCATCAATTATAGATCCGAAAAAACGAAAAATGCTTTCGCTCTAGCTTTGCAGGATGGGCATAAAGTTACATTACCTACCCCTGAATATTCTGATGCGGCTCCTTTATTTAGCAGCCCAGGTGTAACTCCAACTCTCGCAGTGATGGAGACTAACGGACATAAAAAAACAGCTGCGATCGCTAACAGTGTGACTGCTAATATCATCACCCAAACAGAGCAACAAATGAATCCTGTTACCCTGTCACAACCAGCCCAGGAATCTAAGATGCAACCAACACCAGAAAAGCTGACAAATTACCAACAACTTTTAGAAAGTTTAGAATATTTGCTGACACAGTTTCAGGAAAATCAAGCCGAGAATTTACAAGTTCACGGTACTTATCTCAACCATCAAATGGAATACGCCAAAGCGTTTTTCCAACTGATGCAGCAGCAGAATTCTTTGTTGAGTGAAAGTAAATCAACAGCCGAAACTGCCAAAATGAAGCTAGTTGTGATGGAAAGCTTAGAGCGCAGCATGATGCAGTTTCATTCCCAACAAGGTGAAACCCTACGCATCCATGAGCAATATCTTCAAGAGCAGTTGGAATATACCAAAAACTTTTTCCAACTCATACAGCAAGAATATTCTCAAATCATCTCAGGTGAGGGAGTAACTCAACTAACAGAGAAACTAAATGAGGTACGCCATCATTTCACCACAGAAACAACTGTTACTGATGCAGCCGTACCCGTTACTACCAAGATAGTAGAAAGCCAGCCTTTGCCTGTAACTGAGCCAGTTGCTAAAAATGGCTTAAATGTTACTCAAGCACCTCTCCAGGTGTTAGAGCCTGTAGTTGAAACTTCTGTATCTCCCACTTCTAAGAAGGATGAAAATTCTTCTTCTTTGCTCCCTAATCTCTTCTCCCCAATCCCTACTTTTGAGACAGTAGAGCCTGTAGTCGCGCCACCTGTACCAGTAGTAGAACCCCAATCTGAGCTTGTAGTCAAAATTAGCTCACCTCCAGCCAATGAAGCGATCGCAGAACCAGCACCCACAACTGCTGCACCTGTATCTGGCGCAACCATCGATATTGTTGACTTGGATAAAAACCTCTTAGCCATCACCAGCGATAAGACGGGCTACCCAGTCGAAATGCTGGAAATGGACATGGACATGGAGGCTGATTTAGGAATTGACTCAATCAAACGGGTAGAAATTCTGGGGGCGCTACAGGAAATGTACCCCAGCCTACCCAAGCCCAATTTAGAAGAACTCGCAGAAAAACGCACCATCGGTCAAGTTGTCGAGTATCTGCAATCCCAGGTTTCTAAAAGTGTTTCGGTAGAAATTGCAATTCACGAAGTGCAACAACCAACTGAGATTTCAATAGAGACTGCACCCGTAGTTGAGGTAGTCGCTTCACCTGAACTCAACGTAGTTGTCGCATTTAACTCAGAACCCACTACAACTGATGAATTTGCAGACTTAGGTGAAACCCTGTTAGCAATCACCAGTGATAAGACGGGCTACCCAGTGGAGATGCTGGAACTAGAAATGGACATGGAAGCCGACTTGGGGATTGACTCCATCAAACGGGTAGAAATACTAGGGGCGATGCAAGAAATGTACCCAAACTTACCTAAGCCTAATATCGAAGAACTCGGAGAACTCCGCACCATCGGTCAAATAGTTGATTACCTACAGCAGTTAGCTGGAGGTGAAAAAAAAAAGTCTGAGCCTGAGTTTGTCCAACAACCACCGGAATTAGAGCATAATATTCAGCGCCATCCGGTCAAACTCAGAAGCTTACCACAGCCTGATTACTTGGATTTCACGTTACCAGAGGGACACATCGGTTTAATTACCGATGATGGTTCCCTCACCACTTATAAATTAACTGAATCCCTAATCGAAAAAGGCTGGAAGGTAGTAGTTGTCAGCTTCCCCCAATCGCTGATCGCCCAACAAGCGCCCTTACCCACAGGAGTAACCCGCGTCACCTTAGCAAACTTGAGTGAAGAACATCTTCAACAACAATTGCAAGCGATCGCATCTCACTGCGGAGCGATCGGGGCTTTCATCCATCTACATCCGATGTTTGTAGCAAATCACACCGGGAGTATTTCTTATAACGAACAAGAAAAGGCGATCGTCAAGCACGTATTTTTGATGGCGAAACACCTCAAACCTTCTCTGAACGAAGCCGCACGTCATGGACGTAGTTGTTTCTGCACAGTTGCTCATCTCGATGGCGCTTTTGGGTTAGAGTACAAAGTCAACTTTGGTGCGATCGGTGCTGGTTTGTTCGGGTTAACCAAAACTCTCAGATGGGAATGGCCAAAGGTGTTTAGTCGTGCGATCGATCTAAGTCCCAGACTTGATGCTAAACAGTCAGTACAAAACATCATTGCCGAGCTTCACGACCCCAACCTTTATATTAGTGAGGTTGGCTACGGCTCACAAGGACGAGTTACCATTATCGCCGATTAAAAAGTTGATTAACTCCGTGTGAAACTTTCTCTCAAACCTAACCCCCAACCCCTTCCCTACAAGGGAAGGGGAGTAAGAATCAAAGCCTCTCTCCCTGTGGCTAAGAAATCCAGTTCCCTCCCCTTTACAAGGGGAGGGTTAGGGTGGGGTAAAACCCTGGTTAATCAGTTGCACATCAAAAGCAAATTTATGCAGGTATTCACGAGGATTTATGACACAAACAGCCCAGCTTAGTCCATCATCTGTCTTTGTCGTGAGCGGCGGTGCAAAAGGGATTACGGCTGAGTGTACTATCAGATTAGCTCAACAGCAACCCTGCAAATTTATCCTCCTCGGTCGCTCGGAACTATTAGAAACCGAGCCAGCTTTTGCTCAAAATTCTGATGAATCCGCATTGAAAAAATGCATCATGGAAAATCTTCTTTCTCAAGGAGAGAAGCCCACACCCATGAATGTACAAAAGATATATAACAAAATTACCTCCAGCCGCGAAATTAAAAAGACTCTAGCAGCAATTGAAAAAACAGGAGCTAAAGCAGAATATATTAGCGTCGATGTCACAGATACGCAAGCTTTACAAGAAAAACTTGCTAATGCTGTGCAACATCAGGGCCCAATTACAGGAATCATTCACGGCGCTGGAAACTTGGCTGATAAGTTAATTGAAAAGAAAACAGAAGAAGATTTTGAAAAAGTTTATACCGCGAAAGTTCAAGGTTTAGAAAACCTGTTAGCTTGCGTTAATCCTAATCAACTTCAACATTTAGTTTTGTTTTCTTCAGTAACAGGTTTTTATGGAAATCCTGGACAATCTGATTATGCGATCGCAAATGAAATTCTGAACAAATCAGCCCATATATTTAAGCAAAGTTATCCCTCATGTCATGTTGTCGCTATCAACTGGGGCGCTTGGGATAGTGGGATGGTGACAGCAGAATTAAAGAAGATTTTTCAAGAGCGAAAAATCGAAATAATTCCGATTGCAGTCGGCGCACAAATGCTCGTGAAAGAAATGGATAATACCAATCATGCAACTGCACAAGTTGTCATTGGTAGCCCACTAGTTCCAATGGCTACAGAGTTAGATTCAGAACTACGAACCTATCGTATTCGTCGCCAAATGACATTAGAGGCTAATCCATTTTTACACGATCATACTATTGCTGGTTCTCCAGTTTTACCAGCAACTTGTGCAATGACCTGGATTATCAATGCTTCTGAACAATTATATCCCGGTTATAGATTGTTCAATTACCAAGATTTCAAAGTTTTGAAGGGGATTACTTTCAATGAGACATTAGCGAAGGAACATATTTTAGAAATTGAAGAAATTTCCAAGGTTAATCTTGAAAGAATCGAACTTAAAGCCAAAATTTCGAGTAAAAACCCAGAAGGAAAAATCCATTTTCATTTTAGCGCTCAACTCAATCTCCAGCGAGAAATCCCAGATCCACCCACTTATGAATCTCTCAATCTCGAACCAGATAATATCATCACCGCTACCGGAAAAGCTTTTTACCAAAATGGTGGGGCTACATTATTTCACGGCCCCGGTTTTCAAGAAATCAAAAGAGTTTTAAACATCAGCCCTGAAAAAATCACTACAGAATGTCTTTGGCCAGAACTCAGCGCCCAAGAACAAGGACAATTCCCTGTCCAATGGGTAAATCCTTACACAACAGACTTGAGTATGCACGCCTTATGGGTTTGGACACAACACTTTCATGAAGAAGGTTGTTTACCTGGAAAAGTAGAAAAGTTTGAACAATTTGCAATGATACCACATAACGAAACATTTTACGTTTCTTGTGAAGTGATATCTAAGACAGCAAGTAGTGCGATCGCAAACTTTATCATACACGATCGCCAAGGTAAAATCTATTCACGAATGCTCGGCGCTCACGCCATTATTTGGTCAATGAAAATGCTCAGAAGCTAATAATCTTCCTTTAACACTCAACACCTATAGCAATCCTAAATCAGTTGTAAAAATCTCTTTTTATTCTTCTCTCTGCGCTCTCTGCGCCTCTGCGGTTCGATTAAAAACAGTAAATTTCACAACTCGAATAGGATTGCTATAACTTGCCACTTCAAAGTTTGGGGAACAGCGTAAATCCTGCCTTTTAAATTATCTCTTGCCTAATACCCAAACTCGGAGCATATAAATCGTGGAAAAAATAGCCATCATCGCATTGTCATGCCTATTCCCCGATGCTAAAAACCCTGAAGAATACTGGCATAACATCGTTAATCAAAAAGATTCCACATCCTCTGCAACCGTCGAAGAAATCGGAGTAGATCCGACAATCTTTCACAATCCAGCTAAAGGTACACCAGACAAAACCTATTCCCTCAAAGGCGGATACATCCGCAACTTTCAATTTAATCCTTCCGAATACAATCTACCATCAGAATTTGTTGCTGGTTTAGATAACACCTTCAAATGGTCATTGTATGCCGCTAAACAAGCAATTGTACAGAGTGGTTATTGGGGTAATCAAACTGTCCTTGCAAAATGCGGCGTAATTTTAGGTAATTTGTCATTCCCAACAAAATTATCTAACCAGCTATTTTCTCCAATTTATCAGCAATCTATTACCCCTGCTGTTAGAGAACTTTTGCAGTATGAAGATTTTGATTTAGCTGCTCTCCCAAGTGCAACCAAAGCCTCTTTATACAATGCGATGATATCTGGCTTACCAGCATCTATCATTGCTCAAGCTCTATCTCTATCCCAGATTAATTTATGTCTGGATGCTGCTTGTTCATCATCATTTTATGCTATTAAACTAGCATCTCATTACTTATGGTCACACAAAGCTGATGTCATGTTAGCTGGAGCTATAAGTTGTGCAGATTCCCTATTCGTGCGGATGTTATTTTCCGGTGTTCAAGGGTATGCAGAAAACGGCATCAGCCGCCCCTTGGATAAGTCCTCTAGAGGGCTAATTCCCGCCGATGGTGTTGGGATGGTGATGCTGAAAAGATATTCTGATGCCGTTAGAGATGGTGATAATATTCTCGCCACCATTTGCGGTAATGGACTCTCGAATGATGGCAAAGGTAAACATTTACTGAGTCCTAATCCTAAAGGACAAATTCTAGCTTTCGAACGAGCCTATAATGAGGCGAAAATTAGTCCCAAAACTATCGATTATCTAGAGTGTCACGCCACCGGCACATTATTAGGAGATACAACCGAATTCAACTCCATAGAAACATTCTTTGGTCAAAACCAAGCTGCACCTCTGGTTGGTTCTGCTAAGGCAAATACTGGCCACTTGCTAACTGCTGCTGGCATGGTTGGCTTGACTAAAGTGATTTTGAGTATGTCTCATGGTGTAATTCCAGCAACCATGAATGTTTCTGATCCTTTAACTTCAGAAAAAAGTACAATTTCCGCCGATAAAATTGTTAGAACAGCTACAGCATGGCCGAATAATAACGCACCAATCAAACGGGCTGCTATTAGCGCTTTTGGTTTTGGTGGCACTAATTCTCATCTAATTTTAGAACAAGGAAATACAACACAATCAGTTGAATCAACTCCACCTGTTCCACCTGTAAAAGTCGCCATTGTCGGCATGGATGCCTTTTTTGGTAACTGCAATGGTTTAGATGCTTTTGAACGCAGTATTTATGATGGAACACAGCATTTTACTTCCCTACCGCCTCAAAGATGGCACGGTATAGAAAACCAAGAAAATGTCCTGAAAGAGTACGGTTTAGCAGATGGTAAAGCACCAGTAGGGGCATATATCAAAGATTTTGAAATCGATACTTTATCGTGCAAAATCCCACCGAATGAAATCGAAAAGTTAAACCCACAACAATTGTTGCTGCTGAAAGTTAGCGATCGCGCCGTGAAAGATGCGAAACTACAGGAGGGAAGCAATGTTGCAGTGATTGTCGCTGCTGAGACAGAATTCTCTGTACATCAGCTACAGCAAAGATGGAATTTATCTTGGCAAGTTAAGGACGGCTTACTCAACCAAGGAATTTCTTTACCTGCTGAACAGCTTGCACAACTGGAAACCATTGTAAAAGATAGCATTCACCAACCAGTAGAAATCGGTGAATATGTGAGTCACATCGCCAACATTATGGCGAGTCGAATTTCAGCTTTATGGAATTTCACTGGCCCGGCATTCACCATCAGCGCTGGCGAAAATTCTGCCCTCAAAGCGTTGGAAGTTGCACAAATGCTACTCGCAACTGGAGAAGTTGATGCTGTGGTTGTTGGTGCGGTAGATTTGGCAGGTGGTATGGAAAATGTCTTATTCCGCAACCAATTTGCACCAATTAATACGGGTGTCAATACGTTGGGTTATGACCAACAAGCCAATGGTTGGACGGTTGGCGAAGGTGCTGGTGCTGTCGTCCTCAAGCGCTACGAAGCTGCTAAGGAAGATAATGAACGCATCTATGCAGTCATTGATGCTATGAGTTTCGCACAAAGTAATTCTACTGGCAGTAACGCTCTGGTAAAAACTGATGCTTCAGCTATCAGCAATGTCTGCAAACAAGCTTTCCAGATGGCAGATATTCAACCCACAGAGGTTAACTATGTAGAAGTCTTCGGTAGTGGCGTTTCCCAGCAGGATGAAGCCGAAATCACAGGTTTACTGCAAGCTTATCCGAAAGTGGGCAATGGTTTGCATTGTGCGTTGGGCAGCGTCAAAGCCAATATCGGCCACACCTATACAGCATCGGGAATTGCTAGCTTAATCAAAACCGCCCTCTGTCTTTATTACAGGTATATTCCCGCCACCCCCAAATGGTCTGGTGTCAAAACACCGCAAGTATGGGAAGGTAGCCCCTTCTATGTGGCAATGGAATCAAGACCTTGGTTTGTCGATAAAGGCGGCACACGCAGAATAGCAGCAATTAATAGCATGGGTATAGATGGGAGTTATGCCCATTTAATCTTATCGGAAGAACCCAGCCAAGAGGAGCGCGACAACAGATATTTGCAACAAATGCCTTTTCATCTGTTCCCTATAGCAGTTAGCGATCGCACCACTATACCCGATATACTTAACCATCTTCAAAAATCCATTGAAGCTAGTTCTTCTTTATCAGCTACCGCCAGCCAAACATTCGCTACTTTTCAACAGCATCCTGAGCCTAAATACGTCTTATCAATCACAGGACGTAACACAAAAGATTTACTCAAAGAAATTGAATCTGCCCGCAAAGGTGTAAATAATGCCTTTGAAAACGGCACAGATTGGCAAACACCTTTAGGAAGTTATTTCACAGCGAAACCATTGGGTAAAACTGGAGCAGTTGCTTACGTTTATCCCGCCGCAGTCAATTCTTATATTGGCATTGGTCGTAGTGTATTCCGTTTATTTCCTAAAGTTTTTGAGGACTTAAAAAGTAACAATCTCTACAATCGGGCTGCCGATGTTGAAAAGTTGGTTTATCCCAGAAGTTTACCTAAATTGACAACTAGGCAACTAGAAACTCTCGAAAAGCAATTGTTAGATGATTCACTGGCAATGTTTGAAAGTGAAATCGCCTTTGCTAGATACATGACGGCAATTTTTCGAGATGATTTTCAAGTAAAGCCGCAATCTGTATTTGGGTATAGTTTGGGTGAAACTAGTATGATGGTTGCCCAAGGAGTTTGGAGTGATTTTGAGGGCGGAAGTAATACCTTAAACTCATCACCTTTATTTGGCGATAAATTATCTGGGCCGAAAAATGCTGTGCGTGAATATTGGGGATTAACCGATTCACCAAACAACAATTTTTGGAATACCTATGTTCTCATGGCTACACCATCTCAAGTTAGAGAATGCCTGAAACATGAAAATCACGTCTACTTAACTCAAATCAACACACCAGAAGAAGTATTAATTGCTGGTGATGATGCAGCCTGTAAGCGAGTGATTGAAACTTTAGGTTGCAACGCTTTCCCGGCTCCCTTCGACCATGTGATACATTGTGAAGCGATGCGATCGCAGTACGAGGAAATCAAGAAGGTAAACACTTTACCATCCCAAACTCTCCCAGGTATTGTTTTTTATTCTGCCGCAGATTATCAACCGATCGCACTTGAAAGTGATGCGTTCGCCGGAGGCGTTGGCGAAGCCATCGCGCATAACATCGCCAAAGGATTGTGCCAAGAACTTGATTTTCCGCAATTAGTTAACCGTGTCTACGGTGATGGTGTCAAAATATTTTTAGAAGCGGGTGCAGGTAGTGTGTGTTCACGATGGATTGATAAAATTCTCGGCAACAAAGAACATATCACAGTCTCTCTAAATCGTAGAGGGATGGATGACCATGCTTCAATGGTCAAAGCATTAGCAAAACTACTCAGTCATCAAGTGAACGTGGATTTATCACCACTGTATAGCAAAGCCCAAGAAACTGCTAATCAAAATAAAGCAACATTGAGAACAGTTACCTTGGGAGGGAAAGCGATCGCTGCTACAATTTTGAGCGAAGAAAATCGTAAACTTGTTGAAGATTTGGTTGGGGATATTAGGAGCGATGGCTCCGCCAACGCCAAGGGCGAACGCTTCAAAAAACAGCCTCTAAACATACCTAATCTCCAACAATCTGAAATCACAGATTCTCTTAATACTTCCAACCAGATAACCCAACAAGAAAATTATTCCCTTAACATCTTGCCTCAGCCAGAAGAAGTAAAACCGAAAAATATCATTGATAACGTTTTTGAAACGAGAGAACAATTACAATCTTCTGAGTCAAGCGCAATTGGGCAGCAAAATCCTCTTTCTTCGCCACCTGTCATCACTCAAAAAATTAGTAGCATCATCAGCATGTTCGATTTAAATAAGACTCAGTATCAAAAGCTCAATGCTAATAATTCAAAGATAACTAAAGCGCACACAGCTTTTTTACAAGCTAGACAAGATTATAGTCAACAAATGAGCGAAATCATTCAATTGCAACTAACTTGCGCCCAAAACTTGCTCAACGAAGAATCTTAATATCTCATACCAATTCTCTCTAAACTTTCTCTTACTTTGCGTCCTTTGCGTCCTTTGCGGTTCGTTTAAAAAAGATTAAGTGCATCTTCTAGAGAATTGGTATTACTCTCTTCCTCTGCGCTCTCTGCGCCTCTGCGGTTCGTTAAAAGAAAATAAAACGTAGACTCCTTTACAGAATCTACATCTATCATCCATTGCTTGTAATCCGAGGGATAACTGCCGTGACAACCGTAGATACGGTACTAAGTAAACACGATAATGGTCTTAACTTCTCTGCCTGGTCTTATAACAAAAACCAGGTTTGGAAAGGTTCTTTAGAAACTGTATCTTTTGAGCAACAAACCATCAAAGATAAATTGATGGTATTAGATAAACCCTGCTACATCGTGAAAGTTGCCGGAAAAATCGGTGTCACAAATGAGGGGTATTTATCCCCAGGTGATAATGGCACAACAGCACAAGTAGAACTGCTAACATTTGCAGCCCCAATCCGCATTCAACAATTTGGAGATCCGAATTTTCTCTCCTTTCATGGAGTGAAATATGCCTACGTTACTGGCGCAATGGCTGGCGGAATTGCTTCCGAAGAAATGGTAATTGCACTCGGAAAAGCACAAATTTTGAGTTCCTTTGGTGCAGGTGGTTTAACTCCAGAACGTTTGGAAGCAGCCATAAATCGCATTCAACAAGCTTTACCTCAAGGGCCTTATGCATTTAATTTAATTCACAGTCCGAATGAACCTGCGAATGAACGCCGGGCTGTGGATTTATACCTGAAATATCAAGTGAGAACAGTAGAAGCATCTGCATTTCTCGACTTGACCCCCAACATTGTTTATTACCGTGTTGCTGGATTCGGGTTGAATAACGCCAATCAAATTGAAATCAAAAATAAAGTCATTGCCAAAATTTCTCGCCGAGAAGTTGCTACTAAATTTCTGCAACCAGCACCAGCCAGAATTATCAAAGAACTTCTTGAACAAGGATTAATTACCGAGTTACAAGCAACCCTTGCGGCTAAAGTTCCGATGGCTGATGATATTACCGTCGAGGCTGATTCTGGAGGTCATACAGATAACCGTCCCTTGGTTTGTTTGTTACCTTCTATTATTGCCTTGCGGGATGAAATTCAAGCACAATATCATTACCAAATACCCATTAGAATCGGAGTAGCAGGGGGAATTGGTACACCACAATCAGCACTAGCAGCTTTTATGATGGGTGCTGCTTATATAATGACTGGTTCAATTAATCAATCATGCGTTGAATCTGGGGCTTGTGAACACACCAAAAAATTATTAGCTCAAGCAGAAATGGCTGATATGATGATGGCCCCAGCAGCAGATATGTTTGAAATGGGAGTGAAACTGCAAGTTCTCAAACGGGGTACGATGTTCCCCATGCGATCGCAGAAATTATTTGAACTCTATCGCGCTTATAATTCGATTGAAGAGATTCCTTTGGCAGAAAGAGAGAAATTAGAAAAACAAGTTTTTCGCAAAACTATCGCCGAGGTATGGGAAGGAACTGCGGCTTATTTGTCCCAAAAGAATCCTGAAAAACTGGGTAAAGCAGTCAATAATCCTAAACTGAAAATGGCGTTGATTTTCCGCTGGTATCTAGGATTATCTTCTCGGTGGTCTAGTTCTGGTGAAAAAGGTAGAGAAGTAGATTATCAAATTTGGTGTGGCCCCGCAATGGGCGGTTTCAATGACTGGGTACGCGGTTCGTATCTATCTGAACCAAATAATCGTCAGGTAGTTGATGTTGCTAATCAAATTATGACTGGTGCAGCGTTTTTGTATCGTGTCCAAAATTTGAAAATTCAAGGGCTGCAAGCTGACGATTATTACAGTCAGTATCACCCTGTTCGTTCTACATCATTGTTGGAGATTTAAAAATGACTATAAAACAGTCTTTTACAGCAGACGATATTCAAGTATTTTTGGTATCTAACTTAGCTAAGTTGCTAGGAGTAGCAACTGATGAAATAGATGTCAAAGAACATTTAGAAAACTATGGGTTAGATTCAGCCCAAGCAATGATTCTAGTAAGTAACTTAGAAAAGTTGCTAGGATTTCAACCATCTCCATTGCTTCTGTGGCATTACCCAAATATTGAAGCTCTTTCACAGCGTTTAGCTGAAGAAGTGCAAGAAGATTCACCACTTCAAGATACAGGGGTGACAGCTTCTAATGCCAATGCTGCGCCATCTGTTCTAGATTTAGGTGCTGAGGCTGTTCTTGACCCTACTATCCATCCTGGTGCGGCATCTAATGTACTTGTAGGTGAACCCAAAAACATCTTTTTAACTGGAGGAACAGGCTTTTTAGGAGCTTTTATCATCCGGGAATTGCTACAAGAAACTAATGCGGATATCTATTGTTTAGTGCGTGCTGCCAATGCCGAAGAAGGCAAAAGCAAACTCCAAAAAAATCTGCAACAGTATGCAATTTGGCAGGAAGAATTTAACTCCAGAATTATTCCGATTGTCGGCGATTTATCTCAGCCATTGTTAGGTGTTGGCTCTGAACAGTTTCAAATTTTAGCTGCCAATATTGATACTATATATCATAGTGGTGCTTTGTTGAATTATGTTTTTCCATACTCAGCATTGAAGGCAGCCAATGTTTTAGGAACTCAAGAAGTTTTGAGATTAGCTTGTCAAATTAAAGTCAAGCCTGTACATTACGTTTCCAGTGTGGCTGTTTTTGAATCCACTGCTTATGCTGGCAAGGTTGTTAAAGAACAGGATGAATTCAATCATTGGGAAGGTATTTATCTGGGTTACTCACAAACAAAATGGGTAGCTGAAAAGTTAGTCAAAATTGCTCGTGACCGTGGACTTCCTGTAACTATCCACAGACCGCCACTGATTTCAGGTGATAGCAAAACAGGCATTTGTAACACACATGACTTTATCAATTTGATGACTAAGGGCTGTCTACAAATGGGATATTTCCCTGATGTAGATTATATGTTAGATATGTCTCCTGTGGACTATGTAAGTAAAGCGATCGTTTATCTATCACGCCAAAAAGAATCCATAGGTAAAGCTTTCAATTTACAACATCCCCAACCTGCCGCTTTGAAAATGCTAGTTGAGTGGATACGCTCATTTGGTTATTCAGTTGAGATGATTCCCTACGAAAAATGGCAATCAGAGTTAATCAATAATGTGTCTTCTGTGGACAATCCTTTATATACTCTGCGTCCCTTTTTACTAGAACGTTGGTCTGATGAACAACTGACTATTCCTGATTTGTACCTACAAGCTAGAAGACCCCATATTAGCTGCCAAGATACTCTTCATGCACTAGCAGGCAGTTCTATTGTTTGTCCGACCATTGACTCTCAATTGTTTATGACTTATACCGCCTACTTGATTCAAAGTGGTTTCTTAAATATCGCTTAATAATTCACAATTTGCGTAGGATGTGTGAGGAACGTAACGCACTATGCCGGATACTTTCGGTGCGTTACAAAAGCCGTAACACATCCTACAAAGCAATTTTATTTAATCCATGTTTTTGAAAACTCAGTACTACTGAAAAGGCAATATTTCAGATGCCAGCAACAACTCATACACTAACATCGGCAATATAATTGCCCTGTTGGTGTATACTCAATTATGTAAATTTTTAGTATTCACCTCTTGACATAAGCAATCGAGGATAGAATGGTTAGTGTCGAGCATAAAAGTTTGATTTTACCCGATGGCTTTTGTGAGTGATCAAAAGCCAAATGCTAGCAGTCTGAAATAACCGAACTCCTTTAAGTCCAAACTTTTTCGATGCATAAGTCCTAAATTTAGCTTTGGACTGCTACATCTATTGAACGCACTACACAAGCATTTGAAAGGGTAATAACTCAAGATATTTATTGTCGGTTCAGATATTACGCGTACTTAATTGTAGAGCGAGAACCACTGTAAATGCAATGCAGCTTCATCAAGTTGAATCCACTAACATTCTTACATGAACACAACACATCAAAGACAGAGCAAACAAACTGCTCTCATTACTGGGGCAGCCGGTGGAATTGGCTACGAATTAGCATCTATTTTTGCTGCTCATAATTACAATCTTGTCTTAGTAGACAGAAACGGGTCAAAGCTTGTAGAAATTGCAGTTAAATTCCAAAAAGAATTTGGAATTCTTGTTAAAACTATTGTTAAGGATCTATCGATACCAATAGCTCCTGAAGAAATTTTCACAGAGTTACAAAAAGCCGATATTAAGGTTGATATACTGGTAAATAATGCTGGATTTGGTATCTATGGATTATTTCACGAAACAGACCTAGCTACTGAATTGGAAATGCTACAGGTAAATTTGGTGTGTCTCACCCATTTAACTAAGCTATTCGTGAAGCACATGGTAAAGCAAGGTGAGGGAAAAATATTAAACGTCGCCTCGGCTGCTGCTTTTCAACCTGGGCCTTTGATGGCGGTTTATTTTGCTAGTAAAGCTTATATCTTATCTTTTTCAGAAGCGATCGCAAATGAATTAGAAGATACAGGTGTGACTGTGACAGTTCTTTGCCCAGGCTCAACCGCATCTGCTTTTCATGAAAGAACGGGAATGGCAGACTCTAAGTTGCTCAAAGGCAAGAAGATGATGGATGCAAAAACAGTAGCCGAAGTTGGTTTTCGCGCCTTAATGAAGGGTCAAACCATTGTCATTCCTGGTTTACTCAATGCAATACTTGCAAAAAGCGTCAGATTTGTACCTAGAAACCTGGTGACAAAAATTGTGCGAAATATGCAGGAAGATAAATAAGCAGGTTGTCATTTGTCATTTGTCATTGGTCATTTGTCATTTGTCCGCAAAATCTCTCTTGTTTGACCCAGGAGATGAGCTTAATCAACATCAATACTGCCAACATTTTAAGTGCCAGCCAAAATTTTCTACCGCAATAGCAGCAACATAATTGTTAGCAGGTATTAGTTCAAAAAGACTCCAGTCTTCAGTTATCTCTAACTTGGCTGCTTCTGTGGGAGTCAGCGATACTTCAATTTGCTCTAGCTGGGATAGTCCATCTCCAGTTGCTTTTAAATAAGCTTCCTTACAAGTCCAGTAACGGAAAAATATTTCTTGCTGTTGGTTGGGAGATTGCGATCGCAACATCTCATATTCTCTCGGTAAAAAGAACCGTTTGGCAAGAGCTTCTAAATCAGACATCGGGCGAATATATTCTAGGTCTACACCAATTGGCCGAGTGCAATTCACCGCACACAAACCTAACTCTTGGGAATGAGACAAGTTAAACGCCAGTCCACTATCGGCAAATTTATCCGCTAATACTGGTTTGCCACGGTGTTGATAATTAAACTGAACTTGTAGGGGCTTGATACCCAAATAGCGACCTAATATAGTTCGGAGAATACCGCGACCAGCGATGAAATGCTGCCGATGCTTTGGAAAATAAAACCGTTCAGCACGAGCCGTTTCGTCACTGGAAAGAGTCGCTGCTAAATTTTGCAGCTGTGATTCTGGTTGGTGAAGTTCTATGCGCCAGACATGAATCTCATCCGGTAACAAAGTTAAATCTGTTGGTGCAGGTAGCCAGAGGTGATTCATTATAATTCGTAATTCGTAATGACGCTCGTTGCGCTAAAGCGTCTCCCCTTGGGAGAAGACTCGCTAACGCTTCGCTAATGTAATTCGTAATGACGCTTTCTACGAGAAGCTAAAAGCGTAGCTTGCTTCTCTGTAAGAGTACGCAAACACGAGAAAGCGTGAGGTTAACGTAATTTGTAATTAACTTTGATTGGGTTTTTGCTGGTGCTGACGTTGTAATTCGGGAAAGTTTTTTAAATCATCTATAGTTTGTGGTGCTGGAAATATTTCATTACTGTCAGATTTAAACCTATCCACGTAAACTTGAAAAGCTGCTTCCTCTTCCCTGTGTTCAAGGATATATTTACGCAATTGGGCACGGCTCATTGACATAAAATCTGGTTTGTTCATAAATATCTCCATTTCCCATTTGGATAAATTAAGATTTCTGTCTCTTCTCCAGCCAGAATAACTACATGTTTTGTGCGCTCGTCTATCCGAATCAAATATATCGGTAAATACATCTTGGTTGCCCAATAACCAAGAATGAAACAAGTTCGCATTTGCTCTGGCGTTGGCATATTAAAATTATTCCACCCATAATAATTGTCGTAGAAAATCTACTAGAGTACAACAACCTTATACCAATTCTCTAAGAGGATGTCTGAAAAGTTTTTTCTATACAGCGAATGCTTAGAGATCCCCCTAAATCCCCCTTAAAAAGGGGGACTTTAAGACTCTTATTCCCCCCTTTTTAAGGGGGGTTAGGGGGGATCAGCAAATATCTGATACTTCTCAGACATCCTCTAAAAGAAGGTTACAAATGCTTTTCCTGGAAACCCAGATTTAATCTGACTTTCTTAATTACGAATTACGCTGTTTCTCCAACCATTGTAAAATTCGATTCCATGCCCACCAAGGGTCAGAATCTTGTGCTTGGCGCTGGCAATTTTTGCTACTCAAATAGCCAACATGACCGCCGTACTGAGTGAGTAATAAATCTATTACGGAATTGCGATCGCAGCCTTCTTGCAATTCTGGGATGATGGCTGGGTCAAAAAGTGGGTCATCAGCAGCATATAAAATCAAAGTCGGTTTCGAGATTTGCGGCAATATTTGTAAAGCACTACTAGCTTGGTAATATGCTTCCACAGAAGGAAAACCTAGTCGGTTAATTACCAGTTCATTATCAAAACCCCAGATACTATTCGCCCGTTCAATCGCTGCTGGGTCAATGCTTCCCGGATGAGCATCATGTATTCGCCATGCCAGTTTTTTTAAATTCTGTGCAATCCCTGCTTCCAAATATCTGCCGAAGGGCTTTGTAACTAGATAAGATAGCGATCGCTCCGAATCCAAACTGGGACAAATCACCATACCACCACCAATATCACTATCTTCTAGTCCTAAATCTCCATGCTCTCTAATCACCTCAAGAGCGACCTTGATCCCCCATAGCGCCAATTGCCCTCCTAAAGAATACCCTGTAAACCAAAATTTTCCCGGACATCCCATTGCCTTAGCAGCTGCCGCAATGCGAACAAAATCTTCCCCCTCATACAAACCATCAGAAGTCAGAGTCGGCGAAAATTGGGCAGTTTTGCCGTGGGCACGCCAATCAAATAACACCACAGCGTATCCTTGAGCGTAAGCCTTACGTCCTAGCACTCTCAAAAACCATTCCGTCTCTAACTCCCCAGTGATGCCATAAGTACCGATAATCGTGCTATGAGCATTTTCAGGGATGGCAACCAAGCCAAAAATTGGCACACCTTGGCCACCAATAAAAATTTTCTCATGATAAGACGGTTCTGGTAATTGAATAGTACTTTCCCAGAAACGTTTTCCCCACAAAGCGGTGTATACAGTCATGATCACACCGTTTTGTAAAAACCAAGACGGATTGTAGGGCGGAGTATAACACATCATAGACTATAAGATTTCGTGTAGTTGAGTCTTGATTTCACAGTCATTTAATCTTAATATTTATGTAAGATTTAAAAACCTTTTCATAATCGACTCAAAAATCTTTGTATCTATACAAAGGTTGTTATTTATCCTTAATCAGTAGTAAAAATTTTTTAATAATGCCGAGGATTCTTGTCATAGATGATGACCCAGCGATTTCAGAACTAGTTGCCGTCAACTTGGAAATGGCTGGCTACGATGTTAGTCAAGCTGAAGACGGCATTAAAGGTCAAGCACTGGCTCTCCAGTTACAACCAGACTTGATCATGCTCGATCTCATGTTGCCCAGAGTAGATGGGTTTACCGTTTGTCAACGCCTGCGTCGTGACGATCGCACCTCTGAGATTCCCGTGTTAATGTTGACGGCTTTGAGCCAAACTCAGAACAAGGTGGAAGGCTTCAATGCTGGCGCAGATGATTACCTCACCAAGCCTTTTGAAGTTGAAGAAATGCTGGCGCGAGTGCGGGCGCTTTTGCGGCGTACTGACCGCATTCCCCAAGCAGCAAAGCATAGTGAGATTCTCAACTATGGCTCACTGACTCTGGTTCCCGAAAGATTTGAGGCAATATGGTTCAATGACACGGTGAAATTGACTCATTTGGAATTTGAGCTACTTCACTGCTTGCTGCAACGCCACGGTCAAACGGTTTCTCCCAGCGAAATCCTCAGAGAAGTTTGGGGTTACGATCCTGATGACGACATAGAAACGATTCGAGTCCATATTCGCCACTTGAGAACCAAGCTAGAACCAGATCCCCGCCACCCCCGCTATATCAAAACAGTGTATGGTGCTGGATACTGTCTTGAGTTACCCGGTATAGCTCCATCAAATGAAGCGGCTTCAGTAACAGTCGTAGAATGAAATCACGCTAAATTCCCTTAACTAAGTACAGCATTTGATTAATTCGTAGCGAATTCTATTTAGCAATACCCTGCAATGCCAATGCGTTGATTGACAATGCCAATGCGTTGACTGACAATGCCAATGCGTTGGCTGACAATGCCAATGCGTTGACTGACAATGCCAATGCGTTAGCTGACAATGCCAATGCGTTGGCTGATAATGCCAATGCGTTCCTCTGCAATTAGAAACGCTACGCTTTTACGCAAAACTGTACTAAGCCAATATTGTCTCGTTGTCTCGTTCCCAGTCTCCGACTGGGAATGCATTCCGAGAGGCTCCGCCTCAAGACTTGCGGCAGAGCCGCCATGACGTGCATTTCCAGCCAGAGGCTAGAAACGAGGTTTTAAAAGGCTTTCACGTTAAGTTGACACCAATCGTCCCTTGCGCGTCTCGTAGAGAGCATCTTGATTCTGAATTCTGACGTTAACAAAAATAGGTTGTTTCAGGCTTTTCTTAATTATTCTTTGATCGTAAATAGACGATGCTGTAGGGGAAAAGCCATGCTAAACCCCTACAAAAGATGTGGCTTTTTACCTGGTACATATTTTGTATTTCTTGTCAATGCGTAAGTCCTAGATTTGATTTAGGCGATTTGAGTTACTTGCTGATTCACACGGGGACGGCCAAAGCGCTCCCAAGCACTCCCTCCTCGCAGAAACAGTTCTAGGAAGCGCAATGGTTCTCCTGAATCGCCTCTTGACCAACCGGAACTACCAGGAGCAAAGGCTAAAGTTCCTTCAGATACCTTGAAGCTACCATCAGAATACACTGCATCACTGACCACATCTCCAATTCGGATTACGATCTTGGTTTGAGGCTCGAAGTTAACTGTATGCGCCCCAATAGTTGTTTTAATGTTGCCGTAGCCATCAATCCAGGCAATTCTATCTGGTGGAACATCTGGGATTTGCTCAGGAGAAATGCTATCTCCCAGAACGCTAAAATCCTCACCCACGATCGCCCCCGCCGCCGGAGGAAACACATCTCGTGAGCGAAACTGTGAGCCACCGCGAGAAACGTTGACCACTCGCAACTCTTTTGTATAGTCTTTGATAAAGGAGAGAGTGTAGCCCGCATTCACACCCACTACTTTTACACCATTGGATAAAAGGGCATAAGTTAGTCCTTCACCTTCATTATCCCGACGGGCTTCGGGATCATCTTGACGAGGCGCACAATTGTGATAAATTAGGCGATCGCCAGGTCCTGGATTGAGTCCTAGTTGGGCAATCCAGAATCCCGTTGCCAAGGTACTGAATGCTGGAACCGAAAGCAAATGAATTTGGGCATCGGGTAAAGCCATCAGCAGACGTTGTGTGACTTCAATAAATGCCGGATCTCCTGTACCGTAGTCTGCAATGACGCAGATAAACATTCTGCTCCTCCTTCCTTAGGGTAGTAATTTGCAATCAACCTAATTCATAATTATTCGGTCATCATCTGATTACAGCGTGAAATCAGCAGACAACTGTTCATTTCACCCCTATTAGTAACCTGAAAGTCTTAGTCAACGCAATGAAAATAATAAGTTCACTTTTTAGCGAAGAACGCAACCAACTTCAGACAGATATTCTTGAAGAAGAATTCAGAATTCAGAATTCAGAATTCAGAATCAATACTTCGGCAGAGCTACGTAACCATCAGTGAGGGATTCAGACCCGCCACTGAATTGTTGCACCACCAAATCTACGATTTGCTGGGGATCTAAAAACAAAATCTAAAATTAAATAATAAGCCCCTGACTTGATTGCTGGGGTCAATCTAAAATCTAAAATCTGTCTTGAAAAGTTTGCTCAACAGGGGGAACCCCCGCACGCAACTTTTCGCAAAATCCAAAATCGTGTGACAAGGCTATTTTTGCGCGTACTCTTGCTCAACACGAACAAAAAGTGTTACTTTGAAAAGTATTTGAGGAATATCAGCATCACCAAGCTCGTTGTGAACTTGCCTGCTGCAAAGCTAAAGAAGATTACTTTTCTAATGAACAGCTATCCTCAATCTTTTGCGCGTGGCTTCGAGTCTATCAACAAACAGATTTATTTTATTCCCCAACTCAATAAATTATTGTATAAATATGCCTTGCCATTATTAATTTTAAGCTTATGGCTAGTAGCGGTTTTTTGTTGAGCGATCAACCTGATCATAGCCAATATGCAACTACATCTAACAAAATCTAACAAAGAAAAATACCAGCCAACCTTGCTAATAAAAAGAATAATGTCCTCAACACTGACAGAAAATGTCCGCAAGACAGTACTGGAGAATGGTCTAACTGTCCTGACAAAAGAAGTGCATACTGCGCCAGTAGTGACGGTGCAGGTGTGGTATGAGGTTGGCTCACGCAACGAAGAACCGGGCGTGAATGGCATTGCCCACCAGTTGGAACACATGATGTTTAAAGGCACTCTAAATCGTCCGATTCAATTTGGACGTTTGTTTAGTGCTTTAGGTAGTGATTCCAATGCTTTCACCAGCTATGACCAAACTGCATATTACGGTACTGTGGAACGAAATAAGCTGAAAGCGCTCTTAGTGCTGGAAGCAGACAGAATGCAAAATTCCCAGATTGAGCCAGAACAATTAGCGAGTGAGAAGCGGGTAGTAATTTCCGAGTTGCAAGGTTACGAAAATAGCCCAGAATATCGCCTCAATCGTGCTGTCATGCAGGCGGTGTTTCCCAATCATGCCTATGGGTTGCCTGTAGGTGGCACCAAAGCTGATGTCGAAAAATTTGAAGTTGAGCAGATACAGAAATATTACCGCAATTTTTACACTCCCGATAATGCTGTCTTAGTGATTGTTGGAGATTTTCAAACTGCAAACACCCTCGAAACAATTAAAGAAGTATTTGGCAAGCTAGCGAAGAGACAGGAGGCAGGAGTTATTTCCCCCTCATCCCCCTCATCCCCCTCATCCCCCTCATCCCCCTCATCCCCCTCATCCCCGATAGTATTGCGAGAACCCGGAGCCGGGGGGCTGTTACAAGTTGTGTATCCGCTACCGGATGCAAATCAACCGGATGTGCCGGCGTTGGATGTGATGGATTACATCTTTACAGAGGGACGGAATTCTAGACTTCATCAGGCATTGGTGGAGTCAGGTTTAGCTAATGAAGTTACAGCATCCGTCACCAGTTTGCGAGAATCTGGCTGGTATGAGGTGTTGGTGACGGCTGGTTCTAAACAAGATTTGAAAAAAATTGACTCAGTGTTGACTAGCGCGATCGCTAATGTAGCAGAAAAAGGCGTGACATCTGAGGAAGTTGAACGAGCCAAAACCCAATTAACAGCAGATGTAATTTTGAGTAACCGTGATATCACCTCTCAAGCAATGCGATTGGGCAACGATCAGACAACTACTGGTGATTATCGCTATACAGACCGCTATTTGGCGGCTGTCCGTCTGGTGAACCCAACGGATGTTGTCGCTGTGATTAACAAATACTTGACAAAAGAAGCGCGAACAGTAGGTTTTTTTGAACCAACCCAAAGGCAGATAACAGAAGTTGGTGACAAACCAGACTCAGCCCATACTACAGAAAATTTCTCACCTGTAGCACCTGTGCTTTTTTCTGAGGTGATGAAATACTTACCACCTGTGGATTTGGCTACAGATGCGTTGCTTGCGGTGGTTGGCAAAGCCTCTCGTAGAGAAGACATCGCCCAAATCCTACCACAGCAATTTAAATTTACCAACGGACTGCGGATATTACTGTTAAGAGATCATAGTACTCCTACCGTTACCCTGAGCGGACACATTCAAGCCGGGACGGAATTTGATCCAGATAATCAAGCTGGATTGGCTGCTTTTGTAGCAGATAATTTGCTACATGGCACGAATAGTAAGGATGTCTTAACTATTGCCAAAGTCTTGGCAGAACGAGGAGCGAGTTTAGACTTTCAAAGCTACCGCGAAGGTGTGCATATTGAGGGTGATAGTTTAGCAGAGGATTTGCCGATACTCCTGGAGATATTGGCAGATGTTGTTAAAAATTGTACCTTTCCAATAAAAGAATTGGAACTGCATCGCCAACAAACTTTAACTGATCTCCAACATGAATTAGATGAGCCATCAGAAGTAGCCAGAAGAATATTTGTTCAGTCAATTTACCCGAAAAAACATCCCTTACATACTTTTCCCACAGAGGAGAGTTTACAGCAGATTCAGCGCCAGGATGTGATTGATTTTAAAGCTAAACATTATCGTCCAGACACGACAGTGCTAGCGCTGGTGGGAGATTTTGATCTAGACAAAGTGCGATCGCTCCTTAAAAATGAGTTTGGTAACTGGGAAGTTAGCGGCCAAGCACCCACATTAAAATATCCCACGGTATCAATGCCGGAGAAAATAGTGAGTGTCAACCCAGTTTTACCAGGTAAAACCCAAGCTGTTACATATATGGGTTGCACAGGTATTAACCGTTATGATCCTCGGTTTCATGCAGCCTTAGTATTGAACCAGATTTTGGGAGGCGATACCTTATCTAGTAGACTGGGTGCAGAAGTGCGCGATCGCCAAGGTTTGAGTTATGGAATTTATAGCTACTTCCAAGCTCTTAAGAATGCCGGGACATTTGTGATTGAGATGCAGACTAGTCCAGAAGATAGCACTAAAGCGATCGCTAGCACCCGCCAAATCTTACAGCAAATTCATCAACAAGGTGTCACCGCACTGGAAGTAGAAACAGCTAAACGCACTCTCATCAGCAACTACAACGTTTCCCTGGCAAACCCAGAGGAATTAACAGATAGAATTCTGATGAATGAGGTGTATGAACTAGATAAAGTAGAATTGCACTCCTTCACTGATAAAATCCAGAAAGTCACCCTTGACCAAGTTAACCAAGCGGCTCGTGAGTTACTCCACCCAGATCAAATCGTGGTCGTCACTGCTGGCCCATCTGTGTTAGTAGAGAAAAGTCTTAGATAGAGATCCCTGCATTTTGGTATTAATTATCCATAAAGGGAGCGATAGAACCGCAACTCTTAAGTCAATAAAATAGATATAGCGTTTCCTAATCACATCAGGTACATCTTAGCCCCCTCTCGAAGAGCGGGGAGGGGCTGGGGGTGGGGTTCCTGTACACTCTCAACAGTCACTGTATGACACCTACCTGTGGATTACTGGTCTGCTTCAACTTGATAGCCACCATCATTATATAGATGAGGTCGAAGACAAATATTGCAGTGTATAGAAACAGCAACAGCAGCGACCCCCGTCGTGTAGGATTGGCAATATAAAAACCAATGGCAGCAAATGCAGTTCCGATCATTTTAGATAGGGCAATGAAGATTGATTGACCTAAAAGAGTGTTGCGTCTGAGCAACATGTCAATAAAGAGAATGGACATCATAAGATTTTGTCCAAAAGCTGTATAAGCACCGCTCCAATCGTTAAACTCATAGCTGATAAAAAATACACAACAAAAGCTTGTCACCAAAGTCAACACAAACATAGGGTAAAACAATTTCTGCGCTTTCTTCGCAAACAGAGACTGCCCAAAATATAGAAATTGAAACAAAATAATTACATCAAGGGTGAACCAGATGATATTGACCCACAGCTGCGGTGGGGAGTGGGGATGAACAAATGAGAAA
This sequence comes from Nostoc sp., assembly GCF_036919575.1. Classification (GTDB taxonomy): domain Bacteria; phylum Cyanobacteriota; class Cyanobacteriia; order Cyanobacteriales; family Nostocaceae; genus Nostoc. Next base: position 1,160 of record NZ_JBALBY010000050.1, on the reverse strand, counting down.
ATGAATTCCCATGAAATATTGGCACACAGAGCAACCAATGGCATCCCGCACGTTTTATCTTGAAAGCCACGTTTAATCAGTAGAACATAGGTGAGTGACCAGAAGACGCCACATGCAAGCAGTAAGTAGGTTCCGATATTCATCATTACCTGTTTAGGACTATGATTTTATTTAAGGTTTCCCGTAGCGCGATCGCCACAAACAATCCTTTCTTTAAAATTGTACGAGTCGCTTGTACTCATCACTTTTAGGACTACCCATAGAAATGAGCCACTTATTTACGTTAGTTCACAAATATTTATATCAAATTGTAATTACATCTGTTAATTTCCCCGCTACTTCCTGGTTGCAGATGTTACCTTGCAACTACGTTATCTTAACGTTGCTCCTGGGACTAAATTTCATCCTTGCTACTCCAGCAATGGCGGCAAATTTGTCTGGCGATTTGCTCAAGCAACCAGCCACAGAAATTACAGTTAGCTTGGGTAATGTGGCTAACGAACTCAAGTTTGAGCCAAATCATTTAGAATTACTGAGTGGCAAACGCTATCAACTACGGCTTACCAATCCCAGCCAACTGAAGCACTATTTTACTGCTAAAGATTTTGCCGATGGCATCTGGACACAAAAAGTTGAAGCAGGCAAAGTAGAAATAAAAGGAGCCATTCACGAACTGGAACTCAAGCCGGGTGCTGAGGCAGAATGGGTATTTGTGCCCCTAAAATCTGGCACTTATGGCTTACGTTGTTCAATACCGGGACATACGGAAGCAGGTATGACTGGAGAGATTGCCATCAAGAATTAAAAATTAAAGAATTGTCGTAAATTCTCCGCGCCCCTCTGCGCTTCCCTCCGCGTCCCTCTGCGTTAAAACTTCAACCCTCAATTCCCCACGATTTTACGCAAAGCTGTACTAAGTCCCATAGTGTACAGCCAAAAATAAGTTAAGCCAATTTTGATTCAAGTCCAACACATCAGGAGTAGGCGAATGTGTTATTCTATATACGTTAGCGGCTAAACTCGAAGAATCCCGATCCGGGATTAAAATCACTTAAATTATAGATATTATAGGAACAGCCGGTAAGCGTAAAACTCAGCGTCTAAAGACGCTGAGATATAAGCGACTCGTGTGACTTTAGTCACAGTCATCTTTCCGGGAG
>NZ_JBALBY010000049.1:0-5890 GCF_036919575.1 Nostoc sp. | reverse complement strand
CTTACACCCAACAAATATGGGCTTTATCGTCTTAAGTTGACACCAATGAGCACTGCTGTGCCCCTACCGCGTGGTCTATTTACCTGAAAATAGCTTGAAGTTCCGAGTTCTGAGCTTAGAGTTCTGAGTTCCAATATATTAAGTTGTAGTAGATTTCATACCAATTACCTGAAACCTTAAGGTTGGGGGTAGCGTCACTATTTCAGCCAGTAGTTATCGGAAATCACTCCAGATTATATATTTCATCGTCTGGATAAAGTAGTTGAGATAATTAGAATACAAGCTGAAATCCTGAATCCCAAACTGCTATGATGCCCTGCTATCAATTACCAATATCACAAATGCGTCGCTTTGGATTAGCTTTAATGCTGCCAGTTGCACTCTTGGGCGCTTTTGTCTTCCCTACCCAACTGCAAACCGCTACTGCACAAACATCTGAAGCAAATCGCCCCCTGACTATCCGCGCTGATGTGCAAGAATATGACGCTAAAAATCAAGTAGTCACCGCTCGTGGTAATGTGCAAATGTTGTATCCGGCTCGCCAGATTCAGGCAACATCTGCCCAAGCACAGTATTTTAGTAAAGAACGCCGAATTGATTTCAGTGGCAACGTCTATATTTTGCAACAGGGTGGTAACAGTATTCGGGCGGAGAAAGTAACCTATTTAATTGACGAAGGGCGATTTGTTGCCTTACCCCAATCCAACCGTCAGGTAGAGTCCATCTACATGGTGCAGGAATCAAATAATAATGGACAAACTGCGACACCTGCCCCAAAGACACCAGTATTCAAGCCTTCTAATTAGCATCTCCCATCAAGAAAGAGTGCCTCCAGCGTGAAAATTGTTTTAGAGAATATTCACAAATCTTACGGCAAGCGAGTAATTGTCAATCGTGTCAATCTTTCTGTTGCTCAAGGCGAAGTCGTTGGTTTGCTAGGCCCCAATGGGGCTGGTAAAACGACGACCTTTTACATCGCCACAGGTTTAGAAAAACCCAATCAAGGAAAAGTCTGGTTAGGTAATCTCGACGTTACGGGAATGCCAATGCACAAAAGGGCGCGATTGGGTATTGGTTATCTAGCACAAGAACCAAGTGTTTTTCGCCAACTTTCGGTAGAGGATAATATTCTGTTGGTGCTAGAGCAAACTAATGTGCCACGATGGGAGTGGTCAAGACGACTCACAACTTTACTGCGGGAGTTTCGGTTGGAAAAATTAGCTAAAAGTAAAGGAATTCAACTTTCTGGTGGTGAGCGACGGCGGACTGAATTAGCAAGGTCTTTAGCTGCTGGACAAGAAGGGCCAAAATTTTTACTTTTGGATGAACCATTTGCAGGAGTTGATCCGATCGCAGTTTCAGAAATTCAGCAAATCGTAGCACAACTGCGCGATCGCGGCATGGGAATCTTAATTACAGATCATAATGTCCGCGAAACCCTGGCTATCACCGATCGCGCCTACATCATGCGCGAGGGACAAATTCTCGCTTTTGGCGCTGCTGACGAACTCTACAGCAATCCCCTCGTGCGGCAATATTATTTAGGGGATAATTTTCAAGTCTAAATTAACAATTATTTAGCTAATAATTTCAAAGGATATTTTTATTGTTTATTCTCAAGCATAAATTTATTAATTAATTTCATTTTGCTTTCTCAGCTATTTAGAATTTAATTTTGATATTAAACATATACTTTGCTTTCTTAAGGGTTGCCAATTTTTAACTTTTCAAGTTGCTTATGATCTCAAAGAAACTCACGTCTTTCTACAGCCTCCATTCGCTGCTGCCTTTTACGATGATGGATCGCTATCTTGCCAGTGAATTGTTAGCGCCGTTTTTCTTTGGTGTCGGAGCTTTTTCATCACTTGGCGTTACCATTGATGCTGTATTTGATCTCGTCAGAAAAATTGTAGAATCTGGGCTACCTATAGACATTGCTATTCAAGTTTTTTTGTTAAAATTTCCCAACTTTATCGTTTTAGCCTTCCCCATGTCTACGCTGCTGGCTACTTTGATGACCTACAGTCGTCTTTCTAGCGACAGCGAACTAATTGCCCTTCGTAGTTGTGGGGTCAGCGTCTATCGCATGGTGCTAACTGCTGTGATGTTAAGTCTTGTGGTTACAGGAATGACATTTGTGTTTAACGAAGAAATTGCACCAGCAGCAAATTATCAAGCGGCGATGACTCTGGATAAAGCCCTCAAATCAGACAAGCCAACTTTGAAACAGCAAAATATTTTCTATCCTGAATACCAGGATGTTCCCGAACCGGATGGCTCTAAAAATAGGATATTGACACGCTTGTTTTACGCCGACCAATTTGATGGTAAGCGGATGAAAGGTTTGACGATTATAGACCGCTCAACAAAAGGTCTAAATCAAATTGTGGTATCAGAATCTGCCCAGTGGAATCCTTCGCAAAATGTCTGGGATTTTTACAACGGCACGATCTATTTTGTCGCTGCCGATCGCTCTTATCGCAACATTGTCAGATTTGAACACCAACAACTGCAACTACCGCGCACGCCATTAAGTCTGGCAGAAAAAAGCCGAGACTATGGTGAGATGAATATTTCTGAAGCACTACAGCAACTAGAAGTGGAAAATCTCGGTGGCGATCGCCAAAAAATTCGTAAACTCGAAGTGCGGATTCAACAAAAAATCTCTTTACCTTTTGTATGCGTAGTTTTTGGTTTAGTAGGTGCAGCGATGGGAAGCATACCCCAGCGAACTGGGAGAGGTACCAGCTTTGGGATTAGTGTGATAGTAATTTTTTCGTACTACTTAATTTTCTTTATTAGTGGTGCGATCGCGCAAGCAGGTGTCCTCTCTCCCTTTATAGGGGCTTGGTTGCCCAACTTTGTTTTTTTGGGAATAGGTCTATTCTTATTGATCCGAGTTGCTAAACGGTAAATTCAGGAAAAACAAAAACCTCACACTATCCTGACAGACATCCCTCTCCTTGGTAAGGAGAGGGACAGGTTTTGCGTAGCAGAACCAGGGTGAGGTCTTCTTAATACCATTTCAGACAAACCCTGATACATATAGATTTCTCGTAAGGGCACAGTATTGCTCATTGGTGTCAACTTAAGCCTTGGCGAATGGAATAGAGCCTCCGGCACGCTGACGCGAACGCGGCTACACAAACAAAGTCCACCTCCGTGGACTAATACAAAATTAAGGGTTCTTAACCCACGTTCGCGTAGCGTTCCGCAAGGAAAGGTGGGTTTTGCCTGTGTAGACGCGGTTTCTAACCGCCCTTTTAGCTTAAGTTGACACGCATGAGCATTGCTGTGCCCCTACCAACGTATTTGTATCATTACTAAAGTGAAACGGAATAAGCTATTCAATAAATCGTAAATTGCATCCAGAGAGACTTGTGTGTACTACGGATGATAATTTCGACATTCCGGTGCATCTGGGTTTTCCTTGCAGTATTCCTCAAAAGAAACTTTAGCTGATACCATACCCTCAGCTTTCTGATGAGCTGCTTCTGCCTGGAGTTCTTCTACCTCATCCCAAGCGGCTGCACAGGATTTAGAATAGGCACCTTGTTCAGTGCAAATAGCACGAGCCTGCTCAATTGCTTTTTGAATTCTCTCCTCCAGCAGTAGCGCTTGTGGCGCTTCTACAAAGTCGCTTTTGGTCAAAATGTCGGTAATCGAGATGATGCCCAACAGCTTGCCTTGAATCACCGGTGCCCTGTGGATACCAGTGTTAGCAAATAACCGCGCTACATATTCCACACCCAAATCAGGATTTACTACAATGCAGGGCTTGCTCATAATTTCATAAACCCGCACTTGCTTTGGGTCTTTACCGTAGGCTGTTACTTTATAGACAATATCCGTTTCTGTGACAATACCATAAGCATCATTGTCATAGCGACGATCCACGACCAGCGATCGCAATCCTTTTTCCTTCATCACCCCCACTGCTTCCGCAACAGTCGCCGAACCGCGAATGGTAACTACATCTTTGGTCATGATATCTTCAGCTTTCATCATTGCTGTAGTCTCCTGGTTAATAGTACGGTGCAGCACAGCGCCTTCAGAGCGTACAGTTTGCTAACTAGAAAGTAAAAAAGTTGAACTTTTGTCCGGCTACAACAATAAATTAGACCAGTTGTCAACTCCTGATGTTATCCAGTGTTACCGATACCCAAAAACTAACCATAAATTGCCATAACTTTCTAGAAAATCTTGCCAAAGGACTCCAGCCGCTAATAAGGAACGTGGATTAAATAAAATGCAAAACTTCATCCTGTATCTAGCTTCCCTCTCCTTTATAAGGAGAGGGATTGAGGGTGAGGTAAGGCCGGGACATAAATTGTACAGCACTTTGCAAGTAAATGAAGTACACCCTTCCATTGCTTGGGGCTACGGTAAATTACCCCCCTTAATCCCCCCGATATATTGGGGGGAAACAGCAAATCTAGTTCCCTCACCTTTATAAGGGGAGGGTTAGGGTGGGGTACTTTTGTACCTCACCAACTCGCAATCTGCTGTATGTCATTTAATTTTTATTTCTAAGTAAATTTTTGACTACTATATGTCTATTGGTAATGACTAATAACTGATGGAGAAGTTAGGATCAAATCACCATTTAAACTTAAGTTGACACATTTCCTGTTGAGGAAAGCAAAAGCATAAAACAGCAATGCCTTCAGCTTCCGTCAAGTTTTCCCGATTTCGAGTAAATTTCAATTACCAATCCCATGCCACATCGACATTATCCTCCCGCCTACTTACGCTATCTCAAAGCCAGATTATTATGGAATCTAGGACGACCTGGTTTTTGGGCAACTGCAATTTTTTTATCTGTAGTAGGGCTAGTAACCTGGCAATACTGGTCAAATCCAGATATTTTCGTTTATAAGCAAAAAAACCAAGTCGCTTCCCAAAAGCCTGCTGATTCCGAACTATCAGCAGAAAACAGAGCTATTGCAGCAGATATTGATAACTTACCAGTTTTATTTAATGACTTTGAGCAAGCAACTCTCTCAGCAACAGCAAATACCCCGAAGGAAAACACTCAGGGAAAAAACAGCAAAGACTTATTAGAGGATATAACTAATACACAAAAGTCTGCTAGTGATACCAAATTAAATCCTGGTTTAGGCGTTAATGGCGACATCTCGCCAGCCGTGGAAAATCCCTTTGTTGTACAAACACAAAATTTATTGCGTACTGGAACGGTTGATAGTAATAACCAGTTTCTAGGTATTAAGACCTTAAATGCAGCGTCTGAACCAACAGGGGGAGGACAAACATCCTCTAGCCTCGGTATTGGATTTACTAATCAAACCAACAAGAATCAAAATTCTCTCTCTATCAGCCCTCAGCAAGCGGCGCTCAACCAATCGACAAACCAGAAATTGTCTACCTTCGATGGTACTGCAACTCAGACAAATGCTTTAGGCCGAGTCTCTGACCCAGGAACAACGCTAATGCCACCCATCAACAGCTTATCCAGTCAGAATTCTCTACCAAGTACTGGGTTAACTGCTCAGACAGGCTACACGTCAACGGGTTCAAACTTACCACAAAATCCCTATACTAATTTAAATAACGGTCAGCTATTGCCTAATAATGGGTTAACTACTGGTACTGGTTATACTTCAACGGGTACGAACTTACCGCAAAATCCCTACAATAATTTAAATAGTGGTCAGCTAGTGCCTAATGTATCACCATTGACACCCCCAGTCACCTCTCTCGCACCAAGTAATATTGCACCTTACTCTAGCCAGAGTCCAAGTCAAGGCGTTGTCACCCCTACAAACCCTGTGGGATATGGGAATTATGGTATGCAGCAGCCGACGCAACTACCACAGTCCTATGGGAATTATGGTATGCAGCAGCCGACGCAACTACCACAGTCCTATGG
>NZ_JBALBY010000048.1:0-27964 GCF_036919575.1 Nostoc sp. | reverse complement strand
GATTGACGCTTACACCCAACAAATATGGGCTTTATCGTCTTAAGTTGACACCAATGAGCATTGCTGTGCCCCTACAGCATGGTCTATTTACGATCACAGGATAGTTAATAAAAGCCTGAAACAACCTATTTTAGCTAGTGCATATCATGATGCATTTGTACACTGCGTAAGTCCTATAGAAATACCAAATTTTTATAATTTTCCTCTAAACTTTTACGCTTTCTTCATTTATTTACAAAAAATTTGTATAATCTACCTAATAAAGCTTTTTTCAAATTAATAAATAATTAACCACAATTAAACTTTTTATATTAGAAAAAATTATACTGGTTGATTTTTTGTTGTATTAAATAATTACAAAAAAACATTTTTTACATAAAAATACTTATTCAAAAATGCAGAATCCCAGTTTTGAGTTGGATAAATTTATTTAAGTACAACTTAGTATAAAAAATGTTGTTTGATTTGCTTTACTATATCTTTAATTCTGTTAATTTTCGTTAGTTTATCAGTATTAACACGTAAGTAGCTTCATTTATACGTTTTTTGACAAACAAAATTAAGCTTTTAAATCGCCATATTTATATCAATATATATTGACACCTGCGATTTTCTGGCAAATAAAAACTTGTTTTAATTAAATTTGTATAAATACTAACTATGTAATATCTTTGCTGAAGAGGAAGAGGTGTAATATATTTTTCTTTTTTTAAAAAATAATTGCTTGACCTATTTATCAAGAGCCGTATAATACTTCTAACGGCACAACAAGTTACTAAATATACTCTTTATAGGTTTATATCTATTACTTTGGAGTGACGTAACTTTAATCACCACAAGCAAGCTAGTAACTAAGATTATGGAAAGCACATTGTTCACTACATTAACCGCCAACGAAGAAGCCAATTTCTCTGGTGGCAAGAAGAAAAGTTGCGAGAACTCGGCTGTTAAAAAATTCTCTTTTACAGTCTTTATAATTGACTCTGTAATTCAATTTATTGGTGGAGATGGCTTAAATGGCGGAAAGGGCGGCGATGTCAACCTATAACCCTTAGCGAACTTGGCTCTGTTAGTGTTATTAGAGTCCGTTTTACGGGCGTAACTGGCGAATCTGTTAGTCCAGCAGTTCAACTATTTTATTAGAGGAATAGTTAACCTTCTGAGGTTTAGTATAAGTTAGGGAAAGAATAAACGTAAAGACACGAGCAACAGCGTCTTTACTGGGATAAAGGCTCTTAAATAAACTATCCTGTTTTAGCAGGTTAAGTTACTTTTGCGCCTGCCTTAATTGCTAATTTACTTAACCCTGTCAAGCGATTAGCTATTTGTTTATAGGAATTATCTTAGCATACGTTTATTCTTCCCCACATACTTTTCTTCAACAAACTTCACAAAGTCTGTCAACGGTTGCTAGTAGGCAACTGTTGACAGATTTTGTGGTGCTTTTCACTAAAGATACTGCTCACCTTGAGTAGGGAAGTAAGCGTTGCTATTTGAGAAATTAGCCAGATTCATCACAATCTAGTAATTTGTGAACGATAACGAAACTCTTTTTACAGAACTTACTCCAAACGGATAAGCAAGTCTGTCTATTCCTTTAGAGGATGTTGGAAAAGTAGTATGTTGTGATTTTAATTGAATTATTACCCCCCTTAATCCCCCCGATATATTGGGGGGAAACAAGAAAATCCGGTTCCCTCCCCAATATATCGGGGAGGATTAGGGTGGGGTAAATTTCGTACACGTTTGCTCTGGCGATCTTAAGTGAAAACAGCTTTTAAATTCTTTTTAATTATCGGATGTTAACACTTGTTCAACTGTTAGTTCTAACTCTGGAAAAATTTGAGATTGAATGCATTGAGTACCAATAAACTCTACTGGTTCGTATAATTCTTCAATCAATGTGAAAACAGTCACTTTGTTCGTTAATGGATCGACAATCCAATACTCTGGAATATTTAAAACGTTATATTCAACTCGCTTGGCTCGATAATCTACAATCTTTGTTGACTCACTGACGACTTCCACCACTAACAAGGGGGGTGGTTCGTTGAGTTCAATAACTGCCTCTCGGTTTCTCAACTCTCGCCACTGAGGTAATGGAATCACAACTACATCTGGAATCCTCGATGTATCCCATCTCCCAGCACGGGGGGAACGAACACCGATAACCATTTGTTTAGAAGTCCAATCCAACTTTAGCCGGAGAATTTCTGCTCGCAAACAAACATTGATAAATTCTGTTGCTGCGCCATGTTGCCCACTTCCTAGACTCATGGGAATTAGTTCTCCATTGACCAATTCGTAGCGGGTATCAGTGCCATCATCATATTTCAGGTATTCCTCAAAGGTTAATTTTGGGGTGGTTATAGTCATTGCTTCCCGTTGCAAATTTTACCTTGGTTTGATGACTAACACTGAACAATTAGCCTCTTCTACAACTTGACTGCTAACAGAACCCTGGACAATTCGCTTCATCCCAATCAACCCACGACTGCCAATTATAATCAAGTCAGTTTTGTAAATATTGGCAAGGCGAATAATCTCTTCGGCAGGATCACCAGTTACCATCTCTAACTCACTTGTGACTGATAACTTTTCCTGATAGGATTGCAGCTGTTTTTCAATATGGAAATAAGAAAATGTTGGGGACTCTGGCTGAGGACGATCAGCAGGTAGTTCCATCTCTGACTTTGGCGTGGGAAACACATGACAGAGAATAACCTTGGCATCTTTTGATAACGCAAAATCATCTAAAGTCTCAATTACTCGTTCTGCAATTTCCGAACCGTCCAGAGCTACCAAAATATTCATTAGCACCGCTCTCGTCTCCTCAAAAGTAGACCCCTTACATAAGTATGCAGCAAAATCTGTTGGCAGCTACACTAAATTAATTGCGTAGCGTCTCCGAACAGGAGAACCTACTGTCATTGGCAATGCCTCACTTGTAGATGCCCGTCAGCAGGCTTCCCTTAGAGTAGCAAAAGTCACCCGTTAGCGTAGCTTACCGTAGGTATCGCTATCCAAACTTTTAGTTTGAACCTATCGAGTGACTTTTGGCAACAGTATACATAGGAAAAAATTAAGCATTCCAAATCACTCTTCTTGCTGAATTCGGCGTCGTACTGAATCAGCATGGGAAGGTAAGCCCTCTGCTGTTGCTAGCACATCAATGGCACTAGCCACATTTTGCAGTGCGGTTTGGGAGTATTGAATAATACTCGAATGTTTAAGGAAAGTTTCCACCCCTAATGGTGAAGCATAGCGGGCAGCACCAGAAGTTGGCAAGGTATGGTTAGGGCCTGCCAAATAGTCTCCTACAGCTTCTGGTGTGGAGTAACCCAAAAATATTGCCCCAGCATGGCGAATCTGTGGTAATAGTGCCCAAGGGTCTTTGATTTCTAATTCTAGATGTTCGGGGGCAAATTCATTTGAAAATTCCGCTGCTGCTTGGAGGGATTCCACAACGACAATCAAGCCGTAGTGAGCGATCGCTTTTTCTGTGTCTATTCGCCGTGGGTGATCCACTAGCTGTCTTTCCAAGGCTACTTGCACGTTTTTCGCCAAAGCAGCATCCGTCGTCAGCAAAATTGCTGCCGCCATTGGATCGTGTTCGGCTTGGGCCAGCAAGTCAGCAGCTACATGTACCGGATTTGCGGTTTCATCGGCAATCACCAGCACTTCGCTAGGGCCTGCCAAAGAATCAATACCGACGATGCCATAGACAAGTTTTTTCGCTAGGGTGACATAAATGTTACCAGGGCCAGTAATTACATTCACTTTTGGAATCGTTTCTGTCCCATAGGCTAAAGCAGCGATCGCTTGTGCGCCCCCAATGCGATAAATTTCTTGTACTCCTGCTTCTTGGGCAGCTACCAAGACTGCTGGATTAATTGCACCCCCTAAACCTGGTGGTGTCACCATCACCACATGGGGTACAGCAGCAACATGAGCCGGAATTGCATTCATCAGCACTGTACTGGGATAGGCGGCGCGACCACCAGGCACATACAACCCCGCTCGGTCTACGGGGGTGTAGCGTTTGCCCAGTACTATTTCATCCTCGCCAAAGTGTACCCAGCTTTTCGGTACTCGCTGACGATGAAACGCTTCAATTTGGCGGCAAGCTAGCCGAATTGCGCCTAACAATTCCTTTGACACCTGCTGATAGGCTGCATCTAGTTCCGAGCCTGTGACTCGGAGTTCTTCTGCTTTCAGGGTTTGTTTGTCAAATTCGGCTGTGTAATGCAATACAGCTTTGTCGCCTTGGCGCTTCACTGCTTGCAAAACTTCCCGCACCGTTGCTTCTTTGTGAAGCACCTGTTCGTCATGGGTGCGATCGCAGATCCGTTGTAGTTCTGCTCTGACGTCTGCCTGCTGAGTAATGATTCGCAGCATGGAGTAAAGACAATGCCAAAATTATAATATTCACACCTGAGATTTAGTATTGCTCTTGACCAACTGGGGTGTGGAAGCTGACTCTAATTCTCTTCTCTAGCTTAACCTGGATTTTTTTGATACTCTCAAGGCTGCCACCACATTGTTTGCTTGAGAAGGCGACTTAATATGCTCAGTCCGACAAGCCTCGGCAGGCTAGCGGCAGGAAGTGGGTGTGCCATCATTTCCCACTACCCCTTATGCCCTGACCCTCACTCCTTGCTCTGGTGCAGGTAGTGTGTTTGCACATCTAGTCCCCCGGATTTACAGGGGGTAGGGTCTGAGTATAATTTTTACTTATTTTCCTAACTTTTAGTATTTAGGGATTTCCAACAAATAAATTATCCATTGTGGGGTGGGCATCTTGCCCGCCTTTGGCTACGGGCGGGCGAAACGCCCACCCCACAATCAGTAGTTGAGTATTTTTTTATTTGTCAGTCCCTTGCCTTTGACAATACATCCGTTTGGGGGACAGATTATATTGGCAATCACATTGCTTAACCGGGTGATGAGTTAGGGCTACTATTTTATTTGATGTACCTTATTTTAACGTATTTCCTAAATTGACGACATACCAAATTAAGGACTGGGGATTAAGGAGCGGGGACTAGGGACTAAATTCTTCCCCAATCTCCAATGATAGAATTTTTTTTGAGGAAATTATAACATTGGTAATTTGGATGCTATATTAGTAAGTCTAGTAGTGTGTGTACATATTAATAGTATTTTTGGAATTGACTGTGGCGAATACAAAGTCTGCTCTCAAGCGTGCCGGAATCGCAGAACGTAACCGACTGCGTAATAAAGCTTACAAATCAGCAGTCAAGACGCTGATGAAGAAATACCTGAATGCTGTAGCTGTCTATGCAGCTAATCCTACCCCAGAATTAAAACAAGAAGTAGAGGCTCGGTTATCCGAGGCTTACGGCAAAATCGATAAAGCGATCAAACGGGGTGTGCTTCACCCCAACAATGGGGCAAGGAAAAAGTCGAGATTGGCTCATAAACTAAAACCCCTAACTCAAACAGGTGAGTAGTCATTGGTCATTTGTCCTTAGTCATTGGTCACAAAACAAAGAGAGAAGTCTGAGCGACAGTTTCCGGCGATAGCGCAGTTTCTTCTCTATGGGAGGCTGCGCCAACGATTTCGTAAGTATCTGGCTTCTCTAGGAAGCGCTGTGCGTAGCTCACTTAATTAAAGGGTACGCTATCCCGGAGGGTACAGAACTTCGGGGAAAAATGACGAAGGACAAACAACAAAAGACAAAGAATGCAACTGATAGACACACACGTTCATCTCAACTTTGATAGTTTCCAGCCGGATTTAGCAACAGTGCGATCGCGGTGGCAAGAAGCAGGTGTAGTGCGTCTAGTACATTCCTGTGTTCACCCTGAGGAGTTTGCCAGTATTCAATCCATAGCCCAAGAGTTTCCCGAAATCAGCTTTGCTGTGGGATTACATCCTTTAGATGCTGAAAAATGGAATCGCGAGACAGCCGATAAAATCAAAACTTTAGCGATTTCTGACTCGAATGTGGTAGCAATTGGGGAAATGGGGCTGGATTTTTACAAAGCTGATAACTATGAGCAACAGTACATGGTGTTCGAGTCACAGTTAGCGATCGCATCTGAACTCAACTTACCAGTGATTATCCACTGCCGTGATGCGGCTGTGGCAACCAGAGAAGTGTTGCAAAAATGGCGGGAACTCAAGGGAGAAAGAGTGCGTGGTGTCATGCATTGCTGGGGAGGAACGCCAGAAGAAACTCAATGGTTTCTCGATTTAGGCTTCTATATTAGCTTTAGCGGGACGGTAACGTTCAAAAACGCCAAAGCAATCCAATCTTCAGCGGCGATGGTGAGTAGCGATCGCCTATTAATTGAAACAGACTGTCCATTTCTGGCTCCGGTTCCGAAACGGGGCGAGAAGCGCAACGAGCCTGCCTACGTGCTTTATGTAGCCGAGGAAGTAGCTAAACTGCGTCAGGAAACGGTAGAGGCGATCGCCCATCAAACCACCCAAAATGCCTGTGAATTATTCGGTCTGTCAATATAAAGTCTGTCCTAGTGTCTTTTGTTAAGTTGTGCTAAAAAAAATAAAACTTTAGGGGGACAAAAATATGCTAATATTATTCCCTCAAAAACATTTTGCTTGCGCCATAATGATAAAGGAAGGAACCTAAAACTTCTCGTCTGAATTTTCCGTACTGTTATGGCTTGGCCATCCTCCAAATCTCTACAAGCGGATGCTCTCCACACATGACTAACCGTGCCAACTCAAATTGAGCTAGACTTTTGCACAACATCGGCTTGGTGTCTATTGAACCTATTCAAAATCGTTAAACAAAATTGCCTTGTGAGTACAATTCAGCAAAATGAAGTGATTCTGATTCCAAGCCGACAAGGTACGGATCATTCCCTCAGTCTTAAGATATCTAGGATATCACTGAGAGTATAAACGCCGGAGTGGATTTAAGACACATCGCGTGGAGCTGCGTCAGCAAATTAACGCGCTTTTTGGAGGGGAAGTGAGGAAAGTAGATCAAACTCAGGAATATCTCAACTGTATATTCTTCTTGAATCAATACTATAGTTGGTTTTTGGCTTCTGAGTCACCGATTAGGGACGATTACTCCCTTGTCGAAATTGCTCATTACAGCCAGCTTTAATCGCTGCGTTTGCCCACACCTGTAAATAGCAAGTGTGTAATAAAAAGTTCCCAAACAGCTAAGGACACTGGCTAGCAGTGGGAAGCGTCAAACAGCAGTGTCCAAGGGAAAATTTAACTAGGTTGACAAAGGTAGAGGCATGACTAAAGAAACATACATGGAACCCGCCTTTCTGTTGCCCGACTTGATTGAAATCCAGAGGTCCAGCTTTCGCTGGTTTTTGGAAGAAGGGCTGATAGAAGAACTTAACTCCTTTAGTCCGATCACAGATTATACGGGCAAATTAGAACTGCACTTTTTGGGTCATAACTACAAACTCAAGGAGCCAAAGTACAGCGTCGAAGAAGCCAAACGGCGGGATAGTACCTATGCCGTGCAAATGTATGTACCTACACGCCTGATTAACAAAGAAACAGGGGAAATCAAAGAGCAAGAGGTATTTATTGGGGATTTGCCTTTGATGACCGATCGCGGCACGTTTATTATTAACGGAGCCGAGCGGGTAATTGTCAACCAAATAGTGCGATCGCCAGGAGTTTATTACAAATCAGAAATAGACAAAAACGGGCGACGTACTTATTCAGCTAGCTTAATCCCCAACCGGGGAGCATGGCTGAAATTTGAAACAGACCGTAACGATTTGGTGTGGGTACGCATCGACAAAACCCGTAAACTATCAGCGCAAGTACTTCTAAAAGCTTTAGGGTTATCAGACAACGAAATCTTTGACGCCTTACGCCATCCAGAATATTTCCAAAAAACCATCGAAAAAGAAGGGCAATTCTCTGAAGAAGAAGCCTTGATGGAGTTATATCGCAAACTGCGTCCTGGTGAACCACCCACAGTGTTAGGTGGACAACAACTCCTAGACTCTCGTTTCTTTGACCCGAAACGTTATGACCTTGGTCGCGTCGGACGCTACAAGCTCAACAAGAAATTGCGCCTTTCTGTCCCCGACACAATGCGCGTGTTGACTGCTGGTGATATCTTAGCAGCCGTAGATTACCTGATCAACCTAGAATATGATATCGGTAATATCGACGACATTGACCACTTAGGCAATCGTCGAGTGAGAAGCGTGGGTGAATTGCTGCAAAACCAAGTACGGGTGGGGTTAAATCGACTAGAGAGAATTATTCGGGAACGGATGACCGTATCTGATGCCGAAGTGCTTACCCCTGCTTCCTTGGTGAACCCTAAACCACTGGTAGCAGCAATTAAAGAATTCTTTGGTTCCAGCCAGTTAAGTCAGTTCATGGATCAAACAAATCCCCTAGCAGAACTGACCCACAAACGCCGTCTGAGTGCCCTTGGCCCTGGCGGTTTAACCCGCGAACGCGCTGGGTTTGCTGTGCGGGATATTCATCCTAGTCACTATGGACGTATTTGCCCCATTGAGACACCAGAAGGTCCCAACGCCGGATTGATTGGCTCCTTAGCAACCCATGCACGGGTGAATCTGTACGGCTTCTTAGAAACGCCATTTAGACCTGTAGAAAATGGGCGAGTTAGATTTGACGTGCCTCCAGCCTACATGACAGCCGATGAAGAAGACGACCTGCGGGTTGCTCCTGGAGATATACCTGTAGATGAAACTGGGCACATTATTGGGCCGCAAGTGCCAGTACGCTATCGCCAAGAATTTTCCACCACAACACCAGAACAGGTGGACTACGTAGCAGTATCTCCCGTACAGATTGTGTCGGTAGCGACCAGCATGATTCCCTTCTTGGAGCATGATGACGCTAACCGAGCGCTGATGGGGTCGAACATGCAACGGCAAGCAGTACCTCTGCTCAAGCCAGAACGTCCTCTGGTGGGTACTGGTTTGGAAGCCCAAGGTGCAAGAGACTCTGGGATGGTAGTTGTATCGCGTACCGATGGCGATGTAACTTATGTAGATGCCACAGAAATTCGTGTCCGTCCGAAAGCAGCAACCCCAGAAATTAAGTACACCCTTTCCAAGTACCAACGCTCAAACCAAGATACCTGTTTAAATCAGAAACCCCTCGTCCGCATTGGTGAACGTGTTGTTGCTGGTCAGGTGTTAGCTGATGGCTCCTCCACCGAAGGCGGTGAATTGGCGCTAGGACAAAATATTGTAGTTGCCTATATGCCTTGGGAAGGCTACAACTACGAAGACGCAATTTTAATTTCCGAAAGACTGGTGCAAGATGATGTCTACACCTCAATTCACATTGAAAAATATGAAATTGAAGCTAGACAGACGAAACTGGGGCCAGAAGAAATCACCAGAGAAATTCCCAACGTCGGGGAAGATGCCTTGCGTCAGTTGGATGAACAAGGAATCATTCGCATTGGGGCGTGGGTAGAAGCTGGAGATATCTTGGTGGGTAAGGTAACACCCAAAGGTGAATCTGACCAACCGCCAGAAGAAAAACTGTTGCGTGCCATCTTCGGTGAAAAAGCGCGGGATGTGCGGGACAATTCTCTGCGAGTACCAAATGGTGAAAAAGGTCGCGTAGTTGATGTGCGCTTGTTTACTCGTGAGCAAGGCGATGAACTGCCACCAGGAGCGAATATGGTAGTTCGGGTATATGTTGCCCAAAAACGCAAAATCCAAGTTGGTGACAAAATGGCAGGACGCCACGGTAATAAAGGGATTATTTCTCGGATATTGCCAGCGGAAGATATGCCTTATTTGCCCGATGGTTCACCAGTGGACATCGTGCTTAACCCCTTGGGCGTACCCAGTCGGATGAACGTCGGACAAGTATTTGAATGCCTTTTGGGTTGGGCTGGTCAAACCTTGGGAGTGCGATTTAAGATTACTCCCTTTGACGAAATGTATGGGGAAGAGTCATCCCGCCGAATCGTGCATGGCAAATTGCAAGAAGCACGAGACGAAACAGGGAAAGACTGGGTATATAACCCAGATAATCCAGGCAAAATCATGGTGTATGACGGTCGTACAGGCGAACCGTTTGACCGAGCAATCACTATCGGTGTGGCTTATATGCTGAAGCTGGTGCATTTGGTGGATGATAAGATCCACGCTCGTTCCACAGGGCCATACTCACTGGTGACTCAACAACCCTTGGGTGGTAAAGCCCAACAAGGTGGTCAGCGGTTTGGTGAAATGGAAGTGTGGGCATTGGAAGCCTTTGGTGCAGCTTACACCTTACAGGAATTGCTGACAGTCAAATCTGACGATATGCAAGGACGGAATGAAGCATTAAATGCGATCGTTAAAGGTAAGGCAATTCCCCGACCGGGAACCCCAGAATCCTTTAAGGTGCTAATGCGCGAGTTGCAATCATTGGGGTTAGACATTGCCGTACACAAGGTAGAAACCCAAGCAGACGGCAGTTCCCTAGATGTGGAAGTCGATTTGATGGCAGACCAATCAGCCCGTCGTACACCTCCTCGACCCACCTACGAATCTCTTTCCCGCGAATCGATGGACGATGACGAATAATCAATAGTCAATAGTCCTTAGTCCTTTACTAATGACAAAGGACTAAGGACTAACGACCAATGACTAATGACTAATGACTAATGACTAATGACTAAATATGAGACCTGCCCAAACTAATCAGTTTGACTACGTAAAAATCGGCTTGGCTTCCCCTGAACGCATTCGACAGTGGGGCGAGAGAACATTGCCCAATGGTCAGGTAGTCGGTGAAGTTACCAAGCCAGAAACGATTAATTACCGAACTCTCAAGCCAGAAATGGATGGCTTATTTTGTGAGCGCATCTTTGGCCCTGCGAAAGATTGGGAATGCCATTGTGGTAAGTATAAAAGAGTTCGTCACAGAGGTATTGTCTGTGAGCGCTGTGGGGTAGAAGTTACCGAGTCACGGGTGCGTCGCCACCGCATGGGCTATATTAAACTCGCTGCACCAGTAGCTCACGTCTGGTATCTCAAAGGGATTCCTAGCTATATTTCCATCCTGTTGGATATGCCTTTACGGGATGTCGAGCAGATTGTCTATTTCAACTCTTATGTTGTCCTGAGTGCAGGTAATGCCGAAACTTTAACTTACAAACAGCTACTGAGTGAAGACCAGTGGTTGGAAATTGAAGACCAAATTTATAGCGAAGATTCTCTTCTACAGGGCGTAGAGGTAGGTATTGGTGCTGAAGCACTGTTGCGCTTGCTTGCCGATATTAATTTAGAACAAGAAGCCGAAAGCCTACGCGAAGAAATTGGCAACGCCAAGGGACAAAAGAGAGCCAAGCTAATTAAACGACTGCGGGTGATTGACAACTTCATTGCTACTGGTTCCAAACCAGAGTGGATGGTAATGGCAGTGATTCCCGTGATTCCCCCCGACTTGCGCCCAATGGTGCAACTAGATGGCGGACGGTTTGCCACCAGCGATTTAAATGATTTGTATCGGCGGGTAATTAACCGCAACAATCGTTTGGCACGCTTGCAAGAAATTTTGGCACCAGAGATTATTGTGCGGAACGAAAAGCGGATGCTGCAAGAAGCAGTGGATGCTTTGATTGACAATGGTCGTCGGGGACGCACGGTGGTAGGGGCAAATAACCGACCCCTGAAATCTTTGTCCGACATTATTGAGGGTAAGCAAGGACGTTTCCGACAAAACTTGTTAGGTAAACGGGTTGATTACTCTGGACGTTCGGTAATTGTGGTCGGGCCAAAGCTGAAAATTCACCAGTGCGGTTTGCCTAGAGAAATGGCAATTGAGCTATTTCAACCATTTGTGATTAACCGCCTGATTCGTAGCGGCATGGTAAATAACATCAAAGCTGCGAAAAAGCTGATATCGCGTAATGACCCCAGTGTATGGGATGTGCTGGAAGAGGTAATTGAAGGACATCCTGTAATGCTAAATCGGGCACCAACGTTGCACCGCTTAGGTATTCAGTCTTTTGAACCGATTTTAGTAGAAGGTAGAGCGATTCAACTACATCCTCTGGTGTGTCCAGCGTTTAACGCCGACTTTGACGGCGACCAAATGGCGGTACACGTCCCTCTGTCCTTAGAAAGTCAGGCGGAAGCGCGGTTGCTGATGTTGGCTTCTAACAATATTTTGTCACCAGCCACAGGGAAACCGATTATTACGCCCAGCCAAGATATGGTGTTGGGAGCGTATTACTTAACAGCAGAAAATCCCGGTGCGACAAAAGGCGCAGGAAAGTACTTTTATTCGCTAGATGACGTAATTATGGCTTACCAGCAAGATCAAGTTGACTTGCACGCCTATATTTACGTGCGATTTGACGGGGAAATAGAATCAGACCTACCGGATACGGAACCCGTGAAAGTGACGGAAAACGACGATGGTAGCCGGACATTACTCTATAAGTTCCGCCGAGTCAGACAAGACGCTAAAGGCAATGTACTTTCACAGTATATATACACGACTCCTGGTCGCGTTATTTACAATAATGCCATTCAGGAAGCACTAGCAAGCTAAGGGAGTGGTGAGTGGGGAGTGGGGAGTGGTGATGAATTCCCTACTCCCTATTCCCTACTCCCGACTCCCGACTCCCAATGACTCAGGACTAATGACTAATGACTAACGAAAAAATGATTTTTCGCAATCGTGTGGTTGACAAAGGCCAACTGAGAAATTTAATTTCTTGGGCTTTTACAAATTTTGGAACGGCGCGAACCGCAGTGATGGCGGACAAATTGAAAGATTTGGGATTTCGCTACGCTACCAAAGCAGGGGTTTCCATCAGTGTAGATGATTTGATGGTGCCACCAACTAAGCGATTGCTGCTAGAAGCAGCCGAAGAAGAAATTCGGGCTACTGAAATCCGTTACCAACGGGGAGAAATCACTGAAGTAGAGCGTTTCCAAAAGGTAATTGATACCTGGAACGGTACTAGTGAAGCCTTGAAAGATGAAGTAGTCGTCCACTTCAAGAAGACTAATCCCCTGAACTCCGTATACATGATGGCGTTCTCCGGGGCGCGGGGTAACATCTCCCAAGTCCGGCAATTGGTGGGGATGCGGGGACTGATGGCTGACCCTCAAGGGGAAATTATCGATTTGCCCATCAAAACCAACTTCCGTGAAGGATTAACTGTGACGGAATATATTATTTCGTCTTACGGTGCCAGAAAAGGATTGGTGGATACTGCCTTGCGGACGGCTGACTCTGGTTATCTCACCCGCCGGTTGGTGGATGTATCCCAGGATGTGATTATTCGGGAATTTGATTGCGGCACCACCAGAGGTCTTAGCATTCGACCAATGACAGAAGGTGCCAAAACTTTAATTCCTTTGGCAACCCGCTTGATGGGACGGGTAATTGGTGAAGATGTGCTGCATCCGGTGACAAAAGAAGTGATTGCAGCACGTAATTCCCCAATTTCTGAGGATTTGGCGAAGAAAATTGAAAAATCTGGGGTGGGAGAAGTTGTGGTGCGATCGCCCCTAACTTGTGAAGCCGCACGTTCTGTCTGTCAACACTGCTACGGCTGGAGTTTGGCACACGCCAAAATGGTGGATTTGGGCGAAGCTGTGGGAATTATTGCCGCCCAAAGTATCGGCGAACCTGGTACCCAGTTAACCATGCGGACATTCCACACAGGTGGTGTGTTTACTGGAGAAGTGGCGCAACAAGTTCGGTCTAAAATCGATGGGACTGTCAAGCTTCCCCGCAAACTGAAGACCAGAACCTATCGTACCCGCCACGGTGAAGATGCCCTGTATGTTGAGGCTAATGGTATCCTGCTTTTGGAGCCAACAAAAGTAGGTGATGTTATCCCAGACAACCAAGAGGTTCATCTGACTCAAGGTTCAACATTATATGTATTTGATGGAAATCAGGTAAAACAAGGTCAGTTGTTGGCAGAGGTTGCCCTCGGTGGACGCACAACTCGGACTAATACAGAAAAAGCTGTTAAAGATGTCGCCTCTGACTTGGCAGGGGAAGTGCAATTTGCCGAAGTAGTTCCAGAACAAAAAACTGACCGTCAGGGTAATACCACAACCACAGCCGCACGCGGTGGCTTGATTTGGGTCTTGTCTGGGGAAGTTTACAACTTGCCGCCCGGTGCAGAATTGGTTGTCAAAAATGGTGATGCGATCGCCTCGAATGGAGTTTTAGCAGAAACCAAGTTAAGCACTTTGCACGGCGGTGTGGTGCGCTTGCCCGAAGTTAATCCAGGTAAGAGTACTAGGGAAATTGAGATTATCACCGCTTCTGTAGTCTTAGACCAGGCAACGGTAACAGTCCAAAGTTCCCAAGGTCGCAATAATTACTTAGTCTCCACTGGCAACAACCAGATATTTAACCTGCGAGCTACACCTAGCACAAAAGTGCAAAATGGTCAAGTAGTAGCCGAGTTAATTGATGACCGCTATCGCACAACCACTGGTGGATTCCTGAAATTCGCGGGTGTAGAAGTCCAGAAAAAAGGCAAAGCCAAGCTGGGTTATGAAGTCGTGCAGGGCGGTACCCTCTTGTGGATTCCCGAAGAAAGCCACGAAGTTAATAAAGATATCTCCTTGCTATTGGTAGAAGACGGTCAGTTTGTAGAAGCTGGCACCGAGGTAGTAAAAGATATTTTCTGCCAAAACAGCGGTGTGGTAGAAGTGACCCAGAAAAACGACATCCTGCGGGAAGTTGTGGTTAAGCCTGGGGAACTACTAATGGTGGACGATCCAGAAGCAGTTATCGGGCGAGATAACACCTTCATCCAGCCAGGTGAAGAGTTTCAAGGTAGTGTGGCTACGGAATTGCGCTATATCCAGTATGTGGAGACACCAGAAGGCCCTGCCCTGTTGAGTCGTCCAGTAGTTGAGTTTGCCGTACCGGATAATCCCGATGTGCCATCAACTACATCTGTAAGTCAACAAACCGGGCGATCGATTCAGTTGCGGGCAGTGCAGCGACTACCTTACAAAGATTCGGAACGCGTCAAGTCCGTTGAAGGTGTGGAACTGCTGCGAACCCAGCTGGTGCTGGAAATTGAGCAAGAAGGAGAACAAGACCACAATGCTTCGCCCCTAGCAGCAGATATTGAATTGGTACAGGATACCGAAGACCCAGAAGTTCAGCGCTTGCAACTGGTGATTTTGGAGTCCTTGGTAATTCGTCGAGACATTACCGCCGATGCCACCCAAGGTAGTACCGAGACGACACTTGAGGTAGAAGATGGGCTAACCATCGCCCCAGGTTCTGTGGTCGCACGTACTCAAATCTTGTCTAAAGAAGGGGGGATAGTTCGGGGCGTTCAAAAAGGAACCGAAAACGTGCGTCGCTGCTTGGTGTTGCGCCCCACTGACATGCTGACTATGAATACTAGTACTCAGCCTAAGGTGAAAGTGGGTGACTTGCTAGTAGAAGGTACAGAAGTTGCTCCGGGAGTTTTTGCCCCAGAATCAGGGCAAGTAGTGGATATTAAAAGTGCCACTGCTGCATCTGGTGAGGAATCAGCTTTGAGTACTAAAAACTACGTTATTACTACCCGCATCGGTCGCCCTTATCGAGTCAGTCCTGGTGCTGTGTTGCAGATAGAAGACAGCGATTTGGTACAACGGGGTGATAACTTGGTGTTGTTGGTGTTTGAACGTGCCAAAACCGGAGATATTATTCAAGGTTTGCCCCGGATTGAGGAACTGCTTGAAGCTCGTAAACCGAAAGAAGCTTGTATTTTATGTCGGCGGGCGGGTGAAATTAAGGTAGTTTACGCTGAGGGTGGTGATGAAGCGATCGCCATCAAGGTTATAGAATCAAATGGCGTAATCACAGATTATCCTCTAGGCCCAGGACAAAATTTGATTGTGCCTGATGGATCAACTGTGTTAGCCGGACAACCGTTGACAGATGGGCCATCCAATCCCCACGAAATTTTGGAAATCTTCTTTAGCCTGGGTTCCGAAGATGGAATCTATGCTTGTGCTAGCTATGCTTTGCAGAAGGTACAGACATTCTTGGTGAATGAAGTGCAAATGGTGTATCAATCTCAGGGGATTGATATTTCCGATAAGCACATTGAAGTAATTGTTCGCCAGATGACCAACAAAGTCAGGATTGATGATGGTGGTGATACCACTATGCTTCCGGGTGAATTGGTAGAACTGCGCCAAGTTGAGCAGGTGAACGAAGCTATGGCAATTACTGGGGGTGCTAGGGCACAGTACACCCCGGTATTGTTGGGGATCACTAAAGCATCCTTGAACACCGACAGCTTTATTTCCGCCGCATCATTCCAAGAGACAACACGGGTACTTACCGAAGCAGCTATCGAAGGCAAATCGGACTGGCTGCGCGGATTAAAGGAAAACGTGATTATCGGGCGATTGATTCCGGCTGGTACTGGGTACAATACCTATGATGAACCCGGTGCGATCGATGATTATGCTGCTGAGATTAGCAGTAGTGTCTTGGATGAAGTTGATGATCCCCTGGATATGGTCTTAGATGACCGCACAGCTCGCACCTATAATTTAGATTCTCCTACCCTTGGGGAATCTGGTTTTGGTAGCAGACGTGCAGAAAGGTCAATCCTAGAGGAAGAAGATGAATTAATTGCCGATGAAGTCGCAGACGACGACGATTTCGAGGAAGAAGAGGAAGACGAGGAAGATGATTTCGACGAGGAGTAGAGACTTGAAATTTACCGTGTCTATTAAAAGGTAAAAATTAATAAAGGCAAAAGAAAATCTTCTTTTGCCTTTTTATTTTGCTCTCTAAAAACACACAACGAGCAACTGTACAGATAGCTTTTTTATATTTGCGATCGCAACGAAGTGAAGCAATCACAAAATCTCTGCGATTACTTCACTTCGTTCGTAATGATAAGTATTCATCCGAACTTGATAAGCTGTTGCGTATTTAATTTGTATATTGGACGCGCTCATCTTGCCCGCACTACAATATTTTTGGCTTTTCGTGTTATACAATTTAGCTGCACATCAACTTAGTATTCTTAGATGCTTAAAAGAAGACTAGCTTATATGTATCACCAATTTTACCAATAGGAGCAGAAGCTGAAATCGCTCCTGAATTCAGAATAGCTGAATTCTTCTTCAAATTCGTCTTGATAGGTTAGATTAGCAATACACTCAAGCTGTACTTTGTCAGCAAGCGTCTTTAAAAATCTCTCTCTATCTGACTCTGACAGTTCAACTTCACTTATTGTTACTTGCAAGTCTTTATCCTTAAAGCCAATAAATGGAAGTAAGAGCATTTTCTTAAATAGATTGCCTGCACCTGCATTATTAAACCCTTCAAATGTCTTGTCAGAGAAATACATTAGTTTTAATATGTCTTCTTCAGTTCCGCTTTTGATAGTATCAGTCAACTCTTGGATGAAAACGTCGAGATTCATCTTGCTTTTACCTCAGAATTAGCTTGAGTCATAACATAACCCTTAATGTCAATTAGGAATAAGAATTAAATAACATACAATTTATGTCCCTGGTTTACCTCACCCTCAATCCCTCTCCGATATATTGGAGAGGGAAGCTAGAGACAGGATGAAGTTTTGCATCTTATTTTAATCCACCTTCCTTAGGAAAAAAGGCGGGAGAAGTAAGAAGATGAAAGTTACCAGCTTTTCACCTCAGTTAAGAAGATTTGTAGGTTGAGTTGAACGTTCGCGCAGCGTCCCGTAGGGAAGTGAAACCCAACATCAACTTTTTGGATTTTAAATTGTTAAAACGTAGTTTATCCAAAACCCTTCAATTCCAATCAGTCAATTACGGCGATTCAAAAGTAACGTCCTCATATAAATCTGCAACAGCACACCGAAAATCTACACTTGCCAAATGAATGATATCTTCTTGTCTATATGGATAAAGTACCCATTGTCTCTCTGGGTTGCGGCGAAAACACTCAACATTTAACCGAGTTTGACTCACAAGTACATATTCCTGAAGTGACTCCATCTGTCGGTAGTCAGCAAATTTATCACCTCGGTCAAAGGCTTCTGTTGTCGGAGATAGCACTTCTACAATTAAGCAAGGGTAACGTAGAAAGTTGTCAAAAGCTCTATCTCGTTGGTCACAACTTACTATAACATCGGGGTAGTAATAGATGTGAATCGACTCAATATGTGCTTTGGTGTCTGAGATATAAACCTGACAACCACTCCCGCGCAAATGATTTCTCAACATTGAAGCAATATTAAGAGAAATAATGACATGAGCATTACTTGCCCCTGCCATTGCATAAACCCGTCCTTCTCTATATTCATGCTTGATAGGACTGGTTTCTTCTCCTTTGAGATAGTCTTCTGGAGAAATATAGCTAGAATCTGGAATTCCAACCATCTGTAATGACCTTGTGTGATGCCTTGTATCTAGTTTAAGAGAAGCTGACGCTTAAATCCGCTATGTGTGCATCTCCATAAATCTAGCTATTGCTAGATGCTGCAATTCTCTCAAAAGCTATAATTTACATCTGTTACACCGAGAGATTAACTTGTGGATGTCATATTAGAACGATCGCACGAATTGAAACAAGCTTTAGTTGATTTTGTCCTTGATGCTGAAGGCGAACTGGCACAAGCACTAGAAACCTATGCAGCAGCACAGTTGCGCCGTGGAAGTGGGGATAGTACACAGCAGGACTTAATCATCGATAGCTTTCTGACAGCCGGGAAAGTCGGCGATAAGTCTCCATTAGAGTTGTTTATCGCCAGCCATCCAGATTTGTCAGAGAGCGATCGCAGCCTGCTCAACAGTTGGCATCATAGTTTTATTGGCTTATTTGCCATAACTAATATTCTACCTGATGGTTTTGAATTGACGAACTGGTTGACAGATAAACGCTACATCGTCAAGCCAAACAATACTCAAACATTACAGGCAATATCTCGGTTGAAACCAGGAGAAATCTTACTAACTCGCATTTCTCCTGTTACCGATAGCTACTGGATGTTTTCTGGTCCCTACACAGTGATGGGTAAATTGGGTAAACCAAAACTTGCTGTAGCAATTGGTAATTTCAAAGAGAACTATAAAAGTAATCTTTACAGCGATGCTCCCGACTTGCTAGAGGAAGCTTGGCAGTCAGTAGTACAATATCATCAGCAATTTGTGGACTTTTTTGGCACCGATGAAATCACACTATCTGGGTACCAGCTTAATAAAAAAATAGCGGAATTTCAAGAATTAATTACTGAAAAAACCTTTGCAGCAGCAGGAATTGATACTTCTAAATCTCTGGCTGAAGTGGCAGAAGCGGCTGGCATTGGAGATGATGAAATAAAAGCAGCAGCAGAGGAATTTGGTGCTGACTCAAACGTAGTCTCTCAGATGTTTAACAGCAAAAGCGGCAATAGCAAAATGGTTATGCCAAAGGTTGATTTACCTGCCGAATTAAAGAAAGCAGAACAGGTAACGGCTCTTTCTCATCCCCGTTGGGGACAAATGTTTTTACCAACATATAGTAAGGTACAAGCAATTTTATCGGCAGAGGACTGGCAAAGTATTCAAGGGGCTGAAAAACTAATTCGGTACTACCTCGAAGATAAAAGTATTAATGCTTTTATTTGGCATCGATTAGCACAACAGTATCCAACTCAATTAGAAAATGTGTTGCAAACTGTTTTGCAACGTCCAGAGTTTCACCTTGAAAGTGACTTGGATGCACTTTTGCAAGAATTCCACAAACCTACTGAGCCAGAGTTGCCAGAAATTGCTAGTGTACCCATACATTTGCATAACTTATTTCAGGAAGCTTTAGGAGATGTTAACAAATCTAAGCCCAAGGGTAAAGCGCAAAAAAAGCCAGGAAAAGGTTTTCAATAAGATTAACAAATATATCCAAGATTTCACCCATCCCTACAAACGGATGGGGTGAAATCAACGTTAAAAACGAGATGAAGACTGGGTAGTTATATTTAAAGATCGATAGATAGCAGGTGAACAATCTCACTGACGATTTCCTCTGGACTCTCAAGCTTGACTAGAAATCGATTAAAGCCAGCATTCAAAGCCTTATGACTTGAAACCTCTCGTGTATAAGAAGTGATAGCGATCGCGGGCAACTCTCTTATAGATGGGGTAGAATGCACTCGAATTTGCTCAATTAACCAATTTCCATCATGATGGGGCAACTTTACATTAGAGACCAGAATATCGGGATGAAGCGATTCTACCAAAGCAAGGGCTGCTTCTGCATCGCTTAAAGCCATCACCTCTGCACCTGCTGTTTCTAAAATGAAGATGAGCAAATCTGCTATATCTGGCTCATCCTCAACCAGTAAGATCAGGGTTCCAATAAGTTGCTGGAGCGAATTTAACTCAGTTTCTTGATTGATTTTTTGATCCGTTGTCATGCCGTCCCTTTATTGCTTGCTATAGTTCGCTTTTTCTATTGCAACGCATGGAGGGGAATAAGTATTCACCCTAAATACACAAACTTGGGGTGAAAAGCCTTATCAATATGAAAAAGTTAATTCACGGAGCAACATTAACTACCCTGTTAGGTAACATTTATCCGAAAATATAGTTTTTGGTAACAGGTAATTGGAGGAAAGCTCTTACCTATTACCCATGACTCATTACCGAGGTTCAGCTTGGGTTGAGACTGTTAATACTTGTGGTGGTGTAGCATCCGGGGGATAGAGAAAGTCTACTTCTACTAAGGAGCGATCGCCTGCTTTCATCTTTAATAAAACTAAGGGTTCCCCTGGTTGACCTCTCCTTTGCACTAAATGCACAAACTCTGTTTTTGGCTGACCTTGGTCATCTTTGTAACGTACCCGCACCGTTCCTCGGAAAAATACTTGAGGGGCTGGTGTACTCAAAAAGCGTAACCCCGGTTTTCCCAACTGATCCTCTTTGAGTGGCGTTTGTATGGATACACTAACAGTTTGAGGAATTTGAGTATTGTTGTATAGCGGCAACTTGAGATTATATTGAATTCCATAATTGCCATGAGCGCGATATGCGGTGTCAGGATAGCGCACCAGCATGGTAGCACTTTGAATTTGACCAGTTCCTAATGTACCGCCATGCAGGGTACTCAGAGCGTAGGAAAACACTTGACCAGGCTGGGGAATAGTTAGATAGCTGACTTGAGGATTATCTACTAATAAGGCTCTCCATCGTGAACCACCAGCGACTCCAGCAACACGTCCATAAATTATAGGTTTGCCAGTTTGCTCTAGGGGAGTGGGAATTTTATCCCGTGGGCCAGCCAAATCACCATTATCTAATAAATGTTGCCACTCTTCTAAGGTAGGCGATCGCTCACTACCATCAGGATTCACCCGTGCAAACATCGCAAGGCTAGCTGCATAGACAGTGCCATTACTCCACAGTCGGATCAACGTAGACCGACCATTTAAGGGTGGTGTTAATCCCTGTACAGGAATTGGCAAATTTAATAACATCCGACTTTGCCTTGGTGGAATCTCAATTTGGGCAGGGAAAATCTCTTGTCGCACTCCCCTAAGTACATCAGACATGACGCGATCGCCAGGACCTGCAAAAACTTTACCTAAAAGATTTTGACTCAAGGATGGTAACTGAATAAATGGTGCATCCGGTTGACTCAAATAACTCGCCGCCTGCCAAATATTTACCTTCAGTGCTTCAGAACCAGGGTTATGTAAAATTATCCCCAGATAGAGCGATGTCTCCGACGGGCTACGCCTACGCAAATTTTCTGGTGGTTCCGCCCTAGTAATGTGGTGGGCAAAAATATCAAATCGCCCCCGAAAGGGAAAATTCAAATGTGCCGTTGGCACTTTTTTACCATCTGGTGGAAAAGTCGAAAGTAAAATCCCTTCTTTCAATACCAACTCTGGACTATTACTGTTAAACGTTGGCACTGTATCCAGTTGTCCTGGTAAAGCACGTACTTCTTGTGGTTGGAACACTTCTTCAGGTGGTAGCGTGGCAGGAGTTGTTTGGCCAAGCAGAAAATTTAGTAACAATGACAACATAAATTTAAATATTTTCTCCACCATATAGACACCGACAAATTTATGAAAGTGCCAGTTTGTTAATAATTAATACTAAATTTGCAAGTATCTCGCTTAAA
This sequence comes from Nostoc sp., assembly GCF_036919575.1. Classification (GTDB taxonomy): domain Bacteria; phylum Cyanobacteriota; class Cyanobacteriia; order Cyanobacteriales; family Nostocaceae; genus Nostoc. The sequence goes on along the minus strand of NZ_JBALBY010000048.1, from coordinate 5,904 downwards.
TTTTCTTGATTGAGAACCGGAACTTGCCCTGAGTTTTTTTGGCTTAAGTAGTCCAACACTGAATAGTAAAGACACTCTGGTGCGTCCGCTACGCAAACACAGACAAATTTACGCAGTCGTGGCTAATCTGAATTGCCGCTACTCCCGCCACTAATTTCTCTAAATCAACTTCTGTGTGCAAAATACTTTCTCCACAGCTAGCACCTGCTTGCACACTTAATTGTGTACGGCTTGCAGCCTGGCCACAACAGATGATGTAATCAGGTTGGATTGCATTGATTTGTTCAATTACCTGAGTACTAGCAAGTTGCACATCTACGGGTAACTGGCATAAAAAACTTAAGTCATGGGGTATTCAGATCAAGTTTAGTCACTTCAAGTAATAAATCATCATCAGAATTCGACTGTTGATCCTTTAACCAAATATCAAAAGAAGTTAATAGAATTCTTTTCTTCATAACAAATATTATTTAGAATAGAAAAACCCTCCATAATAAATTTACAAGGAGCAGGTAAATGCCAGTTATTGCGGTCGTAGACTACGAGATGGGAAATTTGCACTCAGTCTGCAAAGGCTTGGAAAAAGCTGGGGCAACTCCTAATGTTACTTATTCTCCAAAGGAATTAGAGCAGGCAGATGCAATAGTCCTACCAGGAGTGGGAGCATTTGATCCAGCAGTGCAACACCTGCGATCGCGTGGTTTGGAACAACCAATTAAAGAAGCGATCGCATCTGGTAAACCTTTCTTAGGAATTTGTTTAGGATTGCAAATTCTCTTTGAATCAAGTGCAGAAGGTACCCAACCTGGACTGGGAATTATCAAAGGAAAAGTGCGGCGGTTTCGTTCAGAACCTGACATCACTATTCCTCACATGGGTTGGAATCAGCTGGAAGTGACTCAGCCAAAAAGTATTTTATGGGAGCATTTACCGTCCGATCCTTGGGTGTATTTTGTTCATTCCTACTATGTTGACCCAATAGACCCGCTAATCCGTGCAGCAACCGTCACCCACGGTACTCAAACCGTCACAGCTGCGATCGCCCATGAAAACCTGATGGCAGTCCAATTTCACCCCGAAAAATCCTCTAATATCGGATTGCAAATCCTGTCTAATTTTGTTGCTCAAGTCCGCGAAAAAATTCCTGCCTAACACTATGTTTGTCATTTCTTCTTTGTCCTTTATCTAAGACTAATGACCAATGACTAATGACTAATGACTAATACCCAATGAGTCTGAGAATTTACGGCAATCGCCAGCTAAAAACTTTACCAGGAAAAGAAACTAGACCCACTAGTGCGCGAGTCAGGGAGGCAGTCTTTAATATTTGGCAGGGACAAATTGCAGGTTGCCACTGGCTAGATTTGTGCGCCGGTACTGGTTCAATGGGTGCAGAGGCTTTGTGTAGAGGAGCCAGCCTAGTAGTGGGAATTGAACAATCAAGCCGAGCCTGTGCCACCATCCAACAAAATTGGCAGCAGGTAGCTAATACCGAGCAAGAACTTCGGGTATTGCGGGGAGATATTACCCAACAGTTAAAGACTTTATCAGGCAAGCAATTTGACAGAATCTACTTTGATCCACCTTATGCCAGTGGATTGTACCAGCCAGTATTAGAAGCGATCGCTCACTATCAACTTTTAGATCCTAGCGGTGAAATCGCAGTTGAACACGCCTCACAAGGTTGGACACCACCAGAGATTCCCGCTTGGGAAATTTACCGCCAGAAAGTTTACGGCAACACATCACTTACTTTCTACAGAATTTGGAGTGAGGGAGCAGGGGCAGATAAGGGAGATGAGGAACAATATAACTCCTAACTCCTAACTCCTGTACAGACGCGATTAATCGCGTCTCTGCTCCTAACTCCTAACTCCTAACTCAGCAATCCTCATCCCCCCAACTGATTGGGGCGCTTATATTGCTTATAGGCAGCGTAAAACAGTCCGGCGAGAGTGACGAAAACTAGACCAAGGACAATACCTGATAGCAGGGGTTCAACCACTGGAAATCTCCTCTTTGTAATTATTAAATATTCGTTGCCTGTTTTTGATTTTACCAAATTTGGTATGAATCCTGCGCCCTACAGCCTTTTTAAGGGCGATCGCCCATAAGAAAATAGTCTTCTGTGCTTGCAGACACAATCAAGAACTTTTAAGCTATGTGTAGGAAATGAAAACTTTTTAGTACACCTAGATTTTCACCACAAACCTTTTGGATAACCAGATTACCAAACCTGAAATTTTGATTCAGCGCATCGTTTTATTGACGCTGGCCATACTGCTAGCAGTCCCTTTGGGCTTTTTTGGTGTTCAGTTGGTTCAAGCCTCCGATCCATACGTCAAGAGTGTTCTATCCCTAACAGGAAACCCAGTTCAAGGACACGCGATCTTTCAAATTAACTGTGCTGGTTGTCATGGTTTGGAAGCAGATGGGCGAGTGGGACCCAGTTTGCAAGCTGTTTCAAAGCACAAGTCTCGGTATGGACTGATTCACCAAGTGATCAGTGGCGAAACACCGCCAATGCCAAAATTCCAACCTAGTGCCCAAGAAATGGCGGATCTTTTGAACTATTTAGAGTCGTTGTAGACGTTAGAATTTTTGGTTGCGGGATACATAAATCCCTAAATCCTCATGGAAAAAGGCAGTATAAGCTGATGTGCAGCTAAATTTTATAACAAGAAAACCCAAAAATATTGTAGTGCGGGCAAGATGCCCGCACTACAATATACAAATTAAATACGCAACAGCTTAGGATGTGCTGTCTTTTTCCATCTCTGATAACTTTTAATAGACGACAAGAATTTGTAGATGTGCAAGGCAAGCGCGGCTTGTCACTAGATATGGTCTTTAAGCATTTTTTGGAATATCTACAAAATCGTCAATCAGGGATTGTCATCCAAGTTTAACTTTACTCAATCTTTATCTTTCTCGGAAGCTTTTTCCAAAATGCTCTTTTATTTAAAGAACTGTATATTTTAAAGTATGTAATTATTGCAAAAGTGAGGTTAGCGTACCTAACTCGGTAGGATTAAGACAAAAGCTCCCAGCGAATGAGCTACGGTATAGCTTCTTTAACAAACTAGATATTCTTGAGATGACCGAAAGCTAATGACTGAAGCGATCCAAATCGGTAATCGTACAATCACAGCTAGTGAACTGATTTCCTTACTGGCAAATTACCAAATGCTGCCACAGTTGCAGCGCGAATTGATCATCGATGAGGCAATAGAGCAAAACTCACGCTCCGCGAAGGTAGCAATAGAGTGTACACCTGAAGAAGTAGCCCAAGCTAAACAGCAGTTTTACGGTGAAAAACAGTTCAAAAATGAAGAAGACATCCAGACTTGGATGACACATCAAGGTCTGACTCTCGATCAACTAGAAGTGATTACCACTCGTAAGCTGAGAATTGAAAAATTTAAGCAAGCCACTTGGGGTAATAAACTCGAATCTTACTTTTTTCAGTCAAAGGCAAAACTAGACAAAGTAATTTATTCCCTGCTGCGAACCCAGGATGTGGGAATTGCCCAAGAACTTTACTTCCGAATTCAGGCAAAAGAAAACTCTTTTGCTGACTTGGCGCGGGAATACTCACTTGGGCCAGAAGCCCAAACTGGCGGTTTAGTCGGCCCAATTGAACTGAATGCACTACATCCGGTAATGGTGCAAATGCTCTCTAGCAGTCAACCAGGTCAGATATTACCGCCTACCCGCATCGCTGACTGGTTTGTGATTTTGCGGTTGGAAAAATTTATCCCAGCACAACTGGATGAATTCATGAAAGTGCGCCTGCTGAATGAACTCTTTGAAACCTGGCTACAAGAACAGCAAAAGCAAATCATGTCTGCACCACAAGCGGAGGGGGACACGGGACGACCGGGAGAGGGCGATAAACCTTTAACTTAAGCATGGGAGGTGACTCTCATGCTTAAGTTAAAACCGAAGCTAGCGATCGCTCTATTAGTTTTCCAGGCTGGACGAGCGATCGCTTTTGATGTTGTTCATATTGTAGGTTGAGTCCCACCTCATTAATTATCAAAAGCTGGAATCTCGCCTTTGTGAAGATAAAAATAGAGCTAGTTAGACAAAAGATTAGAGAACTTGCAGCACAAAGAAGTTGGACAATCAAAGAGGTGGCTGAACGTGCCAATGTAAACTACAACACAGTGAAAAGTTATGCTCGACACCTTGGGATGAATATGGTTGACCTCACTGCTGTTCAAAAAATAAATAGCCCGTGCTTTTGGTGTATCAATTGAAGATTTGATTGAAGTAGTGGAAGAGTAGGCCATTTATTTATATTATTGAGTAATTTTATATACCGATATTCATGATGAGTAACTTCAGTCTCTTAGTCAATTAAACTAGATCAGTGCGGTAGTCATATCAAATGAGATCCTCTTTCTCATTTCCTTCCGGTTATATTATTCGTTATGCTAGAGACTTTGCAGACAGATGGGAATCTTACTTGTTATTCGTTTTGCAAAGACCATTGGAGTTGCTTAGTTCTAATAGGCTTAGGGTAATTAAATCAGTTAGCATAACCGTTTTTATTGCCGTACTCTCTGCATGGCTACTGTCCACTAGTGCATGGTTTATAGGAGTTGCACTATTCAGTGGTATACTTTCCTACGCGGTTAGCAGTGTAGTCGTCTTGTTTCTTATTTTTCTTTTAGATCCTATTCAAATTCTCCAATCTAGTTCGGATAAAACGCTTATATTAGCTCTTTGCCAAGGAAAAATTATTGGTGCTGTACTTATCGATTCTGGAGGAACTTCCTCATTTCTGTTGAGATTATACATAGTGTCTAGTCACCGTTGCCGAGGAATTGGTTCATCCTTAGTGCGACATCTGCTACTAAGAACAACGACACCAGTCTATGTTCTCGCTCTTCCCGGATTACAGAGATTCTACGGACGTCTCGGCTTTACAGAAATTTATCCACGAAACCTACCGGACTTCGAGGATATAATATGGTTTTTGATCCTTCCAGAATACCTGCCCCTATAGATTCTTGAGCCAATGACCCATTCATTCTGGGGTATCAGCTTTGACTGATATTAGTTCATTAATACCCGTCTTTCAAAAACTTCTCAAACTCTGACACTGCAACGTTTGAACCAATTAACTGATCCCCTGGAGCAAGCTATCTTGTGTCTTAGGTGATAGTAGGTAATGTCATAAATTTACTAAAAATCCCTCACATAATTATTTTTACTTACCTTCTTCCCACTCTTGACCACCAAGTAACTGACTCAACATCTCATCAATAGCACCAGGTAAAGACTTTTGAGAATTTGTATAAGTCAAATTTAAAAAATCTTGTGTTACGGACATAATCAGTAATTTTTCTAACATTGCTTGCAATCGCTTAGGTGTATACAAACCATCAAAAATTTCAGCAGATGCAGGATCGATTGCTGCATCATAAGCAGCATCCAGCAAATCCTCCCATTCATTCACCTTGTTTCACATAATGAGAAGTCTTATTATCCTGTAAATTTAAATCTTGAATTTCTAAAATCGAGCCTTTAATAGAAGCTACCCAGGAATTAGTTAATCTTTGTTCTACCTGATTTTTAATCAAATGAATAATGAGCCTGATGAGAAAACTCCTAATATTTCGGATATAACTCTTTCGACTCATTAACTCCAACTCATCAACAATTACTAAAGCATCATCATAACGTCCATCAAGAATAGACTTCCTTAAATCCCAAAGTTCTTGAGTCATGGCGATTTACCCATGCCCAAAGTTCAGGACAAACTAAAACCCCCAAGCTTACACTACAGCTTGAGGGTTTTAGTTGAAATAATGAATCCTGGCATCGAGCTATTTTTGCGTAGGGCTACCCCTAAACTATCGTGGCCGCAGCAGCGTTTCACCTCTGAGTTCGGGA